>NZ_CAJTSC010000001.1:0-54062 GCF_910578895.1 uncultured Bacteroides sp.
CGTGTTCTTATCCGTTTGTTCTTCACCGGTCCGTTTCCGTTTGTCCGCTTCCGCCTGTCGGTTTGCGCGGTCTCTCCGGTCGTGTCTCCCGGTATAGTTGCCGGTTTTTGACTCCTGTCCCGAAAGGAGATAACTCCTTCCAACTCCCTTTAACTCCTGCAAATGAAAAAGTGGTGCGCTACGGGCGATAATCGTAAGACCACTAAAAATAATATGCGGCGATTGAGAGCGGAACAATGATAAAATTGTATCTTTGCACCGTTTTATATAGTTAAGAAATCAATAACATCAACGATATGATAGCTAAAATCAACGAGCTTCTGCAAGAAGTGGAAGCGCTGAAAGCCGCTAACGCCGAGGAACTGGAAGCGCTGCGCATCAAGTACCTCAGCAAGAAAGGAGCCATTAACGAACTGATGGCAGACTTCCGCAACGTGCCTGCCGACATGAAGAAGGAAGTGGGCATGCGCCTGAATGAACTGAAAAACAAAGCGCAGGACAAAATCAGTGCCCTGAAAGAACAATTCGAGAGCCAGGACAACGGTTGTGATGACCTTGACCTTACACGTTCGGCTTATCCCGTAAAACTGGGAACACGCCATCCGCTCAGCATCGTAAAGAACGAAATCATCGACATATTCGCCCGCATGGGATTTAACATCGCCGACGGTCCGGAAGTGGAGGACGACTGGCACGTGTTCTCTGCCATGAACTTTGCGGAAGACCATCCGGCACGCGACATGCAGGACACGTTCTTCATCGAAAACAATGCCGAAAACGTATCGCACAACATCATCCTGCGTACGCATACATCGAGCGTACAGAGCCGCATCATGGAGACGACCCAGCCACCTATTAGGGTGCTTTGTCCGGGACGTGTGTATCGCAACGAGGCCATCAGCTACCGCGCGCACGCATTCTTCCACCAAGTGGAAGCACTGTTCATAGACCGCAACGTATCGTTCACCGATTTGAAGCAGGCGTTATTGCTCTTTGCCCAGGAAATGTTCGGCAAGGACACCAAAATCCGCCTGCGTCCTTCATACTTCCCGTTTACGGAACCGAGTGCCGAAATGGATATCAGCTGCAACATCTGCGGCGGCAAGGGATGTCCTTTCTGCAAAGGAACGGGTTGGGTGGAAATCTTGGGTTGCGGCATGGTGGACCCCAACGTATTGGAACTGAACGGCATCGACAGCAAGGTGTACAGCGGATATGCCTTAGGAATGGGTATAGAGCGCATTGCCAACCTGAAATACCGCGTAAACGACTTGCGCCTGTTCTCCGAAAACGACACACGTTTCCTGAAGGAATTCGAGGCGGCATATTGATTTTCAGGAGTCGGAGGAGTTATCGTCTTAACTCCTCCGACTCCTTCCCCCATTCCCAATCAACATTAACTCCCCATGAAAGAGCGGCTCGTAACTCCCGGTTATTGTTTCATCCTCGCAGCCAACTTTCTGCTGTACTTCGGCTTTTGGCTGTTGATACCCGTATTGCCTTTCTATCTGACCGAAGTGTTCGGCACGGGAAAATCCGCTATCGGCATCATCCTCTCCTGCTATACGGTTGCCGCATTGTGCATCCGTCCCTTCTCCGGCTATCTGCTGGACAGTTTTGCACGGAAACCGTTGTATCTGCTGGCATACTTCATCTTCATGGCGATGTTTGCCGGCTATGTCATTGCGGGGTCGCTGGCGCTGTTCATCCTGTTCCGCATCATACATGGCGTGTCGTTCGGCATGGTAACGGTGGGCGGCAACACGGTGGTTATTGACATTATGCCCTCGTCAAGGCGTGGCGAAGGACTGGGATACTACGGGCTCTCCAACAACATAGCGATGGCAGTGGGACCTATGTCGGGGCTGTTTCTGCACGATGCGGGTATGAGCTATACCACTATTTTCGGCTGTTCGCTGGGTTCGTGCATTGCCGGATTTATCTGTGCCTTGCTGGTAAAGACTCCCTACAAGCCGCCCGTCAGGCGCGAACCAGTATCGCTGGACCGCTTTATCCTGCTGAAAGGTATCCCTGCGGGCATCAGCCTGCTTTTGTTGTCCGTTCCTTACGGGATGACCACCAACTATGTGGCCATGTATGCCAAAGCAATCGGCATACATGCCACTACCGGCTTCTTCTTCACGCTAATGGCGGCGGGCATGGCAATCTCGCGCATCTTCTCCGGCAAGGTTGTGGACCGGGGGAAGATAACACAGGTGATTTCGGCAGGCATGTACATCGTGGTATGCAGTTTTTTCCTGCTCTCGGCATGCGTCTATATCATCCGGTGGAACAGCGCGGCATGCAGCACCATCTTCTTTGCCGTGGCATTGCTGTTGGGCATCGGTTTCGGCATCATGTTTCCGGCATACAACACGCTGTTCGTCAACCTCGCCCCCAACAGCCAACGGGGCACGGCAACCTCCACCTACCTGACCTCGTGGGATGTGGGAATAGGCATCGGCATGCTGACGGGCGGATACATTGCGGAAGCCAGCTCCTTCGACAAGGCATATCTGTTCGGAGCCTGCCTGACAATCGTCTCCATGCTCTACTTCAACGGCAGGGTAGCTCCCCATTATCATAAAAACAAATTGCGATGAGAAAGAAAGAACGTTACGAGAAAATACTCTTCTGGTTCAGGGAAAACCGCCCCATAGTGGAAACCGAGTTGCATTACGGCAATCCGTACGAACTGCTGGTGGCGGTCATCCTCTCCGCCCAATGCACGGACAAACGGGTAAACATGGTTACTCCCGCCCTCTACCGGGATTTCCCCACCCCCGAAGCGCTTGCCGCCACTACGCCGGAAGTGGTATACGAATACATCCGCAGCGTATCCTACCCCAACAACAAGGCAAAACATCTGGTAGGCATGGCGCAAATGCTGGTGAAGGAATTCGGCAGCCAAGTGCCCGATACGCTGGAAGAGCTGGTGAAGCTTCCGGGCGTAGGCCGCAAGACGGCGAATGTTATCCAATCGGTTGTTTTCAACAAAGCCGCTATGGCGGTAGATACCCATGTATTCCGCGTAAGCCACCGGTTGGGGCTGGTGTCCGACAAATGTACCACCCCGTTCAGCGTAGAGAAAGAACTGGTAAAACACATCCCTGAAGCGGACATCCCCATTGCCCACCACTGGCTCATCCTGCACGGACGGTATGTATGCCAGGCACGTGCACCCCAATGTGACAACTGCGGTTTGCAATTGATGTGCAAATTTTATTGCCGGAAGTATAAAGTGAGCAAAGAGAGCGGCGAAGGACAAGAATAAATAATTATTTCATAGCGGAAAAAAGAAATAAATAGTAACTTTGCCGTCACAAAAAGAAAATAGTAACACTTTTAAATAAAAACAGAATATTATGACAATTGACCAATTCAACTTTGCCGGAAAAAAGGCATTCGTTCGCGTGGACTTCAACGTGCCCTTGGACGAAAACTTCAACATTACAGACGATACCCGTATGCGTGCCGCTCTTCCTACATTGAAGAAGATTTTGGCTGACGGCGGCAGTATCATCATCGGTTCCCACCTGGGTCGTCCGAAAGGTGCAACCGACAAGTTCTCGCTGAAACACATCCTTAAGCATCTGTCGGAACTGCTGGGTGTTGAGGTACAGTTTGCCAACGACTGCATGGGCGAAGAAGCTGCCGTGAAGGCTGCCGCTCTGCAACCGGGTGAAGTGCTGTTGCTCGAAAACCTCCGTTTCTATGCCGAGGAAGAAGGCAAACCGCGCGGTCTGGCAGAAGACGCTACAGACGAAGAAAAGAAAGCTGCCAAAGCTGCCGTGAAGGAGAGCCAGAAAGAATTTACCAAGAAACTGGCTTCTTATGCAGACTGCTACGTGAACGACGCATTCGGTACCGCTCACCGCGCACACGCTTCTACGGCATTGATTGCTAAATACTTTGACAAAGACAACAAGATGTTCGGCTACCTGATGGAGAAAGAAGTGAAAGCCGTAGACAAGGTGTTGAATGACATCCAACGTCCGTTCACTGCCATCATGGGTGGTTCTAAGGTTTCTTCTAAAATCGAAATCATCGAAAACCTGCTGAACAAGGTGGACAACCTGATTATCACAGGCGGTATGACTTATACGTTCACCAAAGCCCAAGGTGGTAAAATCGGTCTCTCCATCTGCGAAGACGACAAGCTGGACCTGGCTCTCGACCTGTTGAAGAAGGCAAAAGAAAAAGGCGTGAACCTTGTATTGGCGGTAGATGCCAAGATTGCCGACTCTTTCTCTAACGATGCCAACACACAATTCTGCAAGGTGAACGAAATTCCCGACAACTGGGAAGGTCTGGACATAGGTCCCGATACAGAAAAGATGTTTGCCGAAGTCATCAAGAACTCCAAGACCATCCTTTGGAACGGTCCTACGGGCGTATTCGAATTCGACAACTTCAGCCACGGTTCACGTTCGGTAGGTGAAGCTATCGTAGAAGCAACCAAGAACGGTGCATTCTCACTCGTAGGCGGTGGCGACTCTGTAGCTTGCGTCAACAAGTTCGGCTTGGCAAACGGCGTATCTTACGTTTCTACTGGTGGCGGTGCATTGCTCGAAGCAATCGAAGGAAAAGTTCTTCCGGGTATCGCTGCTATCAACGAATAAAACAATCCTTATTTATACAAAAAGCAGCTCTTTGAAAAAAGGGTTGCTTTTTTTTTAATCATCTATCCGACACACATGAAACGAATTCTACTATCCTGCATTCTTTTTCTCTCCATATATGTACTGAAAGCCCAAGATACACACCTGAAGAATGTGGTAAACACCCTGAAAGAACGCATCACGCTGGAAGGTTATGCCCAAGTGGGATACACCTATGACGATGCCGGCGAAAAAGCCGTTAACACCTTCGACATCAAACGGGCGATACTCATGGCGCGCGGCAAGATTACCGATAAATGGTCGTGCTACTTCATGTATAGCTTTGCCAATACCGGAAAGATACTGGAAGCCTATACGGAATATAAATTCATGCCCCAGCTCACTGTCCGACTCGGGCAGTTCAAGACGATGTACACCATCGAAAACCCGATATCTCCTTGCTATGTGGAACTGATAAACTGCTATTCGCAGGCAGTCAACTACCTGGCAGGCATCAACGGAAGCGACCCGTTATACGGTTCGAACAGCGGCCGTGACATGGGACTGCTTATTTACGGTGACCTTTTCAAAAAGAAACTGAGTTATAACCTTGCCGTCATGAACGGACAAGGCATCAACCAAAAAGACAAAAACCACCAGAAAGACATAGTAGGCGGGATGATGTTCCATCCGCTCGACTGGCTGTCGGTGGGCGGCTCGTTCGTCAAAGGCAAAGGATGTGCCGTAGCCGCATCTTCTATCAATCAGGAGATAGCCGTGGGCGACAACTATACACGCAATCGCTGGTCGGCAGGCGCTACGGTCAAGACAAAACCCCTCAGCCTGCGCACTGAATACCTTGCAGGCAAGGACGGACATATAAAGAGCGACGGATATTACGCTACCGCATCCGTGCATGTACTTCCGAAGTTCGACATCATAGCATCGTATGACTATCTCAACAAGGACAAAGCACAGGATTACAAACAGAGTAACTATGTGGCAGGTGTGCAATGGTGGTTCTATCCCAAATGCCGCTTGCAGGCACAATATACTTATTGTGATCCTCATAAGGGGGAAAGTTCCAATTTGTTACAGGCACAGGTACAAGTACGTTTCTGATGCTTTGCTTCATTAAGAAAGCCAAAAAACCTGAGACGAACGCAGGAAATTCAAGATATCGGTGAAACCCTTTTGGTACTCTTTTTGTACCTTTGTGACATATAATCATTAATGAATACAATCTTATGAACGAGCAAGCCGTACAAGAGCAATATCGACATATAGTCAGTCTGCTGGAACAAAAACGCCTGACGGAAGCCCAGACGCAACTGGAAGCCTTTTTATGGAACTGCAACGACTGGACACTCCGCAACCGCCTGGAACAAGTGAAGACGTCCTATCAATATATGTTGCAATACATGCGTCAAGGCGTGAACGACCCGGAACGGCACAAACTCTATCTGCAACTCCTGGCAGAAACCTGGGAAATTGCCGAACAGGCACGCATCTGCCTGCTTGATGAAGTTTCCACCCATTATTACCACGCCCTGCATAAGAACAAAAAGAGCATGGTGGCAGGCTACGGCATGGCTTCCTGGCTGAAAGTCTTGGAATCCTTTCCCGATGATATGGCAGTGTGCCGGCTCATGCCGGACAATAAGCAAAGCCTGGACGGTGCCCTGCAACGGCACGAAGAGACTGCCCAATACCTGTTCCTTACCACATGGGGCAACAGTGGATGGACAGCGGAAGAAGAACAGGAAGCCCGGATGTATCTGGAATCCGAGTTGCTACCTGTAACTGACCTATGCCTGTTTGCCGGAGCCATTCTGCTCAGCCTGATGGAGTGTTTCGACCCGCGTAAGTTTTCCTGGCTGTTGGATGCCGCAACGCATGCCGACACACAAGTGAACCAGCGTGCCCTGGTGATTATCGCCATTGTACTGCACATACACTCCAACCGTCCGGAATTATATCCCGAACTGACGGCAAAGATGTCTCTCCTGAACGAGGACGGCAGTTTCGGCAAGCAACTGAACCGGGTTTATGTCCAGTTATTACGTAGCCGGGAAACAGAGAAAATAGACAAGAAAATGCGCGAAGAAATCATCCCGGAAATGATGAAAAACGCTACCATCATGCGTAACATGAAGTACGGCTTCGAAGAGAGCATTGACGAAGACGACCGTAATCCGGATTGGGAGAAAGCATTTGAAGAGTCCGGCTTGGGAAACAGGATACGCGAAATGAACGAACTGCAATTGGAAGGAGCCGATGTGTATATGAGCACGTTTGCCCAACTCAAGAATTATCCGTTCTTTCAAGATCCTCATAACTGGTTCTACCCGTTCGATATGCAGCATTCCAGTATCATACGGGAGTTCGGACTGAAGCCTACGGAAGAGAACACCATCCTGTCGCTAATACTGCAATCGGGGTTCTTCTGCAACAGCGACAAGTATTCCCTGTGTTTTACAATGGCACACATCGCGCAAGCGCAACGTGACATGATGCTGAGCCAAATGACATCGCAGGATTTGAACGAACTGATGGAAGCAAGCAAGTCTTCCGGCCTACAGCAGTATGCACGGCGTCCGGACGTCATCAGCAACCAATACATCCACGACCTGTACCGCTTCTTCAAGTTAAGCCAACGCCGGCACGAGTTCCGTGATATCTTCAAGGAAGAAATAGCCCTACACCGCATCCCGGCACTGAAAGAAATGCTGTGCAAACCGGAATTACTGGTTGCCACAGCCGATTTTCACTTCCGGAAAGAACATCCGGCAGAAGCATTGTCCGTCTATCAGGAAGTAATAGCCATGAATCATGCCGATGCCGACATCTTCCAGAAAGCCGGGTATTGCCTGCAAAAGGAGAAACGCTACAAAGAAGCCATCGATGCCTATCGGAAAGCGGATGTGCTGAAGCCCGACCATGTGTGGACCATCCGCCACCTTGCCACTTGTCACCGCCAACAGCGCGACTTTGCAGCAGCACTGGAGTATTACAAGAAAGTAGAAACCATACAACCGGAAAACAGAAATATCATCTTCTTCATCGGCAGTTGCCTGGCAGAACAGGAACGCTATGAGGAAGCCTTGCAATATTTCTTCAAACTGGATTTCATGGAGAACGATTGTATCAAGGCATGGCGCGCTATAGGTTGGTGCTCGTTCGTCAGCGGAAAGTTCGAACAGGCCATGCGATATTACAATAAGGTGCTTGCCTTGAAACCTATTACCACAGATTATCTGAATGCCGGACACGTAGCCTTGCGTTTGGGAAAGATGGAAAAGGCAGCCGGACTATATGGAAAAGCAGCCGCAGAAAGCGGAAGCAGGATCACATTTCTTGAAATGTTCGATAAAGACAAGGAGACACTCATCAGACTGGGTATCGATGAAAAAGATATCCCGTTAATCAGGGACCTGGTCTGACCCGGCGAACTGCCTGTTTTCCATAAAGAAAAGAAGAGGGGACGAAATCATGAACGGTCTACATAATCACTCTTTACAGATGCTGATGGCACGGATAACACAGATAAATCAGAGAAACACCACATTGTCCGTATCATCCGCATCTAAAAGACAGAGCATAAGTTATTTCGCCCCTCTTCCTTAAAAAGGATTCTCGTTTCCTTTAAGGAAGACAAAAGATTCCTTCCTAAGGAAACAAGAGTTTTTCCCAAAGGAAACGGACATTCTCATAGGCATAAAATGTAAAACACAGACAAGGAAAGCCCCGAAAGTTCTACTATTTTACTTTAACAAGCTCCTTATAAAGCCGTTGCACCGGCAATCCCATGATGTTATAATAGCTGCCCGAGATATTCTCCACCCCGATAAATCCAATCCACTCCTGCACACCATACGCACCGGCTTTGTCCATAGGTCGGAATTTGTCTACATAGTAAGTAATCTCTTCTTCGCTCAGGTTGGAAAAACACACTTCCGTCCGGGCTGCAAAGCTCCGCTGCCATTCTGTCGTAGTGATACATACACCGGTAAAAACTTCATGGATACGACCGGACATATCCCGTAGCATACATAGTGCATCTTCCCTGTCCTTTGGTTTGCCAAGCACCCGTCCATCCAACCAGACAATGGTGTCGGCAGTTATCATCAGTTCGCCCGGTTGCAACATGTTACGATAAGCATCCGCTTTTTCTTTCGCTATATAAAGAGGTATATCGGCTCCCTGCAATGTGTCGGGATATGACTCGTCCACATCCGGCAGAGTGCGCACTTCGTAGTCTACGCCAAGTCCTGCCAGCAACTCCTTGCGCCGGGGAGAATTGGACGCAAGAATGACTTTGTATTTGTTGAGGTTGTCCAGCATTGTGGATTGTGAATTTTAAATTATGAATTTTGAATTATGTATTATCAACAGACAAGGAGAAAGACCAACAGACAAAGGTTATCAACCACCGGTAAGGGGATTACCAACCGAAGGCTTTCTCATCTGCCATCCAAAGACCTTTTACCTTAAGAAACTGCTCCACGATATCACGTCCGCAACCACATCCCCCATCCTTGTGGGATATATAACGCGCCACGGCTTTTACCTCGGGGGCAGCATCACGCGGACAGCAAGGCAAACCGCAAGTGCGCATCACTTCGATGTCGGGAATGTCATCGCCTACATACAGTATTTCTTCGTCACGCAAACCGTAACGGTCGCGGAAGTCGCGGTAATCGTGTATCTTGACGGAAGACCCCATATAGATATTCTCCGCCAATAGTCCCAAAGCAAGAAAACGCTTGCGCACCGCCTCCGTACGCCCGCCGGTAATAATCGCCAACGGAATTTCATATTTGGCAGCCAAATGCAGGGCGTAGCCGTCTTTGATGTTAACGGTACGCAGCGGTTCACCGTCCGCGTTCATCGGGAGAACATTGGCACTCAATACACCGTCCACATCAAAGGCAAGGGCTTTTATTTTGTTTAAATCGTAATTGATTGTACTCATGCCGTTATTTACTTATTTCCAACATCTATTCAAGGCAACTGTTTTGCCGGTGTATGCTTTCACTAATCAGCCGGTAAAGTTCCTGCATACGCGGTTCATCGGAAAGCATCCGCAAATGGTTATTGATGACATTTTCATCGTATCGCACTGCCGGTCCCGTCTGCGCAAGACGCGGTTCGAGTTCATGTACCTTGCGGGCAGTCTCGTCTATCAGAGGCAACATCACCTCAAAGGGCAGCCGGTATTTCTTCAACAGTTCGGCAGCAAGGGCATACATGTGGTTGGTGAAATTGCAAGTGAACACCGCCGCCAAATGCAGACTCTTGCGCTGTTCGGATGTAGCCTCGTAGACTTTCCCGGACAACACGGAAGCGATGTCTTTCAGCATCCGGGCATCTTCCGCCGAATTGCTTTCCACAAAAACAGGTATCTGCCGGAAATCCACAACACGCCGCTTGCTGAATGTCTGCATGGGATAGAACACACCGTATCGGTTTACCCTACCCTCCCAAATGCCCATCGGGATACTGCCGGCAGTATGCACCCACAGGGCATTCTCTTTTCCGGCAACTATCTCGGGCAGCAACTGCACGAAAGCCGCATCTTTCAAGGCAACGATATAAAGTTGCGCATCAACCGCCACGGACGACAAGTCAGTGGTATAAGCGGCTTCCACTGCCTGTGCCAATGCACGTGCCGACTCTTCCGTCCGGCTGTATATCTGCACGATACGGAATCCTTTACAGTAAAGTGCCTTTGCAAGATTCGTAGCCAGGTTACCGGCTCCGATAAATACAATCGATGTATCTTCTATGCTTCTCTTCATCTTATCTTGTAGATACCAAATATAGAATACCGCCTACAATCAATAACGCCACCGGCAACAAATAGGCGGAAATTGTGCCAAGCAGGGCGGTTATCAATCCGAAATTCAATACAAGCCACAAGCCTATCAGCACCAGCCCCACCGACTTGTCGTGTTTGAACATCAGGAATATGATTGCCGTATAAAGCAGAAAATTATCCCGGTTCATCACCCACGGCAACCCCAATGCAGAAAAATGCAACAGTTTGTCTATCAGATAAAGCACGCCGAACACAATCAGCGTGACAGCCGTAGCCTTGTATGTGTCCTTGTTATTATTTGCTTTTGCCGCGCTCACCGTTATTTCCCTCCATATTTATTAAGGTGAATCTTTTCCCATTGCAGGTTGTCTTCATTGAAAGGTTTGCGTTCCATTCCTTTATGACCTATGGCAATGATGCTGAGTGCCTGCAACTGCAAAGGTATGTCGAGTACATCGTGCACATATTCGCCGGAAGACATGCCGGATGCAGTGAAACGTTCGCGAAGCTGTACCCAACAACTTCCCAAACCCATATCCTCAGCCTGAAGTTGCAGGTAAATGGAAGCGATGGAAGCATCTTCTATCCAGACATCGCTTGCCAACGGGTCGGCTGTCACCACCACCGCCAATGCGGCTTCCGCGATGAACTGCGAAGCCTGCTCTTTACAGAAAGATAGTTTTTTCAATGTTTCCCTGTCATCCACCACGATAAACTGCCACGCGTTGCTACGCTTGGAAGTAGGCGACATCAAGGCGGCTTTCATCAACGTAACCACCTGTTCCTGCGTCAATTCCTCTTCCGTAAACTTCCGCATGCTACGACGGGCTTTTATCAATTCGCTAAAACTTTCCATACATGTATATCGTTTAGAAATGAATACTTTGTCGTTAAATGCGGCAAAGATACAAGATTATTTTTTTAAATTTGCAGCAATGCCCTTGAAACTGACTACATACTACCGAGGGAGCCAAGTGCCCGAACTGCCGGGCACCAACACATTCCACTCTACGGAACTGTTTCGTATCTACGAAGCGACTCCGGGATATACCCCTTTGCTTATTGTGGCATCGGAAGGCGGAACGGTCGTTGCCAAACTGCTTGCCGCCATACGTAAAAGCGTACGCATATTCCCCCCATCCATCATCAAACGGTGCGAAGTATACGGTATGGGAGAATATTTTGACGAAACCATTGACAAGGAGAGCGTTTTCGGCGATATGCTGCAACGTCTCACAGACGAAGCATTACGCGAAGCGTTTCTTATCGAATTCCGCAACCTGGACAATTCACTGTCCGGTTACAAAGTATTCCGCAAGAACCGTTACTTTGCCATCAACTGGTTGCGTGTGCGTAATTCGCTACACAACGTGGAACGGGCGGAAATCCGTTTCAGCCCCTCGCGCATCCGCCAAATCAAGAAAGGATTAAGAAACGGTGCCCACGTAAAAGAGGCACATACCCCGGAAGAAATCCGCGCTTTTGCCAAAATGCTTCATCACAACTACTCCGCGAAAATACGACGCCATTTCCCCAGTATGGACTTTTTTCTACAGTTGGAAAGGCTGATGACGCAAAATCGGAAAAGCCGTATTTTCATTGTAACCTACAAAGACAAGGTTATCGGCGGAAGCGCCTGCATCTACTCCGACGACAATGCATACCTGTGGTTTTCGGGCGGCATGCGCAAGACATACGCCTTGCAATATCCCGGTATCCTTGCCGTATGGCAGGCATTACGCGATGCCAAAGAGCGCGGATACCGTCATCTGGAATTTATGGATGTCGGACTCCCGTTCCGCAAACACGGCTACCGAGATTTTGTACTCCGGTTCGGCGGAAAACAAATCAGCACCCGACGCTGGTTCCGTTTTCGTTGGGAATGGCTGAATCGGATGCTGATTAAGATATATGAATGAATCCAGTATAGTTTTACAGTCTTTTGTATATTAAGGACATGTCTCTTATTTGAAAGTAGTGAATACCAAAGCCGTATGGGCAGGCACTTTCATTTTCCGAGTACTGCCATTTATCTCCACCTCATCACCTGTAAGATAGTTATACCATTTGCCTGCAACAGGAAAATCAACCGTATATTCTTTTGCCTCAGGTGTAAAGTTACCGGTCACTACCAAATGTTTCGTGGTAGTTGAAATTGTCAGATAACGCCCATTATCCCAATTACCGGCATCCGCTTCCCAAGAGAAAGCAGCATTTTCCACAAATAATTCGGGATTGGACGTACGCATAGCAATCAGTTTTCGGTAACTGTCCACCAACGTGGCACGTTCTGTCTCATACTCCCAGTGAAGGGGCTTTCTGCTTGTCTTCTGGCTATCATCATCTTCTCCTTTAGGATAATTGATAGATACGTCATACCCCATCTCGCCAAATTGCCATACCATTTTCGGTCCGGGAACTGTGAAACAAAAAGCAGCATTAGCAACCAAGCTACTCATAAAGGTATTCATATTTTCTTTAATATCGCCATTGCCATAAGCCTTCATCTTATAACCCACACGCTGTTCGTCATGGCTTTCCATGTAGCCTACATATCCGCCAAACGCCACATTATCGCCATTGGCATATAGCCCGGAGAAGCCGCTACCTTCCTGCCATCCCATACCGGACTGACAAAAAGCGTGATTCAAATTACGCCAGACGTGCATGCCGGCAGCAGTCAAATCCAGATTTTCCGAATCGCAGAAGTGCTCCAATATGACAACGGCATTGGGCTTAACCTGAAGGATGGCATCATTGTAGTCTTTCAAAACAGCCACACGGTCGGCATCATAATTACTTGCCGAAGATTCATCGCTACGTGTTTGCGTAAATCCTTTCGTCAAATCAAAACGAAAACCGTCCACATGATACTCTTCCAGCATAAACTTCAGACTGCGTTTCACAAATTCGCGTACCAGCGGAGAATTATGATTGAAGTCATGAAACACACTGAAAGGATGAGGGGCATCGACATTAAACCACGGATTATTGGAGGCAGTTTTGTTGGCAGTCCCGTCCCAATAAAGCTTGGCAAACGGATGATTGCCTGTGGCATGGTTATAAACCACGTCCAAAATCACAGCCATACCCCGCTGATGACAAGCATCAATGAATTCCTTGTACATCTTCTTCGTACCATACGCTTTATCCATAGCAAAATAGAAGCACGGATTATATCCCCAACTATCATTCCCATCAAACTCCTGTACGGGCATCAACTCTATAGCGGTCACGCCCAAATCTTTCAGATAGTCCAGCTTAGCCATAGCACCATTGATATCTCCCGATTCGGTAAAGTCACGGAATAGCATCTCGTAAATAATCAAATTACCGGCATCTTTTACCTCAAAAGGAGTCCATGCGAAGTTATCTTTACGAATCTTGAATACAGATACTATGCCGATTCCGCCTTCGGGATACACACGTTCATTTTCGGGATACGTAGAAGCCGGAATATACTTGTCCATCTCCTTGTCAAGTATCTTTTCGCAATAGGCATCCGCCAGCCGCATAGAGCCTTCAGCGGCAGTACCCACATAATACTGGAAAGCATATTCTTTATCCGCATCCAGATTATCAAGCGTAATCCACCAACAACCCGCTTCTTCATCGCGATACATCTGAGATTCTTCAGTGTTGCTCAGTCTCCAGCCGTTGAAGTCACCCACTACATATGCGTAATCTTTATGATTTCCATTCACGTCTTTATCATACATTACCAATGTCACAGTAGAGTTGTCAACGATGTTGATGCCGTGCCGAACACCGGCAGGCATTGCCTGATTCTTTATCTCACCGGGAATAAAACCGGTGTATTGATTATCTTCTACAGCAATAAATGTATCAGGCGTCTGTTTATCACCTTCCGAGCTACGTACTATCATCCCTAACTTTTCAACAGGAGTCGTACCGGAACCATACCACTCGCGGATAGAGGGTGATAAAGTAATGCTCCAAATACCGGTTGCCTTTTTAGTAAATTTGCATTTTTCAAGATTCTGATTCCAATCGGCAGGAACAAATTGCCAAACGCCTTCCACAATAACACCCGTATGCAGATAGACATCACCTTCATACCCGTTCAGAGGAGAAGAAGTTCCCGCTTTATACGTAATGGTCAAAGGCAGGTCGGCATTGAGCACCTCAACCGAATAATTAAAACCATCGACCAGTTCTGCCGGCTTATCCGTATCTTCCTTAGGCGGAAAGTTCGGCATGTTCTTATCAACAAACTCATCACCGCAAGACGAAAACACCAATAAAAAGATGAAAAGAGTTGAATAAAAAGAGTTTTTCATAAGTATTGATTATTAATTTTCAATATTCACTTAATAATATAAATTTCAACAGGCAATGAGGGTACACTTCAAAACAACTTATGCACTATCTTCTAAACGCAGATGACACGGATAACGCGGATTCTTTTTTTTGATTTATCTGCGCTACCTGTGTCATCAGCGTCTGAAAAGTGTGATTATGTAAACCATTTATGGTTTCGATACATCCTCACCTATTGGTCAAATTTTAGTTTTTAGTAACTACAAGTTGTTGCTTCACCTTGTTAAAGTACCACTTGATAGTGTAATTACCATCTTCCGGAACGATAAAATTACCATCCTTGCCTTCCACAGTCGTATCAACTGCACCGGGACCTACATCATCACTCCAAGTTCCATCCGGACGGATTTTCCAACCCTCATTTGCCTTCAAATCAAGCGTAGCTTCCAAGAAGTACTGAGTTGTACCGAACTTGACTTCCGTACCCAGGGTCATTTTGACATCGGGAGTATTTCCCCAAGCGTTGTGTACGCCGACTACTCCCCAGGAATCATGAGCCTTGGATACTTTCAGGACAGCAGTAGATTTATCAAATTCAAAGTAGTAACTTGTATGTGAATAAGCTTCAATATTACCCCCCCCGGAAGTAACAAGAGTGGCCGTAGTAGCTTCCGGTTCTATCGCATCCTTAAGAGCCGCCCATTCTGCTCCCCATTGACCTTGCGGTGTCAGTTTCCATCCATTCTGAGCCTTGCCGTCAAAGTAAACCATACCGGCATAACTGTCATCCTCATTGGCAGAATAGATAAACTGGCTGTTGCCATGATTCCAACCGCAATAATCACCGACAATCCAAATCTTCGGATATTCGCGTTCACCCACGAACGGAGTGATATTGGTAGAAATCGTATTCGAATAAACAGGCTTCACAGCTTCCGAGATAGAAGAAGAGATACGGAGTTCAACATCAACGGGATCCACTCCCATTCCGGCATCTTCCAACAGTCCCAGCAACAAATTGTTCAAATCATTGTGAGTAAGCGCATATTCTCCCCCCTTGCCGACAGAAGCCACGACCCTCTTTTGGGCAAAATCGTTCCCGGCAATGTCCAGTTCAACATTGTTGGTCACCGCAGCCTGATAACCCATATCCGGCTCAGTCCACTTCAAGGTAAAAACCACTTCTTCCGATTTCTGTGCATCCAACTCATAGGATGCATCCAGTGCAGTGAATACAGCCGGCTTTGCCAAACTTGCATCGTATGTCACCGTATCCAAATTGCTTTCGCAAGCATTGAACGCCAATGCCAAACTTAAAGCAGATATATAGCTAAATACTTTTTTCATAATTGTCTATGCTTTTTTAATTAATAACCCGTGTTCTGAGTCAGGTTTCCGTTCACACTCATATCAGTTTGCGGAATCGGGAACAAACGATATTTATCATCTACACCTACACCGGTGATGATGCCGCCCTTTTCAGCCCAGACATAAGAGCCGGAAGTGAACAATCCGAAACGAATCAAATCCATACGGCGAGTACCTTCCCAGTATAACTCACGGGCACGTTCGTTCAGGATATTTCCATACTTCACCCGCGTATTTCCTCCCGACACGGCAGCATCGGCTGTCAACCAGTTTGCATCGATACGGTGATTTTCATCGCCATAGCCACGGTCGCGCAATTCATTGATATAGCCAACTGCAATATCCAGGCTGCCACCCTCGCCACCACGAGCCACAGCTTCGGCATACATCAGGTAGATGTCCGCCAAACGGAACATCGGGAAATCCGTGTCAGGGAAAGTGACATTCTTTCCATTCGTGCCGTCGCTATTCTTATTGGTATATTTATATACTGCCCAACCTTCAGAAGTAAATGTGCCGGAAGCTTTAGTCGTAATGTCCAAAGAACGGTTTGCATCATAGAAGATACCACGTTTGTCTAAAATATTATCCGCTGTCCAAGTGCTTTCATCATCATTGGGGAATTCAAAATTTCTCACCAGATTACCTGTAGAACGGAAGCCATCCCAACCGCTACTGCATCCATAAGTTTCAGGACTTGATTCACTACTGGAGCGGGAACCCAAAATAATGGCACCGATACCATAAGACTGAGTGGTATTGCCATCTGCCATAATCGGGAAAATAATTTCTTTTACCGCATTTGCATTCTCACCGTTATCAGCCATGAAAAGTTCCGCATAATTGTCTGCCAACTGATATCCGCCAGCAATCACATTCTTACAACGTTCTACGCAATCGGTATAGCGTGCATCACCCGTATAGGTTTCGGCATTCAGATACATACGTGCCAACAATGCGTCAACAGCGGCTTGGTCGGCTCTACCGTATTGTTTGTATTTGGCAGGAAGCTGTCCTCTTAACTCCAAAAGTTCGCCTTCTATCCAGTCAAACAACTCTTCACGAGACAACTGCGATGGTGCCAACGCATAATTGTTTTCTGTGATAAAAGGAGGTCTTCCAAACAAATCCATCAAGGCATAATAAGCTAATGCACGGCAAAAGCGTGCTTCGGCGGCATACTCTTCTTTATTGATTTCGGCAGGAGCGTTGCCTACATTCTTCATGAAGTCGTTCACCAATGCCACCACATACATGCTACGTTGATAAGCGCCTTCGATAGATTCCACCTGTGCCGTTCCCCAAGTAAGCCCGTTAATGGAAGCCACCCAAGAATCAGGCCATGCACATTTAGCCTCATCGGTAGTGTTCTCCTGAAGTGTCCACCAACAACGGAGAAGCACGGTGTTACCGGGGTCCAGCCCACTGATATCGGAAGAATTGGCACCATCCTGTCCAGAGAGAGCCCACACGGAGTATATTTTATTCAAAGCTTTGGTATAACTTTCAGCATCGCTGTACGCTTTATCCGATGCCACCACTTTTTCATCCAACGGAAATACATCCAAATCGCCTACACAACCTGTGAGCGACAACAGGGCTGTCGACAATAATGAAGCGGTTATATATTTCATTTTCATAAGAATCAATTTTTAAAAGTTAAGATTAAGACCTAAAGTATATGTTCTCGGACGCGGCCAGATGTTGTTGTCTATGCCGTTTACACCCGGAATTTCCGGATCAAGCCCCGAGTACTTGGTGACAGTGAACACATTCTGCACGGAAGCGCTGATACGTCCGGAAATCTTGTCGGTAAAGAATTTCTTGAAAGTATATCCAAAGGTAATATTATCCATCTTCATGTAAGAGGCATTCTCCAGATACATGTCGCTGCACTTATGCTCGACAGCATTAGTCAACTTAAAGCCGTTTGTGTATTCAATAGCAGCCTTGTTATAGTTGGACAAAGAGCCCTGGTTGCCGAAGTTATTCAAAGTTCCATTGTCCGCATTGCTGGCATTGAAAGCATAATTACCGATGCTCGCACGCAAGTTGAAGCCCAAATCCCAATTCTTGTAAGTAAACTGCGAGCTCAGCCCCATGTAGCAATCCGCCAACGGGTTCTTATTGGTGAAGTAACGGTCGGCATCAGTGATTTGCCCATCCTTGTTACGGTCTACAAGTGCACCTTGAATGGCATTTCCATTCTCATCATACACCTGCTGGAACAACCAGAAATTATAAGGAGTTGCCCCCACCTGATGTCTTGACAATACAACCCCGGTACCGAAAGGAGCGTTGGCAGCTGCGATACCCTCGTATTCGGGATTATAATTCACGGTCAGTTTCGTAATCTCGCTCTTGTTCCAAGTGACATTATATCCCAATTCCCAGCTGAAGTCTTTTGTCCGGATAGCCACGGCATTGATGTTGAACTCCAAACCTTCGTTCTTCATCGTACCCACATTGGCAGTAATCTGATTGGTAAAGTTCGTTCCAGCGGGTGCACTGACCGTATTCAATAAGTCTTTAGTATGTTTCTGGTAATACTCAATGCTACCATTGATACGATTGTTCAGGAAACCGTAATCGATACCTACGTTATAAGTAGTCGTCTCCTCCCACTTCAAGTCGGGGCTATATCCGTCCGGTTTCAATAAAAAGCTTCCCAAATACTGTGTATTCGTGTTGTTGCTGAACACATATTTGGTCAGATACATATAATCGCCAATTTCCTGCTGACCTGTGATACCATAACCTACACGCAATTTCAAATTAGAAAGAACCTCTCTTGTGCTTTCCATAAAGTTTTCGTTAATCAAACTCCAAGCCAATGCAACGGAAGGGAACATACCCCAACGATGATTCTTACTGAAACGTGAAGAACCGTCGCGACGTAAAGTAGCCGTCAACAAGTAGCGGTCCATCAAGTTATAGTTCAAACGACCAAAGAAAGAAACCAAGTAGTTTTCATAAGGAGCCGGTGTGCTGTCATCCCTCAAGTAGCGTCCTTCATTATCATCATAAGTCCAGCCTTCCTTATCAACCGCCAGTTTTTCAATCGGATTGGATTTGCCTTGGCTGAAGTTGTTATAATAGAAATGTTGCCAGGAATAACCCGCCATCACATCAATATGGCTCCGGATAGCCTCAATATCCTTCACATAATTCAAATAGAAATCCAGCACGTGGTTACGACGCAGATTGCTCCAGGAACTACCCTGACCTATATTCTTAAAATCACCGTCTTTTGCAGCTTGGAAGGAACCGGGAACCACATAGTTGTCACCCGTGGTCTTGGCGACATCGTAACCCAAGTTCAGGTTGGCACGCAAATCTTCGAAACCGTGTATCTTATAGTCAAGCTGAATATTACCCAAGCTACGCTTCGTAGTACCGGAATTATCTACGTTATACAACAATGAAAGTGGATTGACAGATGCCAGCGTATTGGGAGAAGCAGCACCTTCTACAATGGAAGTCCAGTTATAATAGCCATTGTATCCATACTCTGTATCTGTATAAATCGGTTTGGTGGGATCGTAATAAGCAGCAGCGCCCACAGCACCCGAATCGGCAAAACGGTTGTTGTTAATAGTGCCCTTCACATTGACATCCACACTCAAATGATTGTCGAAGAACTTAGGGCTCAGGTTGACGGCTCCCGTATAACGTTCATACTTGGAAGTTTTCAACGTACCACGCTCGTTATTGTAACCGAAAGAGACACGGAAAGGCAAGAAACCCGCCTTACCGGCAACCGCCAAGTTCTGATCCGTACTTAAACCTGCCTGGTAAATGGCGTCCTGCCAATCGGTCGACTGTTCGGGAAACTGATTCAGAATATCTCTTACCGCTTTGCCTTCGGCAGTTCCTTCTGCGTACTGACCAAGAATAGCATTACGGAATTCATCGCCACTCATCACATCCAGTCGGTTATACGGGTCTTTCACCGTATAAGTACTGCTATAAGTCACCTTTACTTTTCCCTGGCTTCCTTTCTTGGTAGTAATGATAATTACACCATTGGATGCACGAGAACCGTAAATCGCCGTTGCTGACGCATCTTTCAATACGGTGAATGTCTCAATGTCGTTCGGGTTAATAGTAGACAACGCGTTTGAGGTTCCTGGAGCGGCATCATTAGAGGTAGGGATACCATCGATTACAATCAACGGATCGTTGCTGGCATTCAAAGAAGCCCCGCTGCGGATACGGATGGTAGAACCCGCACCCGGACCGCCATCACCGGAAGTAATGGCAAGTCCCGGCACTTTGCCCTGTATAAGTTCTTGCGGGGAAGTAACGGCACCTCTATTCAGTTCTTCCGCTTCAATAGCAACAACCGAACCGCTCAGGTCGCTCTTCTTTACAGAACCGTAACCAATTACGACAACAGCATCCAACAGTTGGGAATCATCTTCCATATTCACAACTACCGAAGGAGCAGCAGCCACTTCCTGAGTCTTATAACCGATAAAAGAGATTACCAATGTAGCACCTTTAGAAACCGACAAGGTAAAATTACCATCGGCATTCGTAATCGTACCATTGGACGAATTACCTTTTTCCACTACATTTGCGCCTATCACACCACCCAAAGCATCCTTCACATGCCCCTTCACAGTGATATTCTGTGCATAAACGCCAACAGACAAGAACAACCCTACGATTAGGGTAAGAATCGTTCGACTGATTCCAAGATTAACTTGCTTCATGCATTTAATAAATTAAAGTTAACAATATTAATTATATATATTATTCGAAAAATAGTTTTCGTATCCAGCCTGCCAATGTCTTTCAAGCATACATATCACACACAGCATGATGCAGCATGACGCAGCAAAAATATGATTTATTAATTTAATAAATACTAGGGAATGTACTAAATATAAAGGGCAGGAAATGCAAACGATTGCATGAATTTGCGCGCATGTGCAGTTTTCAACTCGGCTTTCCCATTTACTTGGCACAACACGACCACACTTATAATGCCACACACCGCACTATAGATACAACGGTACTATACCACACATACAGCATTGCTGTATTACACATAAAGCGACACTGTACGATGCATACAGCACCCATACGGTACAGAAAGACTGATAACAAAGAAGTTGACTCTCTCCTGTTTTTTCCATGCAATATCTCCAAAATCTTAAAATTCCCATTCCGACAAGACAATGCAATCGTTTGCACAAACTTACATTCCGATATATAATAATGAATAGGTGTCTTTTAACTAATTCCGTTATTTTTGCAAACGGAACAATGGAGATTTGCATTATCTTTGACCGAAAAATCAAATCATACTCATGAATAAACCGCAGATAACAATCAAGGATATCGCTCGGGCATTGAATGTCTCGCCCTCTACCGTGTCAAGAGCACTCAAGGACAATCCGGACATTAGTCGGGAGACCCGCGACCTTATCCATTCGTATGCGCGCGAACATAATTATAAGCCCAATGTACTTGCCGTCAATCTCCGTTCAAGCCGCAGCAATACGATCGGCGTGATTGTTCCCCAATTAGTGCATCACTTCTTTTCGTGCGTATTGAGTGGCATCGAGACAGCGGCAACCCAAGCCGGCTACAACATCATCGTAGCGCAAAGTAACGAATCATACGAACAGGAAGTGAAGATTGTCCATTCTTTTCTTGCCGCCCGGGTCTGTGGCGTCATTGCTTCTCTTGCCAAGAATACGGAGCACTACAATCATTATCAAGAATTGTTAAACAACGATATTCCAATTGTCTTCTACGACCGCATCTGTACAGGGCTGAAAACGGAACGGGTGGTCGTAGACGACTATGCAGGTTCATTTGCCGCCGTGGAGTACATGATTCAGACGGGGTGCAAACGCATCTTCTTCTATGGAGCCGACCCTCATCTTGAAATTACCAAGAACCGACGCAACGGCTATACGGACGCCATGAAGAAATACAAAATCCCGGTAGACGACAGCATGATTTTGCTATGCGACAATCGGGAGCGCGCCATTGCCATAACGCCCGACCTGTTGGAAAGCGACAATCGTCCCGACGGTTTCTTTGCCATTAACGATGAAACGGCGGCAGGCATTTTGTATGCCTGCAAACTGGTAGGGCTGAAAGTTCCGGATGAGGTTTCCATCTGCGGCTTTACCGACGGCGCCATTGCCCAAAGTACCGACCCGAAACTGACAACGGTGGAGCAACGTGGAGAGGAAGTAGGCAAAAGCGCATTCGGCATCCTGACCGAAAAGTTGGAAGGGAACGAGGAGAAAAGTACCAACAAGATTGTACGGACAAACTTAGTAGTGAGAGGAACAACGAAATAAGAACACAACCGACCGAATTAATCTATAAACCAATATCATAAAAAGCAAAAGAGCAATGAAAGTAAAACCCGATTTAAGTTTCTGGAAACTGTGGAACATCAGCTTCGGTTTTTTTGGCGTACAGATTGCATACGCCCTGCAAAGTGCGAATATCAGCCGCATCTTCTCTACTTTAGGAGCCGACCCGCATAGCTTAAGTTATTTCTGGATATTACCTCCGCTGGCAGGCATCATCGTGCAACCCATCGTCGGAGCTGCCAGCGACAAGACCTGGACGCGCTTCGGGCGCCGCATCCCCTATCTGTTCATAGGCTCGTTAGTGGCGGTACTCGTCATGTGCCTGCTCCCCAATGCGGGCAGTTTCGGCATGGTGGTAAGCACGGCTATGATTTTCGGTCTGGTATCATTAATGTTTTTGGACACCTCCATCAATATGGCAATGCAACCTTTCAAGATGATGGTAGGCGACATGGTGAACGAGAAGCAGAAAGGACTCGCCTACTCCATACAGAGTTTCCTATGCAATGCCGGCAGCCTGGTAGGTTATCTGTTCCCGTTCATATTTGCACGGGTAGGCATCAGCAATACGGCGCCGCAGGGTATAATCCCCGACTCCGTAATCTACTCCTTCTATATCGGGGCTGCCATCCTGATATTCTGTGTCGTCTACACAACGGTCAAGGTGAAGGAGATGCCGCCAGCAGAATATGCGGAATATCATGGCATTACGGAAAAGCAGGAACACGAGAAGGTGAATATGCTGCAACTGCTGGTCAAAGCGCCGAAAGCCTTTTGGACGGTGGGGCTGGTACAATTCTTCTGTTGGTTTGCTTTCATGTTCATGTGGACATACACCAACGGAAGCATCGCCGCAAATGTTTTCGATGCCCCCACCGTGGAACATACAACAAACGGCATCACTAAAACAGTACTCGACACCAAGAGCCTGCAATACCAAGAAGCTGCCAACTGGGTGGGCGTGCTGTTTGCCGTGCAAGCCATCGGTTCCGTGCTTTGGGCTGTCTGCATTCCCTTGTTCAAAGACCGCCGCTTTATTTATACGTTGAGTCTTGCATTGGGCGGCATCGGATTTATCTCCACTTATTTTATACATAACCAATACGTACTGTTCATATCCTTCCTGCTGATAGGTTGCGCGTGGGCTGCCATGCTGGCATTGCCGTTCACTATTCTGACCAATGCCCTTTCCGGCAGGCACATGGGCACATACCTCGGGTTGTTCAACGGCACCATCTGTATCCCTCAAATCGTAGCAGCGGCATTAGGTGGAAGTATTTTGGCACTGTTCACGCCCAAAGGGATGCTTTCTCCCGAAATAAATATGCTGGTAATGGCGGGTGTGATGCTTATAATCGGAGCCGCCTGCGTATATTTGATAAAAGAGACTAACGAAGAAAGATAAAACACAGAAAAACACCTCCATGAAAAAATACCTTAAAACCGATGAATGGAACATCATAGAGAATAGCTTCCAAGCCGACCGTATGCGATGGTCGGAGAGTATATTCAGCCTGGGCAACGGCCGTTTCGGACAGCGGGGCTATTTTGAAGAGCCATATAGCAGCGACAGCTATCGCGGCGCATTCGTGGCGGGTATCACATTCTTGGACAAAACCCGCGTAGGCTGGTGGAAGAACGGTTTCCCCCGATTCTACACGCGCATCCCCAACGCACCGGATTGGAGCCGCATCAGCCTGCGGCTCATTGACGAAGAACTGGACCTGGCACAATGGGATGTGGACAGTTTCAACAGACGTCTCGACATGAAAGCGGGTATCTCTTACCGCGACACGGAAGTCACCTCGTCGCGAGGCAACAAACTTCGCCTGCATACGGAACACATCACCGATATGGCACGTCCCAACCTCTGCCTGATCAAATATAGCGTCACGTCACTCAACTATGCGGGTAAGATTTCCCTCGTACCGGCTTTTGACGGGGATGTCGTAAACTGCACCGAGCAACCCGATGGAAAGATATGGAATATCCTACGTTCCGGCACAACCAATAACTGCGCTTACCTATGGACACAGACCAGACGGGAAGATGCGCAGATATGCTATGCCATGACCTACCAGTTCTTCAAGAATAACAAAGAGACATTCGCCAACCCAATACGAATAGAAAAAGAGAAGCAGGCGGGCTTCAGCGTAGGCATTGAGGTGAAACCGGGAGATACCGTAACGCTCATCAAATACATCGCCATCACATCTTCCCTCTATTACGAACGGCATAATTTGATAGAAACATCCGTATCGGAAGCCCGAAAAGCCCAAAGTACGGGTTGGGATGTCTTGGAACAAGAGCACCGGAAAGCCTGGCAGGAGATATGGGACGAGACCGATGTCATCATCGAAGGTGATCCGGAAGCCCAGCAGGGTATACGCTATAACATCTTCCAGCTCTACCAGACATACCGAGGAGATGATTCGCGCCTGAATATCGGTCCTAAAGGGTTTACCGGTGAGAAGTATGGCGGAAACACTTACTGGAATACAGAATTGTGTTGCGTTCCCTTCTTCCTGCTCTCCACTCCGAAAAAGATTGCCGAGAACCTGTTGATGTACCGCTATAAGCAACTGCCTAAAGCCATTGAAAATGCCCGCAAACTGGGTTTCGGCAACGGTGCAGCCCTCTTTCCGCAGGTCACCGGCAACGGCGAAGAGTGCCATAGCGAATGGGAGATTACTTTTGAAGAGATTCATCGGAACAACATGATTGTCTATGCCATTCTGCAACATGCTACGCTTACGGGCACACTGGATTACATCGCCCGTTACGGGCTGGAGGTAATGATAGCCGTCAGCCGTTTCTGGAGCCAGCGGGTGTCTTTCTCACAGCCTAAGCAAAAATACGTCATCCTGGGAGTTACCGGACCCAACGAGTATGAAAACAATGTAGACAACAATTGGTATACCAACTATTCCTGTATGCGTTGCCTCAGGGCTACCCTGGGCTATCTTGAAATCATAGCACGGCAATATCCCGAGGAATATGCCCGCGTATGCCGCACCACCCAACTAAACCATACGGAAGAATGCGGGCGTTGGCGGGACATCATCGAACGGCTGTACCTGCCGGAAGACCCGGAACGGGGCATCTTCATCCAAAACGACGGTTATATGGACAAGGTACTGCAAAGCGTAGACGCCATTCCCGGTAACGAGCGCCCTATCAACCAATATTGGTCGTGGGACCGTATTTTGCGTTCCTGCTACATCAAGCAAAGTGATGTCCTGCTTGGCTTATATCTTTATTATTTCAACTTCGACAGGGAAACCATCCGCCGCAACTTTGAGTTTTACGAACCAATGACCGTGCACGAGTCTTCCCTTTCCCCGCATATCCATTCCATTCTTGCCGCACGTATCGGAAAAGTGGAAAAGGCATACCAATTATTCCTGCATGCCACCCGTCTGGACTTGGACGATTACAACAATGAAGGCGACCAAGGACTACATATCACCAGTATGCCGGGCAGCTGGCTGGCGGTGGTACGCGGGTTTGCTGGATTGCAAATTCTGAACGACACGCTTAAGATAGAACCCTCCATACCTGAGAAATGGAGTAGTTATTCATTCAAAGTGAATTACTTAGGCCGCACGCTGCGCATACAAGTTGGCAAAGAAATAAAAATCGGACTGACCTCCGGAAACAAACTGAACATACAGATATATGAAAACGTTTATGAATTAAGGCAAGGGGCCGATTTAACGGTCGCCCTCAAAGACTTGCCTTAATCAGCATAAATGAAGAAAATATATACGTTAGCCCTGGCAGTGACGTTAGTCATTACGTCCTGCGGGCAAAAGAAAGGGAAAGAAACCACCCCGGTACGACCTGTGAAAACGGCTATCGTGAGTTCGCAGCCGGTCATACTGAAAGATTTCTCCGGCATGGTGGAAGCCGTGGAGTATGTGCAGCTGGCATTTCGTGTGGGCGGGCAAATCATCAACCTTCCGGTAGTGGAAGGACAAAGGGTAAAGAAAGGACAACTGATTGCCGCCATCGACCCACGGGACATCTCCTTGCAATATGCCGCCGACAAGGCTGCCTATGAAACCGCCGTCGCACAAATGGAACGCAACAAACGGTTGTTGGGCAGACAGGCTATCTCCCGGCAGGAGTATGAAATCAGCGTTGCCAATTATCAGAAAGCAAAATCCGCCTACGAGTTCTCTGCCAACAACATGCGGGATACGAAACTGACGGCTCCCTTCGACGGCTCTATCGAAAAGCGGCTGGTAGAGAACTATCAGCGCGTCAGTTCGGGAGAAGGCATTGTACGGCTGGTCAATACACGGAAGCTACGCATCAAGTTTACCGTGCCCGACGATTATCTCTACCTGCTTCGCGACAAAGATGCCACATTCAAGGTAGAGTT
The DNA here is from genome assembly GCF_910578895.1 of uncultured Bacteroides sp. Taxonomy (GTDB): domain Bacteria; phylum Bacteroidota; class Bacteroidia; order Bacteroidales; family Bacteroidaceae; genus Bacteroides. The sequence goes on from NZ_CAJTSC010000001.1 coordinate 26,803, forward strand.
CGACAGCTACAAAGGCAAGGTGTTCAATGCCAAACTGGAAGAATATCTCGACATATCGACCGATGGCACGGGCATCCCGGTCACAATCACCATCAACGATCCTGCTTTTGACCGTACCGTCTATGATGTGAAACCCGGCTTTACCTGTAGTATCCGTCTCGCCTCGGACATCACTTCCTTCACCGAAGAAAAACTGATGAATGTACCGCTAAGCGCCGTATTCGGCGACAGCGAAAGCAAGCGTACCTACGTATGGGTAGTGAAAGGCGGCAAAGTAAGCCGCCGCGAGATAACCGTATATTCACCGACGGGCGAAGCCAACCTTCTTATCTCCAAAGGACTGCAACCGGACGAAACCATTGTTACAGCTGGAGTATACCAATTGACGGACGGACAGCGGATAAAAGAAATTAGATAACCTCACCACCTTATCATTCTCATAAAAATGAACTTAGCCAAATATTCATTAGATAATACAAAGATTATCTACTTCTTCCTTGCCGTGTTGCTTATCGGCGGCATATTCTCGTTCGACCGTTTGGGAAAGAAAGAAGACGCGCCCTTTGTCATAAAGACGGCGGTCATCATGACGCGCTATCCCGGAGCCGAACCGGCAGAAGTGGAACGGCTCATTACCGAGCCTATCTCCCGCGAAATACAGAGCATGAGCGGGGTCAATAAAATAAAATCCGAGTCCATGTACGGGCTTTCCAAAATAACATTCGAACTGCAACCGTCACTCTCTGCCGCATCTATCCCGCAGAAGTGGGACGAACTGCGCCGGAAGGTGCTCAACATACAGCCGCAACTACCGGCAGGTGCTTCCGTACCGACGGTATCGGACGACTTCGGCGATGTATTCGGCATCTATTACGGATTGGTTGGCGACGACGGTTTCTCATACGAAGAGATGCGCGACTGGGCAGAACGTATCAAAACGCAGGTTATCACTGCCGAAGGGGTCATGAAGGTAGCCCTGTTCGGCACACAGACGGAAGTTGTCAATATCTTTATCTCTGTCAGCAAACTGGCAGGAATGGGTATCGACCCCAAACAACTGGCTAACCTGTTGCAATCGCAGAACCAGATTATCAATACAGGCGAAATCAGTGCGGGTGGGCAACAGTTGCGTATTGTTGCCAACGGCACCTACACCACCATCAACGACATCCGTAACCAAACGCTTACCACCCCCGCCGGTCAAGTCAAGTTAGGCGACATAGCCACTGTTGAAAAAGGATATATGGACCCGCCCGGAACTATCATGCACGTAAACGGTAAACGTGCTATCGGCATCGGTGTCTCCACCGACCCGCAGAAGGATGTGGTAAAAACCGGTGAACTGGTAGAGAAAAAACTTGCCGAGCTATTGCCTCTCATCCCCGTAGGGCTGGAGTTGGAAAGCCTTTATCCAGAAAATGTCATCGCCAAAGAAGCGAACAACGGTTTCATCATCAACCTGATAGAATCCATCCTGATTGTGATTGTCATCATCATGCTGGTGATGGGGATGCGTGCCGGCATACTCATCGGTTCTTCACTGGTGTTCTCCATTGGCGGCACACTGCTTATCATGTCGTTTATGGGAGTAGGATTGAACCGTACTTCACTGGCGGGCTTCATCATTGCCATGGGCATGTTGGTGGACAACGCCATTGTAGTGACCGATAACGCACAAATTGCCATAGCACGCGGCGTAAGCAGGCGGAAAGCACTGATAGACGGTGCTACCAGACCGCAATGGGGATTGCTGGGAGCAACTTTCATAGCTGTCTGTTCCTTTCTGCCGCTTTATCTTGCACCGTCTTCCGTTGCCGAGATCGTAAAGCCGCTGTTCATCGTGCTGGCTATCTCGTTAGGGCTAAGCTGGATACTGGCATTGACGCAAACCACGACCTTCGGTAATTTCATACTGAAAACCCGAACCGACAACAGCGGTAAAGACCCGTACGACAAGCCTTTCTATCACAAGTTTGCAGCCCTCCTCAGCGTACTGATACGAAGGAAAGCGCTGACCCTGGGAAGCATGGCGGCACTGTTCATCCTCTCATTCGTTGTCATGGGACTGATGCCGCAAAATTTCTTCCCTTCGCTGGACAAGCCCTACTTCCGTGCCGATGTCTTCTATCCCGAAGGATACAGCATCCGCGATGTAGAGAAAGAGATGAAGCAGGTGGAAGCCCACCTGCTGAAGCAACCGGAAGTGAAGAGAGTTTCCGTCACCTTTGGCAGTACTCCGTTACGTTACTACCTGGCATCCACTTCCGTAGGACCAAAGCCCAACTTTGCCAATCTTCTGGTAGAGGTGACAGACAGCAAATATACCAAAGAGTATGAAGAGAGCCTGGACAACTATATGAAGGAGAACTATCCCGATGCAATTACCCGCACCACACTTTTCAAACTCTCTCCTGCCGTAGATGCCGCCATTGAGATAGGCTTTATCGGCAATAATACGGACACGTTAGTGGCATTGACCAACCGGGTGCTGGAAATAATGCACCGCGATGAAGACCTCATCAATGTGCGCAATTCCTGGGGAAACAAAATTCCCGTCTGGAAACCCGTATACAGCCAGGAACGTGCGCAGCCCTTAGGCGTATCACGCCAGAGCATGGCACAGAGCATACAAATAGGAACAAGCGGCATGACGCTGGGAGAATACCGGCAGGGCGACCAGATGCTTCCTATCCTGCTGAAAGATAATACAATCGACTCATTCCGTATCAACAACCTGCGTACGTTGCCCGTATTCGGAACCACGCGCGAGACCACTACACTGGAGCAAGTAGTCGGTGAGTTCGACTATCAGTATAAGTTCTCCAATATAAAGGATTACAACCGCCAAATGGTTATGATGGCACAAGCCGACCCTCGCCGGGGAGTAAATGCCATTGCCGCCTTCAATCGTGTATGGGAACAAGTGCAGAAAGAGATAAACGTCCCCGAAGGATATACGATGAAGTACTTCGGCGAACAAGAGAGCCAGGCAGAATCCAACGCCGCACTGGCAGCCAATATGCCGCTGACTTTCTTCCTGATGTTCGTCACCCTGCTGTTCCTGTTCAAGACCTACCGCAAACCTATCGTCATATTGCTGATGCTGCCACTTATCTTTATCGGTATCGTACTTGGACTACTGCTCTTGGGCAAAACGTTCGACTTCTTTGCCATCCTGGGTTTATTGGGACTAATTGGTATGAACATCAAAAATGCCATTGTCCTCGTAGACCAAATTGATGCGGAAACAGCTGCCGGCAAAGCACCGCGCGAAGCGGTTATCAGCGCCACGACCACCCGTATCATCCCGGTGGCTATGGCATCGGGAACCACCATCCTGGGCATGCTCCCATTGTTGTTCGATGCCATGTTCGGCGGCATGGCGGCTACGATTATGGGAGGGTTGCTGGTGGCTTCGATACTCACGCTGTTTGTATTGCCGGTGGCTTATTGTGCAATACACAGGATAAAAGGATAAGGGATTTACAGCTTAACAATTGATTATTGACTATTTACTATTGATACTTGGAATGATGAAAACGATTATATTTATACTGTCATTCATGGCGTTCGGCATAAGCGCCTTGGCACAAGAAGCACATCTTAGCCGCGAGGCATATCGGGACAGAGTGGAGGCATACAGCCAAATATTGAAACAGCAACGCCTGAAAGTCACGGCAAGTACCGAAACCCGCAAAATAGTACAGACCGGTTTTCTGCCCAAGATAGACATCACCGCAGAAGGGACATCCAACCTAAGCCGGCTGGATGCCTGGAACAGCCCTGCAGGACAATACCGCCCTTACACCTATCAGGCATTGGCAACCTTGGGACAGCCCCTTTATACAGGCGGTTCGCTCATCGCCCAAAAGAACATTGCCAAAGCCGATGAAGAACTGGACAAGTTAGCCGTAGAGCTGACACTCGACCGGATACACTATCAGAGCGATGCCGTCTACTGGAACGCTTCGGCAGCATTAGCCATGCTCGAAGCTGCAGCCCGTTTCGAGGATATCATCAACCGGCAGTACAACATCATCCAAGACAGGTTTGACGACGGCGCTATCAGCCGCACAGATTTATTAATGATTTCCACTCGCAAGAAAGAAGCGGAATTGCAGTACATCAAGGCACGCCAGAACTATACCCTTGCCTTGCAACAGTTGAATATCCTAATAGGAGAAAAACCGGATGCCCCGGTGGACAGCCTTAGTGAAATCCATACCAGCCATCAACCCGTCAGGCTATTAAGCATCGATGAAGTATTAGGACGCCGCGCGGACTACAACAGCACCAATGTCAGCATTGCCAAAAGCGAAGCACAGCGCAAAGCCGCCCTCAGCCAATATAATCCCCAACTCAGCATGTTTCTGGCTACCGGTTGGGATACCGGCACCGCCTATATGGGACAGGATGTCCCCCACACGCCCATTGCCGGCATCAATCTTAGCATCCCCATTTTCCGGTGGGGTGCGCGCTTCAAGACCAACCGCCAACAGAAAGCATATATAGGCATTCAGAAACTACAGCAAAGCTATGTGGCGGATGCTATTTTGGAAGAGCTGTCCGCCGCTGCCACCAAACTAACGGAAACGGAACAGCAGGTCAAGAAAGCCCAAGAGAATATGGCACTCGCCGAAGAGAACCTCGATTTAGTCACCTTCTCGTACAACGAAGGCAGGGCAAGCATGGTTGACGTACTCTCTGCACAGCTTTCGTGGACACAGGCGCAAACCAACCTCATCCATGCACATCTTGCCGCCAAAATGGCCGTAGCGGAATACAGGAAGGTTATCAGTGAATAAGAACAAGTATAGAAAGAGAGCGTTTACCACCGCCGGACAGCTTGCAACATATTATAATTCAGGCACGGATTTCACTGTATTTACGGACCTATGTCCAAACTAAAACCAGTGTAATCCGTGCCTGAAAAAACAAAGCACGAGCTTTTTATATCATCACTTCCTTATCCGAGGAAAGAAATCAACACACCCGCTGCCACCGCCGAACCGATAACACCGGAAATATTACTGGACATACAGTAATTCAGCACGTGGTTTTTAGGGTCATACTTGGTGGCAATCTCATTGCATACACGGCTTGCCATAGGCACAGCGCTCAATCCCGTCGCACCAATCAGCGGATTAATCTTCTTCTTGGAGAACAGGTTGAACAGTTTCACAAAGAAGATACCGCCCGTAATGGACAAAGCAAATGCAAGGAAACCGCCGATAACGATGCCGATAGTAGTCCAGTTAAGGAATGCCTCGCTTGTCATGGTAGCACCCACACTCAACCCGAGGAAGATAGTTGCCGCATTCATAATGCTGTTGGCTGCCGCATCAAACAGACGGCTGGTATCGGAACCGATCTCTTTAATCAGGTTACCGAACATCAGCATACCAATCAAAGGCACTGCCGTGGGTACGAAAAGAGCAATAACGGTAGTAACGGCAATCGGGAAGATAATCTTCAAGATACGTAAATTCTTTATCTCGTTTTTCGAAGGATAAAGTTTTTCCTGCTCCTTCATGTTAATCATCAGCTCTTTCTTGCTACAGAACAACTTCACGACCAACGGAATGATTACCGGCACCAATGCCATATACGAATATGCCGCAATGGCGATGGGACCCAGCAAATGCGGAGCCAGCTTGATAGTGGTAAAAATAGCCGTAGGACCGTCAGCACCACCGATAATGCCCAACGCGCCGGCTTCCTGAGGCGTGAAACCCATAAGCACAGCCACCAGCAACACGGTAAAGATACCAAGTTGTGCAGCCGCACCGAATATGGAAAGACGCAGGTTGCGGAGCATCGGTCCGAAGTCCGTCATCGCCCCCACACCCATAAAGATGACGGGCGGCAGAAATCCGGTCTTTATCAACATATAATAGATGAAGTTCATCAGTCCGAGTTCGTGTGCAATCTCATGCAACGGCATCTCCCAGATATTCTTCAACACACCTTTCACCATTACCATGCCGTTTTCATCCGCCTGGATAACTCCCATGTCACCACCAGGGAAGTTGGCAATGAGCACACCGAAAGCAATGGGAACCAGCAACAACGGTTCGTAGTGCTTCTTGATGCCCAGATACAGCAAGATGAAGGCAATGGCATACATTACAAGGAACGACGGGTCGGCAATGATATTGCTGAATGCCGTCATATCATAAAGTTTCGCAAATATATCTTCCATTATCCAATCTTCATTAATACATCATCTTCAGAAACAGAATCACCCGGATTGGCGCAGATAGCGGTCACCGTTCCGCTAAAGTCGGCACGGATGGCATTATAAGTCTTCATTGCTTCGATATAGCAAAGCAAGTCGCCTTCGTTTACCTTATCCCCCACCTTGAGCGGAGTTTCCTGCGCGTTCTTTGTCAGGAAGAACTTACCTTCGAGCGGAGCCACTATGTCCTGTCCTTCGCCTACGGGAGCAGTCACTTTCTCGGTAGCGGAAGCCGGCAGGTCGATGTCGCCGTAAGCCACCGTCACACGGTAAGCCTGTCCGTCCACCTGTACAGTGAGCGTTTTGGGTTTGGCATCGTCCAAAGGCGACTTGTCGCGTTCGGCACGGCGTTTCTCCACATCAGCCAGAAAATCCTCTTTCGCCTTTCCGCTCTTATAAGCCTCGTATTGTGCCGGGTGCATGGCATATTCAAAGAGTTCTTCATCGTCCTCTCCAAGTTCCCACTTGTTTTCTTTCATCAGCTTGCGATACTTGTCCAGTGCATCGGGATAATTGTCCTGCGGATTGCCGTTGAAGAATTTGCGTCCTTCTCGTTCCGCTTTCTCCACGATTTCGGGAGCAAGTTCACCCGGCAGTTTTCCCGCCTTGCCCAACAGCATGTCCCAAATATCATCAGCTATCATGCCCCAGCGTTCCTTACCCTTCTCCATAGCCATCACGTTCATCATGGAGAGGTTCTTCACGTACTGGCTGAACGGAGTTACCAACGGTGGATAACCTACACGCGGCCATACGTAAGCCACTTCGTTGAAGAGTTTGATAAGCAATTCGTCCTGCTTCATAAACGGCAGGTTGCGTTTTGCCTTGTACTTGTTGATAGATTCCAAGTTAGACTCCAGGTCAGCCATCAGGCTGCCCATCATGCCGCCCGGAAGTCCCGGACCAATCAGCAGCGAGTTCATCAGGCGGTTCTTCGGACTGATATACAGACCAAGAAAGTCATCCATAAACTCCTGGATAAGCGCACGCACCTTCATGTACGCCTCCATGTTCACCTCGGGCACTTGGAAACCGGCATCCTTCAGCATAGCCTGCACACTGAGCAGGTCGGCGTGTCCCGTACCCCACGAAAGCGGTTCCATACCCACATCGATATAGTCGCAACCCGCTTCGCAAACTTCAAGAATACTTGCCATATTGAAGCCCGGACCCGCATGGCTGTGATACTGGACGGGGATTTCCGGGTGAGCAGCCTTGATATTAGCCACAATCTTGCCCAAAGATACCGGACGACCGATGCCCGCCATATCTTTGATACAGATTTCATCCGCACCCAACGCAATAAGTTTCAGCGCCATATCCGTATAATACTCTACGGTATGGATAGGCGAATGGGTGATGCAGAGCGAACACTGTGAAATCATTCCCGCCTCGTGTGCATAAGTGATGGAAGGAGCGATGTTGCGTATATCGTTCAGTCCGCAGAAAGTACGCGTAATGTCCGTGCCCTGCGCTTTCTTTACTTTATAAAACAGTTTGCGGACATCGGCAGGCACGGGGCTCATGCGCAGGCCGTTCAATGCACGGTCCAGCATGTGTGTCTGTATGCCGGCTTCGTGGAAAGGCTTCGTCCACTCGCGCACAGCCTTATTGGGATTTTCGCCAAACAATAGATTTACCTGTTCAAAACCGCCGCCATTCGTTTCTACACGGGCAAAACATCCCATTTCGACAATGGCAGGCGCCACTTTCACCAGCTGGTCTACACGGGGAACATACTTTCCGGCACTTTGCCACATATCCCTGAACACCAAACTGAACTTGATTTCTTTTTTCATACTAAATTATTCCTGTGTGTGTTTATATTAAGATTAGTTATTTCAGATTTTCTCCACTTTCGCAACCTTACCCTTGCCTTGTGTCACTACCGTAACCGCCGCACTGATAGCCGCCATAATATTGGCGGGAATAGCCGCAGGACCGTTTGCCGCCTGTTTGGCAGGGACAACCTCTTCGGGAGCATATTTATTCACAAGAGCAATAAGAGCTTTACCTAAGCAGATAACAATCAATAGGATAGCGAACACCGTTGCCATACCTATCACCATTAGCAGAAGCGCTAAATTCAAGTTTTCCATATTATAAATTATTAGTTATTCTATCGGATTTGCAAAAAATCGTCCGAAATTAGCGATAATTCATTAAAGAACAGTGTGGTGTAATTATAAATAATGCTAAAACAAGATTGAGGGTATGCCGGAACTCCTCACTGAAAAGTTCTTTGATACCCTCAATTCCAATAAACTGTTTTGATTTTCTTTTAAAACAGTTTCTCAGCATAAGCAAACATCAGGCAGCGAAACTCACCGCCGATATAAAACGGTTATCCCAACGGATCCGTTTCCTCGCCATCGCCGGATTGGTTGCCGCCTTGATTACCGGAGTTTCCGCCACCTTGACCATTGGAAGCGGTTTTGCCCCACTCTTCCCAGACAATCTTCGTATTCACCATGCTGCGGGTCGTCACTTGGCGACCGCTATTGCGTTCCACTTCGGGAATAAAGCGGACACGCACGCCGTTAATCTGCGAAGCACTCACTTCCTCTTCCGTCTGCACACCTTTCTTGGTAGAGGTGGCAGTATAATAGAAGGTGCCTACACCGTCTATCTTCACGGTACGTCCTTGCCCCATATAATTACTCAACACCCTGCCCAAATTCTCCATCACCGCATACGTATCACCACGGGTCACGGTAGATATGGCAGACAGTTCGTCCGCCACTTCGCGGGTAGTCACCGCCTTACCCCACGTTACAGATTGGGGATACCACAAATTGTTTACTTTCTTCTGAATTCTCTTAAAAAATGCCATAATCGTACTGTTTTTAATAATTAGTTTAATAATGTATGTTTTCTCTTATCTCACCCAATCAAGCGGCGGTTTTCATCGTGAGGCCTCAACGGTTCGACCGTTCGCTTTTCTCAAATTCGATGTTGCAAAGTTAGAGTGAGAAGTAAGAGAAAACAAGAAAATGGCATCTACAGCCGATTTAGATAAACCATTTAAAAACAGTGGATTACCAAACCTGTATCTCTACAGATACAAAAAGGGGGATAAAACAAAGAAGAGAAGAAGAAATCGACAGTCTCTACACCTGCCATTTTTAAAGATTTGATAATGAGGCATTATTCTTTTGTATTATTGACGGACTCTCTACAATTCTGCATATATTGTATAATTTCAGCTTTTATCCTAAGTGTTTTAGTACCTTCTTTTTTTATCGGTTGATTTAATATCTTTTCTCCTATATCAATGGCTGATTTCCGATTTCCCTGATTTACGTAAAGAAGAAATGTCTTATATTTCGGAGTGAGGCGGTATGGTAGCATAGAAGCCGCAATATGGTAACACATTTCAGCTTGGGTAGTGTCTTTTTTGAGAAGCCATATATCCCCTATATCGCAATACAGTTCGCACGTCGGCACTATCGAAGAAGTACTTTGAAGTATTTGCAGAGTATTGTCTGTCGGACATTTGTTGACGACACATCGTTGAGAATAATAATACATCAATTGCGGATTATAACGGAAAAGGGGAAAACGGTTGGCCAGGAACAGACTGTCCGGACAGAACGTTGTATGCTTGATTTCTGAAGAAGTCCTCTGATAAAGGACGAAAGACCAGCCGGATATGGACACAACAGATAGAACAATAAGCCCAACAGTCACCCGTATCATCTTTTGTGACACAGCAATATTGAATTGCCGACCCCGCATCATTCCCATCATGCTGACAAACAGAATTTGTAGCCTGAATATATCTGCCGGATATGAAAAACAGGAAAACACAATGAATGATACTAACGCCCCTTGCACTCCCCATTCTACGTTATTATTACTCCTTTTACCCAATAGAGCATAAAACAAGGACAGCAAGCACAAAAGTCCTATTGCTCCCTGTTCTGCGACGAAGTGTAAAATCTCATTATAAGGATAAAACACATTGTCCGCCAATGACGCATATACGGAATCCGGATGTTGCATAAAGTAATTTGCCTGATAGTGCATATAGTTCGCCAGCCATCCCCCGGTTCCTGTCCCCCGGATTGGACTATCCTTAATCATTTCCCAAGTGTTCCGCCATATAAATAAGCGTCCGTTAGCAGAATCCACTTTTAAGAAATACAACGCTACTATAAAAACACCTACAACCGTGCAGACCAGTATTTTCATACGGCACGATAACGGGTAACGACTGCAAAATAAAAACAAAACGCCTATCAGTGCCGCCAGCCATCCTGCTCTGGAACTTGTCAATACCAACCCATAAGCAATGAATATTATCAGAATAACGCACAATATCCTGCAATAGATATTTAGCTTTCCTCCATTTGCACGAAACAACGAAACAGATACAATGAAACAGGTAGCCAGAAAGCCCCCTAAAGGTCCCGGATTTCCAAATGTTCCGGTTACGGCAAAAACGTGATGATTACTTTCCCAATAATGAAAATTTTGCAAGACGGCAACGGCAGTTTCCACCGCTCCCGACAGACAGACCACCAAAAGTAGAACAGGATAACTTTTCTTTGGCAATATCCGTATTGCAATATACACAAGAAACAAAGTTCCTAATTGCCATAAAGAAGAACAATCAATAGGAATGGCTCTGTTGCAAAGCAACAAGAAGCCAATCCCTATCAACAGTATATCTTGTAGTTTAAGTCTCATACCAAAACATCGATATACTTCTGCATCAGAATATTTATTCTTCAACTTAAATAATCTGTTCAAGTTTCTATTTCCATAAAACCGTCTTTTTAAACTCCGTCTTATAAGTTCCATCAGACTTTATTATTTTCCCATTTTCTTTCTTACCTATAATTCTTGCATCTATCTTAACGGTTATATCTACAGTATGAATATTAACATTTTGGCACCATCTAACTAAACTATGTACATATTGTTTCTCTTCATATGGAGCAAGAAACTGACCTTTCCTGATTTGCTGATGATATTGATCATCATAAATAAATCGCTCTCTACTACAAAGAATATTTCCATTCTCATCTTTATACAAAAATGAAATAGAAGATACATACTCATAGACAGTTCCCTCTATAGGAACAAATTTGAAAACTTTTTCCGTCTCATTTTTTAGGAACAAAGTTACCTTTTTACTCGCATTATCGTAATCTATTTGCATATTTATTTGAGCAATTCCATGTATCGGGAAAATGATACATATCAGTAATAATATTTGTTTCATAACTATTTGTTTTTATTTATTATTCATCCAAACGAGATACTATCTGTTCGTATTTCCATTCATAAAAATTCATTAATCCTTCATAGTAATCAGACTTAGGTATACCATTATTTTTTTCAGCGGCATAAGTCTCTACTTCATTATTATACCATTGAATATCTCTTGTCTTTTCTTCTACTAACAGATATTGTAAATGTTCAGCTTTTACCAAATCCATTATATCAGGAGTCATATCCTTGTTGGCCCACTCTATATAAATTTTAAGACCTTCTAAAATATCTGTCGGCGGCATTGGCAATTCAATTCTAATACTTGATTCTGCCCCTACCGAATTATGTCCACTATTTATATGGTATATTTCATGCCATATTATAGAAGCCTGATCATATCGTGTGTAATTAAAAAATTGAGTACAAACAGCAATCGTATTATCAGCTAATGCTTTAGCATTAGCTGCACAGTGTTCTTTATTGAGTTCTATCTTATATTCTTTTAAGTCAATTCCAAGTTTATCAAGAATTGGAGTTATCTCACTTAATGCGATTGCAAACTCTCGTTCATACTCACTATCTTGTTCTTTTTCTTGTTCATCATTCTTACCCTTGTCTTTCTCTTCTGTAAAATCAGTATTGGAACCATCATCATCATTATTGTCATCCTCTTCATCATCCGGATCTTCATAATCTATTCCACCTGGTCTTGTTGCTTCCATCCATTCCTCATTACCTGTATCCCAATCAAGATTCTCTTCCGGCTCTATCACAACTTCAGAAGCGATTGGAGTATCTAACCATCCGTCTCCGTCAGTATCTTCCATTTCAAAAACATTACCATTTTGATCTATATATATAACACCATCTTCTGTTTCTGTAAATGTCCCATTACCTGAATCAAAATCATCAGGATTAAGAAATGCCCCACTATTCATGTCCCAAAGAAAATCTTCTTTATCCGTATCATCATAAAAATCATCATCATCATCGTCATAATCATCCCACCAATCATCGTATTCCCACCAATCATCCTCACCATATCCACGCGTTGCTATTTTTTTCTTTCCTTTCACAACAACACCATGTAAGATTTGGCAGGCAACTTTCATTTTCTCTTCCATCTGCTCACGCTTGCCAAGCAAAAAGACCCCTTTCTTCTTGACACCGTTTTCATAATAATTCACTCGAAGAATCCTGTCCAAGTTGGGTATTGTATAAAAAGCTATACCGGAAAAACCACCCTTATCTGCACAATTTACAAACCGATTACCAACTTGCTTCAGATATTTTTTATCATATTCCGCAGTAGGTATCAGGTTTAGAATATATGTTCCCATATTGCCTGTCGATTGGTTCTTCACAATCACCAATTTCTGGTAGACATTAACAGAATATGCTTTAGCTTTACCATTATGGTAGATGCTATATAAAGCTTTGTAATGGACATCATTCTCTATGGGAATATCATAGCACGCCAATCCTGCTCTGGCAGAAGCAGTCGCCTTTTCCCATTGAGGGACAAAATCACCGGGAGTAACCAGCCGTTTTTTCTTTCCTTTATTCAAAGCACGTGTCACAGGCACGTTCTTTAAGTATTGTTTTTCAAAGAACTCCTTCGCTTCCTCCAAACTAAAATCCTTGTGCGGAACTTGCGGACTACCTTTCACAAGCTCCGAATCCGTGCAGTTCCAAAAGGAAGCCGTAAGGAACGACAAGCACAGAACAATACAAAAATAAACTATTTTCTTCATATTTAGATATTAATGATTAATAAATTAAGAGCTACCACCATATTTGTTTCCCATTTTCGTATGTAAAGGGACGTTCTTCATGTCCTTTGGTAAGATTACGAAGCCATAGCAGGGCGTTTTCGGGAACTTGATTATACGTAAGCACATTGTCGATGGCAATCTGCCTGCCTAAACTGTTCCATCCTTTATTCCAGTAGAACAGTTCGTACACGTCTCCCGGCGATACATCATTGTCGTCCGTCCGTGGACAGAAATACAGTTCTTTCAGCGGGACGGGTTTTCCGAAATCGATGCCGAACCATGTGTCTTTCAGCCCACTGATGTCAAAATAAGAAAGGACACTTCCGTCGTGAATATTTTGCAGTTCACTATCCTCCTGAAGCACGACGTCTGCTATCACATTCCCTGGAATGATTTTTCCATCTTCATCCAGGCATCCCATTTCACCTATGGATATGCCACCTCTTCGCTTATAGAAACGCATATAGCGACGCTTCGTCCCTTCCGGCAATCGTACCGTTTGCAGGTGGCTTTGCGGAGTGCTGTCCACAAAACATACCACTTCCGCATCCGAAAAATCCGGTTGGTTCGACAGTTCGAAATAACCGCCCCGCATCTTTTCGGCAAACTCTATAATCCGCGTCTTGCGGGGATATTTACGGCAGATTCGTATCGTCTCCCTTTTTCCGGTATCCGGCATCAGATAACGGGTTGCACCGTTTTCCTGTAAAATAAACGGATAAGCCACGGGCGTCATATCCCCCGTACGGGTATAGCAGACCGGTAAAAACAAACCGCCTTCTCTGTAATCCTCTCCTTTGGTCGAAGGAGCATCGTGCGATGTATATCCCGTACCGACATTCCGGAATACAACTTTCCCATGCTTACACTCTCCCCATGCCACAGGCCGCCAATCATCCGGTGAAAACACTGCCAAATAGGCGATATGCGTTTGAGGAGAGTGCAATGTGGTTCGAAGTGTCACGTCCGTCATCGGTATGTCGTAATCGCCCGTCACATCTTTTATGTTATGTTCGGCAAAGAGGGATGGAATATATTCCGTATCCTTATATTTATACAACAGGGTGCTACGTTGCACCTCAAACTCACGCCTGTACACCTTAGGAACTTTTCCGGAAAGATGCAGCCCGGACAACAAATCCTCTTTATTGTTATATCCCCTGCACGAACCATCAGGCAAGATTAAGGCATTAAAGGAGTGACCGTTGTTGTTGTCTCCCCAAAAGGGTACAAAGTCCAATGTAGTAGGAATGCCCAATGCACGCATCACCATTGCCGTATACACGGCATAGTCGCTACACGTACCCCGCCCGTAACGGACGTTGGCTGAATAAGCCTGCAAAGGTTCTCCCCAAAACAGGTTGTTGGTTTGGTAATCCAAATTCCGATAAACGGATGCACAGGCGGCAATTATACTTGAATCTTTATAAGCCTGCAAGCAGCCGTTGTGGCGCATATACGCATCGGTACGCCAATAATATTCTAAAGGTTCATCCGCAATGCGATAAGGAAGAATATACTTCCGAAAGATGTCTTCCGAATATACAGAACTCCAAGGGGCCTGTTCCCATAGCCGATAAGCCGCATTCAAATGTTCAATCATCGAATCTGCTTGCAGTCGCTCAATGTCAGGAACACGCCGGGAAGTTTGTTTCCGGGATGAGACAGCGGCCTTCTTCTGATATTTATACCCTCTGCGGTTGTTGGCAGTCGAGACATTGCCCGAAACGGAGTCCATATACTCTTGATAGGCAATGCTGCTTGCTCCCGTTACGGAATATTTGTCCGCAAGATTGGCTACAATGAACATCGCACTCTGTTGTCTATCCTTTTCACCGGAATAATGGGTAATAAAACCGGATAATTCTTCCTGCTGCCGGGACGAAGCGATACTTAACACCTCGCGCACTTCTTTGTCGACAGATTGACAGGAAACAAGCTGAACACTGACATACAATATGCGTAAAACATATTTAATATTTAGCTGCATAATATTTATTAATAATAAGAATAAGTATATACAAAGTCTGTCACTGACTTACGGCATTTTGAGCAATACAATGCTCCACCATCCCAATCATTCCAATTTGCCACCATTAATAATTGTCCGCACGATTTATGATAAACTTGCAGCCAAGGACCGAACTCATAATTGACATCAGCTTCACCGGAGTTGAAGTCATCAGAATTATCAAAATCATCATGCGGCGACCAATTACCCGGTTCAAACCAATCATTATCAAGTTCCTCATCATCAACTAAATCATCTGGAATATCAATTCTACCTCCCTCTCCATCATCTAAATACCACCCTTCACCATCTTGTTCCATTGTGTAACGATCACCATCCTCCGCATCAGGAAAAACTTCTTCTTCAAACCATTCCCAAAAACTATCGTATTCTCCAAATCGGGTTTGTGCAACAGATTGAGAAACAGCAAATTTCATATTATCCATCAATCTATTAAATATACTCATCTTTAAGTACGTTCTTTCTTTTGTTGTAGCAGGTATCAACATACTAAATATTTTTTCTCCAGATACATACTTTTCTAACTTCACAGGCTTTTTTATTTGCGGAAGTGAATAAATAACCAAACCACTATAATTATTTTTATCACCATGACTAATAAAATGCGAACTAATATCTCCTTTATTTTTCTTATAATAAGAATTGTCAGGTATAAGGGTTATATGATACAATCCTAATTTGTTGTTTTCCAAATTTTTAGAAACTACAATTTTTTGCGTAATGTTCACTGTATATGCTCGCGCCACCCCATTGTTCATTTTACAACGAACAACTCTATATTTATATTGTGGCAAAATAGGAATATCAATATTGGATATATTCTTATTGGATGAAGGAACAGCTTGCTCCCAATTTGGGGAATAATCTCCTGGCAACAAACATTCTTTTACATCATCAATACTTCTTGTTATCAATGCTGATAACTGATGAGAATTAAAAAAAGCTTTTGCTTCTTCTACTGTAAGTGCATTCTCTATTATACATTTCTCAGTAGGTAAATTATTCAATGTATCTTGACAAGAGTAAGAAATAACTATAACTCCTATAAAAAGTACAAGAATAGTAATTGTCTTTTTCATATAATACCTTAAGTTTTAAATTATGATTCTAAATATAAGTCGAAAACAGTTTCTTTTCAAAATGAAAGTATAATCCGTACTATTTCTTAGTAGTATATCCCTTTATCTTTATCGGAACTACATGAAAGCCACGCATCATCAATGCCTCTTGATAATCGTCATAACTTAAAGTTTTGAATTTTCGTTCCCCATCCACCACAGCATCCACTTCCGGATAAGCCTGTCTGAAATATTCCCACCGTTCTTTTTGGGAATTTTTATGCGGTGGAGTTCCATACACTTTCCGGGCAGGCGGCAACTGTACACCTGCAAAGGTATATATCCCTCTGACATTTACACCACCTTGTTGCGCCGGTATCCATCGGGCTTGTTCCACCAATGCGATAATCACGCTATCTGCCCGGCTGTCTGTCGATATGGTATGTATGTTGGTAGCCCGACCGTCTTTCTCAACCACAAAAGTACCGGCAAATTTCACTTTTCCATCGACCTGCAGATTATCGTGTATGGTTTTCATAAAATTTTCGTTGCCACCGCCATACCGTATACGCACTTCGGGATTTAACACAATCATATCAGGGTCTGTCGGTGCGGAAGTGGAATTCCGGCATACGTCATCCATATAAATCTCCAGCGAAGCCGACCCGCCCTGTCCATCCGCTTTTAAAATGACTCTTTCCTTTATGGATACAGGTATAGGTTCTTTACTTTCGGTTATGCCAGGAGTCCATTTAGGAGAACGTTTCATTATGCTCTCCAAATCAGTCCTTACCGATTCATCCTTACAATCTTCCACGCGGATATTCTTCAACTTACCACTTTCCGATACCGTATAACACAAGAATATCGTATCGTTATAACCGGCAATCCCATTCTTCCGGATTAAATCAAACTTTGCAGAAAGCCACTTCACAAACCGTTCTCTCCCTTTCAGCCTTTGCATCTTTTCTCCATACAATGTGAAACAGGGCGGAAGATGCCGTTCAACAAGCCGTATGTCCGACCGTACGGCTTCAGGAACATAAGCTGTAAAATCTATTTCGACCCGCTTATAGATATCCTTTATCTCATTTCCTGCAAACCGACACTTCGGAGCTTTGTCCAACACGCTTTTGATTTCTTTCTCGAAAGCAGGATTAAGTGTATTCAATCCGCTTGTAATGAAAACCCTTCCATCCCAAGCGGCACTGACGACGAATTGTTCAACACCTGCCATCCCATACAGATATGCCGCTTTTGGAAATTTAATGTTTTCCTGTATCCAGCCCGGAATTTCATCAAGCGTCCAAAAGCATTCCGCCTTTTGATTTTGTTCACGTTCCTGCGCAACTACCGATTGAAACAACAAACTGACACAGCACAACAATAGAAACGATTTAAAATATTTAGAATTCTTCATAAACGTTTTTCATATTAGATACATTGATATCATAACATATTTATTTCTGTTTCTTTTTTTCCTTTAGCACTTCGTTCTTTTTCCAACGTTTATATTGTTCCGCTCCCAATAATTTTTCCATATCCTTTTCAAATTCCTTTCGTGCAGCCTGCAATTTGACAGGTTTATCGGCTTTATCTTTCTTGTTTTGCTTTATGGTAAGTTCTTTCATCGCCAAACGCTTGCGAAGTTCTTTGTATTTAGCTAGTTGCGCATTTGACATTTTGTATTCCTGTGCGAATTTCTTGTCCGTCAATTGGTCTCTGGATTTATTGCAAGCCACATACTCCTCATTAGTGAGAAAGCTAAGAAGAGATTTCTCGTAATTATCCAATAACTCGTTTTTGGCTTTTTTAAAAAGCTTTTGGGGAAGTTTTTGCATTTCCAACTTCTCCAATTCCTCTTCATGGCGAAACTTCAACATGGCGTACCGCACGGCTTTATTTTCCGACAGGATAGTGTATTTCTTGCTTAATATCTTCGCCGCATTCAAAATACGGTTCTCGTAAATCAAATAATCAGCAAGTTCCTTTGACACAATGTTATATAATCCATTAGAAAATTCTTGGAATGCTTTGGCTCTACGTTCCGAACGTTCTGCTTCCAACAAGTTCATACCTGATATTTGTGTTTTCTGAGTAGAATATGTTTGCGTCAAGATACGGAATTTGGCAAATTGGTCATTATCCATTCCCAAATCCTCCTTATAGAAACGTACCGTTAAGTTACCTCTATGATTCCTATCCCACAATACATATTGTGTATCCGGAAAAATTTTCCTTACATTGGCACAAAGTTCATTTTGTAACTTTTGTTCTGCTTCCTTACGCTCAGCAGGTGAACATTTACTGTCTTTTACAACCTTCCATTTTTGCAAGATTCCATCCAATACCCTCTGATAATCATTCGCTTGTTGTGGAGTCAACTGATAAAGTTGTACCGTACGTTGATTTCTGACATTAAACGGTGGCGTGAGTTGGGCATGACCAAATGAAGTAATCAACAGTAAACCCACTACACTAATTGTTTCGAAAATCGGTTGTTTCATAGTAATACATTAATAAATTGTTAGTATATATATTGATTCCTATCAGAACAACAGCAAGGTACATACCTGTCAATAATGACTTAAACAATTTATTTAACAATTAGTATTAAATAAATCTTTGTATGAAATCCACCAATAAGTATAGAAATACGATATTGTATTAAATAAAAATGCGATAAATATAGCACCTTATATATACCGTATATATCAAAAGCCATTCAAATATTCTAAAATTTATTCAAATACACAAACACAATATTGTTTTTAACATACTTAAATATTTAAGACACAAAATCCATTATTATACAAGTATATTTTATAACATTTTTCAAAAACAAGAAGGTTGCCTATTCAAGTTATCAGTATACCACAAGCCTCCCCTCTCAGAACACCTTCTCGCGTGGGGATAGTTCAGTATACGACTGAATAGGATTCACTATACGACTGAATGGCATTCAGTATACGACTGAATAGGGTTCAGTATCGGAGTGAAAGCAGCTCCTCTTCTGATTCCATTCAGAGAGCCTGTTTGCAGCAGCATAATACGTCCGTATATTTTATCATCAGAAAAGTGATATTCAGACACGGCACACTACCTCGTCCAACGTCTCTCCATCCTTGAACAAGGATTCCTCCGCCTGCATCAGCCGCTTCTTCAGGCGGAATTTCTGCTGGGAGACGGAAGCGGGAGAAACCGCCGTAAGCGTGGCTATCTGTGCATTCGTGAAGCGCAGGCGCATCAGCAGGCAGAGTTGGAGGTCGGCAGGCGTCAGTTGGGGGAAACGGGCGACAAGACGAGTGGAAGCACCCTCGTACACACGGTCGGTGAGTTTCCGCAAATAGTTCCAGCGGCTATCGGTAAGGAATTTGGGATGGTTGCGCAGCTGTGCCACCACTTCATCGCCATCTATCAGGGAGGCTGTGAGCGCCTGTACCTGTCTGTCCAGCTGCCGGGCGCGCTCGCTTTCCTTCGTCAGCAATTCCAATTCGCGGGGCACGGCACGGTCTTCGTACGCCTTGAGACGGATGCTGAGCGATTCGTTCTCTTCGCACAAACGGTTGCCATGCGCCAGCAGGTTCGTCAAAGAGCGTTGCACCTCTTCGCGTTCATCATCTTCCAGCGACATTTCTTTCAGACACTCCTCCAGCTCGGCACGCTCGCGACCGTTATTGCGCAGACGTTGCTCGTTCTCGCTCAAGTCGACAAGGTAACGGCGATATTTACGATCTCTGGAGAAGTGGATATCCCGGATAGAGAACCATACGTTAAGCCCTATCATCAGTGCCGAAAATGAGAGCCAACCAAACTGCTTCCATCTGTCGGCAGGCACTAAGCGGACCTTTTTCCCGCCTGAGAGTTCCTTTGCCTGCTCATATTCACGATGCAGGGAGGAGAGCAGATGAACAATCCGGACACTATCCACACCACCACCCTGCACCAACGAATCGGCTTGGACAAGGGAGCGTTCGTAACGCAACAAGATATCCCTATCCGGATGTGAACAAGATGTCAGACACAAAAAGAAGGTCAGGAGAAAAAAGGCATATACATACTTCACCGGCACAGCTATCATCTTCATGAACTCTCTCCGACCTTACAAGTTGCTTATTTCCTCGGGAGAAAGCCCGGTGGCCTTTATCACAACGTCATCGGAAGCGCCAAGTTGTTTCAGATTTCGGGCTATGGAGTAACGCTCTTCCGTACGGCCTTGAACGAGTCCTTCGGCAAGCCCTTCAACACGTCCTTCAGCACGACCTTCAACACGACCCTCAGCACGACCTTCGGCACGTTCCGTATTTATATTATCACGAAGGATGACAATATTGTCCAAATGACGATAATATGCCTCAAGTTCCCCCTTGGACATACGATCCAACTTCAACCGTTCACGCACCTCCGGCAAACCGGGAGCGGTGGCATCATCGGGAATATTTCCGGTATTGAGGTAATAAATCCACTCTTCCAAAGGGCTTTTGGCTACTTGGTTGAAATCATTTACCTTTAATATATAGTATTCCGGGTAAAGCTGGCTTACACAATCCACCTTGAATGTCTGCCTTTGGAAAGGAGTCAGTTCGAGAATGTCACCCTGATGAATGCCACGAAATTCGGTCTTGCCATGATACACGATGTCCTTACCATGCCCCAAAGAGAAATAGACGATGTTCACGCTATAGACCTTGCGGACTTTGTCGTAGCCTTCACCACGGTTGATGTATTCGGTGACTAATTTGGAAGCTCCGAACAGCATACGCTGGAAATAGGCATATTCGTTGTTGTTCTGTACTTCTATCAGAATCAGTTCTCCTTTGGAGTTCTCGGCAAGCATATCCACGCGGTTGTACTTGTCAAACTCATCTTCCTGGTTGCTTTCACTTTCCAGCAACTTTTGGATTGTGATATTTTCTTTCAGAAGCGTAGTCAGAAAACCTTCGAGCACACCAAAGTTCACTTTATTACGCAACAGGCGCTTCATGGCCCAATCGAAACGAATATAATTACTTCCCATAACTGTCACCTTTCATTTAAAATTGTATTACTTGTCAATATATACCAAGAAGCACCCTATTCGTAGCCGGCACATCCATACGGAGCGAAGATACGATGAATCCGTCTGACAAACAAGTTTTTCGGAAGATTAATTCCGCCCAAGACACAATCGTGACACTCACGCGTTCGCGGATTGCCACCGATTCGTGCAGCAGCCGGATAAACTCACACATGGAACAAATGTCCCAAGTCAGCTTGCCCAAGCGGGTATTGATATCGTAACTGATAAGCACGTTGCGGATAGTGGAGATAAAGGTAAAAGTTCCGTTTCCTCCGATATCGCACACAGTCAAATGGATGTGAAGCGATATGAAACAACCGGCGTAGTTGATTTACGCCGGTTGACTATGGGAAAATCAGATAACGGCATTCGTTATCATCCCTGTTCCATTTCGGGTAATACCCGTCAGAACTCGCTCGTGAAGTGGAACTTTATATTCTTGAAGTCCATCTGCGCCATTTGCAGTACATAGCCGCTATCTGCCAGGAACACATCCCTGCCCTCGCGATCTTTCGCCATATACTGGTACTTGCGTTTCTTGAAGGACTCCAGTTCGGCGGGATCATCGCTCTCAATCCAACAAGCCTTGTAGAGGCTCAACGGCTCCCAACGGCACTTGGCACTGTATTCGTTCTCCAGGCGGTATTGGATGACCTCGAACTGCAGTTGTCCTACCGTACCGATAATCTTACGCCCGTTGAACTGGTTAACAAACAACTGAGCCACACCCTCATCCATCAACTGGTCGATGCCTTTGGCAAGCTGTTTCTGCTTCATCGGATCGGCATTCTCAATGTACTTGAACATCTCCGGCGAGAAACTGGGCAGTCCGCGGAAATGGAGCATCTCGCCCTCGGTCAGCGTGTCGCCAATCTTGAACGTGCCGTTGTCCGGCAGACCGATGATGTCTCCCGCCCATGCCTCGTCAACGGTAGTCTTGCGCTGCGCCATGAACTGCGTGGGCGAGGAAAAACGCATTGTCTTGCCGTGGCGCACATGCAGGTAAGGCGCGTTGCGGGTGAACTTGCCGGAGCATATTTTACAGAATGCGATGCACGAACGGTGGTTAGGGTCGATATTGGCGGTAATCTTGAAGATAAATCCCGTGAATTTCGGTTCGGCAGGTTCCACTTCACGTTCTTCCGCCTTTACAGAACGGGGACTGGGAGCTATCTCCACAAAGCAGTCCAGCAATTCCTGCACACCGAAGTTGTTCAAGGCAGAACCGAAGAATACGGGAGCCAATTCGCCTTTCAGGTAATCTTCCACCTGAAATTCGGGATACACTCCGTCTATCAGTTCCAGTTCGCCGCGCAGCTTGTCTGCCAACGGAGCACCGATACGATTGTCCAGTTCTTCCGTGTTGATATCCACTTCTACCTTCTCTGTCACTACTTGTTTGGAGGGTTGGTAGAGGTTCAGGTTATGTTCGTAGATGTTGTAAACCCCTTTGAAACGGGCACCGCTCTCGATAGGCCACGTCAAAGGACGGACGTGGATGGAGAGTTCTTCCTCCAGTTCGTCCAGCAAATCGAACGGGTCTTTTGCCTCACGGTCCATCTTATTGATAAAGATAATCACCGGTGTATTGCGCATACGGCAGACCTCCATCAGTTTACGCGTCTGGGTCTCCACACCTTTTGCACCATCCACAACGATGATAACACTGTCTACTGCCGTCAGCGTACGATATGTGTCTTCGGCAAAGTCCTGGTGACCCGGAGTATCGAGAATGTTGACTTTATAATCGCGGTAATCGAACTCCATCACAGAGGTAGTTACGGATATACCGCGCTGTTTTTCAATATCCATCCAGTCGGATGTCGCCGTCTTCTTTATCTTATTGCTCTTTACCGCTCCCGCTACCTGTATCTGACCGCCGAACAACAGCAGTTTCTCGGTCAACGATGTCTTACCGGCATCCGGATGCGCGATAATCGCAAAGGTTCTTCTTCTCTCTATTTCATTCATCATATACTGAATATTTCTATCTATCAATTATCATTTATCATCTATCAACTGAGAAATGCACTTTTCAAGCGACTTTTCCCAGTGCGGAATTGTAATGCCGAATGTTTTCTTAATCTTCGTCTTATCCAATACGGAGTAGTGCGGGCGCGGAGCCTTCGCCGGATACTCGTCCGTATGCAAGGGACTGACCTTGCATGAGGTGACGCCTGCCATGCGATGAATTGCCACCGTAAAATCGTACCAGGAACAGACACCCTCGTTGCTGAAATGGTAGATGCCGGGAACAATGCCCTGATTGATAGCCGCAAAGATAGCACGCGCCAGGTCGTTGGCGTATGTCGGCGTGCCAATCTGGTCGAAGATGACACCCAACTGCTCACGCTCATTGCCCAAGCGAATCATTGTCTTTACAAAATTATTGCCGTAAATGGAATATAGCCATGCGGTGCGAATGACCATTGCACGGCTGCACTGCTGCATAACCACCTGTTCGCCTGCCAGCTTGGTGGAACCGTAAACCGAATTGGGGCAGGGAACGGTTTCTTCCGTATAAGGTGTATGTCCGGTTCCATCGAACACGTAATCCGTAGAAACCTGTATCATGGCAGCACCGCAAGCCTCGGCAGCGGCGGCCAGATAACCGGGAGCTATATGGTTCAGCCTGTCGCAAAGTCCGGGATTATCCTCCGCCTTGTCTACCGCCGTATAAGCGGCACAGTTCACAATGACATCCACCCGGTTTTCGGCTACAAATGCACGTATGGCTTGCTCGTCACAGATATCCAGTTCCTGCACATCCGTAAAGAAACAAGTGTGTTGCTTATTTTCCGCGGAGAGCACCCGCATCTCATTGCCAAGCTGTCCGTTGGCACCGGTTACCAATATATTCATCTTCAGTGTTTATCTATTTATTCCCTACGGTTAACGACATCTTCCATATCTTATTAACACACATAGGTACGTTGACTATTTACTATCCATTGCCCTATCCCTTACACAGATACACCGTCAGTCATTCTCCAGTTTCAACTCACCTTTCTTGTCTTTGTCATAATAATTGGCAAGCAAGGAGAGGAAAGCGCTGATAACCTCTACCGCCTTGGCGGTGCCCTGGCTGATTTCCTTTTTCTGCAAGCGAAGCAACAGCACGCCGTAAAGCGCCTCGAAACAGGTCTCCAATTCGGGTTCTTCCTGTTGTCCGCCCTTCTGCCGAAGTTCTACAATGAAAGGCAGCGCCTTGAAGTATGCCGCATTATAAAAAGGATACTTCGTGGAAGCCAGCAACTCGGCATGCAGGTCCGTCAGGTTACGAATAACGTTGCGGTTAATCTGCAGATGCCCTTTCTCCGTCACCCCCTCTGCACGCATCATATCGGCAAGATTGCCATACCACTCTTCCAAAGCAGCATGCTCTTCTACAGGATAGCGGGAGATAATATTACTGCGAAGCAAATCAATGTCGCACCTGTTAGCACGAAGCAAATCTTCCACTTGCCACATATATATAAGATACTCGGCAATGTTCTTCTCTTTCAGTTGTTGCGAAATCTTCACGTCGGGATTTATGATTTATAATTTGAGATCTATGATTTACATTTTCACCGGAGCACCGGCTTTTCCATCCTAAACTAATACAACGATTCGCCCATCAGCGTAAATACCAACCCCAGCGCAGACACCACCATGACAATGCCGCCGATAATACGGTTCAACATCCAGATGCCGCGTAGGTTGAATTGCGTACGCACCTTATTGACAAAAAAGGTTATTCCGAACCACCACGCCAATGCTCCCATAGCAATGGCAAGGTATCCCGTGACGGCCTCAAAGACCAGGACGCCTTCGCTGACAAAGGCGAAACGGGCAAAAAGACCTACAAAGAGGAATATGATAAGCGGATTGGAAAGAGTGACGGCGAACGCTGTGATAAAGTTGTGGAAATAGGTGCCTTTACTGGTAGATACAGGGCGGATGGACTGTACCGGATTACTGCGGAACGTATAGATGCCGAATATCAGCAGAAGGATGCTTCCGAACAGTTGCAGATAGAAAATGTTCTTATTGACATAGTCGAATACAAAACTCATGCCGTAGCCCGTCAGCAAAGCGTATGCAATGTCACTCAGCGATGCCCCTATGCCGGTTACAAAACCATACCAGCGTCCTTTGTTCAAAGTGCGCTGAATGCACAATACTCCTACAGGACCCAACGGCGCAGACACTATAACACCGATTATGAACCCTTTCCACAATATGTCAAATATGGTTTCTATCTGAATCATGCCTGCAAATATCGGACTTTTTTACGAGACGAGCGATAGAGTTAACGTTTTTTCGTGAGAAAACCTTATACATACACGCCAGCCTACGAAGCACACTTCCCGTCTGCGGCGGAAACAGGGTTTGACGACGTTACAAGGAAATGCCCCGACCGGCTGATGTTTTTTTATTTCCATTTCTTTCTCACCACCAACGATTTTCCTTATCTTTGTGCCCAAATCGTAAACTCTTAAATAAAAATATGATTCTTTTTTTCAGAACCCCATCCAAGAGCGTGATTACCGTAGAATGTGACCACGAACTTACTCAGGCAGACAGCGACAAACTCTGCTGGCTTTTTGGAGAAGCCACCCCCGAAAGTGAAGACAACCTGAAAGGACATTTCGTCGGTCCGCGCCGCGAAATGATTACTCCTTGGAGTACCAATGCTGTGGAAATCACCCAGAACATGGGTTTGGACGGTATCGCCCGTATCGAAGAATATTTCCCGGTAAAAGATGAAAACGCAGACCACGACCCGATGCTACAGCGCATGTATAAAGGTCTGGACCAAAATGTATTTACGACCAACCGCCAACCGGAACCGATTGTCCACATCGACGACCTGGAAGCATACAACGAAAAAGAAGGGTTGGCACTGTCCAAAGAAGAGATGGACTACCTCAAGAAAGTGGAAAAGGATCTGGGACGTCCGTTGACAGACTCCGAAGTATTCGGTTTCGCACAAATCAACTCCGAGCACTGCCGTCATAAAATCTTCGGCGGCACATTCATCATCGACGGAGTGGAGCAAGAGTCTTCCCTCTTCCAGATGATTAAGAAAACCACCCAGGAAAACCCGAACAAGATTATATCAGCCTATAAGGATAATGTAGCCTTTGCCGAAGGTCCGGTTATCGAGCAGTTTGCCCCGGCAGACCACTCCAAACCCGATTTCTTCCAGGTAAAGGACATCAAGAGCGTTATCTCGCTGAAGGCCGAAACGCACAACTTCCCTACTACCGTAGAACCTTTCAACGGTGCTTCTACCGGTACGGGCGGTGAAATCCGCGACCGTATGGGTGGCGGTAAAGGCTCTTGGCCCATTGCCGGAACTGCGGTATATATGACATCCTATCCGCGTACGGACGAAGGACGTTCGTGGGAAGACATACTTCCGGTGCGCGAATGGCTGTATCAGACTCCCGAGCAAATCCTGATTAAAGCATCCAACGGTGCCAGCGATTTCGGAAACAAATTCGGCCAGCCGCTGATTTGCGGTTCCGTACTGACATTCGAGCATCAGGAGAACGGCGAGAAGTATGCCTACGACAAAGTGATCATGCTGGCCGGAGGAGTAGGTTACGGTACGCAGCGCGACTGTCTGAAAGGACATCCCGAAAAAGGAAACAAAGTCGTTGTGATGGGTGGTGACAACTATCGCATCGGACTGGGTGGAGGTTCGGTCTCTTCCGTTGAGACAGGCCGGTACTCATCGGGAATCGAACTGAACGCTGTTCAGCGTGCCAATGCGGAAATGCAGAAACGTGCCTATAATGTAGTCCGTGCGCTGTGCGAAGAAGACAACAACCCGATTGTCTCCATCCACGATCACGGTTCGGCCGGTCACGTGAATTGTTTATCCGAA
>NZ_CAJTSC010000001.1:54072-105302 GCF_910578895.1 uncultured Bacteroides sp.
GCCGCTGATTTGCGGTTCCGTACTGACCTTCGAGCATCAAGAAAGAGACAAGGAAAGCCTCGCCAACCCGTCAACCGAAGAAACTTTCTACGGTTACGACAAAGTCATCATGCTTGCCGGCGGTGTGGGATACGGTACGCAACGCGACTGCCTGAAAGGTGCTCCCGAAGCCGGCAACAAGGTGGTCGTTATCGGTGGCGACAACTACCGCATCGGTTTGGGCGGCGGCTCCGTATCGTCCGTAGATACGGGACGTTACAGTAGCGGTATCGAATTGAACGCCGTGCAACGCGCCAATGCGGAAATGCAGAAACGCGCCTACAACGTAGTACGCGCACTGTGCGAGGAAGACACCAATCCGGTAGTTTCCATCCACGACCACGGTTCTGCCGGACACGTCAACTGTCTGTCCGAACTGGTGGAAGAGTGCGGCGGGCTTATCGACATGAGCAAACTGCCTATCGGCGACAAGACTCTCTCCGCCAAAGAAATCATAGCCAACGAAAGCCAGGAGCGTATGGGTCTGCTCATTCAGGAAGAAGCTATCGAACATGTACGCAAGGTGGCCGAACGCGAGCGCGCACCGATGTACGTAGTAGGTGAAACTACCGGCGACCACCGATTCGCTTTCCGGCAAGCCGACGGCGTACGTCCGTTCGATCTTGCCGTAGAACAGATGTTCGGTTCTTCACCCAAGACTTACATGGTGGACAAAACCGTGGAACGCCACTACGAAATGCCGAAATACGAACTGTCGCAGTTGCACGAATACCTTACCAATGTGCTCCAACTGGAAGCCGTGGCGTGCAAAGACTGGTTGACGAACAAGGTAGACCGTAGCGTAACGGGTAAGATTGCCCGCCAGCAGTGTCAGGGCGAACTCCAGTTGCCGTTGAGCGACTGCGGCGTGGTAGCTCTGGACTATCGTGGCGAAAAAGGTATCGCAACTTCTTTGGGACACGCGCCGCAGGCAGCACTTGCCGACCCTGCAGCAGGTTCCATTCTCTCCGTCAGCGAGGCACTGACCAACCTGATATGGGCACCGCTTGCCGAAGGTCTGGACAGCGTATCTCTGTCAGCCAACTGGATGTGGCCGTGCCGCTCGCAAGAAGGCGAGGACGCACGTCTCTATACCGCCGTCAAAGCATTGAGCGATTTCTGCTGCGCCCTGCAAATCAACGTTCCTACCGGCAAGGACTCTCTGTCCATGACGCAGAAATACCCCAACGGGAACAAGGTCATCGCTCCGGGCACGGTCATCGTATCTGCCGGCGGTGAAGTTTCCGATGTGAAGAAAGTGGTATCTCCCGTGCTTGTCAACGACAGCAAGACCACCCTTTACCACATCGACTTCAGTTTCGACAAGTTGAAACTGGGCGGTTCGGCATTTGCACAGTCTTTGGGCAAAGTGGGTGACGAAGTGCCTTGCGTGCAAGATGCCGAATACTTCCGCGACGCTTTCCTTGCCGTACAGGGATTAATCAACAAGGGACTTATTCTTGCCGGACACGACATTTCAGCCGGTGGCCTTATCACTACGTTGCTCGAAATGTGCTTCGCCAATGTAGAGGGCGGTATGGAAATCAACCTCGACAAGATAAAAGAACAGGACCTCGTCAAGATATTGTTTGCAGAAAACCCGGGTATCGTTATCCAAATCAGCGACAAGCACAAGGAAGAGGTGAAGAAGATGCTGGAAGACGCCGGTGTGGGTTACATCAACATAGGTAAGCCGACAGACGAACGCCACATCCTCGTAAACAAGGACGGTGCCACTTACCAATTCGGCATAGACCACATGCGTGATGTATGGTACTCCTCATCCTACCTGCTCGACCGCAAGCAGTCGATGAACGGATGTGCCAAGCAGCGTTTCGAGAACTACAAGATGCAGCCGCTGGATTTGGCATTCCTGCCGGAATTCAAAGGCAAATTGTCGCAATACGGCATCGACCCCAACCGCCGTACTCCGACCGGCATCCGCGCCGCCATTATCCGTGAAAAGGGAACCAACGGCGAACGCGAAATGGCATACTCGCTCTACCTTGCCGGCTTTGACGTGAAAGACGTGACAATGACCGACCTTATCAGCGGCCGTGAGACACTGGAAGACGTGAACATGGTAGTTTACTGCGGCGGATTCTCCAACTCCGACGTATTGGGTTCAGCCAAAGGTTGGGCAGGCGCTTTCCTCTTCAACCCGAAAGCCAAAGAGGCGCTCGACAAGTTCTATGCACGCGAAGACACGCTGTCGCTCGGTGTATGCAACGGTTGCCAGCTGATGATGGAGCTGGGCCTTATCACGCCCGAACATGAGCAGAAAGGCAAGATGCTGCATAACAACTCGCATAAGTTCGAGTCTACCTTTGTCGGCGTCACTATCCCCACCAACCGCAGCGTAATGTTCGGCTCTTTGAGTGGCAGCAAGCTCGGCATCTGGGTGGCACACGGAGAAGGCAAGTTCTCATTGCCTTACGATGAAGATAAGTACAACGTAGTGGCAAAATATACCTACAACGAATATCCGGGTAATCCGAACGGTTCCGACTACTCCGTTGCGGCAATAGCCAGCACCAACGGACGCCATTTGGCTATCATGCCTCACTTGGAACGTTCCATCTTCCCGTGGCAGAACGGCTACTATCCTCTGGACCGTGTACACAGCGACCAGGTTACCCCGTGGATAGAAGCATTTGTCAACGCACGCAAGTGGGTGGAAGAAAAGACAAAGTAAATAGTGCCACAAGCATGAGTAAAGCTATCATGCAATAATCAGGACAGTGTGCCGGAGTGCTTGCCAATGCAAGGATTTCGGCACATTTCTTATATCCTCCCGCGTCTCTGACCTCCCTCCGCCTTTTTGCATATCTCAAACAAATTGACTACTTTTGTGTTAATATTAAGTTCCCTAAGGCGTTTATCAAACTTATATTTCAAAATCGGCTGATATGAAAAAGCTTTTCTTTTTCTTGATTTTTTTAGTATCATCCTTTTTCGCTACTGCCCAGACATATAAATATATCGGCGTAGAAGATGGTTTGAGCAACAGGCGTGTGTATGCCATCCAAAAGGGAGCCAAGGGATACATGTGGTTCCTCACGAACGACGGCATCAACCGTTACAACGGAAAGGACTTCAAGCAATACAAACTCATGGATGGCGAAGAGGAAATCAACTCCATGAAGAACCTCAGCTGGCTGTATTCGGACTCGCAAGGCAGGTTGTGGGAAATCGGCAAACAAGGGCGCATCTTCTGCTACGAAAGCAAGCACGACCGTTTCCAACTGATATACAAACTGCCTAAAAGCGAAACGGAAGGATTGCATACCCCTGTCAGCTACGGGTTTATTGACGACAATAATATAATATGGCTTTGTAACCAAAGAAACATCTACCTATACAACAGCGAAACGAAAGAAACCGTTATCATCAAAAATGCAATCGACGAGAGCATCACGGACATTGAACAAATAGGCGAGAACCACTATTTCATAGGAACGGATGTAGGCGTGCATTATGCCGAACTGAAAAACAACATACTCTCACTAAGCCCTTGCGAGAAGCTGGATACGCTAAAATTGCAAATCAACGAACTTTTCTTCCATAAAAGCAGCCGCAAAATCTTTATCGGAACTTTTCAAAGAGGGATTTATGTGTATGACCTCAACCTCCATAAAGCATTTCATATCAAGTCGGGACTGACAGACGTCAGTATCAACCGCATCTGTGCCTTCGGCGAGAATGAGATATTGATAGCGACAGACGGCGCAGGCGTCTATAAAATGGATGTATATACCCACCAATCCGAACCGTACATCGTGGCGGACTTTAACCGGTGCAATGCCATGAACGGCAATACCATCTACGACATATACGTTGACGATGAGGAACGCATCTGGATGGCAAATTATCCTATCGGCATTACCGTACGCAACAACCGGTACAGCGATTACCAATGGGTCAAGCATTCCATCGGCAACGAACAATCCCTTGTCAACGACCAGGTAAACGCCATCATCGAAGATGAAGAGGGCGATTTGTGGTATGCCACCAACAACGGAATCAGCCTGTACGAACACTGCACACGGCAATGGCATTCGTTTATGAGTGTTTTCGACAAGGAACACAAGAGCCGTAACCACACGTTCATATCCTTGTGCGAAGTAAGCCCCGGCATCATTTGGGCAGGAGGCTACAGTTCGGGCATTTACCAAATAGACAAGAAAAAACATTCTGTCAGCATCTTCGCCCCCGCCCAATTCAGCGGTACGGCAATCCGCCCCGACAAGTATATCCGTTCCATCACCAAGGACAGCGAGGGCTATATCTGGTCGGGAGGATACTACAACCTTAAAAAGATAAACCTCGAAGATAAAAAAACAGAATCCATACCCGGGCTGGAAGGGATAACAAACATCAAAGAGAAAAACAAGGAATTTATGTGGATAGGTACCACCAACGGACTGTACCTGTTGGAGAAAGCAACCGGCAAATACCAATACATTGCAATGCCGGTAGAGTCTTCCTATATACATTGCCTGTATCAAGCAACTGACGGGCTGTTGTATATCGGAACAAGTAACTCCGGCCTGTTGATTTACGACCCTGTCCGAAAAGCGTTCGAACACTACCATAAAGATAACTCCACGCTTATCTCCAACAACATTTACACCATCTTATCAGACGGGAAAGAGGAGATTATCCTAAGTACGGAGCATGGACTGAGCGGTTTCTATCCCAAAGAAAAGATATTCCATAACTGGACCAAAGAGCAAGGATTGCACTCCGACCATTTCAATGCCAACTCGGGAACCATACGCAAGAACGGGAATGTCATTTTCGGAAGCATGGACGGCACCATCGAATTTCCCAAAAACATGGTCCTGCCCCGTAAGTATAACTCACGCATGGTCTTCAGCGATTTACGCATCTTCTACCAAACGGTATATCCCAAAGACGAAGGCTCGCCTTTGGTTCTGGACATCGACGAGACAAAAAGCCTGACACTGAAATACAAGCAGAACATATTCTCTCTTCGGGTTTCCTCCATCAATTATGACTATCCTTCCCTCGTCTTGTATTCATGGAAACTGGAAGGATTTTACGACGGTTGGAGCCGTCCGGGAGAAGAGAACATCATCCGCTTCACCAATCTGGGTCCCGGTCATTACACCTTGCGCGTACGTGCCATATCCAACGAAGACCAGCGAATTATCCTGGAAGAGCGCAGCATGGATATCATCATCGAACAGCCCATCTGGCTCAGTATATGGGCTTTGCTGCTGTATGCCCTTATTCTTATAGCCCTCGTAAGCATTGCACTGCGTATCATCGTGCTGCGCAGGCAACGGAAAATATCCGATGACAAAATCCGTTTCTTTATCAACACGGCACACGACATCCGCACTCCGCTGACACTTATCAAAGCTCCGTTGGAAGAACTTTCCACCCGCGAGCTGCTTACCGAGAACGGGACGGAAAACCTCAACACGGCACTCCGCAATGTCAACGCCTTGCTGCGTCTCACCACCAACCTCATAAACTTCGAACGGGCAGACAGCTATTCGAACAACTTCCACGTATCCGAATACGAATTAGGGGCTTATCTGGCAGACATTATCAACACTTTCCGCCCCTACGCCGCCACAAAGCACATCAATCTGACTTACGACAGCAATTTCCACTACCTGAACGTCTGGTTGGACAAGGATAAAATGGACTCCATCCTGAAGAATATCCTATCCAATGCACTGAAATATACTCCCGATGGCGGAAGCATACACGTACATGCCTACGAAACGGAAGACAGCTGGGACGTGGAAATCAGCGATACGGGCATCGGAATTCCGCCGGATGAACAGAAAAAGCTGTTCAAGATGCACTTCCGTGGCAGCAATGCCATCAACTCCAAAATTACCGGTAGTGGAATCGGGTTGCTGCTGGTATGGAAACTTGTACATATACATAAAGGAAAGCTCAATTTTACCAGCACCGAGGGAAAAGGTTCCTGCATCAAAGTGTCTTTCCCCAAAGACGAGCAACGTTATCGCAAAGCCATGCGCCACTCTGCCTCCGCAAAGGCAGAAGAGCGGGAAAACGGTAACGGACCGGAACCGGTCGTTGCTCCGGAGCAAGACACCACCGACACTCTTGCCATCGGTACGCCACCTGCAGAAGATTATGAACATGCCCTGCAGAAAAGCCAAGATGCCGGTAACTGCCGGAAGATACTGGTGGTAGAGGACAATGACGAACTGAGGGAATACCTGCAACGCACACTGGCGGAAAGTTACAGCGTACAGGTATGCGCCAACGGCAAAGCGGCACTCCACATCGTGAAAGAGTATTTCCCCGACTTGATTATATCGGATATCATGATGCCCGAAATGCGGGGCGACGAGTTGTGCCGGATTATAAAGAATGACATCGCCACTTCCCACATCCCCGTAATCCTGCTTACAGCCCTCAATACGGACGAGAACATCATTGACGGATTGCAGACCGGGGCGGATGAATACGTCGTGAAGCCCTTCAATATCGGAATTCTGCGTGCCACCATCGCCAACCTGCTTGCCAACCGTGCTTTGCTGCGCCGCAAATACGGAAACCTGGAACTGAATGACGACACGCACAACACGGAGTGCATCAACTGCTCTACGGATTTGGACTGGAAGTTCATCGCCGGCATCCGGAAGAATGTAGAGGACAACATGAACAACCCGAACTTCACGATTGATATGCTTTGTACGCAGCTCAATATGAGCCGTACAAGTTTCTACAACAAACTAAAGGCACTGACCGACCAGGCACCGGGAGATTATGTACGGCTAATCCGCCTGAAACGTGCCGTGCAACTGCTGAAGGAACAAAAGTACACCATCACTGAAATTGCCGAAATGACCGGGTTCAACGATGCCAAGTATTTCCGCGAGGTTTTTAAGAAGCATTTCAATGTAAGCCCGAGCCAGTACGCAAAAGAAGAGAGGAATAACGGCGAAGCCGGACAATAAACCGAATTATAACATTACATAAGATATGACGAATATATACATCGAAGCTTTTTCCATCTTTTTTAAGATAGGCGCATTCACCATTGGCGGCGGATATGCCATGGTTCCATTGATTGAGGACGAAATAGTGACAAAACGCCGGTGGATAGCCAAAGAGGATTTTATAGACCTGCTTGCCATATCCCAGTCCACACCGGGTATTCTTGCGGTCAACATATCCATATTCATAGGCTACCGCCTGCGGGGAATACGGGGAAGCATCGTCACCGCTTTAGGAACGATACTGCCCTCTTTCCTCATTATCCTTGCCATAGCGCTGTTTTTCCATAACTTCAAAGACAACGTTTACGTAGAACGTATCTTCAAGGGCATCCGTCCGGCAGTGGTCGCGCTGATAGCCGCTCCCACTTTCAGTATGGCAAAATCCGCCAAAATCACCCGCCGTACGATATGGATACCTATTGTTTCGGCACTGCTCATCTGGCTGTTGGGCTTCTCCCCTATCTGGATTATCATAGCAGCCGGCACAGGCGGATACCTGTTTTCACGAATCAAGAAGAACCAATCAAGAAGAACCAATCAATAAAAAAACATAGATTACCATGCTTTTCCTCGAACTGTTCTACACATTCTTTAAAATCGGGCTTTTCGGTTTCGGCGGCGGATACGCCATGCTTTCCATGATACAGGGCGAAGTGGTCACCCGCTACGGCTGGCTGACGCCGCAGGAGTTTACGGATATCGTAGCTATCAGCCAGATGACCCCCGGACCTATCGGCATCAATTCGGCAACCTACGTAGGCTATTCCACGATAGCCGAACAATACGGCACAAGCATGGGAGTGCTGGGCTCCTTCATAGCCACGTTTGCCGTAGTGCTGCCTTCGTTCATCCTGATGCTCACCATCAGCAAATTCTTCCTGAAATATCAGAAACATCCGTCGGTAGAGGCGGTGTTCAGCGGACTCCGCCCGGCAGTGGTCGGATTGCTGGCATCGGCGGCGCTGGTGCTGATGAACACGGAGAATTTCGGTTCTCCCCAAGATGACGTACGCGCTTTCATAATCAGCGTCATCATCTTCCTTGTAGCGTTTATCGGAACGAAGAAGTACAAGGCAAATCCCATACTGATGATTATAGCGTGCGGAATAGCGGGGCTTCTGCTCTATTAGCCGGAGTTAATAGAGCAGAAGCCCTGCCGGCAAGGTCTAAAGTTTCACCTTCTTGCCCACCGACTTGGACTCATTGTGCAAACGGTCGAGCGCCGTAACCACATAGCGGTATTTCGTCTTTCCGTCCTCATAAGGCAACTTATAGAAAGTATCGCGCGTGACCGCCACAATGTGCGAAGGGTCATCAATATCCACCTTCTCCTTCGAACCGAAACGATAGACAACGTACTGCACCGCACGGTTCATCTCATCCTCGAACTTCGGTGCCGTCCAGAAGAGGATATAGCCGTCGGCAGTCCACACAGGTTTCACCTTGCGCACTTTGCCCGGAGCCTCATTGTCCATAAAGTCGAACACAGGCGGCAAGGCAGGATATTTATGATACTCGGCAACCAGCGCGTCGCGATACTTGCC
This sequence comes from uncultured Bacteroides sp., assembly GCF_910578895.1. Classification (GTDB taxonomy): domain Bacteria; phylum Bacteroidota; class Bacteroidia; order Bacteroidales; family Bacteroidaceae; genus Bacteroides. The sequence continues at coordinate 62,669 of NZ_CAJTSC010000001.1, forward strand.
GGCATTCTCCACTACGGCGCTTGCCGGCCACTGGCAGCTGCCGCCGATTGTCTGATACGCCCGCTGCAAAGCCATTTTGCGAGGCATCTGGTTCATGGCAGGGTTCTTCGGGTCGGCATTCTGCACCGTGTTCATCACAGACTGCCCGATGAACAGTGGACGGTTCTCCGTATGCTTCGCCCACCATTCCACCAACGTCTCATAATCGGCTGCCGGATGCCCTATCTGCCAATATATCTGCGGTATGTTGTAGTCAATCCATCCCTTACGCGCCCACAGAAGCACATCGGCATACAAATCATCATAGTTCTGCAAGCCGTTTGTCTTACTGCCCAACGGGTCGCTGCCCTGGTTGCGATAGATGCCGAAAGGGCTCACCCCGAACTTCACCCAGGGCTTCAGCCCGCGCACCGTCTCGTGTATCTTCCGTATCAGGATGTCCACATTGTTACGGCGCCAGTCCGCCTTGTTGCTGAAGCTACCGCCATAGCGCGCAAAGCTCGCATCGTCCGGAAACTCCTGTCCCTTGACCGGATAAGGATAGAAATAATCGTCCATGTGAATGGCATCCACGTCATAGCGCGAGACGATATCGGTCACCACCTTGCAGATGTGGTCACGGCTTTCGGGCAATGCCGGGTCGAAGTAGAGCTGGTTGCCATACGTCACAAACCATTCCGGATGCAAATTATAGATATGGATAGGAGAAAGTTCGTTTTTCAGTGAAGTCTTCACCCGATAGGGATTAATCCAGGCATGAAACTCCATACCCCGCTTGTGGCACTCTTCAATCATAAACTGCATAGGGTCCCAGTAAGGCTCCGGTGCCTTGCCCTGTACTCCGGTCAGGAAGCGGCTCCACGGTTCGTATTGCGAGGCATACAGCGCATCGGCTTCGGGGCGCACCTGGAAGATAATGGCATTGATGCCCGCACCCTGCAAGGAGTTCAACTGGCTTGTCAGAGTCTGTTTCAGTTTGCCGGCAGACATGCCGCTAAACTGCCCGTTCACCGTCTGTATCCATGCGGCGCGAAATTCACGTTTAGGATAAGCATTCGTAGTTTGCTGCGCCCGGGCTTGCACGCACAGCAACAACAGCAAGAGGAGGTTTCTAAATTTCATTTTGTTCTTTTTAAATATTGCATGGCAAAGATAATGATTATCTTTGTACCCCAATTCATTTTCAACAGTCTATGGCAAAAAATACATCCATCGTCATAAAGGGAGCCCGCGTCAATAACCTGAAGAACATCGATGTGGAGATACCCCGCAACAAACTGGTCGTCATCACCGGCCTGTCCGGTTCCGGCAAATCATCGCTTGCCTTCGACACGCTCTACGCCGAAGGGCAGCGCCGTTACGTAGAAAGCCTCAGCAGCTATGCCCGCCAGTTTTTGGGACGTATGAGCAAACCCGAATGCGATTTCATCAAAGGCATCCCCCCCGCCATCGCCATCGAGCAGAAAGTGAGCAGCCGCAACCCGCGCTCCACCGTAGGCACCTCTACCGAGATTTACGAATACCTGCGCCTGCTTTACGCCCGTGTAGGGCGGACGTTCAGCCCGGTCAGCGGGCAGGAAGTGAAGAAGCACTCCGCCGAAGACATCGTGAACTGCATGTTGCAGCAACCCGAGGGGACACGCTACACCGTGCTTACCCCCATATTGCTCCGTGAAGGACGTACCTTGCAACAGCAGCTGGAAATAGATATGAAGCAAGGGTTCAACCGCCTGGAAGTAAACGGGGAGATGGTGCGCATCGACGAATACCGTCCCAAAGAGGGCGACACCGTATTCCTGTTGGTAGACCGTATGACGGTCTCCGGCGACAAAGATGCCGTGAGCCGCCTGACCGATTCTGCCGAGACTGCCATGTACGAGGGAGACGGCGCTTGCCTGCTGCGCTTCTATCAACCGGACGGCACCACCAGCCTGTACCGCTTTAGCACCAAGTTCGAAGCGGACGGCATCACGTTCGAAGAGCCCGGCGACCAGATGTTCTCGTTCAACTCCCCTATCGGGGCATGTCCCGAATGCGAGGGGTTCGGGCGTGTAGTAGGCATCGACGAACACTTGGTCGTGCCCAACCGTTCCCTCTCCGTATACGACGGAGCCGTGGTGTGCTGGCGCGGAGAGAAGATGGGTGAATGGAAGGACATGGTGATACGCGGTGCGGAGAAAGCCGGTTTCCCCATTTTCACCCCTTATTACCAACTGACAGACGAGCAACGCCGCATGTTGTGGGAAGGTACCCGCTACTTCGAGGGCATCAACGCTTTCTTCAAGATGCTGCAGGAGAACCAGTACAAGATACAATACCGCGTGATGCTGGCACGCTATCGCGGCAAGACGCTTTGCCCCAAGTGCCACGGCACACGGCTCAAGCCCGAAGCCGGCTACGTACGGGTGGGCGGACGCAGCATTTCCGAACTGGTGGACCTGCCTATTACCGAACTGAAACTGTTTTTCGACAACCTGCAACTGGACAAGCACGATGCCGACATAGCCCGCCGCATCCTCATAGAAATCAACAACCGCATACGCTTCCTGATAGACGTAGGCTTGGGATACCTTACGCTGAACCGCCTCAGCAACTCGCTGTCCGGCGGCGAGAGCCAGCGCATCAACCTGGCAACCTCGTTAGGGAGCAGCCTTGTGGGCAGCCTTTACATCCTGGACGAACCGAGCATCGGGCTTCACAGCCGCGATACGGACAAGCTGATACGCGTGTTGCGCCAACTGCAACAACTGGGCAACACGGTAGTGGTCGTGGAACATGACGAGGAAATAATCCGTGCCGCGGATTACATCATCGACATCGGCCCCGACGCCGGACGCCTGGGGGGAGAAGTGGTGTATCAGGGAGACATGAAGGATATTTTTGGGGACGAGTTGACAAGGGGACAAATTTACAAGAAGACAAGAGGAGAAGGGAACGAAGAAGTTGCCTCCTCGTCAACTACCCAATCATATACGGTGCGTTACCTTCGGAACGAGGAGACCATCCCCGTGCCCGAAAGCCGCCGCCCGTGGAACCAATACATCGAAATCACAGGAGCCCGCGAGAACAACCTGAAAGGCGTGGACGTACGCTTTCCGCTCAATGTGATGACGGTAATCACCGGCGTATCGGGGTCGGGCAAGAGCACACTGGTGCGCGACATCTTTTTCCGTGCCCTCAAACGCGAACTGGACGAGTGCAACGACCGTCCGGGAGAGTTTGCCTCCATAGGCGGCGACCTGCGTAACCTGCGCAATGTAGAGTTCGTAGACCAGAACCCCATCGGCAAATCCTCGCGCTCAAACCCCGTGACCTATATCAAGGCGTACGATGAAATCCGCAAGCTATGGGCGGAACAACCCCTTGCCAAGCAGATGGGCTACACCGCCGGACACTTCAGCTTCAACAGCGAAGGCGGACGCTGCGAAGAATGCAAGGGCGAAGGCACCATCACTGTAGAAATGCAGTTCATGGCAGACCTTGTGCTGGAGTGCGAGTCTTGCCACGGCAAACGCTTCAAGGCGGATACGTTGGAAGTGAAGTTCCACGACACCAATATATACGACGTGTTGGAAATGACCGTCAACCAGGCTGTGGAGTTCTTTACCCTGCACGGACAGAAGAAGATTGTGAAGCGCCTGCAACCGTTACAGGACGTGGGTCTGGGCTACATCAAACTCGGACAGTCCTCCTCCACCCTCTCCGGCGGCGAGAACCAGCGCGTGAAACTTGCCTATTACCTCAGTATGGAGAAAGCCGACCCTACGCTCTTCATCTTCGACGAGCCTACTACCGGACTGCACTTCCACGACATCCGCAAACTGCTGGAAGCCTTCGATGCGCTGATACGGCGCGGACATTCCATCGTCATCATCGAACACAACATGGACGTGGTGAAGTGTGCCGACCACGTAATCGACCTCGGTCCCGAAGGCGGAGACAAGGGGGGATACGTCGTTGCCACCGGCACGCCGGAAGAGGTTGCGGCATGCGCGGCAAGCTACACCGGACAGTTCCTGAAAGAGAAGTTGGAATGCTGAGGAGCCGTTTGAGTCTTGTTCCGTATCAGCTCCTGTTTATGACAAAAAGACGGTTAAACCGTCTTTTTGCTTACTCCCGCGCTTCCGCCTTTCTCCCAAAGCGGAAGCACTTTGCATAAAGCACGGATAGATATGCTTCTTTTCCCGATAAAAATGCGTTGTTTATGCGGAAAAAGTTTTTTTCTTCCGCTGGATACTGGCGTTTCAGCCGAGAGACATTAATGTCTGTGGCGAGGGACATTAATACCGCTCGTGATGGACATTAATGCCGCTCGCGACAGACATTAATGTCCATCGCCACAAACACCGATATCGGGCAAACGGAACGCCTGTACAGGGCATTTCCGATACTTTTCCGCGCCGGTTGGTTTGTAAGGATTTCGCTATCACACTGATTATAGGGAAGATGGACGTTTCCCGTTTCGTTTTTTCCGACCGGCAGTGCATCAGGACGGAAACAGGCGATTCTGCAGGGACGGAAAATACAAATTGTCAGGAGATACAGGCAGAATGACAAAAAGACAAAATACAACCTGCTTGGCACACACTTGTTTCCGTTATCCGGAAGTATCCGGTTTCACTTAGAAGTAGAAACCAAATCCTACTTTCAGCCCGAATTCCGAACGGTCTTTATTGATATCCCAATAAACGGCAGGCTCGATAGTGACCGTACGCGACAGGAAGAACGCATAACCGCCCTCCATGCCGAAACCGAGACGGGTTCTGTCGCCGCCATCCCAGGCATAACGGTGCAGGTTGACGTCAGCTCCCAAAAACACACCGACCCGGTCGATGTAATAACGTCCGCCCACGCCCAACGTATAGACATCCATTCCGCCGCCTTGCCACTTTGCACCGGCACCTATCAGCAGCGCCACATTATCCGCCAAGAACGCACCGCCTTTGGCTTCAAGTCCGAAGTGCCCTTTGTCCGTACCGGTATTATAAGAAAGGTTGAGTCCGGTAATGGAAGGGTTTACGAACCATTTTCCTTTTTCAAACTGCGCGTGGGCAGCCACAGTGCCTACAAGCAGGCACACGAGTAATACAAATCTTCTCATCTTGTTTTCATTATTAAGTAAATAATCATTTCCGTTCCATAGTATCTTCTTCACGACGCTTGCGCTGCAGCTGCTCTTTCTTGCGAAGCACCAGCCACAACACAAACACGATAACGTACGAAGCGACTACGGTGACATACTTCTCCGTATTGCTGATTTCCGTGTTGCGCGGCAGGAAATATGCCGCAGTGACGGAAACATAAATAAGCAGGGCTACGGTCAGCCCGGTAGATTTCTTGAATTTCCTCATCGGTTAAAGTGTTTTAATCTGTTTGTTTTTCCATAGGACGAACCACACCCAAGCAAGCACGACACCCGCCGCTCCTATGCCGTATGCCAACGGATGCGAAAGCCCGAAGCCCTCGGGCGCTATGCAGATATAGGTGGTGCAGACGCAGGTCATGAACAGGGCAGGCACCAGGGTCAGGAGATATTGCTTACCGGCACGTACCAGATAGACGGTGACTGCCCACAAGGTAAAGACGGACAAGGTCTGGTTAGCCCATGCGAAGTAACGCCATATCATGTCGAACCCGTCTTTGTCGCGCAGGCTGTACAGCAGCAGTCCGATAGCAGCCAAGAACATCGGCACACAGATGTACAGACGGCGGCGCATCGTTTTTTGCTCCATCCCCAGGAAATCCGCAACGATGAGCCGTGCCGAGCGGAACGCAGTGTCGCCGCTGGTAATGGGGGCTGCAATCACACCCAGTATCGCCAGCACGCCGCCTATCGTCCCCAGCCAGTTCTTCGTGATGGCATCCACAATGACGGCGGCATTCGTCTCCTCCATGCCGTTCTCATGGAAGAAACAGGTGGCGGCGGCAGCCCAGATAAGGGCTACGATGCCTTCTGTAATCATGGCTCCGTAGAATATGGGACGTCCGTGGCGTTCGCTCGTCATGCAGCGTGCCATCAAGGGGCTTTGCGTGGCGTGGAAACCGCTGATTGCCCCGCATGCTATGCTGACAAACATGATAGGAAAGACGGGAAGCGCGGAAGCATTGGGATGGGTGTTCTGCAATCCGTCCCACACCTCCGGCAGTGCCGGATGGTTGACATAAAGCATCACCAAAATGCCCACCGCCATAAACAGCAGCGCAATGGCGAACAGCGGATATACCTTGCCGATAATCTTATCTACCGGCAGTAACGTGGCAAACACATAGTAGACAAACACCACCGCAATCCAGAAAGTAGTGTCCAGCGTCTCCGGTGTCAGGCTGGCAAGCAACCCGGCAGGCCCCGCCACAAAAACGGCTCCCACCAATATCATCAGGACAACGGTAAACCCACGCATCACCTGCTTGGCGGTGGCGCCCAAATAACGTCCTATTATCTCCGGCAGGCTCTCACCGCCATGCCTCAACGAAAGCATCCCGGCAAAGTAGTCGTGCACCGCTCCCGCGAAGATACTGCCCAGCACAATCCACAGGTAGGATGCCGAACCGAACTTGGCACCCATTATTGCACCGAAGATGGGTCCCAAGCCTGCAATGTTCAGAAACTGTATCATAAAGATTTTCCATGCGGGCAACGGGATATAATCCACCCCGTCGGCTTTGGTAATGGCGGGCGTCTTGCGGGCGTCCGGTCCGAAGACATGTTCCATAAAGCGTCCGTAGATGAAATAGCCTGCTATCAACGCCAGCAGGCAAAGCGTAAATGTAACCATAATGTGCTAATGTTTAATGTAGATGTTCAGTGTTAATGTATTTTAGCCACGCAAATGTAGCAGTTTCCGACCAAACTACGCAAATTTATCAAGTGATTTACCTATCTTCGCCGTGGAATATAACAGAAATAAAGAAGTAAGTGGGAATTTGACACGCGCCTGAGACAATACAACGCAACGTGCCGCCAACAATCATTTATCCGGAAACAACATATTGTTATGAAGAAATCAAGCCTTATACTATTATATATCTTCTGCCTGCTTCCTCTTGCCGCCCGCCATCTGCCCAAGCACGAGGTGCGTGCCGCATGGATTACCGCCGTCTACGGACTGGATTGGCCCCGTACGCGCGCCACCACTCCCGAGAGCATCCGCAAGCAGCAGGCGGAACTTATAGAGATACTGGACAAACTGAAAGCCGCCAACTTCAACACGGTACTGTTCCAGACCCGTACCCGAGGCGATGTACTCTACAAATCCGCCATCGAACCCTATAACTCCATCCTGACAGGAAAAACCGGCGGCAACCCCGGCTACGACCCGCTTGCCTTTGCCGTTGCCGAATGCCACAAACGCGGCATGGAGTGCCACGCCTGGATGGTTACCATCCCTTTAGGCAACCGCAAGCACGTTGCCGCCCTCGGCAAGGAGTCGGTCACCAAACGCAAACCGGCTATCTGCGTGCCCTACAAACGCGAATATTTCCTCAATCCCGGACACCCCCAGACCAAAGAGTACCTGATGAGCCTTGTCCGTGAAGTTGTGGAACGCTACGATGTAGACGGCGTGCACTTCGACTACCTGCGCTATCCCGAACATGCCCTGCGCTTCTCCGACAGCTATATGTATAAGAAGTACGGCAACGGACGTGACCTCGCACAGTGGCGGCGGGACAATATCACGGAGATTGTCCGTTACCTTTATAAAGGTGTCAAGGCGCTGAAGCCTTGGGTAAAGGTCAGCACCTGCCCCGTAGGCAAATACCGGGATACTTCACGCTACCCGTCCCGTGGCTGGAATGCTTTCCACACCGTCTACCAGGATGTACAAGGCTGGTTGGGCGAAGGCATACAGGACCAGGTCTACCCCATGATGTATTTCCGGGGCAACGGTTTCTACCCGTTCGCCCTCGACTGGCAGGAACAGAGCAACGGCAGGCAGATTATTCCCGGACTGGGCATCTACTTCCTGGACCCCGCCGAAGGAAACTGGACGGTAGACGAAATAGAACGGCAGCTGAACTTTATCCGCGCGCACCGCCTGGCAGGCGAAGGACACTACCGCGTGAAATATCTTATGGACAACACGCAGGAACTGTACGACATACTTGGAGAAAACTATTACACCGCCCCCGCCCTGCAACCCGCCATGCCGTGGATAGACAACGTGCCGCCAACCGCCCCCACACAGCTCAACATCGAGAAGCAGGCGGAAGGATACTGGAAAATCACCTGGCAACCCGCCACCGACAACGACAAGCAGAACGCACCGACCTACATAGTCTATGGTTCCAACACCTATCCCGTAGACACCACAAACCCGGAGAATATCCTGGCACAACGCATACAGGGAACGGAATACCTGTATGCCCCCATCCGTCCCTGGACCACCCGGAAATACTTTGCGGTGACCGCCGTAGACCGTTGCGGCAATGAAAGTGCCGTCTGCCAATAAAAAAAGGCAAGGGAGACAAGGATGCCCTAACGGGGGTCCGGCAGCCTTGCCACGTATCGTGTTTTACTGAAAAATCATATCCGGACATACGCCCTGTAGCGGCTTTTGCCCGTAACCGGCACCAATGGCAGATAACCGGAAACAAGCTTGCCGTTGTCCACTATCAACGGATTATCGCGCACGTCCTGTTCGTGCCGCGCACGCAATGCTTCATTATCGGGAAAGTATTCGACGTTGAAATATCCTCTGCTGCCGGAAGCCACAAACCTATCGTAAAACAGACGGGCAACAACACCCATATTCATACGCATGTTTATCTCCACACAAGGATGCACAAGGTATCCATCCCCCTCTTCCCGACGGCAAATCATCATATCCACCCCCAGATAGCCGGTATAGGTATTCCCGTAGATTGATACCAGTTCCGCATGGAGAGACTCACGTATTCCAACCAGTTTCTCAAGAGGCAGATAATTTCCGAGGCGCTCCTCTATCTGTCCGTCCGATACGAGCAGGTTGCCCGTGTAAGCGCCATGCTCATTGGTGGAAAACATGGAATAGCCGGCAAAGAGCACCTCGCCCTGCCCGTCGGAATAAAATTCAAGGGCAAAATCTTCCACCTTATTATATATAGGCTCCGCCGTCAGGCAACCCTGTTCTCTTAAAACACGTTCACACCAATTGGATACAGGCTTCGTAAACCCGTGCAAGCACCAGTTCAGCCCCTTTCCGCTACCGGACCAAGGCGTTTTGAGCAAGCATGCCGGCATCTCATTTACCGTCCGTTCGCAATCCGTAAGACTCTCCATGATGCAATGTCCGCCACAGGTATCTTCCGGATGGCGGTCTGCCATACGCCGCGCCACCGCCACGGCTTGCAGGCGCGAAGAGAGTACCCTGTATTCCGCAATCAACCGAGGGGCAGGCAGGCTGCCTTCACTAATCCCGCCCTTCAGAAGATATCTTCGGATAGAGGGATTCCACCCCCACGGCACGACCTCGGCTTGGGCATAATCGGGCAGTTCGGGTTCGGTGGCCAAGCGCACCTGCAACGGGAAGAGTCCGCACATCCGCTTCAAAAAGTCCGCATTATAGGCGGAAGGTGCCAGTACCGCACTGCCTGCCGTCGCATACCATACCGGCAGCAATGCCAAATCCTGTGCCATGCAGCGGGCGGAAGCAGGCGCCATGTAATTCGCCTCGTTGTTGGCAAGCGCCAAATCAGTGTCCGGATTGAAAAGATACAGTTTCATTGATTACGGTCCATTAATGATTCGAAGCTGCAAACTTACAGAGAAAAAGAACAGCACACAAATATACGAAACACATAGCCTGTTTATCGTCCTGCATTACTCAGAGCGCTCTTCCGGAAGATGTCCTTTAATAAAAGATATTTTGCTATCTCTACTTTGCAATTCTATAAAAAAGGTGTATATTTGTCGCCTGATAAACCGAATTTAAAGCATGGAAGCATTTTACCGAACACACGCTTATCTGGTAGAGCATACAAATGCCCCCGTTCGCCGCGACCTCATGGATGAGATTGATTGGAACGACCGTCTTATCGGTATCAAAGGTACCCGAGGTGTAGGCAAGACCACATTCCTGCTGCAATATGCCAAAGAGAAATTCGGTACCGACCGCTCCTGTCTCTTTATCAACATGAACAATTTCTACTTCTCCGGCCACAGCATCGTGGACTTTGCTTACGAATTTCAGCGCCGGGGCGGAAAAGTATTGTTGATAGACCAGGTATTCAAACATCCCGATTGGAGCAAGGAACTGCGCTTATGTTACGACAACTTTCCCAATCTGAAGATTGTCTTCACCGGTTCGTCCGTAATGCGTCTGAAAGAGGAAAATCTGGAATTGCGCGACATAGCGAAAAGTTACAACCTGCGCGGTTTCTCATTCCGTGAGTACCTGAACCTGCAGACCGGCATGAAATTCCATGCCTACTCACTGGAAGAAATCCTAAGCAACCACGAGCAGATTGCCAAAGGCATCCTCTCCAAAGTACGCCCGCTGGACTACTTTCAGGACTATATGCACCACGGCTTCTATCCATTCTTCCTTGAGAAACGAAACTTCTCGGAAAATCTGTTGAAAACGATGAACATGATGGTGGAAGTGGATATCCTGCTCATCAAACAAATAGAACTGAAATATCTGTCGAAGATAAAAAAGTTGCTATATTTGCTGGCAGTGGAAGGACCGAAAGCACCCAACGTCAGCCAATTGGCAAACGACATACAGACATCCAGGGCTACGGTGATGAACTACATCAAGTATCTGGCGGACGCACGTCTTATCAACATGGTATATCCCAAAGGAGAAGAATTTCCTAAAAAGCCGTCGAAGATAATGATGCACAACTCCAACCTGATGTACTCTATCTATCCCGTAAAGGTGGAAGAACAGGATGTACTGGAGACGTTCTTCGTAAACACCATGTGGAAAGACCACAAAGTGAACAAGGGCGACAAAAACATTTCGTTCATGGTGGACGAGGTGATGCCTTTCAAGATTTGCCAGGAAGGCATGAGGATCAAGAACAATCCGGGAGTGACGTATGCCTTGCACAAGGCAGAGATAGGCAGGGGAAACCAGATACCGCTCTGGCTGTTCGGATTCCTTTATTAGCCCGGACAGGAGATTTACAGACAGAAGAACAAAAAGACATAGCAAAAGAAAAGTTTAAAAAAGGATGACTTTAAAATATGTACTTATGTTCTTCATATCTAAAAAAGAGAAAGAGAAAGAGATTTTTTTATTAATAAATTCAATTTAGTTATGACTAAACAGAAGAAATTCATTACTTGTGATGGTAACCAGGCTGCTGCACATATCTCGTATATGTTCTCGGAAGTAGCTGCTATCTACCCCATCACACCCTCTTCTACGATGGCTGAATACGTAGACGAATGGGCTGCCGCAGGTCGCAAGAACATCTTCGGCGAAACAGTATTGGTACAGGAAATGCAATCCGAAGGCGGTGCCGCAGGTGCCGTTCACGGTTCTTTGCAAGCCGGTGCGCTGACTACCACGTACACCGCTTCACAAGGTTTGTTGCTGATGATACCGAACATGTACAAGATTGCCGGTGAATTCCTGCCTTGCGTGTTCCACGTATCCGCACGTACTTTGGCAAGCCATGCACTGTGTATCTTCGGTGACCACCAGGACGTAATGTCTGCACGCCAGACAGGTTTCGCCATGTTGGCAGAAGGTTCCGTACAGGAAGTTATGGACTTGGCAGGCGTTGCCCACCTCTCTACTATCAAGAGCCGCGTACCGTTCGTTAACTTCTTCGACGGTTTCCGTACTTCTCATGAAATCCAGAAGATTGAAATGCTGGAGAACGAAGACCTCGCTCCGCTGGTTGACCAGGAAGCTTTGGCTGAATTCCGTGCACGCGCACTGAACCCGATGAACCCGGTGGCACGTGGTATGGCTGAAAATCCCGACCACTTCTTCCAACATCGCGAATCTTGCAACAACTACTATGATGCAGTTCCTGCCATCGTTGAGGAATACATGAACGAGATTTCCAAAATCACAGGCCGCAAATACGGTTTGTTCGATTACTACGGTGCAGAAGATGCGGAACGCGTAATCATCGCTATGGGTTCTGTAACGGAAGCTGCCCGCGAAGCCATCGACCACCTCGTTGCCAATGGCGAAAAGGTAGGTTTGGTTGCCGTTCACTTGTATCGTCCGTTCTCTGCCAAACACTTCCTTGCTGCCGTTCCCAAGACTGCCAAGAAGATTGCCGTACTCGACCGTACGAAAGAACCGGGCGCTAACGGCGAACCGTTGTACCTTGACGTAAAAGACTGCTTCTACGGTGCAGAGAATGCTCCGGTTATCGTAGGCGGCCGTTACGGTTTGGGTTCTAAGGATACCACTCCCGCACAAATCATCGCAGTTTACAAGAATCTGGCTATGCCGATGCCGAAGAACCACTTCACTATCGGTATCGTGGACGATGTTACCTTCACTTCTCTTCCGCAGGAAGAAGAAATCGCATTGGGCGGTGAAGGCATGTTCGAAGCCAAGTTCTACGGTCTGGGTGCAGACGGTACGGTAGGTGCCAACAAGAACTCGGTTAAGATTATCGGTGACAACACCGACAAGCACTGCCAGGCTTACTTCTCTTACGACTCCAAGAAATCGGGTGGTTTCACTTGCTCTCACTTGCGTTTCGGCGATACTCCTATCCGTTCTACATATTTGGTAAACACTCCGAACTTTGTGGCTTGCCACGTTCAGGCTTACCTGCACATGTACGACGTGACCCGTGGTCTGCGTAAGAACGGTTCATTCTTGCTGAACACTATCTGGGAAGGTGAAGAGCTTGCCAAGAACCTGCCTAACAGAGTGAAGAAATATTTCGCACAGAACAATATCTCTGTTTACTACATCAATGCAACCCAGATTGCACAGGAGATTGGTTTGGGCAACCGTACCAACACTATCCTTCAGTCTGCATTCTTCCGTATCACAGGTGTAATCCCCGTTGAACAGGCTGTTGAGCAGATGAAGAAATTCATCGTCAAGTCTTACGGCAAGAAGGGTGAAGACGTGGTGAACAAGAACTACGCTGCCGTAGACCGTGGTGGCGAATACAAGACTTTGGCTATCGATCCGGCATGGGCTAACCTGGCTGACGACGCCAAGGCAGAAAACAACGACCCTGCATTCATCAACGAAGTGGTTCGTCCTATCAACGCACAGGATGGCGACTTGCTGAAAGTATCAGCATTCAAGGGTATCGAAGATGGTACTTGGGAACAAGGTACTGCCAAATACGAAAAACGTGGTGTGGCTGCATTCGTTCCCGAATGGAACGCTGAAAACTGTATCCAGTGTAACAAGTGTGCTTACGTTTGTCCTCACGCTGCCATCCGTCCGTTCGTACTCGATGCCGAAGAGCAACAGGGTGCCAACTTCACTCAGTTGAAGGCCGTAGGCAAGGCATTCGAAGGCATGACATTCCGTATTCAGGTAGACGTTCTCGACTGTCTGGGTTGCGGCAACTGTGCCGACATCTGTCCGGGCAATCCGAAGAAGGGCGGCAAGGCTCTGACCATGAAACATCTGGAAGGTCAGTTGCCGGAAGCAGCCAACTGGACTTACTGCGTAGAAAACGTGAAGAGCAAACAACACCTGATCGATATCAAGGCTAACGTTAAGAACTCCCAGTTCGCTACTCCGTTGTTCGAATTCTCGGGCGCTTGCTCCGGTTGCGGTGAAACTCCGTACGTGAAACTGATTTCCCAGTTGTTCGGTGACCGCGAAATGGTAGCCAACGCAACAGGATGTTCTTCTATCTACTCAGGTTCAGTTCCTTCCACTCCTTATACAAAGAACGAAAAGGGCCACGGTCCGGCTTGGGCCAACTCACTGTTCGAAGACTTCTGCGAATTCGGTCTGGGTATGGAACTTGCCAACGAAAAGATGCGTGCACGTATCGTGAAAGCTATGGAAGAAGCCATTGCAGCCGAAGGTACTCCGGCTGAATACAAAGAAGTATTCCAGGCTTGGATTGAAAACATGTACGATGCAGACAAGACTAAGGAATTGGCTGAAAAGATCATTCCGATGGTAGAAGCTGCCAAAGACAAGTGCGACAGCTGCAAGACTATCGCCAACTTGGCTCAGTACTTGGTAAAACGCAGCCAGTGGATTATCGGTGGTGACGGTGCTTCTTACGATATCGGTTACGGTGGTCTCGACCATGTAATCGCAAGTGGCAAGGACGTAAATATCCTCGTACTGGATACGGAGGTTTACTCCAACACAGGCGGTCAGTCTTCCAAGGCTACTCCGGTAGGTGCTATCGCCAAATTTGCCGCTGCCGGTAAGCGTGTACGCAAGAAAGACCTCGGTCTGATGGCTACTACTTACGGTTATGTATATGTTGCTCAAATCGCTATGGGTGCCGACCAAGCTCAGACTCTGAAGGCTATCCGCGAAGCAGAAGCATATCCCGGTCCGTCACTCATCATCGCTTACGCTCCGTGTATCAACCACGGTTTGAAAGCAGGTATGGGCAAGAGCCAGGCAGAAGAGGAAAAAGCCGTTAAGTGCGGTTATTGGCACTTGTGGCGTTACAACCCGGCTTTGGAAGCTGAAGGTAAGAACCCGTTCACGCTGGATAGCAAAGAACCGGATTGGTCAGGTTTCCAAGACTTCCTGAAGGGTGAAGTTCGTTACGCATCCGTAATGAAACAGTATCCGCAAGAAGCTGAAGAATTGTTCAAAGCAGCCGAGGAAAATGCAAAATGGCGTTACAACAGCTACAAGCGTCTGTCCAAAGAAAACTGGGGCGCTGAAGTTGCCGAATAATTCTTGTAATTGAAATAATACACACTAAAATAGAGACTGTCTTATAATCAAAAAGACAGTCTCTATTTGTTTTTAGACAATAAGAGGTCCGGTTCTATTCACTCGCACTTGGTAAGTTTTTGCAAGAATTCCGATAAATTTTCTCCCTCTTCCAATCCCAGTTTCTTCCGTAGGCGATAGCGGCTGATTTCAACCCCGCGCAAAGAGATATTCATCAAGGGAGCTATCTCTTTAGAGAGTAAATTCATCTTTATATAGGCACACAGTTGTTTGTCTTTGTTGTTCAGCTCCGGATACGCCTTCTCCAGCTTTCGGAAGAAATCGTGATGCACCGCATCAAACGTAGTTTGAAACGCCTGCAAGTCGTCATCATGCTTTATATTTGTTTCTATCTGGCTCAGCAACTGAAGCGTTTTCCGGCGTAAGGAAACAAGATTTTCCTCGCTAATGGAACGGGAAATGCCCAGCACCTCTCTCTTGATGTCGGACAAGAGTTCGTTCTTACGCACGACATTGAGCGTAGTACGGATAAGTTCTTCCGATTTATAACGTAACTCGGACTGCAATTTCTCTTCCTTCAGAATATCTATTTTTTTATCTTTCAGTTCACTCTCCCTTTGGAACTTCTGTTCCTGTTCGTAGAGTTCCAATTTCTTTTGTATCAGCAGGCGCTTATGTCCCTCTGAAATGCGGTAATATACATAGTAGAACAATGCCGCGGCAAGCGCCAGATACATCAGATAGCTCCACCATGTACAATACCAGGGCGGTAAAATCTCGAAAGCAAAAGAAGTCTCTATCGGTTCCTGCTCTCCGGCAGTCTGCAGCTTCACCCTGAATACATAATTGCCTTCATGCAAATCGGTAAACTCCTTTACATTATTTTCGCTATATTCGCTCCAAACCCCTTTCTCACTATCACCACTCAACTGATATGAATATAAAACCGGTTGTGCCTTAGTATAATCATTCACGCTGTATTCTATTCTTATGGAATTCCGGGAATAAGGAATTACTATCGGCTCGGCATCATACTGATAGCTGCGACCGTAGATAAGCGAGTCACGTAATCCTGTCAGATAGACTTTTCTGATTTGCAGGGTCAGCGGTGCATGTTGTGCCTGCAGGCTATCCATTCTAATCAGTGAAAAGCCCTCTTCGGTTCCGGCAATGACCAGATCGGATTTATAGAAATATACGTTTTCAAAGCTCTCTATCATTGCGCCTTTCAAAAACAATTCATTGTTTACCCGATAATATTCCTGCTTGACAGGGTCATAATGCAGTACTTTCAAGGTACCGTCCGCCACATACCAAATGTTCTGCAAAGTATCCGCTTTCACATAAGTATAAGCCGCTTTGCCATCCAACCGTTGTTCAAGCCCGGTGTATGCTTCCAGGCAATCGCGGCTTTGGTCGTAACGCCACAATCCATAGTGCGATGCTATCACCACTTCGTCCTTCATCCGCAACAGGCACGCATCATAACCGCGCGGGAAATCTTCGTTATTGTAGTATTTCACCTTCTCCACTCTCCGCAGGTCGGACGACAAAGTCAGACGCGACACCCCATTCTCCTTATTCCCTACCCACAGAATACCGGTAGAATCTTCCACCAGCATATCCTTGCACGAGTGATAAAAGCCCGGTATACGCTCTGCTAACGTCCATTTCTCCCCTTTCTTCGCAAGTAAATACAATCCGCTATAAGTTCCAGCGATTAACACATCTTTCCGTGCACCTACCGAAACCACCCTCCACACTCCTTTTGGATTGCCGAGATATTCCATGCGCTCTCCGTCTATTATAAAGATACCATTGTCCGAGCAACAGAAAAGCTTGTCATCATGTTGGCTGAGTGACCATATCTGCCCACTTGTTCCCGGTACGAACTTAATAAGCTCCTTCCCGTTCAATTGTCCGGAAAGCGGAGAACAATACAAGCCCTGATTGGTTGCAAAATAGAACTTATCCCGATAGCTGCAAGAAGCATACCCCGAACCGATTACGGGTTTACCGCCATACAATGAAACAAGACGTGCGTTCAAATGGATACAATCGATTCCGTTATCCAGTCCCAACCAAAGATTGCCGGTCTTGTCAAACATCATGCTCAGCACCGTGTTGTTTTGCAAACCATTCTCCGTAGATATCACTTCCATTTCATTTGTAGCTAAATCCAACAGGCACACCCCGCTCCGAATGCTGCCCAACGCCAACAACGAATCTTGCAATGCAGCGCAGAAAACCCGGTTCTTACGGCAGAACTCTTCCGCCACCGTGAGGTATTTCCTGAAAGAAGTGCCATCATACATAAAAAGACCATTGTTGCGGGTCACCACCAGCAGGTTGTCTCCATAAGGCAATACTCCTTCAATCCTCACCGTAGCCCCTATCTCCGAAGCATCACATACCCGCCGAAATTCCGTGCCGTTCAACATCAACAGTCCTTCATCGGAAACGATATACAGTTTGTTCTGCAAAACCAGTGAAGAATAAATTCCCGATGAATAATCTATCTTATGCACCGCACCATTCTCCATATAAAAGAAACAACGGTCCGATTGGAAATAGACCCGGTCTCTGTCCAACAAAATGTTCCATATAATTCCCACATATACATCGGAAGGCAAACTGTCGGAAAGGCAAGTATACTCCAACCCGCCCAGGCGATTCGGGGTGAAATAACCGAATTGCCCCATTCCACCGACATAAATCCGTCCGTCATTCCCTATTTTTACCGCACGCACTTTTGAATTATGAATCGGATATAAGTTCCACTCCACACCGTCAAATTCGAGCAACCCTTTATTATTTGCCAAATATATCCAGCCATTATCGTGTTGACGGATATTCCAATTTTGGTTACTTGCCTTATAGGCATGGCGGGTATAATTGGTTACCGGACGTTGCCAGCCCGCATTTACAGAGACGGATATAAGTAAAAAAAGAATAGAAAGGCAAGAGATCTTCTGTTTCATAGCAGTTAACGTTCTTTTAACAAAAACAAAAATAAAACATTTTGCCCACAAAAACAAAAGCATTTTGTAACCGGCATCAAACGTTCCGATTATACCACTGATTATAAAATCCTTATTAATTCAAAGAGAAAGTCATGTAGTATCCGAGAAACATTCATGAGTAAGTTATGAAGTAGCATTTTTTAAGTATTCTTCTCTTGGGCGATATACATTTGCAGCGAAAAAATATTTGTTAAACCTTTAAATTGTATTGACAATGAGAAAACCTGAAGAGCGGACGGCATTCCTCAAAAAGACATATCCGCAAACCGAAGGCTATGCAAGGTGGTTGTTGCCACTTTACTAGTAGAGTCTTGCCACTCTATTGGCAACACAAGCATCCCGCTTGTACGAAAAGAACCCGCCAATCAGGGCATATCACAATTGACCGGCTCATCTTCACTTTCTCAAATGCCCCATTTTAACTTTCACTTAAAAGAGCATAAAGTTCTAATAAAAAACATTTTATGTCATATAATAAGTTTCTCAGAAGCATATTATTTCATATAAAGGAGTATCTTCACCAAAAACAATCTTTATTATTCGTAAATTTGGCTCACACAAAGATATTATAGATTATGAAAAAAATATTAGTAAAATGCTGTGCTGTCTGCCTGTTGCTGGCAAGCCTTGGCAGTTGCAGCGGAAGCCAGAGCAAAGAGCTCGCGCATGCCAACTCATTCGTCACCATTCAGGGACAAGACTTACTGAAACCTAACGGAGAAAAACTTTTCATACAAGGAACCAATTTAGGCAACTGGTTGAACCCGGAAGGATACATGTTCCGATTTGGCAAAACAAATTCTCCCAGATTTATCAATGAAATGCTGTGCCAGTTAGTCGGACCGGATTTCACCAACAAGTTCTGGAAAGATTTTAAAGACAACTATATCACCCGCGATGACATACGTTTCATTAAAAGTACGGGAGCCAACACCATACGCCTCCCTTTTCACTACAAACTGTTCACAGACGAAGATTATATGGGAATTACCGCCAATCAAGACGGATTCTTACGTGTAGACACACTTGTAGAGTGGTGTCGTGAAGCGGAACTTTATCTGATTTTGGATATGCACGATGCCCCTGGGGGTCAGACGGGTGACAACATTGACGACAGCTACGGATATCCTTGGTTACTGGAAAGTGAAGAGAGCCAACAACTCTACTGCGACATTTGGCGGCGCATTGCGGAACATTACAAGAACGAACCGGTCATCTTAGGTTATGAACTCTTCAACGAACCTATCGCACCTTACTTCAGCAACATGGAGGAGCTGAACTCGAAATTGGAAGACGTCTACAAAAAAGGGGTGGCAGCCATTCGGGAGGTGGACAATAACCACATCATCCTGCTGGGCGGCGCACAATGGAACGGCAACTTCAAACCTTTCAAAGACTCCAGGTTCGACAATAAAATCATGTACACCTGCCACCGTTACGGCGGAGCTCCTACAAAAGAGGCAATCGGGTCCATTATCAATTTCCGCGACAGTGTAAACCTGCCGATGTATATGGGCGAGATAGGACACAACACGAACGAATGGCAGGCTGCTTTCTGCGAAGTGATGCGCCAAAACAACATAGGATACACTTTCTGGCCTTATAAAAAAATGGACGGTTCCTCATTCGTGGCTATCGTGGCGCCCGAAGGTTGGGATGATATCGTCACGTTTGCCGAAGCGCCGCGTATCTCCTATAAAGACATACGCCAAGCACGCCCCGAACAAAAGCGTTCACGCAAGATATTGACGGAACTTATAGAAGCCTGCAAGTTGAAGAACTGCCAAGTACAGGAAGGATATATCCAATCGCTCGGAATGACAACCCGGCGGGCCGAACAATGAAAAGATGGAAATTTTTAAAAAGGTATCTATAATGAAAAGATTAGTATTCAGTTTATCACTTGCCGCCACACTGACGGTGGCGGCACAGCAAAAAGCCGTTTATCTGGATGCAGACAAGCCGCTCGAGGAGAGGGTGGAAGATGCATTGAGCAGAATGACAACGGAAGAAAAGGTTAAAATGGTTCATGCCCAATCCAAGTTCAGCAGCGCAGGAGTTCCCCGCTTGGGAATACCTGAGGTATGGACTACCGACGGACCTCACGGTATCCGCCCCGAAGTGCTGTGGGACGAATGGGAACAAGCCGGATGGACCAATGACTCCTGCGTGGCATTCCCTGCCCTGACCTGCCTCGCCGCCACATGGAATCCGGAAATGGGTTTCCTGTACGGACGAAGCATTGGCGAAGAAGCCCGTTACCGTAACAAGAACATCCTGTTGGGTCCCGGTGTGAATATCTATCGCACCCCGCTGAACGGACGCAATTTCGAATACATGGGCGAAGACCCTTATCTGGCGTCGGAAATGGTGGTTCCCTACATACATGGCGTGCAACAGAACGGTGTGGCTGCCTGCGTAAAACATTTCGCACTGAACAATCAAGAAATCAACCGCCACACACTTAATGTGGTAGTGGACGACCGCGCGCTCTATGAAATCTACCTGCCTGCCTTCAAAGCTGCCGTGCAAAAGGGAAAAGCATGGTCTATCATGGGAGCCTACAACCTGTACAAAGGCGAGCATTGCTGCCACAACCGCTATCTGCTGAATGATATTCTGAAAAAAGAGTGGAATTTTGACGGAGTAGTTGTATCCGACTGGGGAGGCACGCATGATACCGACCAGGCAATCCGAAACGGCCTGGACCTGGAGTTCGGCAGTTGGACAAACGGTCTGTCGAACGGTGCCAGCAATGCTTACGACAATTACTATCTGGCACATCCCTACCTGCAACGTATCCGTTCCGGTGAAGCAGGCACCCAAGAACTGGATGATAAAGTGCGCCGCATTCTGCGCCTTTGCTTCCGCACTTCCATGAACACCAACCGTCCTTTCGGGGCACTCTGCCCGCCGGCACACTATGAAGCCGCCCGCCGGATAGCCGGAGAAGGCATTGTACTGTTGCAGAACAAGAACAACGTACTGCCTATACGTCTGGAACAGGCAAAGAAGATAGCCGTCATCGGCGAAAATGCCATCAAGATGCTGACAGTAGGCGGCGGTTCTTCCTCACTGAAGGTACAGCGTGAAATCTCACCGCTCGACGGTATCCGCCGACGGGTGGCAGGAAAAGCGGAAATTGTTTATGCACGCGGCTATGTAGGCGATGCCGGAGGCGAATACAACGGCGTGGTGACCGGACAAAACCTGAAAGATGACCGTACTCCGCAAGAACTGACCGCAGAAGCCGTGAAAGCGGCTGCTGATGCAGACTACGTAATCTTCATCGGAGGATTGAACAAAAGCAACGGACAAGATTGCGAAGACTCTGACCGGAAAGGAATAAACTTATCCTACGGACAAGACGAACTGATTGCAGCATTGGCAAAAGCCAACAAAAACCTGATTGTCGTGAACATTTCCGGCAATGCCATAGCCATGCCGTGGGTAAATGAAGTTCCGGCAATCGTACAAGCTTGGTACATAGGTTCGGAAGCAGGCAACGCGCTGGCGGATGTATTGATGGGGGATGTAAACCCCAGCGGCAAACTGCCTTTCACATTCCCCGCACGCCTGGAAGACTGCTCCGCACATGCCTTGGGAGAATATATCGGTGAAAAAAGCCGGAATGTAGTGGATATCAAGTACAACGAAAGCATCTTTGTCGGATATCGCTGGAGCGACAAACAGAAAAAGGTGCAACCGCTCTTCCCCTTCGGACATGGTTTGAGCTATACCACTTTCACCTACGGCAAACCGATACTCAGCAGCAAAGAAATGACTGCCGACGGCACACTGACCGTAAGAATCAATATCAAGAATTCCGGCGACCGGGAAGGCCAAGAGGTCGTACAGTTATACATCAGCGACAAAAAATCCACCCTTCCCCGTCCGGTAAAGGAGTTGAAGGGATTTAAGAAAATCCTCCTTGCCCCGGGTGAGGAGAAAGAGGTTTCCTTCACTATCGACAAGGAGGCATTGAGTTACTTCGATGATGCCCGGCACTGTTGGACGGCAGAACCCGGAAAGTTTGAAGCTATCATAGCCGCTTCCGCCACTGACATCAGAGGAGTTGCGACTTTTGAACTGAAATAACGGTTATTCCAAATACACATAACAAAAACGAGGATGTGCCAAAACGCCGGCAGCCATATCATTCTGTCTGCGTTTTGACACGCCCTCACCTAAAATCAATACCAAGACATGAGGTCCCTGTTAATAAAATACTGCGCCATCCTGATGCTTATGACCGGCTTCAAATGTTATGGCACGGAAGCTGCCGGCAAGCCTGCCCGATATGCAAATCCTCAAGAAACCGGAAAAATCATCGTAGCCTATGTGACGTCCTGGAGTGACGTAATGCCCAATCCCCGATATATGACTCACATTAATTATGCTTTCGGGCATGTAAACAAGACATGCGACGGCATACACATAGCCAACGAACCGCGTCTCAGGCAAATATTGGCATTGAAACAGCAGAAGCCCGGACTGAAAATCATGCTCTCCATCGGAGGTTGGGGAAGTGGCGGTTTTAGCGAGATGGCAGCCGACACCCAAAAACGGGAAACTTTTGCCAAAGATTGCCGGCGCATAATCAAGACATACGGATTGGACGGTATAGATATCGACTGGGAATATCCTACGAGTAACGCAGCAGGCATTTCCTCATCGCCTGCCGATACGGAGAACTTTACACTCCTGATGCGCGATATCCGCAAAGCTATCGGACAAAAGAGACTGCTGACCCTGGCTACCGTAGCCTCAGCCCGATATATCAATTTCAAGGAAATACTCCCCTACATCAACTTTGTCAACATCATGTCCTACGACATGGGAAGCCCCGGCAAACACCATGCTGCCCTTTATCCATCCGACAACAGCGGTTGGATTACCGCCTCTCAAGCCGTCGATGCGCATCTGGCTGCCGGCGTGCCTGCTTCCATGCTGACAATGGGACTTCCCTTTTACGGACGTGGCACAAAGGAATATGCCGATTTCCGGGACTATAAACTGATAAATACCACCACGGAATACACAGAACAATGGGACAATAGAGCCAAAGTCCCCTACTTGGTCAATTCGCAAGGAGAATTTACGTTTGGTTTTGAAAACCCGCGCTCACTTGCCATCAAATGCCGGTATATCCTGCAAAAAGGACTGTTGGGAGGCATGTATTGGGAGTATGCCGCCGACAACGAACAGGGCGATTTGCAACGCACCGTTTACGAATGCCTTGCCGGACAGCAGGCAGTTCAGGAAAAAGCACGGCCACATACCATGTCGCAAGAAGAGTATCCGGGCAATTACGCACACGGTCCCCGCTTCAAAGCGTTAATCTATTATACGGAACATGCAGAAGAGGCGCACGTGCAGTTTGCCAAACAGACCATTGAGTTTTTTAAGAAACTGAACTACGGTCAAGGTTTCAACCTCGACATTACGACCGATTTCTCACATTACAGTTACGAGAAATTACAGGAATATTCAGTCATCATCATGCCGAACGGATATCCCATGCAACCGCACGAACGTGCCGCCTTTGAAAAATATATGGAGAACGGCGGTGGCTGGATGGGATTTCATGCCGCTGCTTACAACGACAAGAACACCAACTGGCCATGGTTTGTGACGTTTTTAGGGAACGGCGTCTTTTATTGTAACAACTGGCCGCCTCAGCCCGTGTTGCTAGAGACTGACAAGCAACATCCGGTCACCAAAAACCTGCCGGAATCCTTTGTTGCTCCCGCCAGCGAATGGTATATGTGGACTCCTTCCCCAAGATGCGGGAAAAATATTGAGGTGCTTCTCTCCATATCTCCAAAGAACTATCCCTTAGGCATTAAGGATGTGGTGAAACATGGTGATTTTCCCGTGGTGTGGACCAACAGGAAATATCGCATGATTTACCTGAACATGGGACATGGCGATGAAGAGTACCAGGATGCTACACAAAAGCTACTTTTCATCAATGCCTTCCGCTGGATTGTAAGCACGGACCGAAAAGGAAATCCTTTCGAATAGAAATAACAAATCTTTCCAACTTAAAAAAAACTTATAAACTGCCATGACAAAAAAAACATTATTGACACTGGTGATGACAGGCTATACCCTGCTTACCACCGCACAGCCTGCAAAACCAGCAATCGCCCGGGATGCAGAAATTGAAAACAAAGTAGAGACTTTACTGAAAAAGATGACACTGGAAGAGAAAGTAGGGCAGATGTGTGAACTGGCTATCGATGTCATCGCCAAACAGGGCGGAAATCCTTCCGACGGATTCCAGATAGACGATGCGAAACTCGACAACGTAATCGGAAAATACAAAGTGGGCTCTATCCTGAATGTTCCCAACGGCATCGCCCAAACACCGGAAAAGTGGGAAGAGGTCATTCGGAAGATACAGGAAAAATCAATGCGTGAGATAGGTATCCCCTGCATCTACGGAGTGGACCAGATACACGGAACGACCTACACACAGGGCGGCACATTCTTTCCGCAAAACATAAACATGGCTGCCACCTTCAACCGGAAACTGGTTCGGGAAGGTGCACGTATCTCCGCGTATGAGACAAAAGCCGGAAGTATCCCCTGGACGTATGCGCCGGTGCTCGACCTGGCACGGGATGCCCGTTGGTCCCGCCACTGGGAGAACTTTGGCGAAGATTGCTACGTGAATGCGGAAATGGGACGCGAAGCAGTGCTCGGTTTTCAGGGAGAAAATCCGAACCGGATAGGCAAACAGCATGTAGCGGCATGCCTTAAGCACTACATGGGCTATGGCGTACCCGTATCCGGCAAAGACCGTACCCCCTCTTCCATCACCGTGCAAGACATGCGCGAAAAGCACTTTACCCCCTTTCTTGAGTGTATCAAAGCGGGAGCGCTTTCCGTTATGGTAAATTCAGGTATGAACAACGGTCTCCCTTTCCACGCCAACTACGAACTGCTGACCGAATGGCTGAAACAAGATTTGCAATGGGACGGCGTCATCGTAACCGACTGGGCGGACATCAACAACCTCTACAGCCGCGACCACATTGCCGCCAGCAAGAAAGAGGCTGTCAAAATCGCCATCAATGCCGGCATCGACATGTCTATGGTACCTTACGAAACAAGTTTCTGTACCTACCTAGCGGAACTGGTACAGGAAGGGGAAGTGCCGCTCACCCGCATTGACGATGCAGTGCGCCGCATCCTGCGTATGAAATTCCGTTTGGGACTGTTCGACATGCCGTTCTATAACCGCAAGGACTTCTCACGCTTCGGCAGCAGCGAACACGCAGCAGCAGCCCTTCTTGCCGCCGAAGAATCGCTGGTATTACTAAAAAACAAAGACAATATACTCCCGTTGCAGAAAGGCAAGAGGATATTGCTTACCGGTCCTAACGCCAACTCCATGCGCACACTGAACGGTGGCTGGTCTTACTCCTGGCAGGGCGACAAGGCAGACCAATGCGCAGAAGCCTATAATACCATCCTCGAAGCCTTTACCAACAAGTTTGGCACAGACCACATCATCTACGAACCGGGCGTAACCTACAAAAAAGGAGGCAACTGGCAAGAAGAAAACATGCCCGAAATAGACAAAGCCGTAGCTGCCGCCGCCAGCGCCGACTACATCATTGCCTGCATCGGCGAGAACTCCTACTGCGAAACGCCCGGCAACCTAAACGACCTGACGCTTTCGAAAAACCAGCTCGACTTAGTGAAAGCACTCTCCGAAACCGGAAAGCCCATTATCCTGATACTGAATGAAGGACGTCCGCGTGTCATCAACTCAATAGAACCTTTGGCAGATGCGGTAGTAGACATCATGCTTCCGGGCAATTACGGTGGTGACGCACTGGCAAACCTTCTGGCAGGAGAAGCAAACTTCAGCGGGAAAATGCCCTATACATATCCTAAAGACGTATGTTCGCTGAACACATACGATTACAAACCCTGTGAGCACATCGGCAGTCAGATGGAAGGCGCTTACAACTACGATGCACAAGTATCCTTCCAATGGGCTTTCGGCTACGGTTTAAGCTACACCACCTACGAATACAGCAACCTGAAAGTGGACAAAACGCACTTCACAGCCAATGACATACTGACGTTTACCGTTGATGTGAAAAATACCGGCAACCGTATAGGCAAAGAGAGCGTCCTGCTATTCAGCAGCGACTTAGTCGCCTCGCTCACTCCCGACACCAGACGCCTGCGTGCTTTCGAGAAAATAGAACTGGCACCCGGAGAGACCAAGACCGTGACACTAAAACTGAAAGGTTCCGACCTCGCCTTTGTAGGGTATGACGGCAAATGGATTTTGGAGAAAGGCGACTTCCGCATCCAAACAGGCAATCAAACCGTGAATGTCACCTGTGCGAATACCCACAAATGGGAAACGCCCAACAAATAAGGTACCGGTATACATATCTGCACTGAACAATCATAGAAAGACCGGAGTCGGAAACTTCCCGAACCGGTCTTTTCTATTTACTCAAGAAATTTCTCATATATTCACAATACAGATATAGAATACATCTTGTGAATAATGAATGGTCAAATACCTTCTCTGCTTATATTTTGTAACAGAAATAGCAAGAATCGGTAAGAAAATATTGTAAAAGCAACTTTTTTACGTAAAAGCTATCACTTTTTTGCAGCTTTTTTTTTCTAAAATTAGAAAATTATTACTTTTGCCGCAAATGATAATATTCGTTTAAAGAGAACGATTTATTAAAAAAAACAAGTAATGAGAAAGAAAAGTTACAAAATTCGATTTGGTAGAGGGAAAACATGTCTTGTCTCCTTATCAATGGCATTTTGTCTGATGAACACCACACAGACATTTGCTACAGAGAATGGGAATGTAATTGCTTTGCAAAGTGTACAACAAACCAACGGTATCAAAGGTCAGATTGTAGATGAAAACGGCGAGCCGATCATCGGCGCCAGTGTTTTGATAAAAGGAACCGGAACCGGTGTCAGTTCGGATTTGAACGGGCAATTCAGTCTACCTAACAACAGCCGTAAGGTAACCTTGCAGATTTCGTATATTGGATATATCACACAAGAAATAAGTGTAGAAAACAACAAGCCGGTTCGTATCGTATTATGTCCGGATACACAAATGTTGGACGAGGTAGTCGTTACCGGTTACGGTACATTCAAGAAGTCCGCCTATGCCGGTTCAGCCTCTACGGTAAAGACCGCCGAATTGAAAGATGTGCCTGCTACCAGTTTCTCGGATTTGTTGCAAGGTGCAGCACCCGGTGTGCAGATGAGCAGCGGTTCCGGCCAGCCGGGTTCCGCCGTCTCACTGAACATCCGCGGTATGGGCTCATTCAATGCTTCCAACTCTCCGCTTTATGTAATTGACGGTGTACCCGTCATGTCCGGCAACGTTTCCGCCCTGGATACGGATGGCGGTTTTGACATCATGTCTACATTAAGCAATACGGATATTGAGAATATCACCGTAATCAAAGATGCCGCCGCTGCTTCCATGTATGGTTCACGTGCCGCCAACGGTGTGATTTTGATTACCACCAAGAGCGGTAAGGCGGGCAAACCGCAAGTATCATTGAAAGCCGACTGGGGTTTCTCCGATTTCGCCATGGAATTCCGTCCTGTAATGAACGGGGCACAGCGTCGTGAGTACATCTACAACGGTTTGAAACGGGGACAATTGCGCGACGGTGCTACAGAAGAAGAAGCCATTGCATACGCAGACAAGGAGATTGACGACTATGCCCCCATTCCCTGGAGCGGCTACACGGACTGGCACGATGCCCTATTTAAAAAAGGTTCGCACCAGACGTACGAAGGTTCTATCTCAGGTGGTACAGACCGTATCAAATACTATACCTCCCTATCTTATCTCAAACAAGAGGGTATTACCCTTAACTCAGGTTTGGAACGTGTCAGCGGTCGCGTAAACGTAGACTACAAAGCTAATGACAAGTTGACTTTAGGCACCAAGATACTCTTCTCACAAGTCAATCAGGATGTCTATAGTGAAGGTACCACTTATACGGCTCCTTTCTATGCCTCGGTAAGTAAAGCCACCCCTTCCGATCCCATCTATGATGAAGAAGGCAACTGGAACCGTCATTTCATAGACCTGAAAGACCGTAATCCGTTGCTCTCCATGATGTATGACTACAAACGAGAATATATTACCCGTCACTTCAATACCGTTTACGGACAATACGAGTTCATTCCCAACCTTACGTTCAAAACCACGTTGAGTTACGATTACAATATAAATAAAGGCAAGGAATGGAGCGACCCGCATACTTCCAACGGTGACGATGATAACGGTATCATGTATGCCAATATATACGAACGCAAGAAACTTGTATGGGCCAATCAACTTGCTTATGCCGTTACTATTGGCGAAAACCACAACTTGGATGCGTTGATTGGATATGAAATCGACGACCAAGCCCGTGAATACGTCAGTGGTGAAGCCATCGACTTTTCCAATCCCAACAAGAATGCCTTGAGCAACGGTGCAACCGTTACTTCAGCCGGCGGCTCTGACGTACGTACACGTATGGTTTCTTACCTCGGCCGTATAAACTATGACTATAAGAACAAATATTTCCTCGGCGGTAGTTTCCGTAGAGATGGCAGCTCACGTTTGGCAGCCGCCAACCGTTGGGGTAATTTCTGGTCGGTATCGGGAGCCTGGCGGGCCATTGAAGAAAATTTCATGGAACCGGTGAAAGACTGGTTGACCGATTTGAAGGTACGCGCCTCATACGGTGTGAACGGTACGTTGCCTTCCGACTACTACGGCTACCTAGGCTTGATGAGCGTATCTTCTTCTTACATGGGAAGTCCTGCTTATTCACTGTCGCAAATAGCCAACGACCGCCTCTCTTGGGAAACCAACCATAACTTCAACCTCGGTTTTGACTTCAGCTTCTGGAATCGCCTAAATGTAACGGTAGAATATTATACCCGTACAACAAAAGACCTGTTGATGGACTATCCCGTATCCATGACTACCGGTTTCAACAGTTATCTGTACAACATCGGTGAGGTGCAGAACAAGGGTGTGGAGTTGGAAATCACTTCCCGCAACTTCAGCACAAAGGATTTCACCTGGAACACTACGCTGAACCTGGCTCACAACAAGAACAAGATTACGACGCTGGACGGCATCCAAACTGAAATTCCAAGCGGCTCTCAAATCCGCAAGGTAGGCAATCCTTACCGCACATTCTACCTCATTGAATTTGCGGGAATCAATCCCGACAACGGTTCCCCGCTCTTCTATACCAATAAGAAGGATGAAAACGGAAACTACATCAAGGAGATTACCGAAAATGCGGATAATGCCCAACGTATCCCCTACAAACATGCAGATCCTACCATCACCGGCGGTTTTTCCAACAGCCTGCGCTACAAATGGTTCGACCTCAACTTTATGTTCACTTACCAGTTTGGCGGGTACTCTTACGACAACTGGGCACAGAAGACCGAACACAGCGGTTCGGAACTGGGATTGAACATTCCCATCTACTACCTGGATTCCTGGAAGAAACCGGGCGACATTACGCAGTACGAAGTATTTATCGAAGACCCTCAATATGCGATGAAGGACTATGCAACTACCCGCCGTGTACACAGCAGCGACTTTATCCGTCTGAAGAACCTGACTTTCGGCTTTGCATTACCTAAGAACTGGACCAAGAAAGCCGGTATGGAATACGTCCGTCTGTACGCTTCTGCCAACAACCTTTGGACATGGGCCAAACACGATTACTACGATCCGGAAGCCGTAAGCGGCGGTACAGCCATTTGGGGTACACCTCCTTTGAAAACTGTTACATTCGGTATCAATGTTAATTTCTAAATCACAAAACGACTTTAAAGTATGAAGAATTTTAGTAAATACATCATAATGGGAGCTATCCTGCTGGCGGGTAGTTCGTGCGGAGACGGTTGGCTTAACCTCGAATCCTCCACATCGGTCAGCACTGATGGAGCCATCAAGGAGTTGAAAGACGTAAATCTTGCTCTAAATGGAATTTACAGCACTATGCAAAGTTCATCAGCCTATACGGGACGCCTGGTTTATTACGGCGACGCCACAGGCGATGATATGCAAGCTGTCAGTACAACCAAGCGTACCGGCGATGCCTATACGTTCGGTTTTACAAAAGACAATTCCCCCTCCAGCTATTGGGCATATCCCTACAAGATGATTACCATGTGTAATATTATTCTGACCCAGATTGACAAACTTAAAATCAATGAAGCCGATACAGAACTGCGAGACGCTTATAAAGGTGAAGCCCTGGCATTGAGAGGCATGTTTCTCTTTGATTTGACCCGTCTCTACGGCTATCCGTACAAGAAAGACAATGGTGCTTCGCTGGGTGCGCCTGTTGTGACTGAAGTATTGAAGGAAAGTGCAAAACCTTCACGCAAAACCGTAGCCGAGTGCTACAACCAAGTAATCGAAGACTTGAAAAGTGCTGCCACCCTGCTGGACAATGATGAAGGCAACAGCTATTACAAAGGGCACATCAACCGCTGGGGCGTCCTGACACTCCTGAGCCGCATATACCTTTATCATGGCAACGATGCTTTGGCGTTACAGGCAGCGGAGGAAGCCATTAAAGGCGCCGAAGCCGAAGGGTATGCCCTGTGGACCAATGCAGAATATGCTACCGCCTGGAGCAATGATGCCAGCAAGTCTAAAAAAGGCGAAGTTCTCTTTGAAATCGTAAATACCACGGAAGAAGGTCCGGGTAAAGAATCTTTAGGCTATCTGCACAACGCCAATGGCTACAGCGACATTGCCGTAACCAGCAGTTTCTATGCCATGATGAAGGAAGACCCCGATGATGTGCGCAATCAGCTTTTTCGCCTGGACGGAAACAAATGGGCTTTTTTGTTCAAATACCAACCTCAAGCGGGCGAAACGATTGACAATGCCAATGTTCCTTTGCTCCGTCTCTCGGAGACTTACCTCAATGCAGCCGAAGCTGCCGTGAAGACAAACGATAACACAAAGGCGGTGAAGTATCTTGATGCTATCGTAAGCCGTGCCAACCCTGCCAATACGGTAGAAGGCACTAACGTGACACTGGAACGTGTAATGCTGGAACGCCGCAAAGAACTGGTAGGTGAAGGCCACCGCATGTATGATGCCTTACGCGATGGAGGCTATGTGGAACGCCGCGATGTGGACTTGGGTGAAGAACTGACTACCAAACATCTCACTTTATCCGACCAGCAGAAGAAACGTTTCAATTGGGACTACTTCAAGTGTGTGCTTGCTGTGCCCAAGGCCGAACGTGACGCCAATCCCAACATCGCTCAAAATCCTGAATATGGCGAATAAAATCCCATTGAACAGTCTATGAAAGTATTCAGATATTATTCTCTCTTTTTGATACTCTGCCTGCTTGGCTCCGGTCTGCCGACCGGAGCACAAACGGCAGAGTTTTCCGTATCCGAAGACTCGCTCTTTGCCCCCGATGGTCCTTACATCCTGCATGAGCCGAACGGAGCGGCACAAATTATCTCAGTGGACCAACAAGGAAAAATCAAGCAAGAATGGCATGAGCGTTTGCCCGAAAAGTATAGCTTTGAGGTAACCTCACACAGCGGCAAACATGGTTTCCGCGTACAGCTACACTCCGTAAGCCGTCCGCAATGGAAGTACGAACAGCCGGAGAAAATCTTTGTAATGTCCGACCCGCACGGCGATTTAGACTGCTTCGTCAGCCTGCTGCAAGGCAACGACATCATCGACCGGGAGTATCACTGGACTTTCGGCCGCAACCAACTCGTGATTATCGGCGATGTATTCGACCGTGGCAATGATGTCCTCCCCATCTTTTGGCTCATTTATCAGTTGGAAGAAGAAGCACGTTGTGTCGGTGGTAACGTCACCTTTTTGCTGGGTAACCACGAACCCATGATATTGATGAACGACCTGCGATATGTTACCCAAAAATACCTCACCCTTGCCGGCAAGTTGGGAATAGAGTACGGCACCCTCTTCAACCCGACATCCGAATTAGGACGCTGGCTCTGCACGCGCAATGCGATGCAGCAGACCGGTCATTACCTCTTTACCCATGCCGGGGTGAGCCGTGAGTTCTTGGAGCAAGATTTCGATATTCCGACAGTCAATGAACTGATCAGCCGTGGTCTTTACAAGAAGAAAGCCGAACGAAAAGCCCTTTCCCCGCAGGTCTATTTCCTATTCGGCAACCAAGGTCCTATCTGGTATCGTGGCATGGTACGCAAAGATGCCAAATACAAGCCATTGGCTTCCGATACGTTAGACCTGATTCTGCAAAAATATGCGGTACAGCGCATCATCGTAGGCCATACAATCTTCGATGCTGTTTCTACTTTTTATGACGGCAGGGTAATAGGAGTCAACGTAGATAATGACGAAAATCGCGAAGCACGTCGCAGCCGCGGCATTCTCATCACAAACGACGGTATCTATGCTGTAGGCGATGAGGGAGTGATGCAAAAGCTATTGAACGAAGAACGGTAGAATGTACGATAAGTACCCGTACTTCGGACTATTTTACCCTCTTCCTATCTTTAAAACGTCCTACCTTTGGCATCCGAAGAAAATCATAAAAGAGATGCCATGAAAAAACTGATTGTAGCGGCTTTGCTACTGGGCAGCGGCACGCTGCTGCCCGCACAGCAAACCGCCAAAGCGTCGGCACACTACAAACCGGCACGAAGCGAAATGTATCACAAAGGTTGGATAGACTTCAACAAAAACGGAATCAAAGATATATACGAAGACCCCGCCGCACCACTCGATGACCGCATCGAAAACCTCTTGCAGCAGATGACACTCGAAGAAAAGACCTGCCAGATGGTTACCCTCTACGGCTACAAACGGGTATTGAAAGACGACCTGCCCACTCCCGAATGGAAACAGATGCTTTGGAAAGACGGCATCGGCGCCATAGACGAACATCTGAACGGCTTCCAGCAATGGGGATTGCCGCCCTCGGACAACGAAAATGTATGGCCCGCCTCGCGCCATGCCTGGGCACTGAACGAGGTGCAACGCTTCTTCGTAGAAGATACCCGCCTCGGTATTCCTGTAGATTTCACCAACGAGGGTATCCGTGGCGTAGAGAGTTATAAAGCCACCAACTTCCCTACCCAACTGGGATTGGGACATACGTGGAACCGCAAATTAATCCGCCAAGTGGGACTCATCACCGGACGTGAAGCCCGTATGTTGGGCTACACCAATGTCTACGCCCCTATCCTTGATGTCGGACGCGACCAGCGCTGGGGACGTTATGAGGAGGTCTACGGCGAGTCACCCTACCTCGTTGCCGAACTGGGTATCGAAATGGTGCGCGGACTGCAACACAACCATCAGGTAGCGGCTACTGCCAAGCACTTTGCCGCATACAGCAATAACAAGGGTGCACGCGAAGGCATGTCGCGCGTCGACCCGCAAATGTCGCCGCGCGAAGTGGAGAACATTCACCTCTACCCTTTCAAGCGAGTCATCCGTGAAGCCGGATTGTTGGGCATAATGAGTTCCTACAACGATTATGACGGCATCCCCATTCAGGGCAGTTATTATTGGCTGACCACACGGCTACGCCGGGAAATGGGTTTTCGCGGCTACGTGGTGTCGGACAGCGATGCGGTAGAGTATCTCTATACCAAGCACAACACCGCCAAAGATATGAAAGAAGCCGTGCGCCAAAGTGTGGAAGCAGGACTTAACGTACGCTGCACGTTCCGCTCGCCCGATTCGTTCGTACTTCCGCTGCGCGAACTCGTAAAGGAAGGAGGACTGAGCGAGGAACTTATCAACGACCGCGTACGTGACATCCTGCGGGTAAAATTTCTTATCGGGCTGTTCGACGCTCCCTATCAGACCGATCTTGCCGGTGCGGACAAGGAGGTAGAGAGCGCCGCCAATGAAGCTATTGCCTTGCAAGCCTCCCGCGAGTCTGTCGTATTGCTAAAAAACGCAGGCAGCACCCTGCCGTTGGATATCAACCGGATAAAGAAGATTGCCGTTTGCGGTCCGAATGCCGATGAAGAAGGCTATGCCCTGACCCACTACGGACCGCTTGCCGTAGAGGTCACCACCGTACTCGAAGGCATCCGTGCAAAAGTACAAGGCAAGGCGGAAGTGCTCTACACCAAAGGCTGCGACCTCGTGGATGCCCACTGGCCCGAAAGCGAAATCATAGCGTATCCCCTTACTCCCGGTGAACAAGCCGAAATAGACCGCGCCGCAGCCAACGCCCGCGAAGCGGATGTGGCGGTAGTGGTGCTGGGCGGCGGTCAGCGTACTTGCGGCGAAAACAAGTCGCGTACGAGCCTGGAATTGCCGGGACATCAATTAAAGTTGCTCCAAGCAGTACATGCTGTGGGCAAGCCCGTAATATTGGTATTGATTAACGGGCGTCCGTTGTCCGTCAACTGGGCGGAGAAGTTCGTACCCGCCATTCTCGAAGCGTGGTATCCGGGGTCGAAAGGTGGTACGGCGATAGCCGATATCCTCTTCGGCGACTACAATCCGGGCGGCAAGCTGACGGTGACCTTTCCTAAAAGCGTGGGACAAATCCCATTCAACTTTCCCTACAAACCGGCTTCGCAGATTGACGGCGGAAAAAATCCCGGACCGGACGGCAATATGTCGCGCATCAACGGCGCGCTCTACCCCTTCGGCTACGGACTGAGTTACACCACTTTCGCATATTCCGACCTTGAGATCACTCCCGCCGTCATCACCCCCGACCAAAAAGCCACGGTACGCTTGAAAGTGACCAACACCGGCAAACGTGCGGGTGATGAAGTGGTACAACTCTACACGCGCGATGTGCTGAGCAGCGTCACCACCTACGAAAAGAACCTTGCCGGCTTCGAACGTATCCACCTGCAACCGGGAGAGAGCAAAGAGGTGACTTTCACCCTCGAGCGCAAGCATCTTGAACTTCTGAACGTCGACATGAAGTGGACGGTGGAACCGGGAGAATTTGCCATTATGGCAGGTGCCTCGTCCGAGGACATCCGGCTAAACGGCATACTCACCGTAGAAGATTACCGGAACCGCCTGCAAATGCTCGAAAACCGGAAACCTGCCAGCCCCGTAACGGCAAGCACCGACATGGAAAATGCCGCGAACGTGCTCGACGGGAAAATCGATACCGCATGGCAAGGCAACAAGGGAGATTACATCACCTTTGCCCTGGAGAAAGGTGCCAAAGTAGACGAAATATCCATTACCTTCGAACGCGACAACAAACTGCCGGCAGAATTCGAGATACAACTTTCGGGCGGCGGCGGACAATTCCTCACGGTCTATTCGGGCACCGTCCACCAATACGGGCACCCCGTCTCCTACCCGTTCAAAGGAACCACTGCCAGCGACCTGCGCATCGTGCTGAACGATGACCGTGTGAAGATAGCGGAAGTAGTTATTTTCAGAAAATAAGAAAATCAATAATAAGAACCAGTTTAAAATTACCAAAGAATACGTAACACGACATCATTTCCCGACTTTGAAAGGAGAGATAATTTTCATGCACTCTCCTTTCAAAGTCTCTTTTTACTATCATTAAAATCTCTTATCCTTTTTTTAGCGTCTCAAAAAACAAACATGAGACAACAAAGAGAAATATCTTTCATATCACCCGGTATTAAACAGTATACATTTACGGAAATTATTTTTTACTGTTTTTTACTTATAAATTTAAATTATGTTTTGTATGAAAGACACAAAAAGGATGTCAGTACCACTTCTGAGGCAACTGATAATGTCAGCCATATTTTTGGCTAACATATTAAATGTGCAGGGACAAGTGGGAAATCAAGTGACAGGAAACGTAACGGACGTTACAGGAGAACCAATGGTCGGAGTATCGGTAGTAGAAAAAGGAACTGCCAACGGAGTCGTAACAGGAATGGACGGCAGCTTCCGATTGAACGCCAAGCAAGGTTCTGTTCTCCGCTTCTCTTTTATCGGCTATAAGGAACAGGAAATTCCGGCAACCGTAAACAGTGCCATGAAAGTAGTCATGCAGGAAGATTTGGAACAATTGGAAGAAGTGGTTGTAGTGGGATACGGTACACAGAAACGTGCCAACCTGACCGGTGCCGTAGCTACAATGGACAGCAAGCAACTTGCCTCTATGCCCAATACCAGTATCGCAAACTCTCTGGCCGGTATGCTGCCGGGATTGATTGCAACCAACAATACGGGCAAACCGGGAGCTTCGGCTTCCATATCTATCCGTGGCAAGAGTACATGGGGAAACAACTCGGTACTGACTGTAGTGGACGGCATCGTCAGAGATTTCAAAGACCTTGATCCCAATGAAGTGGAAAACATTACTATTCTGAAAGATGCTTCGGCAGGAGCCATTTATGGTGCTCGTGCAGCAAACGGTGTCATCTTGGTTACCACCAAACGCGGTGCATCGGGCAAACCCCGTTTCTCTTACAACGGCCGTGTAGGTATGACGCAGCCTACCCGTTTTCCGCGGCTGATGAATGCTTACGAATATGCTTCAACCTACAACGATGGTCTACGTAACATGGGCATAAAAGATACCGACCCGCGCTATTTCACCAACGAGCAGTTGACATCGTATGCAAACGGATCGGTCGGTACGGACTGGTGGGAACTCTGTATGCAGGATTTCTCTTTCCAGCAGGCACACAACCTGACCGTCAACGGTGGTACCGATGCCGTGAAATATTTCTTCTCTTTAGGATATACCGATCAGGAAGGCATGTTTGACGGAAGTGGATATACCCGCTACAACTTTCGTTCGAATGTGGATGCTGCCATCACAAAATACCTGACAGTCAGCGTCAATGTAGATGCTTACCTGAGTAAAGCGAAAGCAAGAGACTATGCGGAAGGCAAGATATTCGACAACATCATCCAACAACGTCCGTTTCTGACAGCCTACAACCAAGCCACCGGACTGCCTATCAATACCACCGGTGAGCATCCGGCAGAGATGTTGAAGACAAAAGGATACAACAACCACGACTATAACAACTTTTACGGTACGATTTCTTTCAAGCACGAATTGCCTTTTATACTGAAAGGCCTTTCTGTCTCAGGACTTGCTTCGTACAGAAAATACTACGATTTTCAAAAAACATTCAGCGTTCCCTATACAACGTATGACTTTAATGAAAACAACGAGATTACAGGAACGAAAGTAAACGGTGCCGACGGGTTGGAAACCTCTCTGAAAGAATACTTCGGACAGTCACAGGAAATCACCTATAATCTCAGTCTGAACTATGCCCGGAAATTCGGCAAGCACGATATAAACGTATTGTTGCTCACCGAAGGTTTTGTCAGCAACAAGGACAACCTCGAAGGTTATCGCACAAAATACAGTTCCAATGCAATCGACCAATTATTTGCCGGCGGCACAGACGAAATGTCTACTACCGGAACCGGCGGAGAAAACGCACGACTGGGATATGTAGGCCGTATCAATTACAACTACGCCGAACGCTATTTGGTAGAAGTCTCAGCCCGTTATGACGGTTCTGCCAACTTCCCGAAAGGAAAACGCTTCGGATTCTTCCCTGCTTTCTCACTGGGATGGCGGCTGTCCGAAGAAGAGTTCTGGAAAAACATGGACCTCTCTTTCGTAGACCAACTGAAATTGCGCGGTTCCTACGGATTGGTGGGAAATGACCGGGTGACCGCTTTCCAATATCTCGACAAGTACACTTACACCACAAAAGACAATGCGTATGGTGCCATCTTCGATGGAAAACACCAACAGTCTATCCTATACGGAACTTATCCAAACTATGACATTACCTGGGAAAAGGCCAAAGTAATGAACCTCGGTCTGGATGCCGTCCTGTGGAACGGTAAACTTGGAGTGGAATTCGATTACTTCCGGAAGAAGACAGTCGATATCCTCAGAAGCCGTGTACGTTCTATCCCCGGAACCTTCGGCAGAAGCCTTCCGCACGAAAACTATGCACGCGTAGATAATCAGGGCTTCGAATTGATTTTAAGCCACAATAACCGTGTGGGTAAAGTGAATTACGGAATACGCGGCAATGTAGCATTCGCCAACAACAAAGCAGTAATCTTGGACGAAGCCGCCAATGCCGCCCCCCACGGACGATACATCGGTTATCCGCTGGACTATCGCACAGGATTGGTTGCCATGGGAATTTTCCAAACAGAAGAGGAAGTTGCAAACGCCCCCCTGCAATACAACGACAAGACTGTGACGGTAGGTGATATCCGCTATGCCGACCTGAATGGTGATGGTGTAGTAAACGACTATGACAAGACTATCCTGTCATACAACCATGAGACACCGAAACTGACCTATGGTCTGTTCTTGAATGCAGACTGGAACGGATTCGACATTTCCGCATTGCTACAAGGAGCAGCCAAAGTCAATGTGATGCTGAAAGATGAAGCACGTAACTTCTTCACTAACGGAGGATACTCCAATAACTATGCCTTCATGACTGATTACTGGACTCCGGAAAACAGAAATGCAGAATACCCAAGAGCATGGCTCGGAGCAAACTCGAACAACAACAGAGACTCTTCTTTCTGGTTGAAAGAAGCGGGATACTTACGTCTGAAATCACTCGAAGTAGGATATACGGTGCCGGGAATAGCCAAATCCGGAATTCAGAAGTTAAGAGTCTATGTCTCCGGAACCAATCTGCTGACTTGGTCGAAACTCAAACACTTTGACCCTGAAATGACAGAAGGAAGCGGATCTTACTATCCTCAACAGAGAACTTTCAATATCGGTGCATCTATAACATTTTAATTAATCGTTTTGCAATTATGAATAGAATGAAATATATATTTTTATCGCTGTTTGCAGGTTTCCTCTGTACCTCCTGCGCAGACATGCTTGACGTCAAGGACTTGTCAAGTATGAGTGAGACATTTGTTTGGGAAGATGCAGCGCTTGCCAAACAATTCCTGAACGAACTGTATGCCGATCGTCCGGGTTACGAAGCCAGCAATAATCCTTTCCTGAACAACATAACCGATGAAGGGCGCAACGGCCATGCCAAAACCACAGCCGATGATGTACTGCGAGGAGCATGGACTTCATCTACCTCTTTGGGCAATTGGATGGGCTTTTGGGTATATACACAAGTGCGGAAGGCCAATGAATATATCTACGGACTGGAGACGAAAGCCACGTTCAGCGAAGATATCAAAAAAGTCTATCTTGGAGAAGCGAAGTTCCTCCGTGCACTGCTCTATTTCGACATGGTGAAACGCTATGGAGGAGTACCCATCATTGACAAACCCCAAAAACTGGACGATGACCTGTTTGTTCCCCGCGCCACAGTGGATGAAACCTTCGAGTTTATCTTGAAAGACCTGCAGACAGCCATAACCAATCTGCCACGCAGGGATGACACAGAGGCAGGACGCGCCACTTTGGGTGCCGCTTGGGCATTGCGTTCACGAGTATTGCTCTACTGGGCAAGCCCGCTGTTCAATTCCGGAAACAACCCCCAACGTTGGAAAGATGCGGCAGATGCAGCCAACGAAGTAATCAAACTGGCAAAAGCCGGCGACTACGAACTGTCTGACGATCTCAACATCTGGCTGACCCGTGACAACCGTGAAACCATCTTCGAGAAACAATATCTGCTGGGATTCAAAGAGCACGGCTGGGACGGCATGCACAAGCCGCTCTCCATCGCCCACAACGTAGGTACAAAAACAAATCCGACACAAGAAATGGTAGACGCTTTCCCGATGGCAAACGGTCTGTTGCCTCATCAGGAAGGTTCGGGATACGATGACCAGAACCCATATGCCGGACGTGACAAACGCTTCTATGCAGACATTGTCTATCACCTGAGTGACTATTGCGGACGTCCGCAAAACTGCTCGGTAGAGGGGGCGGATTTAGGTTTTGTGGATGCCTGCGGCACATCATTCTGCTCGCATACCGGTTATTACATCCGTAAGGGTATCAACGAAAAGAACACTCTATACGACCGCCAAACAGGTTGCGACCAGAGTTTCATTGAAATCCGCTATGCGGAAATACTGCTGAACTATGCAGAAGCACTGAATGAATATGAAGGTCCCGGCGATGAGGTGTTTTGGGCTTTGGACGAAGTACGCCACCGGGCAGGCATCACCACCAATGTCGAAGATATTCTGGACGATACAACGGATAAAGAGGAAGTACGCAAACTTATCTACAACGAACGCCGCGTAGAGTTATGTTTCGAGCAACATCGCTACTTCGATATCCGCCGCTGGAAAATAGCCAAGGAAGTGATGGACGGCAAGCGCATGCATGGAATGAGAATCACCGCCAAAAGGGATGAAAGCGGCAAACCGCTGACGGATGAAGAGGGTAACTACATTTGGGAATATGACCCAGAAATGGATATAGACAAATTCCTGGGAGGTGCGAATTTCAGTTGTGTCTTTGAAGATTATATGTACTGGATGCCGATTCCCTACAGCGAACTGACCAAAAATCCGGCCTTGATTCAAAACTCCGAATGGTAAGTTAATGATATGTTGAATTTTAATGCAAGAAAAAAATGAAAAAATATAGTTTCCATATAGTGCTGGTTTTGATGTCATTGCTGGCGGGCGCATGCTACGATTACAATGATGTGACACACGAAATCGGTGAGGCTTCCGACCAAGCTTTCATTTCCAACATGAATGTGTATGACAAAGATATGAAAAGTGTACTGGTGTCCAAAAACATTCCCGCCACCAAAGTAGACGCCGACGGCATCGAACGTTTCAAAGAGGCAGATACGGCGCCCGAAATAGAACTGACAGTGAAACCCGAAAGCGATTTGTCACAGCTGATACTCACAGCCACTTTATCATCACAATCTTCTTACGCGAAAATCTCTCCCGTAATGGGGAAACTGATGGACTTTAGCACTCCACAAGAATTTACAGTTACCTCGCAAAGCGGAAAGAATGTGCTTAAATACAAGGTGACGATAAAAACGGAATAAAACCTGAAAAACAGAAAGACCTGTTGCGGTTTCAGAGCCTGTTTAAATTTGGTTCAGCATTATTTTGAGAGTTCTTTCCGAAGATATTTTTCTATTTTATGAGGAGCATAGCGGGGGCTATGTGACGAATAAAAAGAGGAAAACAGACCGGAAAGAGACTTGGGAAGAAGCTGAAGAAAAACTTTTTGAAGAAAATTTAAACAGGTTCTTTATATTCGGTAAGAATATTACATGAAGCCGCAACAGGTCTTCAGTGTATCCCGAGGTTATGTCAGGCTCCTAACAATTAGTTAATCTTTCGTAAATAAATTTCCAAAAACCAAAGAACTTCGTTAACTTTGTTAGTCATTTGTACCTATTAAGTACGGATGTCTATATTGCTTACTTAAACCGAAAGAGAAAGATGAAAAGAAAGACGATATGGCTTGCCGCGCTCCTGACAGCCGCAAGCACCCATGCCCAGACGGATGTCACCACCGGCATTATGCGCGGCAAGGAGTACGGAGTAACCTATCTCCTGCCCAAAACCGAAATAGAGATTGTAGTGGAAACTACCAAACATACGTATATGCCCGGAGAGTTCTGCAAGTATGCCGACCGCTATCTGCACCTGAACAACGTATCTGCCGACCCGGATATCTATTGGACCATCGACAAGGTGCAGACACGTGTTGCCGGAGTGCCAGACAAAGACAATGTTTACTTCGTGAAACTGAAAGACAAGACCGTGGCACCGCTCATGGAACTTACCGAAGACGGCATTGTCCGTTCCATCAACATGCCGCTCGACAACCGTGCGATACCGGCAACCAAGATAACCGCTGCGGCACAGGAGATTACAGACCCACGCAAATTTCTTACGGAAGAGATACTTATGGCAAGTTCCAGAGCCAAAATGGCGGAATTGGTAGCCAAAGAAATTTACAA
Organism: uncultured Bacteroides sp.; assembly: GCF_910578895.1. Taxonomy (GTDB): domain Bacteria; phylum Bacteroidota; class Bacteroidia; order Bacteroidales; family Bacteroidaceae; genus Bacteroides. The sequence goes on from NZ_CAJTSC010000001.1 coordinate 104,424, forward strand.
CATCCGCGAAAGCAAAAACGCTCTCCTCCGTGGCGAAGCCGACAATATGCCTCAGGATGGCGCACAACTCAAAATTATGCTCGACAACCTGAATCTGCAAGAACGCGCCATGACGGAGATGTTTTCCGGCACGCTGAAAGAAGAACCGAAAACATTCACCATCCGTCTCACTCCTAAGGAAATGAACAACGAAGTGGCTTTCCGCTTCTCCAAGCACTTAGGAGTAGTGGACAATGACGACTTGGCAGGCGAACCGTATTATATCTCCATCACCGACATGAAAACGCCGGCAATCCCCGAAGACGACGGCAAGAAGAAAGTGGACGGCATTGCCTACAATGTTCCGGGACGCGCCCACATCACATTGACTGCAAACAACAAGAAACTGTTCGACGACGAGCTGCCTGTCACGCAGTTTGGCACCACGGAATATCTTGCGCCCGTATTGTTCAACAAGAACTCTACCGTAAAGGTGCTGTTCGATACAGCTACCGGCGGACTGATAAAGGTAGACAGGGAAAACAATTAAGAACTTCAAAGCCGAGGGTTGAAAGTAGGGTAATATCTCATCCACTTTCAACCCTCGGGAAAAATGTAATGGCATCTTACTATACAGCCTTGTATGTTATAATCCTGTTTTTAATATCAAATAATTCAAACCTTACCTGATTTTCATTAATTTATAAAATCCTTTGGCATTCCGCCTTAAGTTTATCATGTATAGAAATGTGCGATTTTTTAATTAAATAAACACCATCCTCACTTTTCTTCATAATCACACGTACCCTATTATATCCATTAGAATGACAACCTGTTCTTAGAATTTCATATTTGTAGGCAAATAAGTAGTCACTTTGCCCGTAGTCGTAAAACCGGGAG
>NZ_CAJTSC010000001.1:105312-109105 GCF_910578895.1 uncultured Bacteroides sp.
AACGACTAATTTTGTAGACGTCAGTTCTAAAATATCTGAAATAAAAACATAATCACCACCATCCTCAATGATGTATTTTCCATTACAATTTTTACCTATTTTATTTCTATCAAATACGGAATCTGGAAATGAACTCAGATAATAATCGTAACTAAAAAATCGATACTTTCCAGAAAATTTCATTTCTGTAATAAACTTCACCTCCGTATATCTAACAAACCCACAATTATCTTCATGATAGAAGTCTTGAGGTTCCCACTTTGTGCTCATTAACAATTCTTGCGTAGTCTTTTGTCCTTGAGCAAATACAGATATATTACAACACATATTTAACAACAATAGAATAAATAAATTCTTCATAATTTTACTTCTTTTTAATTTCAAAATCATACTTTGATACATTTTTCCACTCCAAATAATCTGAGCTACATTCAAATTCCTTTTTACTATCATTTGTATCAATATAAATATAATTTCCTTCTTCCGTATAGCCGACTATCCAAATATTGTGTCCATATCCATTATCTAAACGAATATTTGTCATCACCGTGTTTCCTCTATCAACTGCTCCTTTGTAATCGAATGGCGAATTTCCACCATATTGAGTATTCTCAATACCATTAACTCCCAAGAAATTAACAACACCGGAAGCAACCATATTAGAAGGAACACCTTTCGAAATGACATCATAGCTATTTCCGTTTTTTAATAATTTATTCTCATAATATTTTATTATATCTTCCCTACTCGTACTACTTCCATTACTTTTAAGTATATATTCTATTATAGTTGGTACACAAGAATTACCTTCCTGTACTTTGCGAGTCATATTAAGGCTTTCTTTGTTAACTATAACATCCGTACTTTTTGGAGTGTGTTCCTTATTCACATTTTTTGTTGCTTAAAAAAGACTCTGCCCGGGCGGAAACGTGTTACCGTACCGCGGCATCTATGGTGCCCGTGCCGCCTTACCCCGAATTATAAGTTGTTTCTTCTTTATACCAATCGGGGAGACCGGAAAGCGGCTATGCAGATGGCGAAAAAGATAGTAAACCAATCGGTAAAAAAGGAAGGAACCAAGACACTGAGGATGAAAGCAGAGGTCAGGCGGTATATCCAAGAAAACCTATAGTAGCCGTCTAAATTTTATTGAGCGGAATTTCGGTAAGAAAAAATACAAATGCGGCTACCTCTGTTTTTCAACGCTCAACTTTCAATCTTCAATTGGATAAATCCGTCTTTTTGCAACTGCATCACATAAGCCGTGACGCGTGACGGATAATTATCCTCATCCTGAAAGTGTTCAGCAAGCAAAAATATTATCTCCTGCACCGTCCGCCGCCCGTCTATCAGGCGCCATACCGCAGTGCCGTGTTCTTCCAATTTTACATGGACATCGGGCGACATGCTTTTCGGCAACAGGAAACGGCGCATCCAATCGTGTTTAAAACGTGGGAAGGAAAGTGTGACGCACTCCCCTTCCCACGCAGTCGTGATGTGCCCGCACCGAACGGGAACAGCATCCAACAGGTTTACTTTACTTTTTATAGCTGACATTACCGTTTTCAGGCTTTGATATTAGGCTCTTCCAGACCGAGTCCCTTCTTCTTGTCGACCATCTTAAGGATGAAGCCCAGCACCAAAGCGGCAATACCCAGACAAGCAAGCATCACAAGCGGTGCTGTGTAATCGTACGACACGGCGGCTTCCTCCGGAGTAATCACCCCGTTTTTCAAATCGGCAACAAGCTGCGTATTGGTTTTGTCGAGCACTTTTCCGATGAGCAGCGGAAAGAGCCAAAGACCGATGTTCTGCACCCAAAAGATTAGCGCATAGGCGCTGCCTATAATTTTGGCATCGACCAGTTTCGGGACACTGGGCCATAAAGAAGCAGGAACCAATGAGAAACTTGCGCCAAGCACCAGTATCGTGAGGTAGGCAATCATCACTCCGCCTACTGCATTGTCCTTGAATGCCGGCAGCACAAACGCAAAAGTAAGGTGGCAGAGCACAAGCAGCAGGGAACCGATCATCAGCATTGAAGCCGCCTTACCCTTATGGTCTACATAATTACCAAGTATCGGAGTGATGCCCACAGCCAGCAGGGGGAATACGGCAAACACCGTCTCCGCGCTTTGGCGCATATAGCCCATGTAGCAGAAAACTACCAACAGCACACCTGCCACTGCAAGCGAACCGTACTTCAAACTTGCCTTCTTCGTGAAATTGCTTGCAAAAGAAGCGCCGGCAACAACCAACATGATACAGTACTGGAGGATTGTCACCGTATTGGTAGCCCAGAAAGAACCGGCAGGCACTTCCTTGAACACCAAGTTACACTGCAACATGTTGACGGCATACTTCTGGAAAGGGAATATGGCAGAATAGTAGAGCACGCAAAGAAGCGCCACCAACCAGAAACCGCCACTCGACAGAATGGTGCCGAGGTCGCTGATTTTGAACGGGTCGTCTTTCTCCTCTGCCTCGCCCGTCTGCGCATCCAGTTTTTTGTCCATAAAGAAGTAGACGATGAACATAATCAGGGCAATCAGCAGCAACACCACACCGAATGCCACCGAACGGGAAACGTCAATAACACCTCCCAATTTGGCAAATACCGGAGAGAATATCATGCAAGTGGCAACCCCCAGGCGGGCAAGTGCCATTTCGGAACCCATAGCGAGCGCCATTTCACGGCCTTTGAACCACTTGACGATGCCGCGCGACACGGTAATACCCGCCATTTCGACACCGCAACCAAAAATCATGAAACCGATTGCCGCAAACTTTGCCGATGCCGGCATACCTCTATAGAACGGGGAAATGCCCAGTTCGTCAAAACCGGGGATATAGTTCAGGTTATCGGTAAACCAAGTTTGAAGTCCGCTTCCCTGAAAAGCATCCGTCACCGCATACCAGTTTATGGTAGCGCCGACAAGCATCACGGCACCCGAAAGGATTGCAGTGAAGCGTACTCCCATCTTGTCGAGTATGATACCCGCAAAAATCAGGAAAAACACAAATACATTGAGAAATGTCTCAGAACCTTGCATCGTACCGAATGCCGTTGAATCCCAACCGCGTGTAGATTGCATCAAGTCTTTAATAGGCGAAAGTATGTCCATAAAAATATATGAACAGAACATGGCGAACGCTAAAAGCAGGAGCACCAACCAGCGCATACCCGCCGAGTCGCGAAGCGTCTGGTGAATTTTGTCAGTAGTTGTCATTACAATATTATAATATGGTTTATAGTTTCGAACAAATTATATCCGGCTGCAAAAATAATTAAATATAAGAGCCTGTATATAAAAACAGGCAGAATTGCACAATATTGATTGTACAATTCCACCTGTCAAGAAATCACCGTTATTTCTTGAATATTAGTTTTCAGCCTGTTCTGCAACATCCGGAGCAGCCGGAGCAGTTTCAACCGGTTGTTCAGCTTGCGGAGCAGCCGTACCTACGGGCATATTGTACGGGTTTGTCTTTTCTTCCTGTTGTGCCTGTTCCAAGATTACATCGCCACCTTTGTGAGAAGAGGCAGGAATAACGTAAGCGGAAAAAACACTCATCACCACCAAAAATACAGCGAGGCTCCATGTTGCCTTTTCCAGAAAGTCAGTAGTCTTGCGCACACCCATAATCTGATTGGATGACGAGAAACCCGAAGCCAGACCACCGCCTTTGGAATTCTGAATCAACACAATGAAACACATCAGCAAGGATGCAAGCACCATTAAGATAACTAATAATAAGTACATTTTGTTATTTTGATTTAGCGTTAATAATC
>NZ_CAJTSC010000001.1:109115-256676 GCF_910578895.1 uncultured Bacteroides sp.
GCTTTATCATATCTATGCTGCTTGATGTAAATCTTAGCCAAAGTTTCTGTGAAACAGCTGTCGTCCACACCGTCCCGCAGGCTTTGTCCATCATTCTTTTCATCATCTTCGCCGGAAGAAGACCCGTCTTTTGAAACAGCTGCCTGCACATCCTCATTTCTTTCAAAAGGCCTCTCTTCCTCTTCCGAAAGTACGGGAGTGTCTTCAAGACATACCGGTCTTTCAAAGACCGGCTGCTCCGCCGCCTCGCTCTTACGGATAAATCCATCTATCAATTCGTGGCCGCGCAACTTAGGGACTTCTTCTCCGACAGGCGTTTCAGCATCTTCCCGTCCGTCGTCTTGCAACAGATAGGTAGTATAGTCCACCGCATAATCCAATTCGGTGGCTTGCGAATGTTCTTCCGGAACAGTTGCAAGGAAGGCATCTATCAAAGAGAGCGTACGGTCTACACCGGGTTCTTCTTCCAACACTTTGGAAGAGAGTAAAGACGGCTTGCGGGATTTCAACGCATAGCGGTCGCCCTCTATCAGATAAAACAACACACGCCTGTCCGCTACATACAGCACCGCCTTACGCAATTCCGCACCGAATGTAATGTCGTGCAACAAATAAAGGTTCTTAAGGTATAACAGCCGAAGTGACTGAAAATAAGGATAACGGGCCACCAATGTACGAAGTTCATACAGAGTGTCCTTATTCAATGTTTCAGGATGTTGTATCCATTGTTGCAAATAAGCAGAAGTCATTCCTCGGTTACCAGTTAGCTACGGTTGAGTTAAATATTTGTTCCGTGATATCTTTTATCATTTTGCTTATCAGTTCGTCTTGCACATCAGTCAGCAACAAAGACGAATCGTAGGTCTGAAAAGCGGAGAACTGTTGTTCAAAGTCTTCCTCATGATTGGTATTGTTTACATAACGTACGTTGACGGTCATGGTGAGCTTCACTTTAGAAGAATAGCCATCGGCTGCCACAGCCTCATTATATTGGTTGTAACCGGTTATCTCACCGTCTATTTCCAAATCACCGTTAGCATTCACCAACTGCAGACGCGTCTGCTGGATAAACATATCCTTGAGTTTCTGGTTGAACTCCGTAGTCATAGGAGCGTACACATATTCGGCACGATTGGGAAATTCGGCAATCGTGATAGTTTTCACCTTGCTGTAATCAATGGAACTTATCGGGGCGAGTCCCATAGAGATGCGGCAGGAAACTGCCACGCATACCAAACCCACCAACGCTGATGCCAGTGCTGTTTTCTTAATCCAATCCATATTCTTTTATCTTTCTGTATAGCGTGCGCTCCGATATGTTCAAATCTTTAGCCGCACTTTTGCGTTTTCCATGATGCCTGTCAAGGGCCTTGCGTATCATCTCCTTCTCCGCTTCTTCCAGCGAAAGGGATTCTTCAACGTACTCTTCCGTGTCCTGGATATCATCGTCTATCTCAGGTGCCGATTTTACGGAAGGATGTATGATAGTAGGCACTCCGGCGGCAGGCACCGAAGCCACTACGGCAGGCGCAGGCGTATAGTAAGCGGCAGGCGTCACAGGCTGATTGCCCACGGTGGCCCGCTCTGTCATAATCTCGTGTACCAGTTTCTTCAACTCGGTAACGTCCTGGCGCATGTCAAAAAGCACCTGATACAGTATTTCGCGTTCGCTCTCAAAACTCTTACTTTCATTCCTCACGCCAAACAGGGCAGGCAAACGTTGTGCACTGTTCTGTTCCGGCAGATAGTTCTTCAAAATAGAAGCATTGATTTCGCGATTGGTTTCAATAATGGAAATCTGTTCCGTTATGTTCTTCAACTGGCGTACGTTGCCCGGCCATGAATACGCCAACAACATTTGTTTGGCATCCTCAGTCAGTTGAATGGCAGGCATACGGTATTTCTCGGCAAAGTCCGATGCAAACTTACGGAACAACAGCACAACATCCTCCCCGCGTTCGCATAAAGCCGGAACTTGAATAGGCACGGTATTAAGGCGATAGTACAAATCTTCACGGAAACGTCCGTCGGCAATTGCTTGTGTGAGATTTACATTGGTAGCGGCAACAATACGTACATTCGTCTTTTCAACCTTGGACGAACCGACTTTGATAAACTCTCCCGTCTCGAGCACGCGAAGCAGACGTGCTTGCGTAGGCATAGGAAGTTCGCCTACCTCATCAAGGAAAATCGTCCCGCCGTCCGCCTCGCCAAAGTAACCTTTCCGCTCACCGATAGCACCGGTAAAAGCACCTTTCTCATGGCCGAACAGTTCCGAGTCAATCGTTCCCTCGGGAATGGCGCCACAGTTTACGGCAATGTACTGCCCATGCTTTCTCCGGCTGTATTGATGGATAATCTGCGGGAAACTCTCCTTACCCACACCGCTCTCTCCGGTAATCAGCACCGACAAATCGGTAGGAGCCACCTGAATAGCAATGTCAATGGCACGCATCAATACCTCATTATTACCAATGATACCAAAACGCAATTTTACTTGTTGTATTTCCGCTTTCGTCATACTACAAATCTTCTTCTGCACTATCAAGTTTCAGTTTGTCACTGTCGTCACGTCTTTCGTAATATTGTTTCCGCAAAGGATTGGCATGCGCCTCTTTCCCGCGCAAACGATTACGGAATACATCGATTGCCACATAGACTGCCTGACGGAAAGAATCTTCGGACGCAAGCCCTTTTCCTGCAATATCATAAGCCGTGCCATGCGCAGGCGAAGTACGCACTATCGGAAGTCCTGCCGTATAATTCACGCCTTCGTCCATAGCCAATGCCTTGAATGGGGCAAGTCCCTGGTCATGATACATTGCCAATACGCCGTCAAAACGGGCAAAATTGCCGGAACCCATAAAACCGTCAGCCGGATAAGGACCATAGCACAGCATACCTTTTTCCGCCAGTTCCTTAATGGCGGGAATAATTATCTCCTGTTCTTCCGTACCCAACAAGCCTTCGTCACCGGCATGCGGATTCAGTGAAAGTACGGCAATGCGCGGCGCTCCGATGCCAAAGTCCTGCTTCAACGAACGGTTGAAAATTGTCAGTTTCTCCTGTATCAATTCTTTCGTAATAGTGGAAGCAATCTCCCTGACAGGAATATGTCCTGTCACCAATGCTACCCGGAAATCGTCTTTCATCAAAATCATCAAGGCTTTTCCACCGTTGCTTAACTTCTCTTCAATATATTCCGTATGCCCGGGAAAAGAGAACTCTTCCGATTGGATGGTATGCTTATTGATAGGCGCTGTAACAATGACATCAATAAGTCCCGCCTTGTATTCCTCAATCGCCTTTTCCAAAGCGCCAAGAGCAGCTTTGCCGGCATCGGCATCCGGTTTGGAGAACTCCACCTTTACTTCATCGTCCGTACAGTTTACAACACTCAGACGATTGGGCGCAGCTTCGGATGCAGAGTTTACAATACTGAAATTAGCCGGCAAGTCCAGCGATTTACGATGATAGGCAGCCACTTTGGGCGAACCGTAAATAATCGGAGTACACAGCTCCAGCATCGTAGAGTCTGAGAATGTTTTCAAAATCACTTCATACCCTACTCCATTTATATCTCCCTGAGTTATGCCGACTCTTATTTTGTTATCTTCCATTCTTATTTTTCTGTTTTAGTAGAATCCTTTTTTGTTATAGCCGAAGGCATTTCGTTTCCTTCCTGCTTGCTTCCGGGCAGTTTGAGCGTATACAATGACGCTTCCATCTGACGTACCAGATTGCGCTTCATCTTATCGGGCGAATATACAAATATTTCGGACACGATAATACGCTGATTAACCTTATCCAGACGTACATGAGACACATACGGACCACCCATAAAATCTCCCTTCACACGCCACAAGCCGCGGACTTCCAACGCATATTCGCCCTGTACGCTAATGGGACGTACATCCGTCATCAACGAATCGGTCTCCATATACATACCTTCTTCCGCACCGGGGATGTTGACTTTCATTACAGAGTCGCGCTTATGTATAAAATACTCTTTCGTAAATGTGTCCTTGTCCGTATAAGGGTAAGAGTAGATAACGAAGTTCTGATCGCCCGTAGCCGCATTCGTACCCGTCCAAAAGAAGTTCTCTCCCTGTTTGACGGCTGTCAATTCGCCGGGCACCCATACGTCACAGTCGAACATGCTCTTTACTTTCGTGGCAACATAATCATTGTGCTTGTTCTCCAACACTGAAATCTGACGGTTCATTTCGGCATGGGTGAAAAAGTCTATAATGACCTGCCTGTTTTCCTCGACGAACTTCCCGAAAGATGCCTCGTCCGGTGCCTGGATAGTCAGGATGGATTGCGGGGCGGCATATACATTCTTCGCAGACTTGAACTTGGGCTGTGTGTACAAATCCTTGTTCACCTCAACGATGATGATATTGCGGATAAGTTTCAGAGTGGAATCATAATTTGCAGGAGAAGTATACATCATGCGGAATGAACGTTCCGATTGAGGCAATCCGGGAACATCAGAATCAAGCACGTCATAGAGAGCACGACCTGCAGGACGCTCCCATAGGCCTTGGTCAATCACAACCAGAATTTCATACGCCCGACCACTGGATGTCGGGGTAAACACACCCTTCTTACCGTTACCGCACGCTGAAAACAGTACGAGCATCAGGGACATACTCAAATAAAACAGGTGTTTCTTCATATCTTTATATATTTTAGTTTTTACAAAACTACGAAAAAGCCCTATAAGCTTGATACCAAAGTTAATAATTTATATTAATTTTCTTTATTCTCCTCCTGTTTAGCCGTTGAAAGCATGCCGCATGCAGCAAATATATCTTCACCACGGGAAGCACGGATGGTAGTAAACAATCCATGTGATGTCAAATAATCGCGGAACGCTGTCATAGTCTCCATACCGGCACCTTCCAGTTTCACATCCGGAATGGCATGAAAACGAATCAGATTGATACGGCAATCCATGCCGCGCAGCAGTTTCAGCAGTTCCTTTGCATACAACAACGAATCGTTTACTCCCTTAAAAACAATATACTCGAAGGATAATCTGCGTTGTTTGCTAAAATCATAGTTTCTTAACAGTTCAACAATCTCGGTAATGGAAAAGGCTTTCTCCGCCGGCATCAGCTCACGCCGCTGCAAAGGTACGGGTGAATGAAGGCTGATTGCCAAATGGCAATCCGACTCTTCAATGAAACGTTGCAGACCTTTACGAAGTCCGACAGAAGAGAGTGTTACCCGCTTCGGACTCCATGCATAACCATAGGACGATGTCATTATTTCCAGCGCTTTCAATACTTCGTCAAGATTATCCAAAGGCTCTCCCATACCCATCATGACCACATTGGTCAACTTGTCACGCTCGGGCAGCGAATTTATTTGATTAATAATCTGATTGGCGGTCAGATTAGCTGTGAATCCCTGCTTGCCTGTCATGCAAAACTTACAGTTCATCTTGCAACCGACTTGGGAAGAGACACACAGTGTAGCCCTGTCCTCATCCGGAATGTAAACAGCCTCCACATAACGTCCCTCGCCGGCGCGATAGAGATACTTCACTGTACCATCTGCCGAGCGCATGGCGTCTACGGGTGCCTCACCTCCCACTTCATACATCTCTTTCAACAGTTCCCGATACTTCAACGACAAGTTTGTCATTTCATCTATGGAGGCTACTTTCTTGTCATATAGCCACGAAGCAATCTGCTTGGCTGCAAATCCGGGCATTCCCAAGTTCTTTACAACTGTTTGAAGTTCGGTTAATGTAAGACCTAAAAGAGGTTGTTTCATTCAATTTGTATATTTAGGATAAGTACTAATGCTCAACTATCTTGTACGAATGTCTGTGTTTTAACACTTCTACCCCGCAAAGGTATGAATAAAGTTGCACAAATAAAAAAGCCGTTCGACATTTATCGAACGGCTTCTCCCAGTATTATAAAGTTTATCCTGCTTTCTTAAAAGTACAGATAGCGGTTATCTTTTACATTTGCATTCAGATACAAGTCATTGATGAACTGGCTTGCCATACGTACATGCATATTCTCCAATGTGGCTTCTTCCGTCTCCTGATTGTAGGTTTCGTTCAATTTTTCCTTTGCATAAGGTTGAAGAACGAACACACCACCGTTACCCTTGATAGGAGCACTCAACTTGTTCAATTCGGCGATTGAAGCGTATGCGCCCACCAATGGTTCGCTGCTACGCAATGCCGGAACATAAGCCGGAGCCGCGAAAGTAACGTGCTTAACAGAGTCGCTAACGGCATTTGCCATATTCTTGTATTGGTCGAAAGAAGCGGCACCCGCAGCTTTCATATCAGCCATAATCTTCTCAGCTTTCTTATCGCGGAGAACCTCGCTTCTCAACTGATCCTGTACCATAGACAACGGACGGTAACCTTCCGGAACGATACTTGCAACGGCTACCGCCAACAGATGATCACTCTCACCGCATTCGTACAAATCCGAAACTTCGCCGGTTTTTGCATCGAATACCCATCTCAAGGCTTCTTTAGTTCCCTTCACACCACCGATAGTGTGTTCCGAACTATACAAATCAGCTCTATCCAGCAGTCTGTAACCGGCATCTTCCGCATTAGCAACCAGCTTATCCAATGTATTGTTGGTAGCGATGAATTGGCTGAAATCATTGTATGCCTTACTGTAGGTCTCCTTACTGAATTCAACCGGACGCTTGATAACAGCTACTTTATATTTATCTTTCACAGCCTTCTTGTTCATCACTTGCAGAATAACATTTGCCTGTCCTAAAGCAAGATTAGTCAACTCGTTCTGACCTGAAGTAGTAATAGCTACAATATATTTCAAATTATCACCGTCTACTTGGGCACCTTCATAGTTGGCAGAAGAAATCCATGTTGCCTCACCGGTCTGACCATACTTCTTAGCGATTTCGGCAAAGTCGGCACCACCCTTGATGGCAGTATAGATACTGTCGGCCAAAGTCTTTGTCTTGGCAGCATCTTCCGCAACAACCTGAATCTGGCGATACTGGATAGAGTCCGCCATAGCGGCAACAGCCAGTTTCTTGAAAGAATTGATTGTGTTGTCCGAAGCATTGTAGTAAGGACCATACACACCACCCACATTTACAGAATCCAAACGGGCTACAACATCGGCAGGCAACGCCTTAGCGGTATAGAACAAGTCAACATACTGCTGGGCAGAACCGGTCGAACGAACAAAGTTTGCATAATCGGAAGGATTCTCCACCAACTGCGCAGTATATTCTTCCATTTCTTTCTGAAGTTCGGCTTTGTCTTCCGGACTTGCAGTAACCTGTACATCAATATATTTGATATTGCGAGTCTCTACATACTGTCTGAACTGCTCTTTCTTTTTGTTATAAGCATCTTTCAGGTCGGACTCCTTAATAACAATCGTAGAGTCTATAATAGAAGAGTAAGGAACAGCAGCCAGCAACAAGTCTGCCTGGTCTACACGTGCATTGAAAGCGGCTTCCGCCTCAACAGGATTGGAGAACAAAGACTTCGTAATCAAAGCCTGGTATTTCTCCTGCAGACGAGCCTGTATAAGCGACTTCTCGATAAAAGCCCAAAAGTTGTACATAGAATTGTAGTACTCCGCATATTGAGCCGGCATCTGAGCCTTGTTCATCTTGGAATAGTCTACCAAGAATTTCTTCAACATATCTTTGTCAAAAGCACCGGTCTGCGGATTGCGGAACGGAGTCTGTTGCAACATCGGGTGTACACCGGCATCAATGATAGCCTGAAGTTCCGCCTTAGAAACAACCAAACCCAACTTTTCAGTCTCGTTCTCAATCAATTTATTGTTTACGTATGCTCTCCATACTTCATCCTTAATCTGGTTGGCCTGCTCATCGCTCAACGCATTCAAGCCGCTGGAAAATTTCACTACTTCCGTATATTCCTCTACCAATGCCTGAAAATCCTGAGCGGAAATAGCTTCTCCGTTCACTTCGCCTACATCTTGTGACTGGTGTGGCTGAAGTACTTTCCACGCATCTCCCGCGATGAAAGCAAACAGCGCCAAACCAATAACAATCACCAATAAGGGTCCTTTAGACCGAATGTTTTGTAATGTTGCCATTTTAGTTAATCTGAATTATTTGTTTATTATTATTTCCTTTTCAAGGTTCATTTTAGCGCACGAAGATACAAAAAATGCTAATACGCATCTATTTATTCTTTAAAAAATTACGCCGAAACGAAATTATTCCGTGACTTTAAGCCGCACCAACTCTATTTTAGTTGCCGTGACTTTAATTATCTTAAACTGATATTCGTCAACAGTTATCACTTCATGCAGTTTCGGGAAACTTTGATAACGGTTCAAAATCAATCCGCCGATCGTAAGGTATTCATCCGATTCGGGTAGTTCAAGATTAAACGTTTCGTTTACTTTCTCTATTTCAAGACGTGCGGACAACACATACTCACGCTCGCCGATTTGCTTACAGATATAGGAAGTGTTGTCGTGCTCGTCCTCAATGTCTCCGAATATCTCCTCTACCAAATCTTCCAGGGAGACGATACCGGACGTGCCGCCAAACTCATCTACCACAACGGCAATCGTTTTTTTCTGCTGCATAAAAAGTTTCATCAGCTTATGTGCCGCCATTGTTTCGGGCACGATAGGCACTTCCTTGACATTGTTTCTCCAGTCCGCCGGATTTCTGAACATCTCGGAGGAGTGGATATAACCAATTACATTATCTATATTCCCGTCATACACGATAATCTTGGAGATGCCCGACTCTACAAACAAACTTTTCAAATCTTCAAGCGATGCGGTCACATCCACGGCCACAACTTCCGTACGAGGAACAATACAATCGCGTATCTTTATATTGGAAAAGTCAAGTGCGTTCTGAAATATTTTTACTTCCGCATCCAATTCTTCCTCATTGGTCGCATTCTCTATACCCGACTGAACGAAATAATCCAAATCCACCTTGCCGAATGCCTTGTCGGAGGCATCCTTATTTATCTTCATGCCAAACAGGCGCAAAAAGAGATAAGACACTCCGGAGGCGAGTTTCGATACGGGAAACAGGATTACGTAGCAAACAAACAAAGGAATTGCAAATATCCTCAACATCAGGTTCGGGTCAATCTTAAACAAAGTCTTCGGAAGGAACTCACCCGTTACAAGAATAATAAGCGTAGATATGATGGTCTGCACCAATACCATAACAAAATGATTGTCAATCATTCCTGCCAGCAGATTCACCTCGATAATCTGCGCCATAAGGATACCGTAAATGACCAGTGCTATGTTATTTCCTACCAGCATAGTGGAAATAAAATTATTCGGATTACGGAAAAAACAGGAAAGGATGCCTGACGTGACACCCGGTTTCCGTTCCATTTCAAAACGGAGTTTGTCCACGGAAACAAAAGCAATCTCCATACCCGAAAAGAAAGCGGAGAATGCCATGGTTATCACCAAGTAAATAATAGTATCCATTATATCATTGAATGCTGTCTCTCCTCAACGTATCGGAGGGGGTGGTACTATCCTCATCCACATAGAAAATACCTTCCGTCTTGAAGAAACGATATTTTGTTAATTGTTCATTCGATTCAAACCCCACGGCATAAATTATCTGGTCGGGCTGTTCGATACGTACCCTCCGATCGGAATACACACGTTTTTTGTTCTGGTCCCAATACAACAGTTCCGTGTCGAACTTCTCGCCTTTCAAATTCTGTATATGCACATTTCCCATCAGCTTCCACAACTCTTTCTTATTATAATAGTAAGCCGTGTCCGCTTTAATGCTGGCTTCAGTATGAAACAGCGAATCGAAATTCTCCAGATAAATGCCTTTCTCAAATGCCCAATAAGGCGGGTTCTTACGATCGTAAATCAACCACTCCGCTGTATTGACACGATAACGCGTAATACCCGAATCGGAAATCAGCGTTGTCACTCCCCGGGTATCCATAACCGGCAACGAATCGCGTTCGGTAATGGCGGCTCCCATCTCTTTTTTTCGTCCGGAACAAGAAGAAAATAAAAGAAGCATAACCATTGCCCCAAGGACAATGGTTATGCTTGTATTCTTATGTCCGACAACATTAGGTTGTAGCGACATATCCTTATCTAATGGTTGTAGACTCACCAATCCAACCGCCAATCGTAATACGGTCGCCCGCCTTGTAACCCAACATAAAGAGGTCCTTAGCCTGCGGAGTATGACGCGCATACGTTGAAATCAGTTCATTTACCCTATCCGTAACGCTCGGGTCTACAGCCTTGGCGCGCTGCAACTTATCGATAACAACGAAATAAGTACATCTGTTCAAAGCCGGTTCGTCACTCCAGTTGGGATTTGATCCGTACATTTGCGCCAGCAAAATGTAAGGCTCACCATAGTTTTCATTGAAGCCGATAGCCTTCTGGGCATAAGTTCTTGCCTGAGACAGTTTCTTGGCTTGCCACAAAGCAGCAGCGGTAGCATAAGCCATTTCCGCTTTCTTCGCATTGTCGGTTTCCATACCGAGCGCTTCGTCAAAGTACTTCACAGCAGTATCATAGTCAGCTTTCTTATAATACATATATGCTACACCCACAGCGGCATCCGCACTCGGATTGACACGATACAAATAGTCGGAAGCTTTAAAGTATGCCTCGCTTTCATTACACTTCATCATCTTCAGGATGGCAAGGGTTTTCTTCAAGAAAGCGGAATCATTCTTGTTCTCTTCAACTTTCGGACCATAAATATTCTGCAGTGATTCGCAATCTGCCACACCGCTGTTTACGAACATGGCTACCAGGTTGTCCTTAATTGTTTGCAGAACCGCCTTTTTCTTCGGATTATCTTCTGCGGCAATAGCATCGTCGGCATACTGCGAAGCATTGATATAATCCTGGAAGAACTGGTCTGTATGATTGGTATCGGCTTTTACTTTCCGCATGGAAGCGTCAACGAAATAGTGCAATACGGCACCGTCCGTCTCTCCCTTGGTAGCCTCCGCCGATTCCTTCAACCATGCGTAAGCCTGGTTCAAATCCGGAGCCGGAGCATATTGCAGGTAATCCACAGCTTTTGTACCCAACGCGGAAGCAACACTCGGCACTCCCTTCATTTTCGTAGCAAATTCAGGAATATACTTCATCTTCTGGTCGTGTACCGCCATCATTTCATCGAAAAGCTTCTTATACTCCGCAGAATTACGGTCCTTGATTTGGCTCATCAAACCTACAAAAATCTTCTGGGCATCGGTATAAGTATAGTATCTCAATGTCGGGCAATCTTTCAGAACCTCCATACAAGGAGCATAAGCATCCTTGAAATTCTTCGCTCTTACTGCCTCGTGCGAAATACTACTGTTGGCATTACAATCACTTTGTGCGAAAGTACTGGTCGCTCCACCCGAAAGGAGCAAAACAGCGACAAGCGTTTTAATTTTCATTGTATTTAATTTTTAGTTATTATTTTATCTATTTTCTCCATTCAACATCAATCAACTTTCCGTTTGAAGAACCAGCGTTCGTTGAAAGTCACTCCAATGCAGACACGCAATGTATTCTCATTCAAGAAAGCGGCATCCTTGCCTTCGGTCCTCACATACTGGGCGGAAAGGCTCAGTACGGAACGTGTACGCGGAATAGGAAGCCCGAAACCGGCAGTCACTCCATATTCATTGGCTGCACGCATTCCCTTTATTTTATAATAGGGCTGGGAATAATAAGCTCCCAAACGATATTTCACATGTGCCAGATAACTTCTTCCCAACGGATTCGGAAGGAATTCGGCTCCTAACGCTATTTTTGTACGGTCGCAGAAAGCGTTTTTTTCATTCATATATGTATCCGAACTCCACTTTTGATAAGTAAAGTCGGCACCTATCATCAAGCGTTTGTCGTACGTATAGCTAAGGCCGACACCCACGCTCATCGGACTGCCGAAAGTGGCGACCGTATCCCGGGTATTTATCGTAGCCCCCGTATTGTTGTCTCCCAACTGGTCTTGCACATACGAATCGTTTCCCAAATCATGCCCCGGCGAGAACAACACTCCCAAAGTAGCTTCATGCTTCTTGCCGAATGCCTGCGTATACTGTGCTCCGAAGTCCAGTTTATAACTTTGTATGGACGTCCCCGTCACCCTGGTCAATGGCAAAGTAGACGAATTGTTCGGGAATTTTATAATTCCCGTATGCGTTATATCTCCCCAAAGATACGAAATGTTTGCACCCACGGAAAGGTTTTTAAATATTTTAAATCCTGCTCCTAAATACAATTGGTGCAACCCGCCGTCTCCATAATACTGCAATGCGCTGGACTGGGAAGGATAGTCTGCGTCTTCCCGGTATTCCGTCATATTATACCCGACATTCGAATAGGGCAACAATCCCAAACTCATAGCAGCCCATTTGCCTAAGCGGAATTGCATTGTAATATAGTCGAAACTGGAGTTTTTGGCATTTTGCTTCACAGTTCCGTTACTGAAGTTCGTATTCTGCAGGGAAATGCCGCCATCGAAAATAAAGGTGAGCGAATCTATTGCCGTATAGGATGCCGGATTTACGAAATTCACTTGGTACTTATCCCTTAATCCGTACGCAATACCACCCATGGCTTTGCTATTACCCGAACCCTGGTCTGCCAATTGTCCGTATCCGTATCTTGTATAGGGAGAATTCGTATTATTTTGAGCGATTGCCGCTCCGGACAACATCATGAGCAAGAACACCAAGAGTGTTTGTCTATATCCTATCATTATTATAGTTTAAAATTCTATTTAATCCTTTCAACACTAAAAATCTGTCTGCAAAGATGATACTTTTTACGTTTGTATCAAAAGAAAAATCATCACCTCCCGTTAAAAAAACCAAAAGTTCAGGATATTTATGCTTCATACTCCTGATGTAGCCCGAAATTTCATATTCCATACCTTTCAGCACCCCCTCGCGCATAGCCGTCTCGGTATCCCTGCCCAACGGCAGGCGGCGTCCCTCGCGAGCCACCAGCGGAAGCCTGCCTGTAAACCCGTGAAGCGCCTTGAAACGCATCTGCATGCCCGGTGAGATATTTCCGCCCTGATAGCGGCCGGCAGCATCGACAAACTCATAAGTAATGCAGGTTCCGGCATCTATCACCAAGATATCCCTTCCCGGAAATTGTTCACAGGCCCCTACCACAGCCGCTATGCGGTCGTATCCCAATGTTTCAGGAGTCTCGTAAAGATTCTCTACCGGCAGCGGCGTCTTATGGTCCAGCCACAACAACGGGACCGGCAAACGTGCCAATTGCGCCGATGCCTGCCCGTCCAAATCGACAACGGTAGCCACAATCGCTTTCTCTACCGTATATTTGGCACAGACAGCCGGCAGGCGCTCAAGTGTCCGGTTGGAATCATAGCAGACCTCCATCAATTCCTTATCCCGAAACACCGCTATCTTTGCAGCAGTGTTACCTATATCGATTACAAGATTCATTCCATACTTCTTTTAAATTAAAATGTCGCAAAGATAGTGTTTTTATCAGAAAAAGTCCGTCATCCTTCCGTAGGAGCGTGCAGTTTTTCCTTACCGTCTATTACACCTTATATTATTGTGATTTCACCGAGCCCCCACTCTCCATGTAAAGAGAAACGAGCAGCGTGTTTTGCGACAAAAAGACAGCAAAACTTCCTTTTTGCTTACTCTCATCGATTCTTCTTTCTTCTAAAACAGGTATATCCTGCATAAAGAACGGATAAATACGCACCTTTTTCATATAAGCATACACCATTTATGCAAAACAATACTTCAGTTTGCGATCGAATGCAAGTTTTCAGTCGGGGGAAGTTAACATCTGTCGCGAGGGATATTAACTTCCCTCATGACAGATGTTAACTTCCCTCGTGATGGATATTAATATCCCTCGCAACAAATGTCAATATTCGGTAAACGGGAGGTCTGTATACGGCATTTCCTATATTTTTCTCCGCTGGTTGATTTGTAAATATCTCGCTACTGCACTAATACCATGCAAGTTAACACTTTCCCGTTTCGTTTTTTTCGACCAATCGTATGGACGAACGGAAACAAACGATTCTACGGAGACTGAAAAGACAAATTGTCAGAAAAATCGGATACGAGAACAAAAAGACAAAAAAGTTTTTTATTCGGCAGCTTTATGTATCTTTGCAAAATTCGATTTTATTTTCATGAATTATGAAAGGCAAACTTGTTTCTGTAAATTTGTACCCATGAAACAGCATTTACTCATTTTATTATTCCTGTTGGCGTGCCCGGCACACCTCATCGCCGCAGCCCGGACGGAAAAGCAGGCAGAGACATTATCCGCGCCCGATTCCATACGCATCAGCCTGCTGACATGCGCTGCGGGCGAAGAGATATACTCCCTTTTCGGGCATACCGCTATACGGTACGAGAACTACACGCGCGGCATCGATGCCGTATTCAACTACGGCATATTCAACTTCAACGCACCGAACTTCGTCCTTCGTTTTGCCTTGGGCGAGACGGATTATCAGCTGGGTGCTGCCGATTACGGACGTTTCGCCGTAGAATACCACTATCTGGAACGCGATGTGTGGCAACAGGAACTGAACCTCACCCCACAGGAAAAAGAGAAGCTGATAGCCCTGCTCGAAGAGAATTACCGCCCCGAAAACCGCGTATACCGTTACAACTTCTTTTACGACAATTGCGCCACGCGACCACGCGACTTGATAGAGAAATCCATTGACGGAACACTGCAATATGCCGGCAACATGACCGATACGGATACCGGAACATCCTTTCGTGACTTGTTGCACAAATATACCGAAGGGCATCCCTGGTCGCGCTTCGGCATAGACCTCTGCATGGGAAGCCGAGCAGACAAGCCCATCAGCCGCCGACAGATGATGTTTGTCCCCTTTAATGTGCAAACTTACTTCGACCAAGCCCGGATTGCAGACAAAGAGGGCAAGGAACGCCCGCTCGTGCTGAATGAAGAGAAAATAATAGAAACCGGAAGCGGGGAGACGGAACAGCCTTCCGAAGGTTTCACACCCATGCACGCCGCCTTGCTCCTGTTTATACTGACTGCCACCGCCACCCTTTACGGCATACGCCGAAAGAAAACGCTTTGGGGAATAGACCTTGCACTGTTCCTCGTTGCCGGAATAGCAGGGTGCATACTGGCATTCCTTGCACTATTCTCCCAACATCCGGCGGTCAGCCCCAATTACTTGTTGTTCGTATTCCACCCGCTTCATCTTTTCTGCCTGCCATGTATGCTCAACAGCGTGCGAAAAAGAAGAAGAAGCCGCTATATGAAGGCAAACTTTGTAGTTTTAACACTT
Organism: uncultured Bacteroides sp.; assembly: GCF_910578895.1. GTDB lineage: Bacteria > Bacteroidota > Bacteroidia > Bacteroidales > Bacteroidaceae > Bacteroides. Next base: position 124,431 of record NZ_CAJTSC010000001.1, read on the forward strand.
TTTATACTGCTTTGGGCGGTAATACCGCAAAGATTTCCGTTATCAGTATTACCTTTGGCACTCTGTTTGCTGATACGTTCTGCAAGCAATGCCGCCACGGCGAGGTGACAAGCAAACTTATAGACATGATATCCTGATAAGCCCATTGCCCCGTCAACTAAAAAAATAATATATGAAGAAAGGACTAATAACTTCCATACTCGCACTGACATTCGGCAGCCTGCATGCCCAACCGTTGCCCCCTTCTCCGAAATTGGTGGTGACGCTGACAATCGACCAGTTGCGTACGGACTATATGGAAACTTTCTCGTCGCTTTATGGGGAAAGAGGATTTAAACGGTTATTAAGGGAAGGGAAGGTATTCCGCCAGGCGGAGTATTCTTTCAATGTGACCGACCGCGCCTCCGCCATTGCCGCTTTTTATACCGGCACCACGCCTTCCATGAACGGCATCATAGCCGAACGCTGGTTTGACCCGAAGATATTGCGTCCGAAGAGTTGCGTGGACGACTCCGGCTTCATGGGCAACTATACCGATCAGAACACCGCCCCCACGCAGTTGCTGACCTCCACTTTTGCCGACGAGCTCAAGATAGCCACCAAAAACGCCGCACTGGTATATGCCATCGCCCCTTTCCGTGATGCAGCCGTACTTTCGGCAGGGCATAGCGGCAACGGCGCTTTCTGGCTGAACCCTGCAACCGGCAAATGGTGCGGAACAACCTATTACGGCGAATATCCCTGGTGGCTGAGCCAATACAACGACGGGCAATCACCCGACTTCCGCATCAAGGAGATGGAGTGGAATCCCCTCCATCCTATCACCAGCTATACATTCCTGCCCGAATGGAGGACCATTCCTTTTAAATATAAGTTCGAGGCGGAAAAGGAGAACAAATACCGCCGGCTGATAACCTGCCCGCTCATCAACGACGAAGTAAACCGTGTAGCAGAAGAGTTGCTGGACAAGAGCAATGTCGGAAAGGATGAAATAACCGACCTGCTGGCAATCACTTACTACGCGGGCAACTACAACCACCGCAGCACGCAGGAGTGTGCCATGGAAATGCAAGATACTTATGCGCACCTGGACAGAAGCATTGCCGACCTGCTGGATATGCTGGAACGCAAAGTAGGCATGCAAAACGTATTGCTGTGCATCGCCTCTACAGGATATACCGACCCGGACGGTGCCGATGTAGGCATTTACCGCATCCCCGGCGGAGAGTTCCACCTGAACCGTTGCGCCACCTTGCTGAACATGTACCTGATGGCTACCTACGGTGAAGGACAATATGTAGAGGGTTTTTATAACCAACAGATATATCTCAACCGCAAGTTAATAGAGGAAAAGCAGCTGAACCTTGCCGAAATGCAACAGAAGTCGGCTGAGTTTTTAGTGCAGTTCAGCGGAGTAAACAGAGTGTATTCCGCCCACCAATTGTTATTGGGTTCCTGGTCGCCGCAGATAGAGCGCATACGTAACGGTTTCCACCGCCATCGTTCCGGCGATTTGGTTATCGAAGTTCTGCCGGGATGGACCATCATGCAGGAAAACAGCAACGACAATCGCGTGGTGCGTGCCGCCGCCATACCCGCCCCCCTCATCCTTATCGGCAAAGGCATAAAACCGGAAACCATCCGCATACCGGTTCAGATAGACCGCGTAGCTCCTACGCTGTCGAATGCGATGCGCATCCGTGCCCCCAATGCGTGTACGGCAATACGGCTCGATTAAGATTCACCACAGCAAACACCCGAAGGGTACAGAGTTTGTTCTTCATGTTTTCAGGCAGAAAAACGCCGGAACAAACTCTGCCGGGAAACACAATACGGGGAAACTCCGCGAAACTTTATGTCCTGTGTAGTGAATTCCGAAAATAATCAGTCCAACTTTACGTTATCTATTGCAAAATCAGTAACTTTGCACACCTTATAAACTTAGAATAATAATAAAAACAGATACAAAATGGGATTTAATGAATTTTTAAGCTCGATTTTCGGCAATAAAGCCACCCGCGACATGAAAGAAATAAAGCCGTGGGTAGACAAGGTAAAAGCCGCCTATCCTGAAATAGCCGCATTGGACAATGATGCCCTGCGCGCTAAAACCGAAGAACTGAAGGCATACATCCGCAATTCGGCAACCGAACAACGTGCCAAAGTGGAGGAACTGAAGGCAAACGTCGAAAGCACCGAACTGGAAAAGCGCGAAGAACTTTTCGCTCAGATAGATAAGATAGAAAAAGAGATACTGGACATTTACGAAAAAGCATTGGACGAGGTGCTTCCCGCCGCTTTCTCCATTGTGAAAGAAACCGCCAAACGTTTCTCCGAAAATGAAGAAATCGTAGTGACCGCCACCGACTTCGACCGCCACCTCGCCACCGTGAAGGACTTCGTGCGTATCGAAGGCGACAAGGCCATCTACCAAAACCATTGGATAGCCGGCGGCAACGATACGGTATGGAACATGGTGCACTACGATGTGCAGTTGTTCGGTGGCGTAGTGCTGCACAAAGGCAAGATTGCCGAAATGGCAACCGGTGAAGGTAAAACATTGGTGGCCACCCTGCCCGTATTCCTCAACGCGCTGACCGGAAACGGCGTACACGTGGTGACCGTGAACGACTATCTGGCAAAGCGTGACTCCGAATGGATGGGTCCGCTCTACATGTTCCACGGTCTGAGCGTGGATTGCATCGACAGGCATCAACCCAACTCCGACGCACGCCGTCAGGCTTATCTGGCAGATATCACTTTCGGTACGAATAACGAATTCGGTTTCGACTACCTGCGCGACAACATGGCTATCAGCCCGAAAGACCTCGTACAGCGTCAGCACAACTATGCCATCGTGGACGAGGTAGACTCGGTATTGATTGACGATGCCCGTACGCCGCTGATTATCTCCGGACCGGTCCCCAAAGGCGACGACCAGCTTTTCGAGCAACTCCGCCCGCAAGTGGAACGTCTGGTCGAAGCCCAGAAGAAACTGGCCACGCAATATCTTGCCGATGCCAAGCGCCTGATAGCTTCGAACGACAAGAAAGAGCAGGAAGAGGGATTCCTCGCCCTGTATCGCAGCCACAAGTGCCTGCCGAAGAACAAGGCATTAATCAAGTTCCTCAGCGAACAAGGTATCAAAGCCGGCATGCTCAAGACCGAGGAGATATACATGGAGCAAAACAACAAACGCATGCACGAGGTTACCGACCCGTTGTATTTCGTAATTGATGAAAAGCTGAACAGTGTAGACCTGACCGATAAGGGTGTGGACCTGATTAGCGGCAACTCCGCCGACCCTACCTTCTTCGTACTTCCCGACATCACCGCCCAGCTTTCCGAACTGGAAAACGAAAAAGAGCTGACCGATGAAGAGCGCCTTGCCAAGAAGGATGCCCTGATGACGAACTTCGCCATCAAGAGCGAGCGCGTACATACCATCAACCAATTGTTGAAGGCATACACGATGTTCGAGAAAGACGACGAATATGTAGTAATCGACGGTCAGGTGAAGATTGTGGACGAACAGACCGGACGTATCATGGAAGGCCGCCGCTACTCCGACGGTTTGCACCAAGCTATCGAGGCGAAGGAAGGCGTGAAAGTGGAAGCTGCCACACAGACATTCGCCACGATTACGTTGCAGAACTATTTCCGCATGTATCATAAGCTGTCCGGTATGACCGGTACCGCCGAAACGGAAGCAGGCGAACTTTGGGACATCTACAAACTGGATGTGGTGGTTATCCCTACCAACCGTCCCATCACCCGCAACGATATGAACGACCGCGTCTACAAGACCAAACGCGAAAAATATAAAGCCGTCATCGAGGAGATTGAAAAAATGGTGGCAGCCGGACGTCCTGTCCTGGTGGGTACCACTTCCGTAGAAATCTCCGAAATGCTGAGCAAGATGCTGACCATGCGCAAAATCGAACACAACGTATTGAATGCGAAACTGCACCAGAAAGAAGCCGATATCGTGGCAAAAGCCGGTTTAAGTTGCGCCGTAACTATTGCCACCAACATGGCGGGCCGTGGTACGGACATCAAGCTGAGCCCGGAAGTAAAAGCTGCGGGCGGTCTTGCCATTATCGGTACGGAGCGTCACGAGTCGCGCCGTGTAGACCGCCAGCTGCGTGGTCGTGCCGGACGTCAGGGCGACCCCGGTTCATCCGTATTCTTCGTTTCGCTGGAAGACGACCTGATGCGCCTTTTCTCCTCCGACCGCATTGCCGGTGTCATGGACCGACTCGGTTTCAAGGAGGGCGAAATGATTGAGCACAGCATGATTTCCAAGTCCATCGAACGTGCTCAGAAGAAGGTGGAAGAGAACAACTTCGGTATCCGTAAACGCCTGTTGGAGTATGATGACGTGATGAACAAGCAGCGTACCGTGGTCTACACCAAACGCCGCCACGCACTTATGGGCGAACGTATCGGCATGGATATCGTAAACATGATTTGGGACCGCTGTGTCAATGCCATCGAGGCTCCTACTTATGAGGATTGCAAGATGGATCTCTTGCAGACCCTTGCCATGGAGACCCCGTTCACAGAAGAGGAGTTCCGTAACGAGAAGAAAGAGAAACTTGCCGACCGTACTTTCGATGCCGCCATGGAACTCTTCAAGCGCAAGACCGAACGCATGGCGCAAATCGCTTATCCGGTCATCAAGCAGGTGTACGAAAACCAGGGGCACATGTACGAAAACATCCTGATACCCATCACGGACGGCAAACGCATGTATAACATCTCCTGCAACCTGAAAACCGCCTACGAAAGCGAATGCAAGGAAGTAGTGAAATCTTTCGAAAAGTCCATCCTGCTACACGTCATCGACGAGGCATGGAAGGAAAACCTGCGCGAACTTGACGACTTGAAACATTCCGTACAGAATGCCAGCTACGAACAGAAAGACCCGTTGTTGATTTACAAGCTGGAGTCTGTAAACCTGTTCGATACAATGGTAGACAAGATAAACAATCAGACCGTCTCTATCTTGATGCGCGGACAAATTCCGGTACAGGAACCGCAGGAAGTCCGCCAGGCAGCTCCCGAGCAACGTCAGGACTTAAGCAAATACCGCGAACAAAAGCAGGACCTGAGCGACCCGAACCAACAAGCCGCCGCCCAACAGGATACGCGCGAACAACAGAAACGCGAACCTATCCGCGCCGAAAAGACGGTAGGGCGCAACGATCCCTGTCCGTGCGGAAGCGGCAAGAAATACAAGAACTGCCACGGAAAAAATGCGTAAGACAGTGTGATATAACATACTAATCCTACTGCTACCCTAAAAGCCTCGAACGGTTAAAATCTGTCCGGGGCTTTTATTTATTCAAGTAAAAGATTACTTTTGTTTTTTGGAACAAAGAACAAAGAATTATGCCCCAATCCCCTTCACTCCTGTTATTGTCCTGCTTATTGCTTCTGGCAGGTTGCCAAAGTGTCGAACAGCTTTCCATAGACTATATGCTTCCGGCAGATGTCAGCTTTCCGGCAAGTTTAAGACGGGTGGCAATCGTCAACAACATGCCCGAAGTCCCGGACAACAAGCCGATACTTGCCAAAGAGACAAAGAAAGACAGCTATGAAATGGCTCGAAAGGTAGATTACTACAACGGCAATGCCATCCTTGCCACCGAATCGCTCGCCGCATCACTCGCCCATGAGAACTACTTCAATGAAGTGGTCATCTGCGACTCGGCATTACGCGCCCATGACATTACCCCTCGCGAGGGCGTATTGTCGCAAAATGAGGTGAACCAATTGGTACATGGCTTAGACGTGGATTTCCTCATCGCATTGGAGAATGTACAGATACGCTCCGTCCGGAAGATAAAGTACATGCGCGACTGGGGTATTTACCACGGAACGGCAGACGCCAAAGTGTATTCCACCGCCAGGGTTTACCTACCCAACCGAAACGCGCCCATGGTAACAATCAATGCCAACGACAGCATCTTTTGGGAAGAGGCCGGTAATGGTCCTTATGTGCAGAACAAACTTATCAACGAGGAAGATTTAATAAAACAAGCATCGGAATTTGCCGGAACCATACCCGTAAAGAAGCTGCTGCCCTATTGGAAAACCGCCAACCGGTATCTGTTCGTCGGCGGCTCGGTAAACATGCGCGACGCAGCCGTATATGCCGGAAAGAAACAATGGGACACAGCCATCGAACTCTGGAAGGAGACCTATGCCGCCAAGAAAGGAAAGAAGAAAATGCAGGCCGCCTACAACCTTGCAGTGGGCTATGAAATGTTGGACAGCATTGCCACCGCCACCGACTGGGCACTGAAAGCGCAAGCCGAAGCACGCATCGTGGACGGTGTGGATAAAAAAGACCCGGCTGCTCCCGGCAACAAAGCCGATTTTCCCTACTATGTCCTTACAACGCTTTATGCAACCGAATTGGAAGGGCGCAAAGAAGGCTTATCACGCCTAAACATGCAAATGCAGCGATTTAATGATGATTTTTAATCAAATACTGTAAGGTATAATTGTTTTTTTTATACCTTTGAACATCTATTTAGTAAAGAAAAGCAATTATGAAACTCAGTCAACCGTCCTTATCTCTCCTCGAAGAAACCATCAAGCAGGCAATCGGCAAGTACACTTGCGGTTGCGAGCAAACTGTCGTCACGGATATCCACCTGCAAGCCAGCCAAAGTTCGGGCGAACTCCTACTGTTCGATGACGACGACCGGACACTTGCCGACACCATCGTTGAAGAATGGACGGCATACGAAGGCGATGACTTCTATGAAAACATGGAACGTATCCTGAGCAACCTGCTCTCCAACATGAAGAACCGGGGTGCTTTCGACAAACTGACTATCATGAAACCCTTCTCCTTCGTATTGGTGGACGATGACAAGGAGACCATAGCCGAACTTCTGCTGCTGGACGATGACACGCTCCTGGTGAACGAAGGACTGCTGGAAGGCCTGGACGAGGAACTGGACGCATTCCTGAAAGACCTGTTGGAGAAGTAAGCCGGGAAACGCGAGCACCGGCTTCGCATCAGTATCCGCACACTCATCCACAATCTAATATAACCGAACATGAAAAGCCGTAGTCTCTATGTATATGTATTTTTGTGTTTGCACATTTGTAACCTATACGGACAGACACTCGATGACAATATTGTCATCACACAATGCAATGAATCATACGTCTTCACAGTAGAAAAAGACGGAACACCTTGCGCACGTAACCGGAAAGAGACAGCCTACGAAGCCACCCGGATGGGCGCATCCCTACAGCCCCACACCTACTACGGGGAGTTTATCTCGCTGGACGGCGCCTCCGCCAAAGGTGGAGGAAAGGCGGAATACAAAAGCGTTACCCCTGAAAACGTATTCTTCGATGACAGCAAGGTCTGCTTCTTCAACATCCACCTCGACCGCAAAGGGAAAAAGACGGAAACAAGTTTCAAGCGTACGTTCCACGACTTGCGTTACCTCACGAAAGTCTACCTGGGCGAGGAATATTTCATCAAGGAAAAGCAACTGACATTCACCATCCCACAAGCCCTGTCACATTTTCGGTTGACAGAACAAAACTTCACGCCTGCCATCCGTTGCGAACGCAGTACCAATGCTGCGGGCGACTCCGTATTCACCTATACCGTAACGGATATGCCTGCCATGAAAAATGAGAAGCAGATGCCTTCATCGGGCAAAATATATCCGCACCTGCTGATCACCGGTTCTTTCAAAGACTATCACGATATGTATCACTGGTCCAACGGGCTGGCACAAGTGGACTGCACTGTCCCCGGACTGGAAAAGCTGCTGGCGGAAATCACTGAAGGCTGCAGCACGGACCGGGAAAAGATAGACAACACCTATGCCTGGGTGCAGCAACACATCCGCTACATCGCTTTTGAAGCCGGCATACAGGGACATAAACCCGACACACCGGCAGAAGTGCTGCGCAAACGGTACGGCGACTGCAAAGGAATGGCACTCCTGCTCCGCACTTTGCTGAAAGCGCAAGGTTTCGACGCCCGACTCACCGATATAGGCACGGCGGACATTCCCTACCCGATGAGCCAAGTACCCACACTGGCAGCGGTAAACCACATGATATGCACCCTTTTCCACCAAGGGAACACCTACTACCTGGATGCCACCAACGAACACATTCCCCCGGAGTTCGTGCCCGGAAGCATACAGGACAGGGAAGCTGTCATCGAAGACGGGGAAACGTGCATCTTGCAGACCCTGCCCGTATTGGATAGCAGCACTTCCACCGACAGCCTGCACTACGCCTGTACCCTGTCCGGCAAGCAAACGGAATGGGCATTGTATGGCAAAGCGACCCGCTACTGGAGCGGAGACATGAAAGAACTCTTCCTGACCGCTTACCACGAAAACAACAAGGACGGCAGGCAGGAAGTTCTCCCCCGCATATTGGCAGGTGACACTCCCGATTACCGGACGGACTCCATCGGCTGGATAACGCAAGCACCCGGGCAAACGTGGGCAATACTGTCCGGCACACTCCTCAACAAAAGTGCCGTACAGAGTGCCGACACGGAACTGTACATAGCCCCTGACCCGCACTGCGACCTATTCTGCCAACCGATAGACACTACCAAACGTATCCACGACTACGAACTTCCCTTCCGCTGCCGCATCGTACGTCACACGGAAGTGGAGATACCCGCAGGTTATGCCCTCGCCCACTGCCCCGAAGGCATCTCCCTCCACACGCCGCAAGGCACGCTCGACTGTTCGTTCCGACAAGCAAGCAACAAAGTTATCTTCCGGAAAGTGATGGAGATAACCGAACGGCGTATTTCCCGAAACGAGATTTCCGACTGGAACGCATCCCTGCGGAAGTGGACAGACGTGTGCCACGAACTTATCATCCTTAAAAAACAATAATTATGAAACAGAATGTGCTATTCCTAATGGGCTTGCTGGCACTTTTGCTGGTCGCCCCCCAAGCAAACGCCGATGACAAAGAGAAGTACAAACTTTTTGCCGAGGAGACCCGAAAAGTAGTATGGGCATTGGAGCTTCCCGAGTTCGCCAACACCACTGTTCCCGACAAATACAAGGATGAATCCGCCGTAATCCTCGCCGCGCACAGCCGCCTGGAAGTCACCAAGAAGACACGTTTCAACGTAGGAGCGTTCCTCGGCGGCTTCCACTACATCGACCGTGAGGTGAACTGCCGCGACATCTATCGTATGCTGGTACAAATCAACGACCAGGCAGCCTTGAAAGAGTACTCCGAGTTCGACTACCGGACAGAAATCCGGAAGAAGAACTGGCGGTACGACGAGAAATACCAACAAGTGCTGGGAGTGCGCATCATCAAGCCCGATGGCACCGTCAAGGAGATAGACACGGACGAGTACATGACCGTCACTGAAGGGAAGAAAGACAACGAGCAACGACAAAAGCTTGCCGTCCCCGGATTGGAAATTGGCGACAAGATAGACATATTCTTCTTCAACTATACCTCATTGGAAAACCATAATCTGGACCCTTTCGTCTTCCGTTTTCGCCAAAGTTACCCCATGCTCTCCTACACGGTGCATTGCGAGATAGATGACAAACTCACTACCCAATACCGTACTCTGAACGGCGCTCCGGACTTTGCGCAAAGCAGGGACGAAGAGGGCAATATCCTGCTCGACGTAGCCATGAAGGACATCGGACAAACCGAACCCGACCTGTGGTACAATCCCATGCAGCAAACTCCGATGACGCTGCTGTACATCACCAACAGCAAGATGAAGAAGTACACCTACATCCCCGAAAGTGCCAAGAAGACGGGACTACATGCCAACCCGGACGCCGCTACCATACAGGAGGATGACTGGAAGTTCATGGAACAAGTCCAAGGAAGTTCAAGCGGAATGAGCAGTCCTGCCAAAACCGCACGATTCTATCGCAATGTAAAAAACATCAAGAAAAAAGATTGGTCAGACGAGAAAAAAGCGGATTTCATTTACAATTACTATCGCCTTGCCCTGATGACGGACCGCAACAGCAACTATAACAGTTCGGCATTCATTACCTTCTTTGCCAGTCTGTTGACTTGGGCGGCAGATGTTCACAACCTCACCGGAATTACCACCCACAAAGATCAAGAACCACTCGACCAATTGGCAAGTTACCGTAATACCACTTGGTTTGTGGCACTACCGGAAAGTGGAAAATACTACTTTCCGCCTACTGCCTACCTCATTCCTCACGAAATCCCCGCCCGCTATCAAGGCAGACAGGCAATTTTGGAACCGGATAAAGAGAAAAGCAAAAAACTGAAGATAAAAGCAGAACGGGAACACCTCATCCTGCCCGCAAACAGTGCCGACGACAACCTGAACGTCACCACCATACACGCCGATATAGACAACACGCTGCTCACCCTCAATCGGACCGAACTGCGCACCGGCACCCAAAAAGAGTTCATGCAGCGCGCCTTAGTGAAGATGGAAGATGTGGACGCCACCTACCGCCGCCTGCTCAGTATTGACAAAGAGCTTGCCGAAGAGGTGGGCAAGAAGTATGCCGATGACCTTCAAGAAGTGTTCCGTAAAGGACGTGAGCAGGAGAAAGAGGACTACAAATGGGAGATAAACTACTATCACGGCGAGAATGCAAAAGAACTACTCGGCTATCGGATGCAATGCCTGGGCAATCAGCCGGACAGTGCCTCCTTCATCTACAACGTGCGCTACACGATGGAGAACTTTGTACGGAAAGCCGGTCCGAACTACGTACTCTCCGCCGGTAAACTCATCGGCGAAAACACCCGGATTGAGGGCAAGGAACGCAAGCGTTCCGCCGACATCCACATGTCCGCCCCGCGCACCTTCCAATGGCGCATCACCGTCAATCTGCCCGCAGGCTACCAGGTAGCTCCCGAGGGAATGGAGAAACTTAATGTAAACGTAGAGAACGAATGCGGCGCTTTCATAGCCAAAGCCGCCTCTGAAGACGGCAAACTGGTGTTGGACATCACCAAACGTTACAATCACCAGACCGAACCCGTTGCCAATTGGGAGAAACTGTTGAAAATACAAGACACCACTAAAGAGTATGAAGCGCTGTCGGTGGTGTTGAGGAAAGAGAATTAAGAAGCTAAGAAGTTAAAGAAGTTAAAGCCGATAGTTTTGCTATTTATTTGCAAAACTATCGGCTTTTAATTCCTAACGGAGCAAAGCGGAGTGATAACTTCAACTCCCTTTACTCCTTAACTTAATACTTTAACAACCCTTCCTCAGTGCCGCAATACTCTCCTTCAGCGAGTTGATAATGCTCTCCGCATCCGCCTGCTTCTTGCGCTCCATCTCGATAACGGCAGCGGGAGCATTGTTCACAAACTTCTCGTTGCCGAGTTTCTTCAAAACACCCTGCAAGAAACCTTCTTTATGTTTCAGCTCGGCTTCCATGCGGGCTATTTCCGCTTCCACATCAATCATGTTGCCCAAAGGAACGGCATATTCCGTTGTACCTACCATGAAAGCGGCGGCACCGTCTGCCTTCGCCTCTACTGCGGTTACGGCAGAAAGGTTACACATCTTTATAATAACGGCATCAAAAGCAGCCACCGGATTTTCACCGACCACCTGCAACTCCAGCACCTCTTTCTGCGCAATATTCTTCTGCAAACGGATAGAGCGTACGTTACTGATGACCTCTTTCACTACCTCAAACTGCTGTACGAACTCCTCGTCCACTTCCGCTGACATGGAGATAGGACTTACCATAAGACTCTCGCCATCTTTTCGGACGATGATGTGTTGCCACAACTCCTCGGTGATGAACGGCATAAACGGGTGGAGCAGGTGCAGCAGGTTATCAAAGAAACCGATAGTAGTGTCGTACACCTTCTTGCTGATAGGCTGACCGTAAGCAGGCTTAATCATCTCCAGATACCAAGAAGAAAATTCGTCCCAGAAAAGTTTGTATACCGCCATCAACGCTTCACTCAGACGATACTTGCCGAAGAGGTCCGCCACTTCAGCAGCCACGGCATTCTGTTTGGACTCGAACCAGCGCATTGCCAGTTCAGCAGCTTCCGGCACGGGCACTTCGGTGCTCACCTGCCAGCCCTTAATCAAACGGAAAGCATTCCATATCTTGTTGTTGAAGTTACGTCCCTGCTCGCAAAGCGCATCATCGAAGAGAATGTCGTTACCGGCAGGAGCCGAAAGCATCATACCCATGCGCACACCATCGGCACCGTAAGTAGCTATCAGGTCCAGAGGATCGGGCGAGTTACCGAGCGACTTGGACATCTTGCGTCCCAACTTGTCGCGAACGATACCTGTAAAGTACACGTTCTTGAACGGCATCTTGCCTTCGTACTCATAGCCCGCCATAATCATGCGCGCCACCCAGAAGAAAATGATGTCCGGACCTGTTACGAGGTCGCTGGTGGGATAATAGTAATTGATTTCCTCGTTGCCGGGGTTCAGGATACCGTCGAACAGTGAAATAGGCCACAACCAAGAGGAGAACCAAGTGTCAAGGCAATCTTCATCCTGACGCAGGTCTGCCAATTTCAGGGCAGAATTTCCGGTTTTCTCCTGAGCCAGTTTCAATGCCTCTTCGGCAGTTGCCGCCACCACGTATCCGCCTTCGGGCAGGAAGTACGCAGGTATGCGATGTCCCCACCACAACTGGCGGCTGATACACCAGTCCTTGATGTTCTCCAACCAGTTCTTATACGTATTCTTATACTTGGCAGGATAGAATTTCAGTTCATCGTTCATCACCGGCGGCAGAGCCATGTCGGCAAAGTGCTGCATCTTAAGAAACCACTGCATGGATAGTTTCGGCTCAATAGCCACATTGGTACGTTCTGAGAAGCCCACCTTATTGGTATAGGCTTCCACCTTTTCCAACAGTCCGGCATTCTGCAAATCTTTCTCTATCTGTTCGCGCACATCGAAGCGGTCCATACCGACATAGAGTCCGGCAGCCTCGCTCAACGTACCGTTGTCATTGAAGATATCGATAGTGGGCAGGTTGTATTTCTCGCCCAGCATATAGTCGTTGACATCGTGTGCGGGGGTCACCTTCAAACAGCCCGTACCGAATTCCACATCCACATAGTCGTCCTCAATAACGGGAATGACACGCCCTACCAACGGAACAATCACTTTCTTGCCCTTCAGCCATTGGTTCTTGGGGTCGGCGGGGTTGATGCACATCGCCGTATCACCCATGATGGTTTCGGGACGCGTGGTAGCCACCACGGCATAACGCTTTCCATTGGCATCGCGATGAACCACTTCGCCCTCGGCTCCCGTTTCGCCGGACATATCATCATCGGCAACGTAATAGCGCAGGTAGTACAATTTACTATGTTCTTCCTTGTAGATTACTTCCTCGTCACTGAGGGCGGTGAGCGCTTTCGGATCCCAGTTCACCATGCGCACGCCACGATAAATCAATCCCTTGTTGTAAAGGTCTACGAATACCTTAAGCACACTTTCGCTGCGCTTCTCGTCCATAGTGAAGGCAGTGCGATCCCAATCGCACGAAGCACCCAGTTTGCGGAGCTGCTTCAGGATGATACCGCCATGTTCATCCGTCCACTCCCAGGCATGTTTCAGGAACTCGTCACGGGTGAGGTCGGTTTTCTTAATGCCTTGTGCGGCAAGTTTGTTCACCACTTTTGCTTCGGTAGCAATGGAAGCATGGTCCGTACCCGGCACCCAGCAGGCATTCTTGCCCTCCATGCGGGCACGGCGTACAAGGATATCTTGAATGGTATTATTAAGCATGTGTCCCATGTGGAGCACACCGGTGACGTTGGGGGGCGGGATAACGACGGTGTAAGGTTCACGACCATCGGGTTTAGAACTGAATAATTTGTGGTCCAACCAATACTGGTACCACTTTCCCTCTACGTCGGCGGGATTGTACTTACTTGCTAATTCCATGTTTCTAAAATCTATATTTTGTTATAATGGGCGCAAAATTAATAAATTAATAGCTTTATACGGCAAAAGCAATGAAAAGAATTGCATACCTTTGGCGTAGAAATGATGATTTCATGCGGAACCGGCGGAACGCGCACGTGATGTCGCAAGGGGGGCCTCAAGGAAACAAATTGTTCCACTATAGGGAAACAAAACACCCACTGTAGTTTGACGTTTTCGACTGACTGTTTCCGGATTCCGCCTGCAAGTATAGCAAGTTCCTGAAAGAATCAACCCATATTACAATCAAGTATTAACACTGTCATCCATACTTACAAGATGAGACACAGTATCACACTATTCGGAATACGGTTCGGCACCGGGACGCTACTGCTGGCTTTCTGCCTGCTACTCGTATGGTGCGTGCAGGCAGTGCCCGGCTGGGGCGACGCGTATGCGGAACACGTATACCCACCCGTAGCCCGGACGTTCTCCGCCTTCTCGCACCTTGTCCCCTTTGCCGTCGGCGACCTGTTCATCGCGCTCAGCATCACCGGCGTACTACTCTATCCCGTCTACGCGCGCCGCGTCCGCCGCCGGCAGTGGAAGCACATCCTGCTGGCGGACGTAAAGTATCTCTTGTGGGTATACGTATGGTTCTACTTGGCATGGGGGCTGAACTACTCGCAAGGCGACTTCTACCAACGCACCCGCATCCCCCCTTCTGCCTACAGCCCCGAGCGTTTCGAAGCGTTCGCCTATCGCTACATTGACCGCCTGAACTACGCCTACACTCGCATTAGTGCCACCGATACCCTCAGCAAGACATCAGTCTGCCACGAAACCGTGCGGGCATACCGGCTGATTGGCGACTCGTTGGGCATTCACCGCCCCTTCCACCCGTCGCCCCGTGCGAAGACGATGCTGTTCACCCCGCTCTCCTCCAAGGTGGGCGTCACCGGAAGCATGGGTCCCTTCTTCTGCGAGTTCACCCTGAACGGAGACCTGCTTCCCGTGCAGTACTCCGCTACCTACGCCCACGAGCTGGCTCACTGGCTGGGCATCACCAGCGAAGCGGAAGCCAACTTCTACGCCTACCAGGCGTGCATCCGCTCGCAGTCGAGCGACATCCGCTTCAGCGGCTACTTCTCCATCCTGCCGCACGTGCTGACCAACGCCCGCCGACTGATGGATGAAGAAGCCTACGCAGCACTCACCGGACGCATCCGCACGGAAATAAAAGAGTTGTACGCCCAGTACCGCGCCTACTGGACAGCAAAATACAGTCCGCTCCTCGGTGAGATTCAGAACTTTATCTACGACCTCTACCTGAAAGGCAACCGGATAAGCAGCGGACGGAAGAACTACTCGGAAGTGGTGGGGCTGCTGATTGCGTACGAGGAGTGGGCAAACAAATAAATTTAGATTGTGCTTTATTTTGGCACATCACTTCACGATATTTGCACAACAAAAGTGCAGAAAATTATAGTTTTCTGCACTTTTGTACGTATCTTCGCATAGAGTATCGATTGATTAAATCCATACTTAACCATCTAAAAACATACACATCCATGCATACCAGACAAGAACAACTGGAAGCCTTCGGACGCTTCCTTGACATCCTCGATGAATTGCGCGAGAAATGTCCCTGGGACCGCAAACAGACCAATGAGAGCCTGCGTCCCAACACTATTGAAGAAACATACGAACTATGCGACGCCCTGATGCGCAATGACAAGCAGGACATCTGCAAGGAGCTGGGCGACGTGTTGCTGCACGTGGCATTCTACGCCAAGATAGGCAGCGAGACGGGCGACTTCGACATGAAAGACGTCTGCGACCGCTTGTGCGAGAAGCTCATCTTCCGCCATCCCCACGTGTTTGGCGATGTGAAAGCGGAGACTGCCGGACAAGTATCCGAAAATTGGGAGCAGCTGAAACTCAAAGAGAAAGGTGGCAATAAAACCGTGCTGAGCGGCGTACCCGCCGCCCTGCCCTCACTCATCAAGGCATACCGTATCCAAGACAAGGCGCGCAACGTAGGTTTCGACTGGGAAGAACGCGAGCAGGTATGGGACAAGGTAAAGGAGGAAATACAGGAGTTTCAGGCGGAAGTAGCCCATATGGACAAGAAGAAAGCGGAAGAGGAATTCGGAGACGTAATGTTCAGTCTCATCAATGCCGCACGCCTGTACAAGATAAACCCGGATAATGCGCTGGAACATACCAACCAAAAGTTCATCCGCCGCTTCAACTATGTGGAAGCACATAGTATCAAAGAGGGCAAGAACCTGCACGACATGACGCTGGAAGAGATGGACAGGCTGTGGGAAGAGGCAAAGGCGCTGGAAAAGCAAGAATAAAAGCGTAACAATGAAAAAGAGGATGCAACTCACAATTCAGTACATCCTCTTTTCCATTATTACGCTCCTCAAAACGGCAAGAAAGCAAAAGTTATCCTCTCTTGATTCCTGTTTGTAGGGATATTCGGTAAATCTCCCTTTCTATTTCTTACCCGGCTGGCGTTTCGGACCTTTATCCTTTCCACCATTATGCTGCATTCCTTTCAGCAACTCCCGATGAAAACGCATTTCGGCTTTCTGCACCAAATAGAGTTTTTTGGCGGACAATATCTTCTTGAATTTTGCAAAATAAGTCTTGTCCAGACGGTCGGAAGCGATACGCGCATCATACACTCCCTCCATAATCGCATCATATTGGGCTTCGGTAGTCTTTTCATCCTTTCCCTGACGAATCAAATTCCAAGCCTTATCGTTCTGCTCTTTCTTTTTATCCTGCAATTCAAAGTAAAGGGGGAAGAACTTGGCAGCCTCTTCTTTTGTCAGTCCGGCTTTTTCTATAATATATGTTTTCTGCTTGGCACGGAACTCATCAGGCGTCAAATGTTGGTCACTTCCATCGGCAGCCCGCAACAGCGGTGCCAGACTGCACATCATCACTAATAAGACAATCAGTTTTTTCATTTCTGTTTCAATGGGTTAAAGTTGTCCACGGCTCACTCCGCATCGGAGTCCGCCAGATAGACGTATAATGAATAGTCGTCCAACATGGAGTTATCCACAGCCATGTTGATATATTCCATTTCTGTTTCCGTATCATCGGCAGCCATACGGTCGGTCGCTGCCGGGACAGGATTGGTGGAAGCTACACGGATTATCAGTGCCGCACCTGCAAACATAGCCGCCATATATGCCCACGGCTTTATCCTCTCCCACATCGTAGGCTCTTGCTTCTCGAATGCAAGTTTCTCTTTTTCGGGAAGCCGGTTCATTATCTCCGAGGTAAAGTTCTCAAAATATCCTTCGGGAACACGGAAAGGATTCTCCGTCCCCACCTTTTTGAATATGTTATCTTCTTCTTTCATAAGCTCTTCTCCTCTCTGTTTGGTTAGACTTTTTTTCACGATAAAGGTTTAATCTTCTTCTCCCAATATCTTCTCTATTTTTTTCACGGCATGATGATAGGATGCTTTCAAAGCTCCCACCGAAGTGCCGAAGATATCGGACATCTGCTCGTATTTCATTTCCTGATAATACTTCAGGTTGAATACCATACGTTGCTTTTCGGGCAAGGTGAGCAGTGCTTTCTGAAGAGCCTTCTGAGCCTTGTCGCCCGAGAAGTAAGGATCGCTCTCCAACCTTTGGAGGGCATCAGCTTCGGGAGCGTCCAATGAAACGGTATTGGTCGCCCGTTGTTTGTTCAGGAAAGTAAGGCATTCGTTCAGGGCAATACGATAGAGCCAGGTAGAGAGCTTCGCCTCTGCCCGGAAATAATCGATATTGATCCATGCTTTGATAAAGGTATTTTGAAGCAAATCGTTGGCATCCTCGTGCGAAAGCACCATGCGCCGGATTTGCCAGTATAATTGTTCGCTGTATTGCGCGACAATCATCTCAAATCCCCGCTTCTGCGTACTCTCCTCCTGAAGAAGTGCCAGCACCTTGCGTTCATTATAAGAAGGGTCCATATATTCTGTTCACATTTACATCTTTGGATAGGCAAAGATAGGAAATTTAAACGAATCATTCACACCGATATGCAAAGTGTTTCTTTGGCAAGCTGCGTATTCGGAAAGATGGCACCGGCTTCGTCCAGCAACAATCGTTCGTCATCGTAGCGGGCGGAAAAATGACCAATCAACAACTTCTTCACTCCTGCATCACGGGCTATTTGGGCTGCCTGGGAAGCTGTGGTATGGAATGTCTCTTTAGCGCGCGCGGCGGCATCTTCTGCAAAAGTCGCCTCGTGAAAAAGCAGGTCCACCCCCTTTATCTGCCCGACAATGGAAGGCAGGCATATCGTATCCGAACAATAGGCGTAACGACGCGGAGCAGCCGAGGGACGGGTCAGGCGGGAATTAGGTATCACTTCGCCTTCCGGCGTAACGTAATCCGCACCGTTCTTGATGCGGTTCAACTCATACACCGGTACTTGGTAAAAATCTATCATATCGCGCAGGATATGGTTAGGAGACGGTTTTTCGGCAAACAGGAAACCGCAACAAGGCATGCGGTGCCGCAAAGGAATGGTAGTCACCGTAAGCGAACGGTCTTCGTAAATCAGAGCGGGTTCTTTCGTTTCAAACGTGTGAAAGAAGATTTTATAGGTCATCTGACGATTAAAGAAAGCAAGCATCGGAGCAAGAAGCTCCTCCAGCCCTTTGGGCGAATGGATATGCAGGTCTGCCGTACGCCCCAAAAGATTAAGCGTGGATATCAGCCCTAACAATCCGAAGCAGTGGTCACCGTGCAGATGGGAAATAAAGATATGGTTCAAGCGCGAAAACTTGAGACGTGACTTCCGGAATTGCAGCTGTGCACCTTCCCCGCAGTCTATCATAAACAGTTTGTCACGCAAGTTCACTACCTGCGATGTAGGGAAATGACGGGTTGTAGGCAATGCGGACCCACAACCCAAAATATGCAAATCAAATTTTTCCATTAACGAAGACAGGACAATCCTTATACCGTTTTAAAAAAGCGACTTGATTTCCGAAATGTCGAATACATATTCCACAACTTGAGCGGAAGTATCACCTTTATAGCGGTAAACCAGATTCTTATTATTCTTTACACATGTTTCCAAAAACATCTTCATAGCCGGGTCGGATACGTCCAAAGAGTTTTTGATATTTTGTTTCATCTCCGTCTCATTGGTTCTCATCGCATCCATATCGACCGCTTCTTCATTGACCGTATAGAAATAGACCATATTGTCCGACTCTATCGTCAATTTATCAAGTGTGGTAGCTTCATCTATCTTCATCGGGCACGAGACATTCGTCACCTTGACCATCTCTTCCAGTTTCTGCAGATTGCCTTCCTCCAGACTCATGTCCTGATTCAGTATTTTTTTCAGTTCTTCCGTATTCAGATAGCACTCTACCTCTTTCCCGGAAGTTTTTCCTTTGTATATATACTTGATTCCCGCCTGAGAGGCAACCACCAGTTCCAGCATTTCCCTGATTTCGCCTTGCGGATTGTTGAACATGGCAACCACTGCCGACTTCATGGCTTCGGGAACCTTTTCAAAAGCATCGAAATTGGCATAGGCTTCGTTCATCAACAGAGAATACACTACATCCGTCCCGTCAAAATCAATGCTCGTTATTTCGCCCGCCGTCCCCATACTTATAGGACACTGCTTGTTTCCTGCCGCTACGGTCAACATAAGTTTTGATTTCTGGCCGCAACCGGCAAGCAACATTAGCGACAGGCAGGTCAGCAACATAACCTTACCTGAAATCTTGATTAAATTCCGCATAGTACATTAAATTATTAATTCATTTTCTATTGAAAAACCACAACAAAAGGCATCATTACGCTTTTGCCTTGCAAAGATAAACATAAAAGAAAAAGATTTCCCCTATTGCAGGAAATTCTATCGGTATAACACGACTCTTTCATTTGCAAGAGTTAAAGAAGTTATCGGGAATAAAGGGAGTTGCAACTCCTGTAAAAGAAAAAAACGTGTCTGCACAAAGATAAAAGAAAAAGCGCCTGTGTTGCCACAAGCGCCTTTACCTTATTTATAATTGGAAGTGATTATTTCTTTCCGGCTTCCATTTGCTCCTTCAAAGCAGCCAAAGCATCGATATCGCCCAAAGTTGTAGAAGCAGCCTGGTTTTGGATAGAAGCAGGTGCCTCTTCTCTCTTACCGGCAGACTTCTTGGCAGCTTTCTTCTCTGCTCTTTCCTCAGCCTTAGCTACATCTTCGAAGATACGGCTGTGAGACAGGATGATGCGCTTAGCGTCCTTGTTGAACTCAATAACTTTGAATTCGAGTTTTTCGTCCAACTGAGCCTGTGAACCGTCTTCCTTAACGAGGTGTTTCGGAGTAGCGAAACCTTCCACACCATAAGGCAGAGCAACTACTGCACCCTTATCCAACATTTCGATGATAGTACCTTCGTGTACCGAGCCTACTGTAAATACAGTTTCGAATACATCCCAAGGGTTTTCTTCGAGTTGCTTGTGACCGAGACTCAGACGACGGTTTTCCTTGTCGATTTCCAGTACCTGTACGTCGATGTCCGCACCAATCTGAGTAAATTCAGAAGGATGCTTAACCTTCTTCGTCCAAGACAGGTCGGAAATGTGAATCAAGCCGTCCACACCTTCTTCGATTTCAACGAATACACCGAAGTTAGTAAAGTTACGAACCTTGGCAGTGTGTTTGGAAGCAATCGGATATTTCTCTTCGATAGTTTCCCAAGGATCAGCCTTCAGCTGCTTGATACCCAAAGACATCTTACGTTCTTCGCGGTCCAGAGTCAGCACTACGGCTTCCACTTCGTCACCTACCTTCATAAAGTCTTGTGCAGAACGCAAATGTTGCGACCAAGACATTTCAGATACGTGAATCAGACCTTCAACACCGGCAGCGATTTCGATGAATGCACCGTAGTCAGCCATAACGACTACTTTACCCTTCACATGGTCGCCTACCTTCAAGTTAGGATCAAGGGCATCCCACGGATGCGGAGTGAGTTGTTTCAAGCCGAGAGCGATACGCTTCTTCTCATCATCGAAATCAAGGATAACAACGTTGAGTTTCTGGTCGAGTTCAACCACTTCTTTCGGATCGCTAACGCGGCCCCAAGAGAGGTCTGTGATGTGAATCAAACCGTCTACGCCACCCAAGTCGATAAATACACCGTAGGATGTGATATTCTTAACGGTACCTTCGAGTACTTGTCCTTTTTCGAGTTTACCGATGATTTCTTTCTTCTGTTGTTCCAGTTCAGCTTCGATAAGAGCCTTGTGAGAAACAACGACATTCTTGAACTCTTGGTTAATCTTAACAACCTTGAATTCCATAGTCTTACCAACAAATACATCATAGTCGCGGATAGGCTTAACGTCGATTTGAGAACCCGGCAAGAATGCTTCGATACCGAATACGTCAACAATCATACCACCCTTAGTGCGGCACTTGATGTAACCCTTGATAATTTCTTCATTTTCCAACGCAGCGTTCACGCGATCCCAAGAACGGGTAGCACGGGCTTTGCGGTGAGACAGTACCAACTGTCCTTTCTTGTCTTCCTGATTTTCGATGTATACTTCTACAGTATCGCCAATCTTCAAATCGGGATTGTAACGGAATTCATTCAAAGGAATGATACCGTCTGATTTGTAACCAATGTTCACAACTACTTCACGCTTGTTCATTGCGATTACGGTTCCGTCAACTACCTCGCGGTCGTTAACTTTGTTCAGCGTGTTGTCATACGCCTTTTCCAAGTCTTCGTGACTTACGTTTGTTACGGTCTCGCCGTTTTCGTAAGCATCCCAGTTGAAGTCTTCAATGGGAGCAACATTTTTTAAATTTTCCATTAATAAATAAATTGTTTAACTCGTTAATTAAGTGAGACTTTATGTTGACTCATATTAAATCGGGCGCAAAGATAGAAGTATTTTCTTGAATGACAAAATAATCAATGAAATATTGGATTTACCGTACAAATCCCCCAACTACATAGTCGTTTCTTTAAAAAGTACATCTCTGCGAAATACTACTGTGGTAGTTTGTACCAATAAAGTGGCACTACGGCGGCACATAATTTACCGTACCCACCTCATCGGTTAAACAACTCGAACGTAAATTTGACTCCCAATTCCTGATACTTCCAGTTTGCAAAGCTCGCAAAGACACCAAAGTCGAAAACATGCGTACCGATGCCGTATCCCACTTCCAGATAAGGATTGAGGTGAGGAACAATCAAAGCATTCAGATAAAGGCGCTCATTCAGCACATACTGGGTATATTTCTTCAGGTGGCGAAGCAGCAAGAAAGGTGCTTCGTACGTGAAATGCCCACGAACATATTCGCGGGAGGAGTTGTACCAGCGCCCGTCGAGCAATTGGAACACTCCGCCTATTTCATCATTCCAGCCGACGGGAAGATTGGAGCGCGCCAAGTTGACAAAATCCACAAAATAAAGTTCCTTCTGATTGGTGAAAGCCCCCCATCCCAGACGATAATAAATATCGCGCATCAGTCCTAACGGGATATTGTGCTGAAAATCCACCTCGATACGTTCATACTTTCCGGTACTGTGCATAATGCCGCTGATGCCGCGTTCCCAGTCTACGGAAACGGTAGGATACTTGGAGCGAAGATTGATTTTGCGGTCGCCATTCATATAATAATACTGGCCGGGCGTCCACGTCAGGCGCACGCGAGGTGCAAAACTGTTGTAACTGTGGCGGAACTTCTTCAGGATAGAAGGGTCAAATCCCGGATAAGCCGGCGGAACGTCCGCCGACATGACATTTGGAGTGTCGGGGTAGACAAGTACAAACTTGGAACGCTCCACTTCGGTACGCTTGTGCATGGAGAGACCTACATCCAAAGTCAAGCCATTGACAATCTCCCAGCTATGGCGTATATGCAGATACAGGTCTCTAAAATAATCCAGGTGGATTTGGTCAAAATCAAAAATACTGTCAGGCATCGCCTTCAAATCATCCAGCACATCGCTGCTGTAGATACGGTTACCATTGCCCACACTGACGTGCAAGGCGGCACGCTTGCGGGGCCAGTAGTCAAAATCGGAATTGACCGACCAGTACAACTCTTTCCGTTTGAAATTATAACCCAGCTTCGGTACTACGCGCAGCAGGCGGTCGTGCGTAAACAGGCGGTTGTACTTGAATTCCTGGCGGTAGGAGAAGCCGTTACTCTTACTGTAGCTCAACAACAGCGGATTGATAAGCGGCGAGCAACGCACGCTTCCCATTTTGGCAAGGTCCAGCGTATGCCTGCTAACCAACGCATCGCCTATCTGCCCCCAAAATTCCAGCCGCTTGTTCTTGAACTTTTTCTTATTGCGAAGCGTGTCACGGCGCAAAAAGAAGTCCTCGTACAACTGCTGTTCGTGCGGTGTCAGCGGAATAGGCCGCAACGTATTGAAATAGGCGGTATCACGCTGATAGGCATTGGTATCCGTCAGCAGCGTGTAAGACTCCGACAAATCGTACTTACTTTTTGTCCGGTTCCGCCCAGTCGCGGCAACCGGGTCTTTCTGATGAATTTCCTTATATTCGAGCGCTGCCGTATAACTGCCGTCCACGACATTGCCAAGCAGGCGGAAAGTGGCATCAATACTAAAATGCACAGGCAGAAACTCATTAGGACTTCCCACCTGCCCCATCCTTACCAAATTATTGAAGCGCAACATTTCGGAACGCCCGGAGAAACGGATTTCGCGTACACTCCATACATTGTCACTGACCACCATATAGCCACCCACAAGCTGGAAACTCTTGCTCTTCGGCATAAACCGGATACGAAATTCACGGTTATGCCCTTCGCCCATTATGGAGTCCACATAATAGGTATAAAACTTTTTCGCATTGGCAGCCAACGGAGAAAGCAATTTGTCATATAATAAGGTAGAGGAGTAAATGTTGATATGGAAGTATTCGAGCAGTCGGCCATCCAACTCCCAAAGTTCGGAAGAAGTGCCCACACTGGCTTTCACTTTCTGGTCGTAAATATCTGGAGCGGTATAGTGCAGTTCGCTATATGTCTCCATCATATACTCCTGCACTCCTTTCTTTATACGGAACATGGAGGGGATAAAACGAAGCAGATGATTTTTCTTACGGATATTAGCCCGGCCTTTTATATAGAGTTCCGCCTTATATTCGTCGACAATGCGCTCGTAGAAAGGGGCAAAAAAGATAACCTTATCCATTATGGAATCTGCATAGACCCGCTGTTCCGCATACGATTTGGGAACAATCGTAGCACCCGCCTTCTGCAAACCTGCACACAAGAAGCAGACTCCTATCCATATACCTATAATAAAACGTTTCAACCGCAATATCTTCTTATGTGGGAACAAATATAGAAAAAAAGTAATAACTTCCATATCAATTCCATTCTCATTTTCCGAAGTGGGCGTTTTCTCAAGAAAAGGCATATTTCCAACACCACCCCCATTTTCGAAGGGGTAAATCTTCAAAAAAAACATAAATTTCAATATTACCCCCTAAAAAATAGGGGTCAATTCAGAAAAAACATATAATTTTGCACCCAACAACCAATAAAAGCAGAGACAAGTATGTCAAAAATGAGATTTTTTGCTTTACAAGAGCTCGCCAATCGCCGTCCTCTTGAAGTCATCACTCCTTCCAACAAGCTGTCCGATTACTACGGCAGCCATGTTTTTGACCGTAAGAAAATGCAGGAATACCTGCCTAAGGAAGCTTACAAAGCCGTAACAGACGCCATTGAAAAAGGAACACCCATCAATCGGGAAATGGCGGACTTAATAGCAAACGGCATGAAGAGCTGGGCAAAGTCACTGAACGTCACTCACTACACCCACTGGTTCCAACCGTTGACAGACGGCACTGCCGAAAAGCATGACGGTTTCATCGAGTTCGGTGAAGACGGGGATGTCATCGAACGTTTCTCCGGAAAACTGCTTATCCAGCAGGAACCGGATGCCTCTTCTTTCCCCAACGGCGGTATCCGCAACACATTCGAAGCACGCGGATATACGGCGTGGGACGTCTCCTCACCTGCTTTCGTTGTGGATACGACGCTCTGTATCCCTACCATCTTCATCTCTTATACAGGCGAAGCGCTGGATTATAAAACGCCTTTGCTCAAAGCGCTTGCAGCAGTAGACAAAGCGGCAACGGATGTCTGCCAGCTTTTCGACAAGAACATCACGCGCGTATACACCAACCTGGGTTGGGAACAAGAGTATTTCCTCGTCGATTCGGCGCTCTATAACGCACGTCCGGACTTATGCCTGACAGGCCGCACGCTCATGGGACACTCTTCTGCCAAAGACCAGCAGTTGGAAGACCACTATTTCGGTTCCATTCCGCCACGTGTCACGGCATTTATGAAAGAACTGGAAATAGAATGCCACAAACTGGGCATCCCCGTCAAGACACGTCACAATGAAGTTGCCCCCAACCAGTTCGAGTTGGCTCCCATCTTCGAGAACGCCAACCTCGCCAACGACCACAACCAGCTGGTCATGGACCTGATGAAACGTATCGCCCGCAAACACCACTTTGCCGTACTGCTGCACGAAAAGCCCTACAGCGGTGTGAACGGTTCGGGCAAACACAACAACTGGTCGCTCTGCACCGATACGGGAATCAATCTTTTTGCTCCGGGAAAGAATCCGAAAGGCAACATGTTGTTCCTCACATTCCTGGTGAATGTACTGATGATGGTATACAAGAACCAGGATTTGCTCCGCGCCTCCATCGCAAGTGCGGGAAACAGTCACCGCCTGGGCGCCAACGAAGCTCCGCCTGCCATTTTGTCCATATTCCTGGGCAAACAGTTGTCTTCCATCCTCGATGAGATAGCCCGCCAGGTAAGCAACAACAAGATGACGGCAGAAGAAAAAACGACTCTTAAGCTGGGCATCGGCCGTATCCCCGAAATTCTGTTGGACACGACCGACCGTAACCGCACCTCTCCTTTCGCTTTCACCGGAAACCGTTTCGAATTCCGCGCCGCCGGTTCTTCCGCCAACTGCGCTGCTGCCATGATTGCCATAAACGCAGCAATGGCAAACCAACTGAACGAATTCAAAGTATCTATCGATAAGCTCATGGAAGAGGGAGTCGGCAAGGACGAAGCCATTTTCCGTATACTGAAAGAGACAATCATCGCTTCAGAACCCATCCGTTTCGAAGGGGACGGTTATTCCGAACAATGGAAACAGGAAGCTGCCAAACGCGGACTGACCAACATCTGCCACGTGCCGGAGGCATTGATGCGCTATATGGGCGACCAAGCACGTTCCGTGCTTATCGGCGAACGCATCTTTAACGAGACGGAACTGGCATGTCGCCTTGAAGTGGAGTTGGAGAAGTATACAATGAAGGTGCAGATTGAAAGCCGTGTTTTAGGCGACCTTGCCATTAACCACATCGTTCCGACTGCCGTTATCTATCAGAACCGCTTGCTGGAAAACCTGCGCGGATTGCGCGAAACCTTCACGCCGGAAGAATATGAAGTGCTTAGTGCCGACCGCAAAGAACTGATACGCGAAATATCCCACCGCGTAACCGCCATCAAAATGCAGGTGCGCGAAATGACGGAAGCCCGCAAGGTTGCCAATCACATGGACAATTACAAGGACAAGGCATTTGCATACGAAGAGACCGTACGTCCTTACCTGGCAAGTATCCGTGAGCATATCGACAATCTTGAAATGGAGATAGACGATGAAATATGGCCGTTGCCGAAATACAGGGAACTGCTCTTCACAAAATGATAATTCAGTTTTCACTACAGGGAGTACGGAGTAATAAAGGATAAAATACATAAGGCTCCGTATCCTCTGTAGTGAAATAAATTCCCATTTACCTCACCTGTCGCCCATTTTTTGCATTTTTTTGACATAAATGTGCCGTTTCTAATTTTTTATTTTTACATTTGTGCTGTACAACACAGTTTTGCAGCACTTATGCCAAAAATAAATTTATCAGATATTAACGTTCCGGAGTTGATTCCCGATATATGGTCTCCTCTGAATGAAGAACAGCGGGAGTTTCTCGCTAACCATTTTACACTCCAGAATTATAAGAAAAACGAGATTATCCATTGTGAGGGCGAGACACCCGCTTACCTGATGTGTCTGCTGAACGGAAAAGTCAAGATTTTTAAAGACGGTGTAGGCGGCAGAAGCCAGATTATCCGTATGATCAAGCCTACCGAATATTTCGGATATCGACCCTACTTTGCAAAAGCGGATTATGTAACCGCAGCTTGTGCATTCGAGCCGTCGTTAGTCTGCCTGATACCAATGACAGCCATTATGACGTTGCTATCGCAAAACAGTGAACTGGCTATGTTTTTCATCAGACAATTGTCCATAGACCTCGGTATCGCCGACGAGCGCACCGTAAACCTTACCCAAAAGCATATCCGCGGCCGTTTGGCAGAGTCGCTTCTTTTTCTCCAAGAAAGTTACGGTCTGGAAGAAGACGGTTCCACATTGAGTATCTACCTGTCTCGTGAAGACTTGGCAAACCTCTCCAATATGACAACGTCCAATGCTATCCGTACCCTCTCGCAGTTTGCTACGGAGCGCCTGATTGCCATTGACGGAAGAAAGATAAAGATTATTGATGAAGAAAAGTTGAAGAAGATAAGCAAGATAGGATAGAGTTTATTGAAACAATCATCAAATAATAAAGCTGCGCGGTATAAATGTTGTATAACAAATACCGCGCAGTTTTATTATTCACCGGTTACTTCAACAAGTATTTTTCCGCTTCAATGGCTGCCATACATCCCGTAGCTGCCGCTGTGATAGCCTGGCGATAATGAGGGTCGGCAACGTCTCCTGCTGCAAACACTCCGGGGACTTTCGTACGGGGAGTGCCGGGTTCTGTCAGGATATAGCCGGTCTCATCCGTATCCACATAGGGTTTGAAAATGTCGGAGTTGGGCTTATGACCGATAGCCAGGAAGAAACCGTCAATCGCCACGTCATAATGTTGTTCATCCGGTTCGCCCATACGTTTCACCAAGTGCACACCTTCCACACCGTTATCCCCATACAGCCCTACTGCATTGTGCTCGAAGAGGACTTCAATCTTCTCGTTGTTCAGCACACGCTCCTGCATAATCTTAGAGGCACGCAAGAAGGGTTTACGCACAATCAGATATACCTTGCTTGCCAAACCTGCCAGATAAGAGGCTTCCTCACACGCCGTATCTCCGCCGCCGACTACCGCAACAACTTTTTTGCGATAGAAGAAACCGTCGCAAGTGGCACAGGCACTGACACCCATACCGGCATACTTCTTCTCGTCTTCCAATCCCAGATACTTGGCAGCGGCTCCGGTGGCAATGATAACAGTTTGCGCTTCGATGACCTTCTCTTCATCAATGGTTATCTGATAAGGCGACTTGCTCAAATCGGCAGCCGTAGCCACTCCGAAACGCAGGTCCGTACCGAAACGTTCGGCTTGTTTGCGCAAATCTTCCATCATCTGTGCTCCGCTGATACCTTCCGGATAACCGGGAAAATTCTCGATATCGGTGGTAGTAGTCAACTGCCCGCCGGGTTGCAAACCTTCATAAAGTACCGGAGAAAGATTAGCACGCGCAGCATAGATAGCCGCTGTATATCCGGCAGGACCGGAACCTATAATTAAACACTTTACTTTTTCTGTTTCCATATATTCCTTTTTATTAATTACGTTTCATCACCTTAAATCGACTATTTCAGCCGTAGGATAATCTTTCCTGTCGAATACAAAAAGGCTGTCTCCATACCGTTCACCTGTCCGGCAGGAGTTGATAAACACCACTACCGCTTCTTTGCTTCCCCGCCGGACCATGCTGAACTTCAAAGGGAGGAACGACCTTTTGTCTATGTACAAAATAACACATTGTATATCCTGGCTGCGTTTTGTTGCCGTCATTACCACTTTATGGGTTGTATTGTCCGAAGCATTACCCGTCTTAGCCACTTTCAACTTATAATCCTGATCGTAGAGCGACAGCCAAGAATAGGGATTGATGCCTTTCAACTCTTCCTGAGTAGGCTCGGAAACATTCACTTCATCGCTTGAAGCAAGATAGGTCCACTGCGTACGCCCGTCGAACCATGTCGTCACTCCTTCCGTTTTCAACAGGAACTTGTCACCTTTCAGGCGAATGGTACCGGTTGAATTTCCTTCGGGAGCACGGGCGGAAAAGGTTATTTCCACTCCCCCCGCACTGCGGAAAGCATCTGCCGCACGGTCAAGTATATCCTTGGCATCCGGTTGCTGTGCCGCCACAGGGAGAGCCAAACAGAGCATCCGGAAAACAAATAAAAGAGTCTTGATTTTCATGTAATTCAAACATTGATGCATCACAAATTGTTCAAGCGCGTTTCCAAATCCGTTATGTCAACACAGAGCACCTCACGCGGTTTGCTGCCTTGCGCCGGTCCCACTATCTTCGCCTTCTCCAACTGGTCCATGATACGTCCCGCACGGTTGTAACCGATAGCAAATTTACGCTGTATCAACGAAGTAGAACCTTGCTGCTGATACACAATCAACTGAGCGGCATCTTCAAACAACGGGTCACGATGCCCCATATCCACATCGCTCAAATCACTGCCGGAATTTTCATCTACATACTCAGGCAGATAGAATGCCGTAGGATAACCTTGCTGACGGGCTATGAACTTCGTAATCTCCGCAACTTCCGGCGTATCAATGAAAGCGCACTGCACACGGACGGGATCGGCACCTTGCAAGAACAACATATCACCGCGACCAATCAACTGGTTGGCTCCCGGACGGTCCAGAATAGTACGGGAGTCCACCATAGCCGACACCCGGAAAGCAACGCGCGCCGGGAAGTTGGCTTTAATCGTACCCGTAATAATGTTGGTCGTAGGACGCTGTGTGGCAATAATCATGTGTATGCCCACGGCACGCGCCAACTGGGCGATACGGGCAATAGGCAATTCCACATCCTTGCCGGCCGTCATAATCAAATCACCGAACTCATCAATCACTACCACGATATACGGCATGAACTTATGCCCTTTTTCCGGATTCAGGCGGCGGTTGATAAACTTCTCGTTGTATTCTTTAACATTACGCACATGCGCAGCTTTCAGCAGGTCGTAACGTGTATCCATCTCAACACAGATGGAGTTCAGCGTTTGCACTACCTTAGTCACATCCGTTATAATGGCATCCTCGCCATCGGGAAGCTTGGCAAGAAAATGATGTTCAATCACCGAATAGATGCTGAATTCCACTTTCTTCGGGTCTACCAACACAAACTTCAACTCAGCAGG
Organism: uncultured Bacteroides sp.; assembly: GCF_910578895.1. Classification (GTDB taxonomy): domain Bacteria; phylum Bacteroidota; class Bacteroidia; order Bacteroidales; family Bacteroidaceae; genus Bacteroides. The sequence goes on from NZ_CAJTSC010000001.1 coordinate 154,664, forward strand.
ATGCTTCTTATATAATAAGGAGGTAATGATAGCATTCAACCCTACAGACTTACCCTGACCGGTAGCTCCGGCAACAAGCATGTGTGGCATCTTGCATAAATCCACCATAAATACCTCGTTGGTAATGGTCTTACCCAATGCGACGGGCAGGTCGAACGTAGACTCCTGAAATTTCTTACTGCCAATGATACTCTGACCGGAAACAATCTTCGGATTGGAGTTAGGCACTTCGATACCGATTGTTCCTTTTCCCGGTATCGGAGCAATAATACGGATGCCTAACGCAGAAAGGCTAAGCGCAATATCGTCTTCCAAACCGCGTATCTTAGAGATGCGGACTCCCTGTGCCGGGGTAATCTCATACAACGTCACCGTAGGTCCGACTGTAGCCTTAATAGAGCTGATTTCAATGCCGAAGCTGCGCAGCGTACTGATAATCTTATCTTTATTGGCATTCTGTTCTGCCATGTCAATCGTAGGTTCGGCATTGTCGTAATGCTTCATCAAGTCAATTGTCGGATAGTGGTAGTTTTCCAAATCAAGACACGGATTATACGGTTCCAACTCCTGACCGTGATATTCCTCATCTTCCACCGTCTCCACCTCGAAAGCAGGTTCTTTCTCCTCTTGCCGCCTCGGTTCCGGAATGACGAAAGCAGGAGCAGGCGATGGAACGGCAGGAGCTTCAATCGTCATCAGCACTTCATCCTCCCCTTTGGCAATGGCAGATTCATTCTTTACGTCATCCCCCAAATCGAGCATTATTTCACGAACATCCTCCTCGTTTTCTTCTTCTGTCACAAATTCTTCCGGTTTACGGGACAGCTCTTCTTTTTCCGTATCGGAAGCGGTCTCTGCCGCAGCCGGCATTTTTGTTTCTTCCGTTGTCCAAGAGCCCGTAAACTCTTCCGGAGTCTCGCCCAATTCACCCTCTTCCTTTTCCTTACGTTTCAAGAAGCTAAGGCTGAAAAGTTTGCGCAACCAGATGACAGTACGCGTACTCAGATAGATAAAGAAACAGATGGCAGTAACCAGCAATATCATCCACACACCCGGCACCCCTACTTGGGATACCAGCCAGTTGCCTACATTGTATCCGTGCATTCCTCCCAGATAGAGGAAAGAATCCTTATACTGATTTACAAACACAAAACCGAAAAATACCGAGAACCAAACCAGCAATAACGAACATCCTATGAACCATTTCCACAGGCAAACCACACGGACACGCATCAGTTTCAATCCGGCTACAGCCAGAAAAACCAAAATGAAGAAAGAGGATATGCCAAAACAGTCGTTTATCAAATAGCTGGCAAGTTGCGCCCCCCGCGAACCGGCATAGTTCTTCACGCCGTTATGCGTGGAAATCAAATCCCGCGTGTTACCGGAATCTATAATGCTTTGGTCCGCCGCTCCGGTAAAGAAGAAAGATGAAAAAGCAAGCAGCAGATAGACCGAGAAGATTACCAGTATCAAACCTACCACAAAATGAACGGTTTCATTCTTCAAAACAGCGGCTATCTTTTCGAACGAAGAGATAGAGAACTCTGTATCTTTAGTTGTATTTTTCTTCACCATAAATGTACTCCACTAATATCTGTATAATGACGCAAAAGTAACAAAAAAAAGCTTATGCAGTAATGCTTTCAAACCTTTTTCGTACCTTTGTGCTTCAAATCAAGAAGATATGAAAAAAGAAAGCCAAGTGATATTCGACCGTAATGTCGTGGAATTCGTAACCGTAGCCGCCGAGTTCTGCAAGTTCCTGGAACAGACGGAAACAATGAAACGTTCCGTATTTGTCGATACATCCTTAAAGATACTTCCCCTGCTCTACCTCAAAGCATCCATGTTGCCCCAATGCGAGACAATGGGCGATGAAAACCTTGAGACGTTTGTGACGGAAGAAACCTACGAAATACTTCGCATGAACCTGGCGGGCATCCTCGCCGAGAAAGACGATTACCTGGATGTGTTCGTATCGGACATGAAATACAGCGACCAACCCATCACCAAAAACATTTCCGAAGACTTAGCCGACATCTATCAAGACATCAGAGACTTTATCTTCGTATTCCAGTTGGGACTTAACGAGACAATGAACGATTCGCTCGCCGCCTGCCAGGAGCATTTCACCTTGTACTGGGGACAGAAATTAGTGAATACCCTGCGCGCACTGCACGATGTAAAGTACAACCAACCGGACGAGGAAGAGAACGAACAGGAGGATGATTAAACTTTAAGCTATGATTATCAGAAGAAGTATAGATAAAGAAGAAGTAAAGGAGATGCCGAAAGTTGTCTTTCCGGGGCAGATACATGTTGTACAAACCCCTCAAGAGGCAGAGCGTGCAGTGGACTATCTAAAAAAATGCTCCATATTAGGTATCGACAGCGAGACGCGTCCGTCTTTCATCAAAGGACAATCGCATAAGGTGGCGCTGTTGCAGATTTCATCGGAAGACCACTGTTTTCTTTTCCGTCTCAACCTTGTCGGCCTGACTCTTCCGGTTATCATGCTGCTCGAAAATCCCGGTATTATCAAGGTGGGGCTCTCCCTGCGCGATGATTTCATGATGCTGCACAAGCGTGCGCCTTTCGAACCACGTGCCTGCATCGAACTGCAAGAATATGTCCGTACTTTCGGTATCCAGGACAAGAGCCTGCAAAAAATATATGCCATTCTTTTTGCAGAAAAGATTTCAAAGAACCAACGTCTGTCCAACTGGGAAGCCGAAGCACTGACCCTGCCTCAGCAACAATACGCAGCCACCGATGCGTGGGCATGCCTGAACATATACAACCGGTTGCAGGAATTGAAGCGTACCGGCGATTTTGAAATGGCAGCCGAAGAGAATCATCGCACAACTTCCTTATAACATTACTACACCCTATATTATAACTATGTATAAAGTATATCTAAAGCCTGGTAAAGAAGAGTCGTTAAAACGTTTCCACCCTTGGGTATTTTCCGGCGCCATCGCGCATTTCGACGGAGAACCCGAAGAGGGAGAAGTCGTTGAAATCTATACATCCAAGAAAGAGTTTATCGCCAAAGGGCATTTCCAGATTGGCAGCATCGCCGTCCGTGTGCTCAGCTTCCGCCAAGACGAGGTAATTGATGCCGTTTTTTGGAAACGTAAACTCAGCATCGCCTACGATATGCGCCGCAGCATCGGCATTGCCGGGAACCCGACCAACAACACATACCGCCTGGTACATGGCGAGGGCGACAACCTGCCGGGACTGGTAATCGACGTCTATGCCCGGACTGCCGTTATGCAGGCACATTCCGCCGGCATGCACCTCGACCGCATGGCAATAGCCGATGCGCTGACCGAGGTCATGGGAGATAAGATTGACAACATCTACTACAAATCCGAAACCACCCTGCCCTTCAAAGCCGACCTTTATCCGGAAAACGGTTTCCTGCGAGGTGGAAGTACCGACAATATTGCCATGGAATATGGCTTGAAATTCCATATTGATTGGCTGAAAGGTCAGAAGACAGGTTTCTTTGTAGACCAGCGGGAGAATCGTTCGCTACTGGAACGCTATGCCAACGGCCGTAGCGTGTTGAATATGTTCTGCTACACCGGCGGCTTCTCGGTATACGCCATGCGTGGCAATGCCAAGTTAGTGCATTCCGTAGACAGTTCCGCCAAAGCAATCGATCTGACAAACAAGAATATCGAATTGAACTTTCCCGGTGACAGCCGCCATGCGGCATACGCGGAAGATGCCTTTAAATATCTCGACCGTATGGGCGACCAATACGACCTCATCATTCTGGACCCGCCGGCATTTGCCAAACACCGCGACGCATTGCGTAACGCCCTGCAAGGATACCGGAAACTCAATGTCAAGGCATTCGAGAAAATCAAACCGGGCGGCATACTGTTCACCTTCTCCTGTTCACAAGCCGTCAGCAAGGAGAATTTCCGTACCGCCGTGTTCACCGCCGCTGCCATGTCCGGTCGCAGCGTGCGTATCCTGCACCAATTGACACAACCGGCCGACCACCCCGTAGGCATTTATCACCCCGAAGGAGAATACCTGAAAGGACTTGTCCTATACGTGGAATAAACCCAAACCGGTTCGAACGGAAAGAGCGGCATACTTCCCATCAGGCAAAGATAGCAATCATACGGTATGATTCATGCAATCATACCGTATGATTACGGGAACCATACCGTATGATTGCCATCCCGGCAATAAAAGCGGCACAGCACTCCCGTATGCCGCATCCGGCTGAAGATAAAACCGGAACAAATTCAGGTCAAAGATTTAAATCATGTTAATATACAAAAGAAAATCAGTAAAACAGTATGTTATATAACATAAAACCCCTTATCTTTGCACTGTGTTTTTCATGGTATTAGATTTAAGGTTAATAAAGATTGGCTGTCTGGGATAGATGGCCTTCTTTTTTTATATACACTTCTTGTTTTTCTGCCAACTGCATCGTACATTTGCACCTATTACACAATTCAACAATTTTCTATAAAAAAGCTAATATTATGAGCATCAAATTCCGACTCACAGCCATGCAGTTTCTTCAATTCTTTATTTGGGGAGCATGGCTTATCTCATTAGGCGGCTACATGGGTGGTACATTACACTTCGAAGGCGGTCAGATCGGCGCCATTTTCGCAACTATGGGAATCGCCTCGCTTATCATGCCCGGACTTATGGGAATTATCGCCGACAAATGGATAAACGCCGAACGCCTTTACGGCATACTGCATCTTATCGGTGCCGGTGCTCTGATTTACGCATCCACCGCTACTACATACAACCACATGTATTGGGCAATGCTGCTTAACATGCTTGTATACATGCCTACCCTATCATTGGCAAACACGGTTTCGTACAATGCGTTGGAACAGTATAAGTTGGATTTGATAAAAGACTTCCCTCCTATACGGGTTTGGGGAACCGTAGGTTTTATTTGCGCCATGTGGGCTGTAGACCTCACCGGTTTCAAGGCAGGTCCCGCACAACTCTATGTGGCAGCAATCTCCGCCACCATCTTAGGACTCTACGCTTTCTCGCTGCCCGCCTGTCCGCCCGCGCGTAGCGAAGGGAAGACGATGCTCTCCGCCTTCGGGCTTGACGCATTGGTGCTCTTCAAACGCAAGAAGATGGCTATCTTCTTCTTTTTCTCCATGCTGTTAGGCGCAGCGCTGCAAATCACAAACACCTACGGAGACCTGTTCTTGAGTTCTTTCGCTTCCATTCCCCAATATGCCGATTCTTTCGGAGTGAAACATTCCGTCATTCTGCTCTCTATCTCACAAATGAGCGAAACATTATTCATCCTCGCCATTCCATTCTTCCTGAGACATTTCGGAATCAAGCGTGTGATGCTTATCAGCATGTTCGCCTGGGTGTTCCGCTTCGGCCTCTTCGGTTTGGGTGATCCCGGCAGCGGCTTATGGATGCTCATCCTTTCCATGATTGTCTATGGCATGGCATTCGACTTTTTCAATGTTTCGGGCTCGTTATTCACAGAAATGGAAGCGCACCCGAGCATCCGTGCCAGTGCGCAGGGATTGTTTTTCATGATGACGAACGGTTTGGGCGCAATCATAGGCGGATATGCCAGCGGTGCCGTAGTGGATGCATTCTCCGTATATGCTCCCGAAGGTGGTCTGATAAGCCGTGAATGGACTCCCGTATGGCTTATATTCGCGGCCTACGCGTTGGTTATCGGAATATTCTTCGGAATCGTATTCCGCTATAAGCATACTACGGAAAAAGCGGCGGGTATAAAATGACAGAATGAACAGGAAGAAGATAGAACTGCATGTACAGAGTATCTCAAGCAGCCAGGCACAAGCCGGAGCCTATGCCCTGGTGCTGAGTGAGGTAAACGGTCAGCGCGAATTACCGGTTATCATAGGCAGCAGCGAAGCACAGTATCTGCTGATTGAAATGAAAGGCATCGTTCCGCCCCGCCCGCTGACGCACACATTGTTTGCCTCCGTGCTTGAAGTTTTGGGAGTATCCTTGCTGCGTGTGCTTATTCACAAGGTGGACAATGGTATTTTTCATGCCTATCTCTACCTGAAAACGAACGATGCGGTACTGCGCATCGATGCACGCACGAGCGATGCCGTAGCCCTTGCCCTGTGCATGAATGCCCCGATTTTCGTATACGATGACATTTTAGAGGCCGAGTGCCTGAAAGCGGAACATCGCACCACTCCGAACCGGGAGGTAAAGAGCAACGAAAACGCCCTTACCCGAAAAAACACCCTAAAGCAGTTGGAAGCCGCCCTGCAAAATGCCATAGACAAAGAGGAGTACGAACGGGCGGCACAACTGAGAGACATGATCAGCCAATACAAAAAACAATAAACAACTATGCACGTATTCTATACTCCCGACATACAGTCGCAAGCCGAACTCCCCGGCGAAGAAGCCGCCCATGCAGTCCGCGTACTGAGATTGCAAGCAGGCGATGAAGTGACACTGACCGACGGCAAAGGCAACTTCTACCGTGCGGAAATCAGTACCGCCACCCCCAAACGTTGCCTTGTCAATATACTGAAGACCATTCCGCAAGCACCTTTATGGAGCGGACACCTGCACATCGCAATGGCTCCCACCAAGAACATGGACCGCACGGAGTGGTTCGCAGAGAAAGCTACCGAGATAGGTTTCGATGAACTGACATTCCTGAACTGCCGCTTTTCGGAGCGTAAAGTAATCAAGACAGAGCGTATCGCCAAGATATTGGTATCCGCCATCAAGCAATCGCTGAAAGCGCGCCTGCCCCGGCTGAATGAAATGACCGATTTCAACAAATTCATCAGCCGCCCTTTCGAAGGCCGCAAATTCATCGCACATTGTTATGAAGGGGAAAAGCCTTTATTGAAAGATATTGTCCGCAAAGGAGAAAATGCGTTGGTGCTTATCGGACCGGAAGGCGACTTCAGCGAGGAAGAAGTGAGGAAAGCCATCGAGAACGGTTTCGAACCTATAAGCCTTGGCAACTCCCGCTTGCGCACCGAGACCGCAGCACTCGTTGCCTGCCACATCTTGAACCTGCAAAACCAATAATTAGGATATGAGAAAGAGTTTTTACTTCTGTTTACTGCCGTTTCTGCTAATGGCACTGTGCCTAAGTTCGTGCGGCAAAACCGAGAAAAAGACAGAATACACCCATGTAATTCCCGCCAATGCCACAGAAGTAGCGGCAGTCGATTTAAAAAACATCGTCCACAAAGCCGGATTGAATGATGCGGACAACCAAGCTACTTTGCAGCGCCTGTTGGCACTGCTTCTTGAAAGCGGAAACACCAATTTGGAAAAAGAAGCGGAAACGCTGCTGGAAAACCCTGCCGAAAGCGGAATAGACTGGAACACCCCGGCCTACGTTTTCAAAGCCCCCACCCTGCACAACACTGCAATCAGCATGAAGATTGCCGACTTACATAAGTTTGAAACCATGCTCCAACTGTTCGTTCAGGAGCAATTATGTACCGCTCCGGCAAAAGCCAACGGTTACCGAAGTGTCGAAATAAAAGAAGCCGGAATACAGTTTTCCTACAACGACGGTACTCTGCTGGGAGTTTACGGCGGTAGTTCGGAACAGCTACAGAAACTGCAACCGGCAATCGCCGCCCTTATGCAACAGCCTGCCGACAAGAGCATCCATGCCAATAAATACTTCACCCCGATGATGCAGCAAAAAGGAGACATACGCCTGTTGGCAACTCCCGACGCCCTGCCTATGGACGTCCGTGGCGTGCTGAACTGGCCGCATGGCACACAACTGCTGGGCTATGTCCTGTTCGAGAACGGGCGCATATACGCTACCCTGCAAAGCGCCGAATTCAAGGGGAAGACCAAAGAAAGCAACCAGCCTTTTCATCCTCAAAATTCGAGGGAGTTGCAGCAGGCTGTCATGAGCATGATGCACGGGGTGCCTTTCAATATCTCGCTCACCAGCGATGAATTGCTTACGCTGACCAACCTGCGTGTGCTTATGGAATACGCGCCGGACGAACCGGAAGTCAATATACTCTACCAACTGATTATGAAAATAGAGGAACTGAACCTGCGGGGAGACAATAACCGGACAAACTTTACAATCGTCCTGAACGAAAAGAATGAAAATGCCCTGAAACAGCTTGTCGGTTTCGGCAAGTCATTCGTGGGGTTGTGATTGTAATCAGTAATTTATATATAATGAACCACATTCATTTACAACAGACCTTACCTCAGGTATTTGCCAACCGTGATACCATCTCCTCACAAATATGGCATCAGGACATCCTTTTCAGTAAAGGAAAACGGTATCTGATAGAAGCTGCCTCAGGCACCGGTAAGTCATCACTGTGCAGCTATATCTACGGATACCGCAACGACTATCAAGGTATCATCAATTTCGACGGACGAAACATCCGCTCACTCTCCGTCAACGAATGGACGGATATAAGAAAACATTCACTCAGCATTCTTTTTCAGGAATTGCGCATCTTCCCCGAACTGACGGTCCTCGAGAATATCTTATTGAAAAACCGCCTGACCGGTCATAAGAAGAAAAAAGAAATTCTTGCCTTTTTAGAGGCAATCGGCATTCCCGACAAAGTCAATGAAAAAACCGGCAAACTCTCTTTCGGGCAACAGCAACGTGTCGCTTTTATCCGAAGCCTTTGCCAACCGTTCGACTTTATCTTCCTGGACGAACCTGTCAGCCATCTTGATGAAGAAAACAGTCTCATCATGAGCCGCCTGCTTATGGAAGAAGCCGACAAACAGGGCGCAGGCATCATTGTCACCTCCATCGGCAAGCATCTGGAATTGGAATATGACGAAACCTTACGGCTGTAGTTTTCAACCGACAACTGAAAATTGACAGCAGATAATTGATAGTTGAAAAATGAAAATTGACAGTTGAAAACAGAAAATCAAAGCCCAATAATTCAATACCCACAACCCATCATTTAAAATTCATCATTCAAAATTCAAAATTAATGAACCGACTTGTCTGGAAACTTCTCCGTCAACATATCAGTGTAGGTCAACTGACCGGCTTCTTCTTCGCCAACCTCTTCGGCATGCTGATTGTACTGCTAAGCGTGCAGTTCTACCGTGATGTGCTTCCCATCTTCACACAGGGAGACAGCTTCATAAAAAAGAATTATATCATCGCCACCAAAAGAATCAGCACGCTCGGCAGCTTTACCGGAAGAAGCAACACCTTCTCCCCGAAAGAAATCGAAGAGATGAAAGAACAATCCTTCACCGAAAGCGTGGGAGCCTTTACCCCTTCCTTATTTAAAGTATCCGCCGGATTAGCCATGCAGGAAACCGGCATACACCTTTCTACCGAAATGTTTTTCGAGTCGGTGCCTGACGAATACGTAGATGTCAACTTGGACAAATGGCATTTTGATGAGACCTCACAAACCATCCCTATCATCATTCCGCGCAATTACCTCAACCTGTATAACTTCGGCTTTGCGCAAAGCCGAAGCCTGCCGAAACTCTCCGAAGGACTTATGGGGCTGATACAAATGGACATCACGTTGCGGGGTAACGGACGCGTTGAACATTTAAAAGGGAAAATTGCAGGTTTCTCCAATCGTCTGAACACCATTCTTGTTCCCCAAGCGTTTATGGAGTGGGCGAACAGAAGTTTTGCTCCCGGCAAAGAAGCCCGCCCTTCCCGTCTCATCGTCGAAGTAAAGAACCCCACCGACACAGCTATCAGCGACTATTTCCAACGGCAACATTACGAAACCGAAGGCGACAGCCTGGATGCCGGAAAGACGACTTATTTCCTGCGGCTCATCACCGGCATTGTCATGAGTGTAGGATTGTTTATCAGCATCTTATCTTTCTATATCCTAATGTTAAGCATCTTCCTGCTGCTGCAAAAGAACACCACGAAATTGGAGAATCTGCTTCTAATCGGATACAGCCCGAACCAAGTAGCACTCCCCTACAACATCCTGACAGTGGGGCTGAACCTGTCGGTACTGGTATTGTCTGCCAGCGGAATAGCATGGATGCGCAGCTACTACATGGAAATACTCGGCGCGCTCTTCCCGCAATTGGAGGCAGGGTCGTTACTGCCATGCCGGATAACGGGATGCGCGCTGTTCCTCGCAGTGTCCTTGCTGAATATCCTGATGATACGCAGAAAAGTCACAAGCATCCGGAAGAAGAAATAAACACGTACATACCGGTTCTCGTATCAGTTCATAGCAACGAGCGGTTGCCTTACCGCATAGGGTAATTTGCACATATAGACAAACATCACCTATGCTGATTCATATACTCCTTCGGTGACATTCCGTATTTCTCACGGAAAGAACTGGAGAAATGAGACAGGTTGGTGTATCCCGTGGCATAAGCAATCTCCGAGACAGTGAGTTTCTGGTCTTGCGCCAGCAAAGCAGCCGCCTGCTGCAAACGGATATTCTTAATGAAATCACGCGTAGAAAGATTGGTCAGTTCCTTCAATTTACGATGCACATGCACACGGCTTAACCCTACTTCGGAAGCAAGCATCTCAACATTCAGCGCAGGGTCGTCCAGATGTTCATTCACCACCTTCATGATTTTACCCATCAATATCTCGTCATTGGATTTCATGGTGATTTTTTCCATCTTATCCTCTTGCTGTTGCGCTCCGCTGAATTTGTTGCGCAGCAGCCTGCGGTTGGCAATCAGGTTGGCAACGGTCTTTTTCAGCAACTCCGTATTGAAGGGCTTCACCATATAGGCATCAGCACCGGTCTCCATTCCTTCCAAAGTGTCTTCCGGCTTGGATTTCGCCGTTAACAATATGACAGGTATATGATTCACATTGGTATTCTGCTTTATCTTACGGCACAGTGTCAGCCCGTCCATCTCGGGCATCATGACATCCGAAATAATCAAATCGGGAGCGTCACGCAAAACCAAATCATAGGCTTCTTTTCCATTGTTGCAAGTCTCGACTTTGTAGTCGTCCGCCAGTTCCGATTTCAGGTAGGTTTTGATTTCGACCTCATCCTCCACCACCAATACCCGGTAATGCGTCTTCGCTTTAACTCCGGCTTCGGGCTCTTCCCCTTCTTCCATCAACGCTTCTTCCAGTTTTGCCAACACAGGTTTGTCAACAGTGTGGAACATGGAAGTGTTTGCATCTACAGTCTCCAGCTCGTCGGTACGCAAATGTGCCGAACCTAACGGTATGCGTATGACGAAACGGCTGCCGGAAACATCCTCTCTGTTTTCTGCAAAAATCACCCCATGATGCAATTGTACCAATGAACGGGACAGGTGCAAGCCGATGCCTGTACCGAAGTTGGATTTCGTCACATCATTGTCTATCTGATAAAAGCGTTCGAAAATACGTTCTATCTTATTACGGTCGATGCCAATGCCGCTGTCTGTTATCACAATCTCAAAATATTCGCGTAACGCATCCCGGCGCGTCATATCCTGACCTGTAGTCAGGCTGACCTGCACCTCACCTCCATCCGGAGTATACTTAAAGGCATTGGAAAGAATGTTCAACAGCACTTTATCGAAGTTATTCAAATCTATCCACACTTTCAGTTGAGGCATCTTGTGTTCAAAGACGAAACGGATATTCTTTTTATGCGCCATATACTCGAATGTCTGCATCAAGTCATCAATGAATCCTACCATATCCGTTTCGCGGAATTTCATGAACATCTGTCCCTTATCCAGCTTACGTATATCCATCAACTGGTTAATCAGGCGCAGGATGCGTTGTGCGTTACGATAAATCATCAGATAGGTCTTATGCAACTCGCCATCTTTTTTATCCGCCAGCAGTTTCTCCAGCGGGTTGATGATAAGCGTCATGGGGGTACGTATTTCGTGGGATATATTGATGAAGAACTGCAACTTCGCTTCATTCAGTTGCTCGGCATGTTCCCGTTTCATGATTTCACGACGGTGGCGCATGCGCGACACGATATAATTGACGATGCCCCATACCAGCAACCCTGCCAAAACGGCGTAAATGCAATATGCCCACCAAGTCTGATGCCAAGGAGGAGTAATCAGGATTTTCACCGTACGCGTTTCCGAATAATTGCCATAATTGAGGGCACGCACCTGAAACGTGTATCGACCGGGCGGCAGATTGTTGTAAGTCACACGATTCACACCCGGTTCGGTACTAAGCCATTGAGAACTTAACTCGTTAATCTTATACTGATAAGAGATTTGCCCGGGATTATTGTACTGCAATGTGGAAAAAACGATACTGAATGTATTGTCCTCGTGCGACAACCGAAACAGTTCGGCATCCTGTACCGATGTATGGATGATGGGGTCTCCGCCCGAAAGGCTGTTCTTATGTATCGGCTGATTAAATACGTAAAAGTCCGTAATCCATACATTGGTTTCTTTGGAAACGTTTCCGATTCTTTCCGGAGAAAAACATGTGATACCGTTGATGCCGCCGAAATAGATTTTTCCTTGCTTGTCTTTATAAAAAGCCCCGTGGGTAAATTCGGTGCCCTGCAATCCGTCTCCCGAATAGTAATTGACAAAACGGTTATTCTTCACATCATACCTGCTGATTCCCATATAGGTACTGATCCATATATCGTGACGGAAATCCTCACAAAGACCGCAAATAACGTTATTGGGCAACCCGTCTGCCGTTGTAAATCTTTTAAGTTCCCCCGTCTTTTTGTTGAAACAATAAAGTCCGTCCGTAGTACCTGCCCAAATATTACCGGAATAATCCTCTTGAATGGCATAACCCACGCAACCGGAAATCAACGTATTCACCTGCCGGTAGTTTATGAAACTCCCTCTCAGAGGGTCGAAACAGCTTATCCCTTTATAATGTCCCAACCAGACAAGTCCTTCGCTGTCGCAGAATATATAGTTTATCCAATCGTTGGCAAGTTCATTTCTTCTTAAATCGCCCGTTTCATCTTTAGAAGATTCGTAATGTCTCAAGTTGCCGGTCTGTAAGTTATACTGATAAAAGCCGGAACCCAATGTCCCGATATACAGGTTTTTCTGTTTATCTTCGGCAATAGAAAGTATCTTTTCATTGTCGACAGGCAGGGAGTAGTCACACTCTCCGGTCTTGCGGTTCAATTTTGCCACGCCTCGTGTATAGGAGCCAAGCCATAGGTTCTTTTCCGAATCCTCGTAGACGCACATGATCGTATTGGCAACGGAACGAGCGGAACTTCCCGGCTGATAATGCCTTAACCTCTTTCCCTCCGCGTTCAGTTCGTATATACCCTCATTATCAGCACCTACCCACAGGTGTTGGTTGCTATCCTGAAAGATAGACATAACACATCCCTGCCCTATAGGATTATAATAGATAGATTTACTGCCATAATATTCAAAAGGATTGCTATGTTTCGGAATCAGGACAAGTCCTTTTTGAAACAACCCCAACCATAGATTTTTATCCTTATCTTCTAAAATCGTATGTATCTTTCCTTCCGAGAAGTCTATCGGAGCAGCGTTGATGATATAATCCTCCAACTGCTTCTTTACAGGATTGTACATTTTCAATCCCTGCCCGTCGGTACCTACCAGCAGTTGCCCGTCTACCAACGACATGCAATAAACGGAAAGCGCACTGTTTCCCGTATAAGGAACAGGAGTAAAGCTGTTGTCTTTCCTATTATAACATGACAGCCCCCTCTTTTGCGTCCCGACAAACAGATTACCCTGCTTGTCTTCTATAATGGCGGCTATATTATTATCATTGAGCACCGGAGATTTGAATACACGCACCTCTTTCGTAGCAGGCATGTAACAAATCAATCCGTTTCCGTAAGTTCCTATCCAGATGTTATAATAGGAATCTTCATAAAAACAAGACTGAAAATTATAGTTAGATTGCTTTAAAAGGTTATCCACGGATACAGCCTGTTTCTGCTCTTCGTCCAAACGGAACATACCTTGCCCGGTAGTAGTCATCCATATTTCTCCGTTATGCAACTCCAGCATCTGTGTCACATGTGGAAAAACCCGCTTACCGGCACGTATCATAGGAATTTCGGAGAAAGTGTTTGTCTCACGGTCATATTTCATCAGCCCGTCGATACATCCCACCAACAAATCATTCCCACTATCCTCGAACAAGGCGCGCACATAGTTATTCCGGATTGAGGAGGAGTCTGCGGAGACATGCCGGTAATCGGCAAAGCGCAAACCGTCAAATCTGTTTAAACCATATTCCGTCGCTATCCATATATAGCCTTGCTTATCCAAAAACATTTGATTAATCAAGCTACTGGACAAGCCGGCATCCGTTGTATATACTTTTCCGATTTGGGCACTGATATTCTGAACAACGCAGCACAAACATACTACAAGTATCTTCCAAACGCATCTTTTCATAGTCTTTCTTCTTAGTTAGATACAAAAGTTTGACAAAGATAAGCAAAAAGATAAATATGCCACTTTTGTGATAGAAAAAACTTCATCTATCCGGCAAAGGCAAGAAGAACCGATTTTAAACGTTTTTTATAATATCAGACGCCATTTACCGCCTCCTTCCCGGTCAATGTAACATATACAAAAAAGAATGTAACATAATTAAAAACCCATGTAACGTTATAAAAAATATAAGTATCATCTATATACTACTAAATCAAGCATACCCAGTATCTTTGTCCCTGTCGAGAAAATGAGAGCACATCCCCTTTTCTTCGTTTTTCATTGTAGAAAATAAAATGAATGTCCAACCTTAAAAAAACAGTAGTATGAAAACCTGAAACCAGAATGACACCACGCTTTTATTTAACATTTTTATTCAATTAAAACCTTGTTTTTTATGAAACGCACAACTTATTATTTTAGGCCCTTGGGGCTATTATTGTTACTTTGCCTGATACCTCTGTGGAGTATTGCCCAGAATATCACAGTAAAAGGTATTGTGAAAGATAATTCAGGCGAACCGGTTATCGGTGCCAATGTAACAGAAAAAGGAACGACCAACGGTATGATTACCGATTTGGATGGAAAGTTCTCGTTAACAGTACAGAAAAACGCCACCATGGTAATTTCTTATATCGGATATATAACCCAAGAAATTGCCGTTAAAGGAAATGCAAATCTCAACATTACATTAAAGGAAGACTCCAAAGCATTGGAAGAAGTAGTGGTTATCGGTTACGGTACGGCAAGAAAATCGGACGTAACAGGTTCTATCGCATCAGTGGGAGGCGACAAACTGCGTGAAATCCCGGCAACGAACATCACATACGCTTTGCAAAACCGTATTGCCGGTGTGGATATGGCACAGACTTCTTCACAACCGGGTGCCAGCATGCAAATCCGTATCCGCGGTACCCGTTCTCTGACGGCTTCCAACGACCCGTTAGTAGTATTGGATGGGATTCCTTTCATGGGAAATCTTTCCGATATCAACCCCGGTGACATCAAAAGCATGGACATCCTGAAAGATGCTTCCTCTACAGCCATTTACGGTTCGCGCGGTGCCAACGGTGTTATCATCATCACCACCAATAAAGGAGCACAAGGCACACCTGCCAAATTTACCTATAACGGTTACGTAGGTGCCAAAACCGTATTCTCCAAATACCCGATGATGGACGGAAAGAAGTTTGCCGAAATGCGTAAATATGCCGGCAAATTTGAAAACTCTCCCGACGAGTCGGATGATGTCAATACAGACTGGCAAGACCTGATGTACCAAACCGGTATGGTGACCAGCCATGACGTAAGCGTAGCCGGTGGCACAAACAACGGCAACTACAGTTTTGGTGCAGCTTATTATAAAGACCAGGGCGTAGTTCCTACCCAGAACTACACACGCTATTCATTGCGTGGTTCATTTGACCAGGGTGTAGGTAAATACTTCCGTTTCGGATTAACTACAAACACCAACTATAACGTAACAAAAGGTCAAAACATCGGGCTGTATAACACATTGGCTACTTCTCCGATTGCAAATCCATACAACGAAGACGGAAGCCTAAAGAGAACGGTGAAGCTGAACAGCCAGGACGAACACTTTGTGATGACACGCGATGTTGTAGAAAGTCTGGAAGATACATGGCTGAACGAACAAAAAGGTTTCGGTACTTATAACAATCTTTTTGCCGAAGTACAATGCCCGTGGGTCAAGGGGTTGAAATATCGTGTGAATTTAGGTTTGAACTACCGTTCTACCAAAGGTGGAACATTCACGGGAGAAGGCGTAAACAGTACGACAATCGACACTCCGTCCACTGCCTCTTTAACGCACACCGAAACGACCAACTGGGCGATAGAAAACATGATAACCTATGACCGCACATTCGGCAAACATCAGTTGAATGTAATAGGTATGTATTCTGCCGAAGAAACTGTCTACACAAAATCCGACATCGCCGCACGTGATATCCCTGCCGAATATTTGCAGTATTACAATTTAGGACGCGCAGAAAGCACCATCACTGTCAATCCGAACAATTGGGATTACCAAAAGAGCGGTTTGATGTCCTACATGGGACGTGTCATGTATACATACGATAACCGTTATATGTTCATGGCAACCGTACGTTCCGATGCCTCCTCACGTTTGGCAAAAGGACATCAATGGCACACTTATCCTGCCGTATCCGCAGGTTGGAACATCGGTCAGGAATCATTCATGGATGACATCGAATGGCTGGATATCCTGAAAGTACGCGTAGGTTACGGACAGACATCCAATCAGGCAGTAAACCCGTATTCTACTTGGGGTAAATTGTCCACCCGTCCCTACAACTTCGGTCCTACCGGTTATGCCACCGGATATTATGTTTCGGCATTACCCAACTATGAGTTAGGTTGGGAATACTCTTCCACATGGAACTTCGGTCTTGACTTTACATTATTCGGCGGTCGCCTGTCCGGTACGGTAGAGTACTACACACAAAAGACATCCGACTTGCTGCAAAATGTCAACCTTCCTTCAACATCCGGTGTAAGCAGTTACATGGGTAACGTAGGAAAGACAGAGAACAAAGGTTTCGAGTTGACATTGAACGGAACAATCCTCGACAACCATAACGGTTGGACTTGGGATGCCAGCATCAACCTCGCCGCTAATCGCAACAAGCTGACGGAACTTGCTTCGGGAGCAGAACGCGATGAAGCAAACAGCTGGTTCGTAAATCATCCTATCGATGCAATCTACGACTATGAGAAGATAGGTTTGTGGCAAGAAGGCGATCCCTATCTTAACATACTGGAACCGGGTGGAAACGTAGGTATGATTAAAGTAAAATATACCGGTGAATACAACGAAGACGGTACGCCTGTACGTGCAATCGGTCCGGACGACCGCCAAATCATCAGCTTAGAGCCTAAGTTTACAGGTGGTTTCAGCACCCGCGTAGCATACAAAGGTTTCGACCTGAACATCATTACCGCATTCAGATATGGTGGCAAGCTGATTAGTACGTTGCATCACGCCGGCGGTTATCTGAATATGTTGACAGGTCGTCGCGGAAACGTAGATGTAGACTACTGGACAGAAGAGAACACCGATGCCAAGTATCCGAAACCGGGTGGTATCCAGAGCGGTGACAACCCGAAATACGGTAGCACTTTGGGTCTCTTTAACGCTTCCTACTGGAAAGTCCGCAACATCTCTTTAGGATATAATTTCGACAAACATGCCTGGCTGAAAAACTTCGGTATCCAAAGTTTGCGCGCTTACGTGACAATACAGAATCCGTTCGTTATCTGCTCTCCTTTCCACAAGGAAACAGGTCTGGATCCGGAAACCAACTCTTATGGAAACGAAAACTCGGCAACTCCGGCTTTCCAAAGACGATTCCTGACGATAGGTACGAACTCTCCGACTACACGTAATTATTTATTCGGTATTAACTTGACATTCTAATTAAGCTTTGAAAAACTATGAAACCAATATTTACTAACATAAGAGTTCTGGGAACTACGGCAATGGCATTGCTCTTTGCAACTTCCTGCTCAGACATTCTGGACGAACAGCCACGTAGTATTTACGAACCTACTTTCTTTCAATCGGAAAGAGGTGTAGAAGGTGGTATAACCGCGATGTATTCAAACCTGCGTAACCTCTACGGACAGGCTTACTACTACAATGCCTGTCTGACGGGTACGGACGAAGCTACCTGGGGACAATCGGCTGACGGCAACTTCAAAGATGCCGACTTGTCCGGTGTAGGTAATCTTACAGCAAGCAGCAGCCGTTCGGATGCCTTATGGGGAACAACTTTTCCTAACATCAATACCGCTAACGGCATTATAGAGAACGGATCGGCAGTAGGTGTTTCAGCATCCCTGCTTGCCGAAGCACATTTCTTCCGTGGCATGGACTATTTCATGCTGGTACAGACATTCGGCGGTGTTCCATTGGATTTGGGTGCAGGCGAATTAAAGTTCAATACTTCAACCTCGCGCACTTCAGTGCGTAACACTGTGCCCGAAGTATATACCAAAGCCATTTTCCCCGATTTGAAAACAGCTGTCGCCGATTTGCCGGAGAATCCCCGCGTAACCGGTGGAGTAACCAAAACCGTAGCCCGTCTGTATCTGTCTAAAGCATACTTGACGTATGGCTGGTGGTTGGAAAACCCCAATAATATTCCGACCTATCCGGAATGCGACCGTATTGATCCGGACGGACACGATTCCAAGTGGTATTACCAACAGGCATACGACATAGCTATCGAAGCTATCGAGCACCCCGGTCCTTACGGTTTAATGGAGAGTTTCTATCAGACTAATGCAGGTCAGTACGACCGTAACAAGGAAATCCTGTTGTATGCCGACCATACTCAAGAAGATGAATACTACAATGGCGGTAGCTTATCATACGGTGGCGGTGGAGCCCCTGACAACTTTGCGGGTTGGATGATGAACTGGAACTACACAGACACCCAAGTAAAAATTGCAGACGGCAAAACATTAGACAAGCCCATCAATCCAATCATTCGTATCGCCGAACAGGCTTACGGACGTCCTTGGACTCGTATGGCACCTCCTCACCATGTATTTAAAAAGACTTTTTACGATAAGACAAACGATTCCCGTTTTGACGGAACATTTACAACTGTTTACTACACCAACTGGTCCACAAACGGAGCAACTTGGCAGACTGTAACAGGACCTACCGGAATAGCAGTAAAAGAAAGAGAACCTTTATTGTCTTTTATAGAGGATGATACTGACATTGACTATCCGGAAGGAGCCGGCATCAGTAATGTAGGTGCGGGAACCATAGAAGGACGTGCCGACTATGTCATAGGTTTTAATGCTGTCAGCCGCCGCGTATTCCCCGGTCTTTGGAAACTCGGTCCCTACCGTACGGACAATGGAAATGGTCCCGGTCAGCCGAATGCAGGTAGCACCCGTCCTTACAACATTGCCAAGTTCTCGGAACTTTACTTGGTAGCTGCCGAAGCAGCCGTAAAAGGTGCAACGGTTAAAGCAGGTATGAACGCCCGCGAATTAGTCAATGTACTCCGCAGCCGTGCCGGCAAGTGGACATTCAGCAATGCCGAGAATAGAGAAGTAAACATTGACAAGAGTGCCGATATGGTGGCTGCAACTCCGGCAGAAATCACTATCAACTATATCCTTGACGAACGCTCACGCGAATTCTTCGGTGAAGGCTATCGTTGGTTCGACCTCGTACGTACGCAGAAGTGGAACGAATATGCCGACACTTATCAAATATGCGGTGAAAACAAAGGCGATCGTGAAGTCAAGACTTACACCCGTACCATCAAACCGGGACATTATCTCCGTCCTATCCCGCAAGGACAACTTGACGGTATGGAAATGAGCGCTGATGAGAAAAGATTTTATCAAAATCCTGAATACAGATAATCAATCTCATTAAGAGCCTGCTTAAATTTTACCCTACGTTTTTTTCAATAAAATTTAAATCGGCTCCAAGTTCTCAATAGGTATTTATCAAGGCCGCTTGTAGATGTTTCAAAGTGTCTGCAAGCGGCTTTTTACCAATAAAAAAAATATCCCATGAAAAACTTTAAAACATTCAGTATCATCCTTTTCTCCATACTGGCACTTTCGGCATGCACAGCTCCCGAACCCATAGCCCAGGATGGGACAATGCTTTGGCTTGCCAACGGGCGCAGCTACAACGACGTGCTTAATTCCGTCGTAACCAAAATAGACAGCACGCTTGCCAAAGAGGAATATCATATCTACGATGCCGATGGCACACGCCGCATCGACGGCGGTTCCCGGTCTGCCATCCGCTACGGAGTATATGCCTTGCAAAGGGCGGAAGTTCTCGGCAAAGCCGACGCAGGTATGGACGTCCGCGAAAAACCATATTACGAATACCGCATTCTCAACCATTGGGACAACCTGGACGACACCGTAGAAAGAGGCTATGCCGGATTGTCCATGTGGGAATGGACAGCCCGCGAAATCCCCGTAGAAAGAATTCGCCACTATGGCGAGCTCTGCTCCTCGGTAGGACTAAACGGAGCCGTGCTCAACAACGTAAATTCCAATCCGCTTATCCTCGACAAGGAACACATCGACAGAGTGGCTCAAATAGCCGGCATACTCAGGGAGTATGGCATTACCACTTATTTGTCCATAAAATGGACAAGCCCCATGGCACTCAGCGGATTGAAATCCGGCGATCCCCTTGACCCCACCGTCCGCCAATGGTGGAAAGATAAGGCGGCAGAAATTTACGCTGCCATTCCCGATTTCGGCGGTTTCCTCGTAAAGGCGAACTCCGAAGGACAAGCCGGTCCGCAGGATTACGGCCGTACCCATGCCGATGGCGCCAATATGCTTGCCGAAGCAGTGGCACCCTATGGCGGAATCATCATGTGGAGAGCTTTCGTATACAGCCCCACCAGCAATGACCGCGCCAACCAGGCGGTAGAAGAGTTCAAGTCTCTTGACGGACAGTTTGCAGACAATGTCATTATTCAAATCAAGAACGGTCCTATCGATTTTCAGCCGCGCGAACCTTTCAGCCCGCTATTCGGGCAGCTATACAACACTCCCATGATGATGGAATTTCAAATCACTCAGGAATACCTCGGTTTCTCCAACCACCTGGTCTATCACGGTACCACGTACGAAGAGTGCCTTGACAGCGACACCTATAGAGACGGAAAAGGCTCTACCGTGGCAAAAATGGTGAAAGCCATCGCAGGGGTGGCGAATACGGGGCAGGACCCTAACTTTTGCGGATATATCTTTGCCCAATCCAATTGGTACGCCTTCGGCCGCCTGGCATGGGACCCTACGTTAAGCGCCGGACAGATTGCAGACGAATGGGTACGCCAGACTTTCATCCGCCCCAAAGGGATGACCCCGCAAGCCTATGAGCGGAAATTCCTCATCCCCGTCAAGGACATCATGATGAGTTCCCGCGAAACCGCCGTAAATTATATGATGCCGCTTGGTTTCCACCATATATTCGGCGGGTCGCACTACGGACCGGGTCCGTGGGAAAGCAGCATAAGACCCGACTGGTCGCCCATATTCTATCACAAAGCAGGTAAAGACGGCGTAGGCTTCGACCGTACCCGCAACGGCTCTGCCAACGTAGACCAATATCATGAACCGCTTGCCTCCCAATTCAACGCTCTTGAAACTTGCCCCGAGGAGCTGCTGCTCTGGTTCCACCATCTTCCATGGGACTACAAACTCTCTTCCGGAAGGGAACTTTGGGACGAGATTTGCCTGCATTATGACAAAGGAATCTCGCAAGTTGAGAAATATCAGGCAACATGGGCGAGCCTGAAACCATATATCAGTGAAACCATATTTGACGAAGTGGCACAAAAATTAGACATTCAAAAGAATGATGCGGAATGGTGGAGAGACGCTTGTGTAGGTTATTTCCAGACCTTCTCCGGCAAAGAGCTTCCCGCAGGCGTGAGACCGCTGAAAGCCCCTATCGACTCGTTAATGGGCAGCAGGGTAAAATCCAATCGCTACGGCATGCCTTACCACGACGAAAACCATAAGCCTGTCATTATCAAACGCCGCTGAAAAAAGTTTCCCCCACCTTTTCATAGCCCCTTAGGCAAGGGTATGAAAGGGTGAGGGAAACAGAAACCGGCTTCGTCCGGACGGAGTTGAAAGAAAAAGTTGTTGCCAATAGAGTGGCAGAGTCTTGCCAACCTATTTGGCAACAACTGTATAATGCTCCTCTATATTTCCTGCAAGCATTCTTATGCCTATTCCAGTAATTTCTTTATAAACTCTTTCGGTTGATAATCGCGGTCGAAGAGCAACGCATAGTCCTTACGTCCTCTCACCGGGAAACCGTTCTTCCAGGAATCACCGTCAGTCACTCCCCAAGCCGTCACGCGGCTCACTACATCGGAATGTTTGATAAAGAGATTCAGAAATTCAGCCATACGGTCATTCCATTGCCGGGAAACGCTATCGGGCAACGATTCGGGATAAGGGTTCAACATCTTCTTATATGCCACCGTATCAGAAACATTGGCAGTACGCTTCAAAGTAGGTAGCGCACTCATGTCCCATTCCGTTATCATCACTTTAGCGCCGGTAGAAGCATAGGCAACCATACTCTCTTCGAAATCTTTCAAAGAAGGATAGTCGAGACCTATATGCCCCTGCATGCCAATGGCATCGACACGGATTCCCTTGGATTTCATGTCATTTACAAGTTTTACAACAGTTGCACGCTTTCCGGCCTCGTGCATATTATAGTCATTATAATATAATTCTGCCTCAGGATCTGCCTCATGGGCGTATTGGAAAGCAAGGGGTATGAACTCTTCGCCTAAGATTTCGTAGAATTTACTTTTACGGTAAGAACCATCTTCAAGAATCGCTTCATTCACAACGTCCCAACCCTTTACACGTCCTTTATAACGGCTCACAATAGTCGTAATATGGTCTTTAAGCCGTTGCTTCAAGACTTCCGGAGCCACATTCTCACCTTCCTTGTCGACACAGAACCAGGGAGCAAGCTGAGAATGCCAAACCAGGCAATGGCCTATAATGTACATACCGTTCTCTTCGCCGAACTTTACGAACTCGTCCGCCTGGCTAAAATCATAACGGTCTTCCTCCGGATGAATTGTCTGGCACTTCATGCAATTCTCTGCAACAACCGAATTGAAATGGCGCTTTACAATCTTGACAGCGGCAGTATCCACACCGGAAGACTGGCTGGTATTCAAGGCGACACCTATTAAGAATTTATCACCCAGCACATCTTTCAACGAAGCCTCGTTTTCCGTTGTAACACGCGTAGCGCAAGAACCCAACGCCAGACCTGCCAACAATGCCAATAACGTTTTTTTGTTTTTCATGTCTCTTCTTGTTTAATTATTAAATTATTAATTGAATATAAGAATCTGTTTATACTTTTAAATAAACTACTGCCAATCGTCAGTACGAAAAGGCGAAGCGAGCAACCCTTCCTTGTTGCACAGGTTGGCGTCCTCCGGATTATTGCTCCAGGCATAGCGCACGGCTACCGGATGCTTTACGTCATTGCTGCTTACAACGACCTTATTCCCCCGTATCACGGCATTTGCCCATACAAATTTCCGGTCTTCTCCTGCAATGGCAAAATGCTTCAACTCTTTTCCATCCTTACAAGCCAGCCCGCGACCGGTTTCGGTAAAAGTCAGGATTATCTTATCCCCATCTACCTTCATATCTTTATATAAAGGTCCGGAAGCCGTGATTTTTTCTCCATATACGAGTTTGCGGGCACCCAGAAAGAGCCGCTGCGCCACCGCTTTCTTATTCAACGGATGTATGTCGTTCCATTCGCCCACATCATAGGTCACTGCCAAAGAAGTATAAGGAACATCCAGCGCCGTCTTAAACTGTGCCTCACGTATTCTTGCCCAGCCGCTGTCCGTAGGGATGTCGCTCTTCTCCATAAAATTAGGCAACTGTACCAACAGGAAAGGCATATCAGGCTTTTTCCAAAGTTCTCTCCAGTTCTTAATCAACGCCTCCAGTAAAGAAGCATACGCTTGCGGACGGTCGGCATTGCTTTCGCCCTGATACCATATAGCCCCTTTCACCTGATAGTCCCTCACGGGATAAATCATCCCGTTATAGAGTCCGGAACCTGCCCTTTTCAGGTTCTTCAGCCGGTCGGCATATCCGGCAACTTCATCCCGGTTAATACCCATTTTGTATTTCCACGTACCGGTAAGGTCGATTACCGCATCATCTCCTACAATCTGATATTTCTTGCCTTTGACAAAACCGCCATGAGACGAATTGGCAGTAAGCCTTACGGTAATCACATTCTCGCCCTGCGTCAGGACTCCTGCCGGAATATCATATTTACGGGGAGGATAAGTATAAGAAGTAAAACCTACGAAGGTACCGTTCACGAAAATAGAATCGCTGTCCACCAATGTTCCCATGTATAGGCGCGCGTGCCTTCCCACCATAGAGGCAGGCACCCGGAAGGCTTTTCTATACCACACCGTGCCCTTTGCATGAATGCCGTTTTCCCACCAATATCCCGGGACTTCCATGGTCTGCCAATCCGCATCGTCCAGGTTTTTCCGTTGCCACTTGCCGGTACCCTTATCCTGCTTCGCCAGCTTCATGCTGTCCAAAGCGGCTTTGTCGACAACCAGTTCCGGAAACATCTTCAAATGTTCTTGGCTCACCCAACTTTCGATGGCAGAGCCACCTAAGCTGGAAACCAACATTCCTACAGGCACCTTATATTTATTATATGCCTCCTGAGCAAAGAAATATGCCAGCGATGTCCAATTCAACACATCGGATGCCGTGGCGGAATGCCAACCCGCGTTGCCGGCTATCTCTTCTTTCAGTTCTTCCACCGAGTGCTGGGTAGGCACTTTGTAATAGCGTATCATGTGATTGTTGGACACATTGATTTCAGGAAACATATCCGTCAGACGTACTATCGGATTTTCCTGATTGGACTGGCCGGAACAAAGCCAGACATCGCCCACCAAGACATCACGGACCATAAGCTCGTTTACTTCCAACAGGAAAGGACCGCCGGCTTGTTGTGGCGGCAACATAACTTGCCATTTCCCCTGTTCGTCCGCCTCCGTATCATAATGCTTTCCTTGAAAACGTACGGTTACTTTCTCTTCCGGAGAAGCCCATCCCCATATCTTCAATTCCACATCACGTTGCAACACCATCCTGTCGCTTATCAAGCGAGGAAGCCGGACTTTAGCCGACAGCGGCAATAAAACCGTACAGGACAAACAAACAAGGCTAACAATAAAAAAGATTCTTTTCATAACTCGTATACAGCAAAATTATTCATTGTCCCAAAATTACGCAATCCGCCCAACACCGGACACAAACCATGTTACACTTTTCTTCGCTCGGATTACAGCATTGCCATGCACGTTACCTTTTCTTTTTTCCGCGTAACAAAGGGTATACAAAGCGCCATAAAAGGGCCCCGACCCACATAAAAAATACATCCATATATCCCGGAACAGGAGTTGGACAAAAGAGCCGCAACATATATCAATACGGCAGAAAAAGCAATCCGTAGGAGACATACACCCAAACAACAGCACCCAATAACCGGGTAACAACGCTGAAAAACAAGGGATATCGCACGCTCCGACAAGGAATGTAACATATAAGATAAAAGATGTAACATACAACAAGTTTTGTGATACGTATTCTAAAGCAAATTAAAAAGTGGTTGCCTACCTTTGTGAAGTCGCATAAAGACCGACAAAAAGAAACATGAAAAGTTTGGTTTATGATAAAGTTAGGTTAGGAGTAGCAGTGTTACTTTGCCTTTGCGCTTCCTCATGGACAGATGCAAAGGTAAAGTTACCTGCTTTACTTTCGGACGGAATGGTGTTGCAACGTGAACAACCCGTAAAAATATGGGGCACCGCGGATGCAGGTGAAGCCGTCACCGTAAAATTACAGAAAAAGACTTACCACGCCACTGCCGATGCCGACGGACGTTGGAGCATCCTGTTGCCGCCGCAGAAGGCGGGCGGTCCTTATCGGATGCAAATCAACGACATCGAGCTGGACAATATATTAATAGGAGATGTATGGCTCTGTTCGGGACAATCGAACATGGAACTGCCGGTAAGACGGGTAACGGACATGTTCGCCCGGGAAATACGCAACTACGACAATGAAAAAATCCGCCACATCATTGTCCCTAAAGAATATAATTTTCATGCGCCGCAAGCGGACCTGTCGTCAGCAAGTTGGAAACCTCTGACGCAGGAGAATGTAATGGAGTTCTCCGCCCTTGCCTATTTCTTCGCTAAAGAAATGTACGAGAAAACCGGTGTTCCGGTAGGACTTATCAACTCCAGTTGGGGAGGTACGCCCGTAGAGGCATGGATAAGCGAGGAGGGACTAAAGGAGTTTCCTTTATATATCAATGCCAAACGCCTGTATGAGGACGATGCCTATTGCAGGCACATCAAGAAATTAGAGGGCGAAAACTTCCATCGCTGGAACCGGGCACTTTATCTGGGCGATGCGGGACTGCACGAACCGACTCCCTGGTATGCCGCCGGTTATGATGACAACAGTTGGCAAACCGTAAATATGTTTTCGCAATCGTGGGGAAACAACGGTCTGAACCCTATCGGCGGTTCGCATTGGTTGCGCCAAAACATAGAGATACCGCAGACATGGACCGGCAAGGAAGCCACGCTCCGTTTGGGATGTATTGTCGATGCCGACTCCGTATATGTGAATGGAGTGTTTGTCGGGACCACCGGTTATCAATACCCGCCCCGCATCTACCGGATACCTGCCGGTGTGCTGAAATCCGGGAAAAACAATATCACCGTACGCATCATCAGCAACGGCGGACAACCGAGTTTCGTACAGGAAAAGCCGTACAAGATTATCTGCGGCAACGAAGAAGTCAACCTGAAAGAAGAATGGAAATACCGTTTGGGAGCTCCCATGCCCCCTGCTCCGGACATGATGTTCTTCTGTTACAAGCCGATATGCCTGTACAATGCCATGATAGCTCCGTTGCAGAACTATTCCGTCAAAGGCGCGATATGGTATCAGGGCGAATCCAACGTAGCACGCCGGAATGAATATACGGCACTCCTAACGGCAATGATTGCCGACTGGCGACGTACGTTCAATCAGCCCCAATTGCCATTCTACATTGTAGAGTTGGCGGATTTCCTGCCCAAAGAGGACATCCGCGGTCGAAGGGAATGGGCGGAAATGCGTCAGGAGCAAGCCAAAGCCGCTTCTGCCAATACCAATACCTACCTCATACAAAACAGTGATTTGGGAGAATGGAACGACATTCATCCGTTGGACAAAAAGACTTTGGGAAAACGTGTGGCTGACAGTGTATTGAATGGCATGCAATAACTGTACACACCGACTTTCGACATGATTAAACCTATAAAGATATAATAAGAATGAATACACTCAGCCAAAAAGTGTCTATGGCCGAAAAAATCGGCTACAGTCTTGGAGATTGTTCTGCGAACTTCGTGTTCCAGATGATGATGATTTACCAAACCAAGTTCTACACAGACGTATTCGGTCTGGAAGGAGCCGTTGCAGGTAGCGTAATGTTGTTAGCGCGTATTGTAGACGCTTTCGTGGATCCTACGGTAGGTCTCCTGTCCGACCGTACAAAATCGAAATGGGGCAAATACCGTCCGTGGGTACTCTGGACAGCCCTGCCGTTCATGATATTCTATATCCTGGCGTTCTACAATCCGGGCATCGAGGACAAAGGACTCGTAGCCCTGTATGCCACCATCTCTTATACTTTGCTGATGACCTTGTACTCATTCAATAACACCCCGTATGCTTCATTGGGCGGTGTGATGACCGGTGATATAAAAGAGCGTAACAGCATCACCAGTATCCGTTTTGTGGCAGCTACCATTGCACAATTCGTCATACAAGGCTTGACGTTGCCACTGGTAAGCAAGTTTTCCGGCGAATCGGGCGACAAAGGACACGGATGGCTTTGCACCGTTTCGCTGTTCGCAGCCATCGGTCTGGTATTCTTTTTCATCACTTTCTTTTCCGCACGCGAGCGGATTACGCCGCCTGCCAGCCAAAAGACAGACACCAAACAAGATATCAAAGATGTATTCAAGAGCATACCTTGGCGAGCCATGTTCATCCTGACATTATTCATTTTCACCACCCTTGCCATGTGGGGAAGCGCCATGAACTACTACTTCGAGAACTATGTGGATGCCGGTGCGCTTTATGCTTTCCTTGACCAAATAGGACTGGTGGCAACCGAAGCCGGAGAGGGAATGGGATACACCCTATTGAATGCCTTCGGACTGATAGTCAGCACGCCGGACAAGGCATACGAAGTAGGTTTCGGCGTATTCAACATGTTAGGGGCATTGGTGCAATTCTTCGGTGTGATCCTGCTCTCCAATTTCCTCGCAAACCGCTACGGAAAGAAGCGTGTATTCATTGTATGCCTGGCACTGACAGCTTTGTTTACCGCATTCTTCTATTTCCCTAACGAAACGGATATAGAAACGATGTTCGTACTGAACTTTCTCAAGAGCCTTGCCTACGCCCCGACAGTACCTTTGCTTTGGGCGATGATTGCCGATGTAGCCGACCACTCGGAATATGTCAACTACCGACGTGCCACAGGCTTCGTATTTGCCGGTGTCGTTTTCGCATTGAAAGCAGGTTTGGGCATCGGAGGCGCACTGTTGGGTTTCCTTCTTTCCGGTTTCGGATATGTGTCGGGAGCAGGTACGGAACAGACAACTTCCGCCATACATGGTATCGTACTTTCATCCAGCTTAATTCCTGCTGCAACATTCTTTGTCGGAGTCATCGCACTTTACTTCTACCCCATTACCAAAGAATACAACGAACACATGCAGGCGGAGCTGAAAGAACGGAGAAGCAAAGCCGACTATTAAAAGCCAATTCCTACAAACAATTCAATAATTCATAACTAAATTTGCTTTATCATGAAAAAAGAAATGAGATACTTGGTGCCGGGAGATTATATGGCAGATCCCGCCGTACATGTCTTCAATGACAGAGTTTATATCTATCCCAGCCACGATTGGGAAAGCGGCATCGAAGAAAACGACAACGGCGACCACTTCAATATGAAAGACTACCACGTGTTCTCCACCGATGACATTATGAACGGTGAAATCAAAGACCACGGAGTAGTGCTTCAAGTAGAAGACATACCTTGGGCAGGACGTCAGTTATGGGACTGCGACGTTGCCTTTAAAGATGGTAAATACTACATGTATTTCCCGTTGAAGGACCAAAACGATATCTTCCGTATCGGCGTGGCTGTCAGTGACAAGCCCGAAGGTCCGTTCATTCCGCAAGCCAATCCGATGAAAGGCAGTTACAGCATCGACCCTGCCATCCTTGACAACGGCGACGGCGACTACTACATGTATTTCGGCGGCCTTTGGGGCGGACAGCTTCAACGCTACCGCGACAACAAGGCTTTGGAAAGCGCCGTTCTGCCCGAGGGCGAGGAACAAGCCCTGCCTGCCCGTGTAGCCAAACTCGGCAAAGACATGCTGGAATTTGCAGAAGAACCGAAGGCTGTCATCATATTGGACGAAGAGGGCAAACCTCTGACGGCAGGTGACAACGAACGCCGTTTCTTCGAAGCCAGCTGGATGCACAAGTATAACGGCAAGTATTATTTCTCCTACTCTACCGGCGATACGCACCGCCTGTGCTATGCTGTCGGCGATAATCCCTACGGACCTTTCACTTACCAGGGTGTCATCCTCACTCCCGTTGTAGGCTGGACGACACACCACGCCATTGTAGAGTATAAAGGAAAATGGTACCTGTTCCACCACGATTGTGTTCCTTCCGACGGAAAGACATGGCTCCGCAGCCTGAAAGTCTGCGAGCTGGAATACGATGCCGACGGAAAGATAATCACTATTGACGGACAATAACCTGATATGACATGAAATACAGAATATTCTCGCTTTTTTATATTGCAATGGTATTCGTGACCCAAATGGCTGCCGAAGACGGTAGCCATTTGTGGCTTCGGTTGCCTGCCGATGCACGGGCACAAATCGCGGTTCCCCGACAATCACCTACGCTGAACATTGCAGCCGAAGAGTTACGGCAAGCATGGAAGGGGACTCCCGTACAACTCACGATACAAAAAGACAAGCAGTTGCAGCCCGAAGGTTTCCGTATCCTGTGCAAGGATGGTAAGGTTATCCTGACCTCTCCTACTGAACAAGGATTGCTCTATGCCGCCTATCATTTACTCCGCTTGCAACAAACCGCCGGTTTCCAACTCACGGAGTGCGGTTCCCAACTCACGGAAAATCCCGCCTACGGCTTGCGTATCCTCAACCATTGGGACAACATGGACCGCACCATCGAGCGCGGCTATGCCGGACAGTCGCTTTGGGAGTGGGAAAAACTGCCCGGTACCCTTTCCGACAGATACAAGGCGTATGCACGGGCAAATGCCTCTATCGGCATCAACGGCACGGTGCTGAACAACGTAAATGCTTCACCCCGGATTCTTTCCGCCGAATACCTGCAAAAGATAAAGGCATTGGCAGATGTATTCCGTCCGTACGGACTACGTGTCTACCTTTCCGTCAACTTCGCCTCTCCCATGGCGCTCGGCGGTTTAAGCACCGCCGATCCCCTTGACAAAGAGGTCATCCGTTGGTGGAAAGACAAGGTGAAAGAAATCTACCGCACCATCCCCGACTTCGGCGGTTTCCTTGTAAAGGCAAATTCCGAAGGCCAACCCGGTCCCTGCGACTTCGGACGCACTCATGCCGAAGGTGCCAATATGCTGGCAGATGCGTTGAAGCCTTATAAAGGTATCGTGATGTGGCGCGCATTCGTTTACAGTCCTTCCGATGCGGACCGTGCCAAACAGGCTTATCTGGAGTTCAAGCCTTTGGACGGACAGTTCCGGGAGAATGTAATTGTCCAGGTAAAGAACGGTCCGATAGACTTCCAGCCCCGCGAACCATACAGCCCGTTGTTCGGCGCTATGCGGCATACCCCTTTGATGGCAGAGTTTCAAGTGACACAGGAATATCTGGGGCATTCCAACCACCTTGCCTACCTGGCTCCGATGTGGAAAGAGTTCTTCGAGTTTGTTGCACCCGCCTCCCTGAAAGCCATAGCCGGCGTTGCCAACATAGGCACGGATGTGAACTGGTGCGGACATACCTTCGCACAAGCCAATTGGTATGCTTTCGGACGTTTGGCATGGCAACCCGGTCTATCGGCAAAAAACATTGCCGGCGAATGGCTGAAACAGACGTTCGGTCCGCTCCCCTCACCCCGCTACGAGCAATTGGCGAAGATGATGCTCGACAGCCACGAAGCGGTTGTAAACTACATGATGCCGCTCGGGTTGCATCATATTTTCGCATGGGGCCACCACTATGGACCCGAACCCTGGTGCAGCATCCCCGGTGCCCGTCCCGACTGGCTTCCGTCTTACTATCACAAAGCCGACAAACAAGGAATAGGTTTCGACCGCAGCAGCAAAGGCAGCAATGCCGTAGCACAATACCCCGAAGCGCTGGCTAAACAATATGACAACATCGGCACCTGTCCGGAAGAATTTCTTCTGTGGTTCCATCATGTCCCCTGGACATACCGCATGAAAAGCGGACGTACGCTGTGGGACGAGCTTTGTTACCATTACGACAACGGTGTCCGACAGGTAAGAGACTTTCAGAAAACATGGGATGCCGCCGAAAAACACATCGATGCGGAGCGTTTCCACGAAGTGCAGTCGCACCTGAAGACGCAGGTCCGCGATGCCGTCTGGTGGAAAGACGCATGCCTGCTTTACTTTCAGAAGTTTTCCGGCATGCCCATACCCTACGACATTGAGCGCCCCGTACACGAACTGAAAGAGTTGCAGAAAGTACATCTTCCCATCAGTAACTACGAATGTCCTACGAAAGAGTTGCTGAATAAAAACAGATAAGGAACATTATCCGTAAATAAAAGCCCCGTGGCTGACAGCTTCTTTTTCTTCCGATGTTCCCACTTAATTGGGAACGTATTCCCTGCACGTTGGGAACGTATTCCCAATTTGGTGGGAACGCGTTCCCAGTAAGCTGGGAATAAAGTTCCACCACGCAGAAAACGAGTGGCACTCGTATATCACTGATAATAAGCGCCTGGCGGGAATATTTCACCGGTCTATTCTTATCCGTTTATTCTTCACCGGTCCGTTTCCGTCTGTCCGCTTCCGCCTGTCTGTTCGCACAGACTCTCCGGTCATGTCCCCAGGTATAGCTGTCGGCTTTTCACTCCTATCCCAAAGGGAGATAACTCTTTACAACTCTCTTTAACTCCTGTAAATGAAAAAGCAGTAAAGAGCCATAGGGAATAAGGCGGACATACATCCCATTATTGAACTTTTTTACGTAATTTTGTATTAGCAAACAATATCCTAAACCAATAATGAAACGGAAACTAATAAGTTGCTTTCTATATCTGCTTTTATCCGCTTTATGTTACGGGCAAACGGGCAAGCTTTTCACTGTGGACAACGAATTGTCCAGTAGCATGACCAACTGCATCTATCAAGATAAAGAAGATATTATATGGATAGCTACCGAAGACGGGCTGAACCGGTACGACGGAGCCAAGTTCAGCGTATACAAACACAGTTTCCATGAAGAGCACTCCCTGCACAATAACTATGTCCGCACACTTTTTCAAGACACGAAAGGAACTTTCTTCATAGGTACGTTGAACGGCTTGCAGACATACGACCATGCCACAGGTATCTTCTCCAACGTTCCCATGATTTCGAAGACAGGGCAGAAACTGGAAGCGAACATAGCTACCATCATCGAACGCAGCAACGGCGAAATATTAATCGGCACGTCCGGACACGGCATATTCTCCCTGAACATCAAGCAAGAATGCTTGGAGGCTTTACAAATGCCTGAATATGTTCCAAGCTACTTCATCAGCCAACTCTATGAAGACCGCAAAGGAACATTATGGGTCATTACCAATAACAAAGGAATATACAGCATAGATAAAGACAAAAAAATAATACGCCATCAGAGCGAAAAAGGCATAGTATGGCCTTCTTCCATCTGCGAAGACGAATCCGGAAACATTTATGCCGGATGCCTGAAAAACGGGCTGTTCAAATACAATCCCCTGACATACAGCTTCGCACACATCAGTTATCCCGCACAGCCGCAACTGCCCGTGAAAGCCCTGTATTGCATGAATCAGGATGAGATATACGTAGGAACCGACGGAAACGGGATGAAAGTGTACAACATCCGGGAAGAGACGATAACGGACTTGCCTATAAACATCACCAGTTTCAACTTCAACAAATCCAAGATACACTCCATCCTCAAAGACAGGCAAGGTAATATCTGGCTGGGGTTCTTCCAGAAAGGGGCAATGGTGATTCCACCCGTCATCAACAAATTCAAGTACATGGGATATAAATCCTCTACCCACAACATTATCGGTTCTTCCTGCATCATGTCCGTATGCAAAGCTCATAACGGCTCGTACTGGATAGGGACAGACAATGACGGCATCTATTGCATCACTCCGGACGGAAAACAAAAGGCACATTTCGAGCATATCCCCAACACGGAGCATTCCGTATCGTCCACCATCATGAGTATTTACGAAGACTCCGACAACAATCTCTGGATAGGCTCATACCGTGACGGGCTTGCCAAATTAAATCCCCAAACGGGGCATTGCGAATATATCCCTCTGCTCAGCAAGCAACACAAACCTGTGCAAAGCGTATACAGTATCGTTGAAGACCGCCACAGGCAACTTTGGGTGGCAGCCATGGGGGCAGGAGTATATCGTCTCGACCTGGATACCAAAGAGGTGTTTCTCTGCCCTCCGCCCGAAAACGGCTTGGAATATCACCCCGAAAGCAACATGCTGCATAATTCGTGGATCAACTGCCTGCTGTACAGTACAAACGACAAACTTTATATCGGTACTTACGATGGCTTGAGCTGTCTCGATATCCCGACCATGAATTTCACATCCACCTATAACGTAAACCGCCTGATGCAAGGAAGCGTCATCTATGCACTCCACGAGGATGCTTATCACAATATCTGGATAGGGACCTCGCAAGGGTTGAACCTGTTGAACCATAAGACGCACGAGATTACCCGATACACCACATCCGACGGGCTTCCCAGCAACTCTATCTCTGCCATCGAAGGAGACTCGGACGGCTATTTGTGGATAAGCACCAACTACGGCATATCCCGGTTCAAGCCCGACACACAAACATTCGTCAACTTCTATGCAAGCGACGGCCTGCAGGGAAATGAGTTCAGCAAAGGAGTATCATTCGCAGCACCCGGAGAAGAACTGATTTTCGGCGGAACCAACGGTATCACCTACTTTACTCCCCAAAAAATAACAAGCCCCAACAAGAAACCGGAAATACGTATCACCGACTTCTATATCCACGACAAAAGTGTAAAGTCAGGCATGAAATCGGGCAGTCAGAATATCGTCACTACCTCCGTAATGAATGCCGACAGGTTTCACTTGTCACACAAAGACAATTCATTCAGCATCGAATTCTCCGCCATGGAGTTTTACAGTCCGGAACGCATCAGTTATTCTTACATGTTCAACAACAGCACGTGGATAGACCTGCAACCCGGAGTCAACAGAGTATCATTCAGCGGACTGGCACCGGGCACCTATCACTTCCGGGTAAAAGCCAGAGATTATAATTCCTATTCCGAAATCAAGGAGCTGACCGTTGTCATTTCTCCAGCCTGGTATGTATCGTGGTGGGCAAAGATTATCTATTGTCTGGTTGCAATCGGTATCATCAGCTTCGTCATAATACAGATACGGCAACGGTATCGCGCACGCCAACAGATGTTGGAGCACATGCACGCCGAGGAGTTGAATGAAGCCAAACTGCAATTTTTCATTAACATTTCTCATGAAATACGGACTCCGATGTCACTTATCATAAGCCCGTTGCAAAAATTGATAGCAACAGATTCCGATGCCGGACGCCAACAAAACTACAATATCATTTACCGCAATGCCGAACGGCTCCTGCGGCTTGTCAATCAGCTTATGGACATCCGCAAAATAGACAAGGGACAGATGCAACTCAAGTTCCAAGAGACGGAAATTGTCAGTTTCATACAAGACTTATCTTATACGTTTACTTATCAGGCAAATGCCAAACATATCAAACTGGATTTTCACCATCCCGAAATAAAAGAGCTGAAAGTATGGATAGACCCGAAGAACTTCGACAAGGTTATCTTGAACATACTCTCCAATGCCTTCAAATTCACCCCGGAGAATGGGAACATACAGATTCATCTGCGCACCTGCCATCATCCCGATGCTGCTCGGAAAACGTTGAAGCACTATTTTGAAATATGTATAGAAGATAACGGCATCGGTATCGACGAAACCGAGCTGGAACGTATCTTCGACCGCTTCTATCAGATACGTAACAGCCAAAACAGCTCAAATACGGGTACGGGCATCGGATTGCATCTCACCCGTTCACTGGTAGAATTGCATCATGGCAGCATTACCGTCGAAAACAATAACGATACTTCGGGGTGCCGCTTCATCATCCGTCTGCCATTGGGCAAAGAGCACCTCAGTCCGGAAGAGATAGATACTCAGGCAACAAAGAAAAGCCCGGTACACGTCATGACGGCATTGCCGGTTCCACCACTTGCCGAATCTCCTCAGAAGGTACGCTCCAAATCCAAATATCGTATCTTGGTCGTAGAAGATGATGAAGAAATACGCCGTTATATCTGCCAGGAGTTAAGCAACGACTTTCACATGCAGGAATGCAACAATGGAAAAGAAGCCCTTGCACACATTCTCAAAAAGACTCCGGATTTAATTATCAGCGACATCATGATGCCCGAAATGGATGGCATAGCTCTTTGTTCAAAGATAAAGCAGAACATCAATATCAATCATATTCCCATTATACTGCTTACCGCCAAAAGCCGTGAGGAAGATAACCTGGAAGGACTCAGCATAGGAGCAGACGCCTATATAACAAAACCTTTCAACATTGAGATACTCAGGCAAAATGTCTTTAATCTGATTAAGAGCCGGGAGAGATTGAGAAATAAATTCCAAGGCAACCAGATACAGGAGGAACGGACACAGAAATTAGAAACGGACTCACCGGACGAACGTTTGCTGGACCGCATCATGAAAGTAATCAATGACAATATAGCCAATCCTGAACTGAATGTCGAAATGGTAGCCGAAACCGTAGGTATCAGCCGCGTGCATCTGCACCGTAAATTGAAAGAACTGACCAACCAGTCTACCCGCGACTTGATACGCAACATCCGGCTGAAACAGGCCGCAAGCCTGCTGGCAAGCAAACGGCAAAATGTCAATGAAGTCGCCGCCTTGACGGGATTCAGCAATGTGGCTTATTTTGCAACTGCTTTTAAAGAGTTATATGGCATGACCCCTACCGCTTATATGGAACAACATGCGGAATGATTAACAGCAAGTGTGTCACAACTCCGACAGTCAGCATCATTCTGCCATGCAAAGCGGCGCGAAAACTATACCTTTTTTTGATTGTTTCATTAAGGTATAGCCTTCGCGCCGCTCCGAATGATAAAATAAATGGCAGTCTTTAATATTGCCTCTTTATATACAAAAATATGTGTCTAAAAATCGTCCTTATTTTCCTCTTTGACAAGGAGACTCATCCATAAACAAGTACGTATTCCGGTATCCACCCCAGTCTACAATAATCTTTTCGAATACGATTCCCGGGTCTAAAGGCTTCAAGACAAGAGTCTGCAAACCGTTCTGCGATACCGGCAATTCCAATTTCACCTTGCTTTCAACCACTCTTCGGGCAACAGTCGGATACAAAGTCGTATACACATTCTCCGGTTCTTCATTCAGGTTTGCATTGAAATTGACAGTCTCCACATCACCGCCACTGAACCCTACTTCATATTTGTGCCCTTTGGCATCGTGAAATGCCAATGTCGATTTCACCACAACACGTACAGTCACTTCCGTAACGTCTTTTGGAATCTCCATCTTATAAGAGAGGAAAGCACCCGCAACATCTTTAGAATAAGGCATCAGCGCCATGCCACTCAATGTACGTCCCATATAAGGGATAGCCGTCCATTGTGCCTCGGCAGCGTCCTTCTTCTCAAAATAATGTTCGGCTTCTATCGCCACTACGTTGTTCCGGGCTTTAAAGACATATCCTCCTACAGCTTTTTCCGGCTCCTCGATGCGATACACTTCCGGTTGCTTGTCTGCCGGGAAATTATCATGCCAGGAAGTATAACCGATGTGTTTCTGTATCATCATGTTCTTCCATTTGCCACCCGACATCACATTGTTGTAGTCGTCACACAGGTACTTGTCACGTTTAAAGGTCTGTTCAACCTTATCCGCCCAATAATTTGCCTGCGGATTACGCTCTTTATAAAGTTTATGGTTCATCGCCTGCGCATAATACATCTCATACAGGTTTGCCATTGCCTGCACAGGAAAAAGAATCAGTTGCTTGTATGCGTCCTTGTATTCCGGCATAAGTGTCATATATTGGCGCAACGCTTCCGCCTCGAGCTTTATAAACTCGTCAGAGACCTGCTTCCACTCTCCCGTTTCCAAGTTATAGGTCTTCCTATCAAGCATTTCGGGAGTAACCCTACCGGCATATTTACTGTATAAGTTCAAGATACGCATAGCCTCGTCTGCCTGGTTTCTGCCAAACTGTTGGGCACAGAACTCACGCGGATGTTCCAGCAGGTTATCAACCGTATAACGTTTAGGATTCCATGCCATGTCAAGAAACAAAGTGATGGGATATTCCATCGGTTTCAAGTCACCGACATTAAGCACCCACAGTTTGTCAACTCCATAATCGTAAGTCAGCTGCAACTGTTCCCACATATTCTGAATAGGAGTCACATTGAGCCATTTTGTATTACGGGGTGCTCCCACATAGTCTACATGATAATAGATTCCCCAGCCGCCGGGATGTTTTCTCTCTTCCAAATTCGGCAAACGACGCACATTTCCCCAATTATCATCACTCAACAGCATGATGACATCGTCCGGCACTCTGAGCCCCATATCATAAAAACGTTGCACTTCCTTATACAAAGCCCACACTTGCGGACGTTTTTCCGGAGCTTTTCCCGTCACTTCTTTAATGATGCGCCGTTGGTTCTTGAAGATCTTCTCCATTAAACGCATATTCTCTTTATCGCGCGATACATATTTATCATCCTCTCCTTCCTTTCCACCCATAGGTGTGTCGCCATCACCTCGCATGCCGATAGTTATCAGGTCTTCCGTATCAACGGCGCGCTCAATGCCTTCGCGAAAGAAACGGTCGATTACTTTCTGATTGGATGTATAATCCCATACCCCGTATTCCTTACGCTTTCTCGCCCACTCCTGATGATTGCGTGCCATGGGTTCATGATGTGATGTTCCCATGATGACCCCCATTTCATTGGCAGTCTTGCTGTTTTCTGGATCATCCGCATAAAAGCTCCAACCCCACATGGCGGGCCACATAAAGTTTCCACGCAGGCGCAGAATAAGTTCGAACACACGCGCATAGAAACGGTGGTCTCCATAGTTTGTACCATACGTATGTTTCACCCAACCGGTCAGGCAAGGAGCCTCATCGTTCAGGAAAATACCGCGATACTTCACTGCCGGTTCGCCTGCCGTATAGCTTCCGCGGGCAATGGATAAATTCTGCCGGGGCATTACCGGCACATCGGCCCAATCATACCACGGAGAGACACCTATCTGTTCCGACAGTTCATATATTCCATAAATCGTTCCGCGCTTATCGCTACCTGCAATGACCAGTGCTTCATCCACTCCTTTCAAAGGGGCGGACACTACCGTCATCAGGTACTTTTCGTTCTTGCCATCCAGTAATGAAGCATCCAGTTTCTTCGCTTGCACCAACTCTTTTATATAACGGCTTTTAAGGGTGCCCACTATAATCATGCGCTTCGCCCCCGCCTCGAACTGCAAACCGGCAGCCTTGCCGGTTACCCGTTTGAAGTCGTTCTGAAGATTTTTTGCGGCTATCATTACTCCCGTATCTTCTTGCCCGTCTATCAATATGGCATTGGGAATACCGTTCTCAACAAGTGTAAAACGGTCGGATGCCAACTGATTAAAAGTTATGCCTTTATTATCTATGGCTCCCGCATCCAAACACAAGATTGAGAGTAACAATATCCAAAAAGACTTTTTCATTTTCATGGTACGCTTCATTATTTATTATATTCAAAGAAATCTATGTCCACATAGCCTCCCAAAGATTTTGTGGCATAATTGAAGATTGCAAACTTACTTCCCATAAAGAATTTGGTCCAATCGAAAACCATCTTACAAGGCTCTCCAATCTGTTTCCATTCCTTATTGTCATAACTATAATAGAAAGTAGCCACATCTTTTTTATTTGCAAAATCACCGTCTATACGAAGATAAACAAGATTCTTCTTACAAGCTACGGTTTCTTTCTCCACAATCTCCACATTAGTCACCCGCTTCTCCTTGTCCGACAAGCTGACAGACTGGTGAGACATCACCAATTGCTTTTTCCCATCTTTCATCTGTATGGCAAGTACTCCGGACAGCCCGTTGAAAGCACTGAAGCCCGCCACATCACCGTCTTTCATCTTCGACACATCCATTGCCACCACACCACTGCACTTCGGAGCGCTCATACGCTGTGTCAATGTGTTAGGAGCCAAAAACAGATTGTCTACCACACGTCCGGTCTTTAAACGCAAAAAGCCCGGGCGTTCCGTCAGCGACCAACAATCGTCCAGCGGATTGTGGTTCCACTGCCAGTTAAGGCTTAAACGGGTGCTGCTAAAATCATCACTTCCCATGATCCCCCCCTTGCAATCTTCCGGGAAAGTTTTCATAACCATAGACTCAGGCACACGTCCTTCGCTATCACCCAACATGGGCCAGCCATCTACCCAGCGGCAAGGCATCAAAGTCGGTACACGTCCTATGCCACCCCGGTCTTGAAAAATAAATCCATACCAATTTCCATCCGGTGAGTCTACAATACAGCCTTGCCCCACACCGCCGTAACCTTGAAATTCCGATTCAAGAATTACTTTCTTCTCGTACGGACCGGTTATTTTATCGGCGCGGTAACATACCTCACGACGCAATCTTCCGGGTATGCTCCAATCCATAGAAATCATCATCAGGTAATATTTACCGTTATACTTGAACGCCTGGCTTCCTTCCAATAACCCCTGTTCATCGGCATCCCGCTCAAATATCTTCATATCTATGCCGCCGGGTTCCACATCACTAAGATCGCTCTTCAATTGACGCAACTCTCCCGTACCATAAAACAGATAGACCTTACCGTCATCGTCAAAAAGCAAAGAAGCATCGTGATGATGAGGCGGGCGGGAAACCAAAGTCCACTCTCCCGCCGGGTCTTTTGCCGTATAGATATAACCGCGATGTGGTTCGTCATTGGGCGAGAACCACACATAGAACTGCCCGTTATGGTAGCGGATGCTCGATGCCCACTGTCCTCGTCCATACGCGGTACCTTCCTGCAAATCATAACGGGGCAAATCTGTCAGTTTCTGAAACACATAACTGATTGTTTCCCAATGTACCAGATCTTTGGAACGCATTATGGGGCAACCCGGCATCAAATGCATGGTAGTACTCACCAAATAGTAATAATCGCCAACCCTTATCATCGACGGGTCGGGTACATCCGCATTAATCACCGGATTAGTAAAAGTCTCCTGCTGTTGCGCAACGGCTCCCAATGAAAGAAGCAATAGGGCTACGGAAACTGCTGTTTTCTTTAAATTCATAAGTATTTATATTTAAGTAAATGTTGAAATCTGCATAACAGGTATTGCAATTTATCAATTCAATGTCGTTCTCTCAAACAGGTATTCTTTACCGGGTTCGGTCTCCACATCATATTCATATACCTTATAGAGTATAGGCAACTGAAGTGCGCCCAACTTCTTCGATATCAATGGTGCCGCAACTTCTGCCGGCGCATACAACATATTCGGGCAATCGCCTTCTGCCGGTTTTAGCCCTTCGCCTTTCAAAGGCACATAACTGCGAATACGCAACACTCCGCCGATACGCGAATGTATCTTCGCCTTAAGCAACTGTGCTCCTTCCCATTGCATATCAACTACAAAACCGCCACGAGCAACCAAACCGCTGATACTTCCTTTATTCCACTCCTCCGGTAAGGCGGGAAGCAGCTGCACCGCTCCATCATGGCTTTGCAACAGCATTTCTGCCACGCCTGCCGTATACCCGAAATTACCGTCTATCTGGAAAGGCGGATGTGCATCGAAGAGATTGGGGTACGTACGGCCTTCGGGAAATTCACGTTGCTTGTCGTCACCCGGAAGAATACGAAGCATATTCTTTATAATTTCATAAGCATGATTACCGTCGAGCATACGCGCCCAGAAATTTATTTTCCAGCCGATACTCCAGCCCGTTGCAGCATCGCCCCGTTGCAAAAGGGTATTCCGGGCAGCCTGAAACAGTTCAGGATGAAGCCGTGGTGAAATCTGATTACCGGGATACAACCCGTATAGATGTGAAATATGGCGATGTTCGTCACGAGGATTATCAACATCTATCAACCATTCCTGAAGTTGGTTATGACGTCCGATCTGCATAGGCGGCAATTGCCTGAAAGCGGTTGCCAACGAATCTTGGTACTCCTTCGGTTCGCCTAATACGCGAGCGGCAAGCATGGTGTTGTAGAGCGCATCAAAAGCTATCTGATTATCCATAGTACATCCGGCCGTAATGGAAGAACCGGCATACCCATGTTCGGGCGATACGGAAGGAGCCGTTACGAGCCAACCGTTTTGGGGATGTTTTACCAAATGGCTCAGATAGAAATCGGCAGTACCTTTCATTACCGGATAATACCGGCGCAGGAACTCTTTATCTCCGGTGAACAGATAGTGCTGCCACAAGTGTTGTGCCAACCAGGCTCCGCCGTTGGGCCACATGCCGTAATAGGCAGCATCCACCGGACCGCAGGCACGCCACAAATCGGTGTTGTGATGAGCCACCCAGCCACGTGCGCCATAAAGGGTCTCGGCTGTTTTCTTACCGGTCGTGCTCAGTTCACTCACCATGTCAAAGAGCGGTTGGTGATTTTCCGACAGATTCGTCACCTCGGCGGGCCAATAATTCATCTCCGTATTAATGTTAATCGTATATTTACTATCCCACGGAGCATTCACACTATTGCACCACAACCCTTGCAGATTGGCGGGTTGCCCGCCGGGCTGCGAAGAGGAAATCAGCAAATAACGGCCATACTGAAACATCAGCGCCATAAGGTTCTGGTCTTTTCCCTCTCCGAAAGCGGCGACACGTTTGTCTGTAGCCAGCGCAGACGCCGCAGTGGAAGGTATGGAGAATTTCACACGGTCGAACTGTTTTCTATATGCAGCTATATGGTTGGCAAGAGCCTGCTCGTATGGAACCTTTACGGCACGCTTCAAACCGGCAGAGACACGTTTCGAGGCATTGCCACTCACATCGCGGTAATTCACAAAGTTTGTTGCGGCGGATATATAAAGGGTGGCTACGGTAGCTTGGTTCACCACCACTGCCTCTTTCGATTTACCGGACTTTCCATCATGTCTTACCCATACCCGGCATTCGGCATTCAGTGCCGCAGGAATACCCTCCTGCTCCGCACCTTCGCATTTCACAATCAGCTCGTTTCCCTTGGCCGTCACCTCATGCTTTAAAGGAGAGTTATAACCCAGTTCGAAGTTCAGCGCTTTCGGTTTATCGGCTTCCATCCTGACTACAATCACATCATCGGCAAATGATGAAAAGACCGTACGCGTATACGTCACCCCGTCCACTATATAACGGGT
Source organism: uncultured Bacteroides sp. (assembly GCF_910578895.1). Taxonomy (GTDB): domain Bacteria; phylum Bacteroidota; class Bacteroidia; order Bacteroidales; family Bacteroidaceae; genus Bacteroides. The sequence goes on from NZ_CAJTSC010000001.1 coordinate 197,587, forward strand.
AACAGCCATCGCATTTTCTATGTCCAGTTCGCGATAATAGCCTGCTGCACTCTTATGTTCCGGTTGATTAATGAACAAGCTGCCCATTGTAAGAAAGCGCATGCCATGTTGTCCGGTAAAGAAATTCCCGTCTATCAGTTTCTGTGCTTCCGACAAGCGATTGGCAAATACAAGCTCACGTACTTTGGCTAAAGTCTCTTTCCCTTTCGGATTATCATTGCTGTAAGGTCCGCCTGCCCAAAAGGTCTCTTCATTAAGTTGGATTTCTTCCTTGTCCGTACCGCCGTAAACCATGGCTCCTAAACGGGAATTGCCCACAGGCAATGCTTCTACCCAACGCTGTGCCGGCGCAGCGTACCATAGTTTCATCCGGGTTGCTTCCTGCTTGTTTACCAACGCCTTGTATCCCAGCAAGCGCAACATCGTTTCAGCATAACGGGCGCCCAGCATACGGTATCCGTAAGCGGTAAAATGCAGATTATCACCTGCCGCCGGACAGCCTGCAGATGAAATGACGTGTGCCGTAGGAATGGTCTGCGGCAACGCATCTATAATCTCATTCATGCTTGCACAAATACCCTTTTGATCGGCATGTACCACCTCTCCCGCCAACAAAGGCACTTCCTCGGCTTTCAGGTTCAAGTCCGCCAATAAATTCTCGTAAACCCCTTTCAGTTTCCGCGGCCATTCCTTGTCACCCGTATTCGATTCTCCCTGATGCACCAGAATACCTTTTATTACTCCGTCTTTCTGCGCCCTCTTCGCCAAATCCACCAACCAGGCATAAGGGTTATTGTCGTAAGCCTTCACAATGTTTTTCAACCAGTCCGGTTGGGAAGCGATGTGCCCGGCATAAATCTCTTTGTCGAACAGTTCGATACGGCAACCGCCGATAGCCACATTGATAACACCCACCTTTATTTCCGGCGGCAAATTATCTACCATAGTACGTCCGAAGTAGTCGCACGGAGTCAGTCCCGTATTGCAACGCGACAACGGCGGAACAGCTCTATACCACTCTCCTTTCACCCTCCCGCGTTCGGGACAATCCACAGCAGACATCATCAGGAAACGTTCACTTATTCCGATGCTGTCTTGTGGTTCCACACGTGCATTACCCTCCATATTGGATTGACCGAAAGCCAAATAGATATGGAAATTCTTATCTTGCGCATATATTGCCGAGCTTATTCCCAAGAAAAGGCATGCCAGCAATGCGTTTATTACTCTATTTTTCATTTCTACTTTTCAAATTTACAGTGTTAATGTTCTTTGGGAAATATAATCCGATAGTTTCCGCTCAGATGCATAAAAGCAAACAAACGAAGCAGCCCGTCATAATAAGCGTCAAAATAGCCGTCATCATAAGGTACGTGTTTTGCGTTCCATAAACGGTCCACAAACTCGCGGCTCTTGTCGTGTGTGCAAACCAACGAAACCGCAGCCGTAGTGGCAACCAGTCCCAAGGAATGTCTCAGTTTTTTATAGCCGCCGGCTCCCAGCAGTTCCGTCACGGGTGTACCGTCCACGTTATACTGGTCTACGAAGCTGTCTATGCCTTGGGCATAAAAGAAGTTTTGTATCTTATTGCCATATTCCTGCTGCCACTTTATATCCGCACACGCCCACGAATAATCCAACGCAATATTCATAGGCACACGCCATGAGTCAAAACGAAAAGCATCACCTATAATCCGTTTGCTGCCAAGCAGCGTACCGTCATAATTATTATAATCAGGATTAAGTCCCGTTACGGGATGAATGCTTTTATGCAGGTATTCGCGGCTTTTGCGGGCACATTCGCGCCAGAACTTGCTTCTTCCGTCCTGTGCCCACCGCGCCCATACCTCATAAAAAGCAGGGACATGGTAAGAAGGGTCTGTAAACCGCCCGCCAAAAGGATCGGGCGTGAACGTTATCAACTGATGCTCCAGATTAATCAAGGGGGCGACACGATCCATTCCGGCTTTCTGCATCGAACAATCCAGGATATTCCGGGCTTCCGCAAGGTAATCGATACCCGTCGTATCCCCCCAACGGTTAGAAGCGAAAATCAGTGCCGTGACGTAATAAAGTTCTCCGTCGGAAGCCGGTCCTTGAGCGTTACGCGTACCGTCCGTCTTACAACTCCATGCAAAGTAACCTTTCAAAGGACCTTCCTGGTGTTGCATATACCTCTTGCCCCACCGCCATAAACGGTCGAATATGTCTTTCCTGTCGAACTGGACCGCAATCATCAGCCCATAGGACATTCCCTCCGTACGTACATCATGATTTTTTATATCGCTGATATAAGCCATCGAATCGCCTACCTCAAAATAGACTTTGTCCGGTCCGTAGAAAACACTCTCGAATACCGATGCCAGCTTTTCATCAATATCTTTCCGGCTATAGCCTAATTCAGCAAAGAGATTACGGTAACGTCCTGTCTCAAAAGCGCCTTTGTCATAAGGTTGCCCGCAAGCGGGTTGTCCGTAAACAACCGCTTGCGCCAATGATAAAACAATCAAAATAGTTCTTACAATCTTCGTGTTTTTCATGATATATAAACTTATAAAATAATTACATACTCGTTTACTTCCTGAACAAATGAGGAACAAACTCACGCAAACAACGCCGCCACGTCAGCCATTCGTGCCCTGTACCCTTCGATTCATAATATTCGGCATTAATACCGATTTCGTGCAAGGAGTCCACCAATTGTTTCGTACCGAACTGTTCTTCCGTTCCGCACCCTAAGAATAAATAGTGTACCTTTTTATTGAACTTGCCCGCATCGGCAAACACCCCGTTATGGCATGTTTTCACGTCAAGCCCGAAGATAGCGCCACTGAAAGCACCTATGTAGGAAAACTTATCCAGATTGGGCAGAGCGGTGCTGAAAGTCTGGTGTCCGCCCCATGACAATCCTGCCATGGCACGGTGTTCACGGTCCGTATACGTCCGGAATGTCTTATCAATCATCGGTATCAAATCCTCCAATATCACTTTATAGAAAGATGCACCATACAAAGCCCTTTCCTCATTCACATCCTTACCTTTGCGAGGAATGAAAGGAGCTTCCACATCACCGCTATCCATTACCACAATCATCGGCACACACTGTCCGGAAGCTATCAGGTTATCCATTATATGCTGCATGCATCCTTGGGTGGACCATCCGGTCTCATCCTCTCCCATACCATGTTGCAAATAGAGTACTGGATAGCGTTTCTTTACATTGGTCTCGTATTCAGCCGGTGTATAAACCATGCAACGGCGAAACTCTTTTTTCGCTTCCGAATAATAGGTACAAGAGCGCACTTGCCCGTGAGCCACTCCTTGCTGCGGACGATAATAATCGCCTTCTTTCCCCTCAGGAACCTCTATTCCACTTGCCATACGGCAACATCCGAAGAACGTATAGCTGGACGGATCGACTACCGACACGCCATCCGCTATCAGAAAGTAATAATGGAATCCTACAACAAGCGGGTCGGTCTTTACCGTCCAAAAGCCTTCCGCATCTTTTTGCATATCATATTTCTTGCCGCCGCAATCTACCTGGAGCCTGTTGGCTTGCGGAGCATAAAAGCGGAAATAAGCGCAACGCTCGGCATCCAAACGGGGATATTCATAACCGGGTATATTGGTTAAAGCAGCCAGCGTGGTGTTTTTCACATCTGCCACCGCATCTTGCTTGTCAAACTTCCACCAATCAAAATTAAACAATCTACATCCTTTTCTTCCCTTGAATACAAAATAGACATCGTGTACACCCGTCACAGGAGTCGTTACAGCCGCCTGCACGGTTTTCCAGCATTCCCAACCGCCGGTATGAGACACCGCGATTTCCGCAAGTAAAGTTCCGCTGATGCTGTCTGTGCGCACTTCTATCCGTCCGCCGCGAAGCGCACTGGCAACCGATGCCAAGAACTTCTTCGGAGAGTGGCTGCCAAAATCTACCTCACGTACTTTAATATAGTCGCCATTGTGAATATCGGATATGTATACGCCGGTATTGGCATTAGGTTCGGACTTCACCCCTTCCGAAAAAGCAATCGTTTCCGCTTCCACCCTTTCATAAGGGTTAAGCCGTCCCACGGGTTTCACTCCCTCACGCGTCGCATTGATTATAGGGAAAGTACCGTCCGCATTATACGTAAACTGCTCTACAGCCGCACTGCGCCCAAAACCGCCTCCACCGGGCAACTTCCCGGTATGATAGAAGAAGTAGGAATTTCCCTTGTAGTCCGTTACCCCGCAATGGTTTGTAAACGAACCCGTATCTTGCAGCGGCATGATTTCACCCGCATATTTCCAAGGACCTACGGGAGTGTCACTCATTGAATATGCAATATGTTCGGGCACCCCACCTGCCGCATAAAGCAGATAGTACTTCTTGCCATGTTTATGAAGCCACGGTCCTTCCGTATATACATCCTTATACTTTTTGCCCTTCACACGTTTGTCCGGATTGGGAGCGCCGAAACTTTCAACGGTTTGTTCCACTTTACGCACTTCGCCTTTCAGCGAAACCATATCATCATTCAACTTTGCATAATAAATATTCGGATTTCCCCAATACAAATATGCCTGACCGTCATCATCAATAAAGACCGTAGGGTCTATAAAATCCCAACTGCCGTCATAAAGCGGCTTACCGATGGCATCCTTAAAAGGACCGACCGGAGAATCTCCGACTGCCACCCCGATAGCCATTGCATTGGACAGCTTGGAATGCAGACAGACGTACCAATAAAACTTGCCGTTGCGCTCAATACATTGGGCTGCCCAGGCACGGTCGTCCGCCCATTCAAAAGACTCGATGGCGAGTGGAGAACCATGGTCTGTCCAGTTCACCATATCTTTTGTGGAATAGACACGCCACTCCTGCATCCAAAAGAAGTCCGCCTTATCTTCATCATGTCCAGTATAAACATATAGCGTGCCATCATGCACCATAGGCGCCGGGTCGCTGGTATAGCAAGTTTGCACTATCGGATTCTGCCCGTACATACCTCCTGCCGACAACAAAAGCATTCCGCTTATTATACATTTTCCGACATTTAGTTTCAATGTAGATTTCATATTATTCTGAATATAAGATTGATTATTTAGTATTACGACTGATCAGTACAATTCCACCATTGCAAGGAATATCGAGTTGCATTTCCTGCTTCTTACTGAGTTTTACGGTATGCAGGCTGCCTTCCAGGTCTTTATTATCCTGATAAACCGCCAGTTCTTTTCCCGCCTCAACCATAGGAAGCTTTATTTTCAGTTTCAACGGTTCTTTCTGCGCATTCACCCCGGCAACATACCAGGTATCCGCATGGCGGCGGGCAAGTACCACATATTTTCCCGGATAGCCGTCGATGAACCTTACTTCGTCCCAAAGCGTAGGAACCGACTTCATAAAATCCACAGCCCAGGCAGGAGCATCCGTCAAATTATTGGGAGCCAATGCAAAATGCTGCACAGGACTTTGGAACAAGACAGCCGTGGCCAATGCAAACACATCGGAAGTTACGCGGCGGCTTCCGCCCGGCGCATTTTTCGCATTGTAGTATTTATTCAGGGCACTGCCTCCAAAATCCATACTGCCTACCGTATTGCGTATGAAAGGATGCAGACAGGCATTAAAAGCCTCAGCGTCACAACTGCCTTGAGAGAAATGCAGGTTTTCACTGGCAAGCACCGCCTCACAGGCTACAAAATTAGGATACATCCGTTCCCATCCACGGGGCAATGTGCAACCGTGGAAGATAACCATCAATCCGTAATCATTGGCATCGGCAAGGATATCCTCATACAGCTGCATGGTCACCTGCTTGTCGCTGCCTATAAAATCGACTTTTATACCGCGAATGCCGATGCCCTGCATCCATTTCATCTCCTTCCGCCGTGCGATTGTATTGTTCATAATCCCTCTGGGAGATTGCGGGGCATCATTCCAATAACCGTTGGAATTATACCAAAGATAGAGCGCCACTCCCTTGGACGCCGCATAGGCAGCCAGTTCCGCCACTTTGTCCCGTCCGACCTGGGTATCCCACAACGCATCGACCAGCACGGAGCCGTATCCCATAGCCGCACTAAAGTCGATATAGCGTTTCTGCTCGTCATAGTTCATGCTATTATCACCGCCGATAATCCAGCTCCACGTGCCGCAACCATACCGGAACTGTTGTGAAGCCTCATACAACGGCTCCACCACATCGAATGCGACGGTGGTCTCCACAATCGGCGCCAACGTCCTGCCTACCGTAACCGTGCGCCACGGAGTTTCACCGGGCAAAGCTATGCCGGGCGAGACCGTTCCGTTTCCGTTATATTCCCCTTCTTGCGGAAAACCAATCGTATACAAACCCTTTTCCTTACCCAACAGACGGCTTCCGCAGTAAGCACTGCCTACTCCCGTCTCCGAAATCAGCAACCAACCCTTGTCGCGGTTCCTGAACAGGCAAGGGAAAGTATACCCATGCCCCCAACCGTTCTTTCCTGTCGCATCATCCACCGTGTAAGCAGTCTCATAGCTGGGAGAGGTCCTTGCAAACCCGCCCATAGGCGCCGACTGCGGACAAAGGAAAGTGGTGCTTCCCTCGGGCAGCACAAAACCGGTAGCCTCTTTCTTTACCACACAACAGAGCGTGTTGCCTTGCGGATAGACCTTATACTTAAATGCCACATCACAATCACTCACCTGGAAAATGACATCATACACCACCTTTCCCTCTTGGGAAAACGTATACGCCTGCACATTTGCCCGATACCGCGGGCGGCTATTCTTGATTGTGAGAAGTTGATATTCGTCATTGACAGACGACAACGGACCGATTTCACTCAACGTCATGCGCCGGCTGAAATCTCCAAGATTAGTCTCAAGTCCCAGCGGAGACTTCTCCAGAAAGAGAACCCCGTCATATACTATACTATAAGAAGGGACTCCGCCTTCATCCGATATGCTGACACACAATTTTCCATCCGGACCATACAATTTACTCTCTTTGGCAAAAGCCAAAATACCAACCCATAAGAATACCCACAAAAATAAGATACGTCTCACCATGTCTTTTTCAGATTATTTTTTTACGTTTATACAATCAATTACTCTTTATAGAATCATTCTGTTGCTTCCTCATAAGAATCCCCTGCCAGCTTAAAAAGGACGGATTGCCAATGCAGGTGTGTTTTCATTTTTTATAGCCGACAACATATTGCAAAGAAAAGCAACCTTTATCAAATTACGCTCAATCCATGTTTCAGAAACTTTCGTCCACGTTACAAATTGTTCTTTTTTGCACATAAACATGTTCCCCAGCCATCATAAAACCGTATTTCACACGTTTTTTTCATTTAGCCACGCTTTCATGGCAAAAAGGCGGCGAAACCACCTTTTTGCTTACTCCCGCCCCTGCGCCTTGCTTCCGAAACAGAAGCGGCATGCATAAAAAGCGGATGGACATGCCCCTTTTTTTCGATAAAGATGCGCTGTTTATGCGGAAAGCCGTTTTTCCCTGCCGTTGGACACAAGTGTTCCGGCCGAGAGCCGCCGGTGTCTGTGGCGAGGAACATTAATATCTGTGGTGATAAGCACTAATGTCTGTGGCGATAGACACTAATGTCCATCACGAGCGGCATTAATGTTCCTCGCCACAAACACCGATATCCGGCAAACGGGATGCCCGCACAGGGCATTTCCGGCGCTTTTCCACGCCGGTTGGTTTGTAAGGATTTCGCTATCGTGCTGGGTATGTGGCGCCGGAAAATACAGATTGTCAGAAAATGGAAGAGCCGCGCCATATTTCATCAAAAATCCTGCCGAAATCATCCGGCATAACAAAAGTTTCCATAATTTTGCCTGCCACGAAAAACATGCGCTATGAAATATCTGATCAACTTGTTATTTCTGTTTCTTTCATTACCTGTCATCGCGGAGAAATATTGTGTCTTCACTCCCATTAACGGGACAAACGGCCTGGCGGGAAACAGGGTACGTAATATAGCCCAACTGCCGGACGGCCGTATAATGATACTCACCGAAGGATTATTGAACTTGTACGACGGCACCGACTTCAGTTATTTGCATTATAACCAAAAACATATCTGCCCGTTGTCCGAATATTCCGGTTTTCACCATGAATATATAGATGCCCACGGATATGTATGGATTAAAAACCAGTATCAACTAATGGTTGTGGACATAGCGCACGAGCGTTTTGTGGAACAACCGGACAGCCTGCTTGCCACATGGGGCGCCGGTACTCCCTTAAAGGATTTCTTTATGGACAAGACCAAGAGCCTATGGGTCGTCACCGATAAAGACGAATTGCTCCGTATAAACCCAAAGAACCGGAAAGCGGAAGTTTTCCTGCATCACGTATCATCGGCAGGCAATGCCGTCGACCAACTTTACGACCTCGTCGTTTTGGACAACCGCCTGTACCTTTTCTATCGTTCAGGCTTGTTGGTCTGCCATAATCTCGCATCACGCCGGGAAATATACAGGCAGAAGCTGCCCAACGAACTTCCTGCCGGGAAATACGAAAACACTTCTTACGTAGTGCCCGGTGACAACACTTTCTATCAGCTACGCAATGGATACAACGGCGGAGTTATGTTAAACTATGACATAGCAAACAGGAAATGGGACATTGTCTTTCAAACCGACTATTGGCTAAACAGCCTTTCCATAGACAAAGACGGCAGTATATGGGTCAGTTGCCACATAGGATTATGGAACATCGATGCCGGATTAGCCCGAAAGCAGTACATCCCCGAACTCAAGCTGGTAGACGGCGACATCATACATACGGAAGTAAGCACGCTCTGCAACGACAATCAAGGCGGCATGTGGCTGGGCACCCTTAACCAAGGATTATTATATTACCACCCCAACCGTTTCCGGTTCCGGAATATCGGCAACAGCCTGTTTCCCGTCACTCCAAATACCAACATATCCGTGACCTGCTTTGTTACGGATGAAAAAGAGGACATATTGGTAGGCACCAGGAAAGGATTGTTCTGTTATACGCCTTCCAACGACAAGTTATCTCCCTATTCGCAAGAGTTGTCCGATATTTACTGCAATGTCCTATTCAAGGACAAACGGCAACGTATCTGGCTGGGCACTGCCGGGAAAGGCCTATTTTGCATCATGCCCGATGGAAAAACCGGACAGCATGTATTATCCGGCCATACCATCCATTCCATAATGGAACTGCCGGACGGGACATTGTATATAAGTACCGGCAATGAAGGATTCGGTACATTTGCTCCGGAAACCGGAACGTTTGAAAAAACAGCAGGAGTACCGGAGATTAGCCATTCAACCGTTCACCAGCTGGTTCCTTATGGGAAAGAGTGCCTGGCAGGCATCACCCCAAAAGGGTGGTTCATCTATAATCATCAAACAAAGGATTTCCGGTTCAATCCTACCCCGCACACCTGCAACGCCATTATGCCGGACCGTCAAAAACAATTATGGATTGGCTTGGAAGACGGATTACTGTTATGCAATCCGAATACGGGACAACAAAAAACATTCTACACCACCGACGGACTGGTCAACAACCCCATACGCTCCATTGTCCAGACTGCAAACAACACCATTTGGGTATCTACCGCGTATGGAATAACGCGCATCACGGAAAACATCCTGCAAGAGCCCTCGCCTTATTCATTTGCCAACTTCAACCGGTACGACGGTGTGATTACGGACGAATTTTGCGAACGTTCCGTCTTTACGGCACCCGACGGAACGCTTTATTGGGGCGGCATCAACGGCTTCAACAAATATACAAGTGCTCCTGCCGCAACAAGCCAGACACACTCCATCCCCCTGTTCACCGGAATCAAGCTGTTGGGAGAACAGATAGAACATGGCAAAACCTACAACGGCAACCGGATATTGCCTCAACCCATCACCCAAACAAAAGAAATCACACTCAACCATAATCAGAATTTTCTTACGTTGGAGTTTTCCGCCCTAAACTTCATTAACCCCACACAAACCTACTACCGCTATCAGATGACCGGTATCGACCCATCGGAAAGAGAGATACACCTTTCCGACGGCAAGGGATATGCCACCTACACCGGCATCCCGTCCGGCACTTATACATTCAGGGTACGGGCTACGGACAATAACGAAGTGTGGCAGAACAAGTATGCCGAAATGAAGATTACCGTAAAAGCCCCTTTCTGGAAGACAACACTTGCTTATATTCTCTACATTATCCTTGCCTCGGGAAGTATCGTACTCTCCACCTTTATATATATGCGCCACAAACGCCGGAAAATCATTCGCGAACAAAAGGAGAAACTGGACGAAATGAAAACCACTTTCCTGCACAACATCAATGAAGAGCTGAAAGAACCCGTCAACCGGATAATATCCCCGTTGGACAACATACTGAAGGACATCGACGAAGGAAAGAACAAACTACAGATTGAAGAGGTGCGGAACAATGCTGCGGAGCTAAAAGAGTTGGTTGACCAGCTTTCCGAAGGGATACTGTCGCCGCTCCCTTCCAATGAGAACGAATGGACACAGAAGGAATTGCTGGTGAACATGCGTCAACTGCTGGAGCAACAAGAGAAACGAAAAGAGCAAATCAGAACCACCCGGAAATCCGGACAAGACAAGTCGCTGCTATCGAGTGCCGATGAGGCATTCCTCCGTAAAGTGCTTCATTTGGTGGAACAGAATATAGACAATCCCAAATATTCGGTAGAAGTATTGAGCCGCGACATGGGGATGGACCGCACCGGACTATACCGCAAACTTATTTCGGTAGTAGGCAAAACGCCTACCAACTTTATCCGGTCCATCCGTCTGAAACGGGCATCCCAACTGCTGAAAGAAGGCTATACCGTGGCGGAAGTCGCTGACCTCGTAGGTTTCAGTACTTCCAGCTATCTGAGCAAATGTTTTCAGGAAGAGTTCGGCATGCGCCCGTCACAATACCTGAACCGGCAGAAACAAGCGTGAAACCGGGCACTTTTCAACGAGAGTGCTACTTTCTGCAACATTTGTAGCCCACGCTTGGCTACGTACGGACTACTTTTGCATCATCATTCAATTTTAAAATTTATATCATGAAAAATGTAAAAGTAGGTATTGCCGGAATATCGCTTCTTATGTCCGGTTGGCTCACGGCACAGAATACCGACTGTGCAAAAACGGCCTTGAACATGCCCATCATTCAAACCAAGTACACAGCCGACCCGGCTCCTATCGTGTACAACGACACGGTCTATCTCTTTACCAGCCACGATGAGGATGACGGCGAGAATTTCCACATGAAAGACTGGTTGCTCTACACCTCTACCGATATGGTGAACTGGCAGGACCGCGGCGCCGTGGCATCGCTCAAAGACTTCAAATGGTACAAAGGCGAAAACGGCGCCTGGGCGCAACAGGTGGTTCGCCGCAACGGCAAGTGGTACATGTATTGCCCCATCCACGGCAACGGCATCGGCGTGTTGGTGGCAGACTCTCCTTACGGTCCTTTCAAAGACCCTATAGGCAAACCGTTAGTATGGCAAAAAGAGCACTGGGATGACATCGACCCCACAGTGTATATCGATGATGACGGGCAGGCATATATGTACTGGGGCAACCCGAACCTCTATTGTGTGAAACTGAACGAGGACATGATTTCCTATTCGGGCGAAATCATGCAACTGCCCCCTATCGAAGATTATCAGGAAGGTCCCTGGTTCTATAAACGCAACGGACACTACTATTTGGCGTTTGCCTCTACCTGCTGCCCCGAGGGCATCGGTTATGCCATGAGCAAAAAGCCGCTTGGTCCCTGGGAGTACAAAGGGCACATCATGGACCACACGCCGCGCACCCGTGGCAATCATCCGGGCATCATCGACTACAAGGGTAAGTCCTACTGCTTCGGTCAGAACTACGACATCTTCCGCCTCGAAACCAGCCGTCACGCAGAACGCCGTTCGGTTTCAGCAGCCGAAATGGAATACAATGCCGATGGCACCATCCGCGAACTTCCTTATTTCCAGGATTGCAAATTGGAGCAGATTGAAAGTTTCAACCCCTACCGCAAGGTAGAAGCAGAGACTATGGCATGGGGATACGGATTGAAGACCACTCCAAAAAATCCATGGAGCCATGACCGTTGGAACCAGCTGGTTACCGACATTGACGATGGTGAATATCTAATGCTGAAAGGCGTGGACTTCAAAAAGGGCGCCGCCCGCTTTACGGTATCCGCTTCGTGCCATCTTTATGGAGGCAGCATTGAAATACACATCGGTTCCGAGGATGGAAAATGTATCGGCACTGTCCACATCACCCATACCAAGAGCGAACTGAAAGAGTTTGAAACCGCCATACAAGGCGTGAAAGGAGTGCACGACCTCTACTTTGTATTCAAAGGCTGTAAACAGCAGAAAAAGAACCTGTTTATGCTGGATTGGTGGAAATTCACGGAGAAATGAACAAAATTCACATAGAATCTAACCAAAAGAAACATTCGTTGACATGAAAAGAAGTTTTACAATTACAATACTCTTGTTATGCGCATCTTGGATATACGCGCAGGAGTATCAGAAAACCGCATCGGGCATCAAGGCAACGGTTGCCGGCAAGCAGACGGATATAGAAATCCAATGGTTTGGCGACAACACCCTCCGCATCCTTAAAACTCCCCAAAACAAGCATGTGGAGAAGAAAAGCCTGTCCGTCATCGCCCAACCTCAAAACCGCAACATAAAAATAACGGTTCCCGAGAGCCATCTGATTGTCATGAAGAGCCCGTCGCTTGCCGTAACCTTGGATACCCGAAGCGGTATCCTTACTTACGCCAAGCCCGATGGCACCACATTGCTGAAAGAGCAAGAGAACCCGAAAGCGTTTACTCCCTTCAACGATGCCGGACGCCCGACCTACACCGTATATCAAGGCTTTGCAACAGATAAGGAAGAAGGTCTCTACGGACTCGGACAGCTACAGAACGGACAGATGATGCAACGCAACATGACCAAACACCTGGTTCAGGGAAATTTGGAGGATGTATCCCCCTTCTTCCAATCCACCAAAGGTTATGGAGTATTCTGGGATAACTATTCAGGCACCACATACACAGACAATAAGCAGGAGACCTCTTTCCGCTCCGAAGTGGGCGATTGCATAGACTACTACTTCATGTACGGGGGATCTGCCGACGGAGTCATTGCCGAAGTACGGGCGCTGACGGGCGACGTGCCCATGATGCCATTGTGGGGCTACGGATTTATGCAGAGCAAAGAGCGCTACAAAAGCCAGGAAGAGACGGTGGGAGTAGTGAAAAAATACCGCGAACTGGGCATTCCGTTGGACTGCATCATCCAAGACTGGCAATACTGGGGGCATAACTACCTTTGGAACGGCATGGATTTTCAAAATCCGGCATTCAGCCGTCCCAAAGACATGATTGACGAAGTACACGCCATGAATGCCCGCATGATGATTTCCATCTGGTCGTCATTCGGACCTGCCACCAAACCCTACAGGGCATTGGATAAAGAAGGACTGCTTTTCGATATGGAGACTTGGCCCCAATCCGGTGTCGACGGATGGCCGCCCAACATGGAATATCCTTCCGGAGTGCGTGTATACGATGCCTACAGCCCGAAAGCCCGTGACATTTATTGGGACCATCTTAATAAAGGCATCTTCCAACTCGGCATGGACGGCTGGTGGATGGACTCCACGGAACCGGACCACTTCAACCATAAGGAAAGTGATTTCGACCGCCAGACCTATCTCGGTTCATACCGTAGTGTGCGCAATGCCTATCCCCTTGTCAGCGTAGGCGGCGTTTCCGACCACCAACGTGCTTTGACGCAGGACAAGCGTGTCTTCATCCTCACCCGTTCCGGCTTCTTAGGACAGCAACGTTACGGTTCCAATGTCTGGTCAGGCGACGTACAATCCTCTTGGGACATGTTCCGCAAGCAGATAACGGCAGGGCTCAACTTTTCACTGACCGGTATGCCTCACTGGAACTCCGACCTCGGCGGTTTCTTTGCCGGCTCATACAATACCAGTTGGAACGACAACAGCGCCACCCGCAATCCGATGTATCAGGAGTTGTATGTCCGCTGGTTGCAATTCGGTGTATTCTGCCCGATGATGCGCAGCCACGGTGCCGATGTTCCCCGCGAATTTTATTGGTACGGCAAGGCAGGCGAACCCGTCTACGATGCTTTGGTCGATGCGGTCAACCTGCGCTATGCCCTGCTTCCATACATCTACTCCACTGCCTGGGACGTGACGCACAACCGCTCCACCTTCATGCGCGCGCTCTTCATGGACTTCCTCAACGACAAGCAGACATGGGATGTAAACAACGCATACATGTTCGGCAAGGCATTTCTCGTAGCACCGGTGCTTCATGCCCAATACACGCCGGAGGTACGCCAAAAGGATTTAAAGGAGAACGAAGGCTGGAACCGCGACAACAAAGCCATTGCCGAAGTGCCCGTACTTGCAGACTTCACCCAGTCCAAAAGCATGGAGGTATACCTGCCTGCCGACACCCGCTGGTATAACTATTGGACAAACGAAGCCGTAGAGGGCGGACAGAAACTCACCGTCTCCACCACCCTCAACCGCATACCTCTGTTTGTGCGTGCCGGCAGCATCGTTCCATTCGGTCCGCGTGTGCAATATACCGGTGAAAAGAAGTGGGACAATCTGACCCTATGTGTATACCCCGGCGCCAACGGAAGCTTTACCCTTTATGAGGACGAGGGAGATAATTACAACTATGAGAAAGGTGCCTATACGGAAATCCCGATGAGCTGGAACAATGCCAACCGCACCCTTACAATCGGTGCACGGAAAGGAGCATACGACGGCATGCTGCAAAAACGGCAGTTTACCGTAAAGACAGCCGGCGGAAACAGCAAAACCGTAACTTATACAGGGAAGAAAATAAAGATTAAACTGTAAGTTTGTAACCGTCATACCAAAATAAAATCCTCCATCGCCTGTCATTCGAGAAAGCAGAGACAGGATGATGGAGGATTTTATTTTTGATACGTTCCCCATTCCCGACCAGCTGTCAAGAAGGGGGAACGGTATCGCCTCTATTAAAGCGCAGGGGCATCAAACAGCACCCTGTACGTCTTGACCACGCCCTTATGGTCAAACTTTACGACAGCCATCCGTGACTCCGCAGTGGCCTGGGTAACGGAGATTTTCACATGCTTATCCGTAGCCGATGCCGATACGGCAGGAAATCCGGCGCTTCCCGCAGGCAATCTATAGACCGTTTCGTACAAGTCGTAACCAAGAATACCGTTGCTTTCGGTAGAGCGTACGGGAGTTGCCGGCACTTCAATCGCTTTACCATCCACCATTATATTGACTTTCGGCACTACAGGAGAGCTAAGTTTCTTCTTTTTCGAACTGAATCCCAAACCCATCAAATCAAAAAGTCCTTCATTGCCCTCACCCTCTGCCACAAGATATATCGCATGTTTCTTGTCCAGATGGTCGACGAACTTGGCTACATCAATCGTAAACTGCTTGGTTTCCTGTGCCGAATTGGCGGGGACTACTATCTCACCTATCTTAGTACCCTTCCAAGCATCATTATCCCACGGACCGTCCAACCATACATTTACCTTGAACGCCTTCCGGGTCTTCGGCGTAAGGAAAAGACTGAAAGCCGTTTTATTCCCCTTTTGCGTTCCCTTGAAAGCTTTCAATCCCAACTTATCCTTATCCAGACCGCCGAAACCGAAATATTTATAACCGATGATGTTGCCATTCCTTACATCGGAAACAGGGGCATGATTGTCCCAAATATCCCACGAGTCTTGCTGCATGCGTATATCGGAAAGATAGCAAGCAAATCCCGCCGAATAATATTGATAAGGATCGAGCCCGAATATATGAAAACCTTCCGAAGTGACTTCCGCCCCCTTGTATTCATTTCCCTGCTTATCCCTTGCAGTCCAGATACCATCTTCCGCATAGGGGTCGTAAGCCCTGATAGATACCTTTCCACCTTCCGAAACCGGCTTCTCGTCGCACTCCACATGAATAGGGGCTACCATTGCCTGCCGTGCGTTGCCGAATCCGCGGGGCGGACGATGATAAAACACGTACCACTGTCCGTTAATCAGTTCTATGCTCCCATGGGTGTTGTGTCCTGCATTGGTGGTTTGCAGACGGGTACCGTCCTGATTCAACACCGGTGCCCGCGAATCGACCAGAACACCGCCGCTTTTCCACGGTCCCAGCGGAGAGTCACCATAAGCATAGCGCAAAGTGGAATTGGAGCTGTCCAACCCGTAATCGGGACCCGAATGCCCGCTATAGATAGTCACATATTTATTTCCAATCTTACGGATGGACGAAGCCTCAAAGAAGTTAAACGCCTCAAGGTCTTCTCCGGGATAGATACAGGGATAAGAGATATTCTTCGAAGCATGATTGTTTCCCCTGCGAATGCCGGCAGGCATAAAATAAGGGATGACTTCCGTTCCCGGGCGCACGGAATACATGGTGCGCTGGTCCAGCTGAGCAGCCAACGAACGCTGGAAGCCCCAATATCCGTAGGCTCTGAATCCGATTTCATAGTCAGGGTCGGCAGGGTCTGTCACATATTCGATATAGACAGAAGGGTCGAAACCCATGATGCTTCCCGGCAAGGTCTTTGTTCCGTCGGCAGTCAGATTGACGGGAGTGAAAGGCCCGTCCGGGCGGTCTCCTTTGGCAACCATCGCTTCCCTGTTTCTGCCACGGCTATGAGGATACAGATAGTATTCTTTCTTGCCATCTTTCCGTTTTACCTCAACAAGGTCGGGAGCGAACATGATATCCCACTTGCCATCTACCTGCCAAGTAAAAATGGCTCCTTCGTCACGCCATTCGGACAAGTTTTCCACAGGCGCCGACCACATCCTTATGTCGGCTCCGCAATAACTGCCAAAACGGACATCGTGCGAACCGATGATATATGCACGATACTTCCCCGGATTATCCGGGTCTTCAAACACACGCGGTTCTCCGTCCGGCAGATGTTCCCACAAAGGCAAATACGGATTGCCTCCATGATAGCTAAAACCGGGAGCGCCTGCTCCGTCCGAAACAACCGTAGCTCTTGTCACGGCAAACACCGAAGCGACAAAAGACAAAAATAAAAACAACAGATTTCTTTTCATTACTAAACCAATATTTATGTGTCAATGTTACAGTACAAATATACCCCATTCCACCCCATCGGTTTAATAACCGTGTTACATGTTTATTTCCTACCGTTACATTTTCCCTTTTATCCCGAGCAATATCCTGTTTTTCCGCAAATACTCCCTTTCACGACATCAGTCGGACTCATACCTACGATAAAGTCATACTAAATGGCTTTCATTATATGATGAAAAGGCTTTTAATATAAAATTAAAAGCCTTTTAACTCAAATACGGTCCTAATCATCCCGGCGTGCTTTTAGAGACATGCCGTTTTGCCACGGATTACTTCAGGTCTATCTTATCTATTACAATCGGTTTACCGCCCGTCGACCAGAAACCTACTATGTATAAATGCGAGGGATCGATCTTGGCTCCCTGTTCGTCTTTCATGTTCTGCAAATCCACAACCACTTTGCGCGAAGAACCGAAATCGTAGGCGGCAGGTTTCGACCAATAATTATTCTTGTCGAAAAGGCGGAAAGAGACACCGCTTGTGTTTTCATTGCCCAGCTCCACGGTGATGGTCCGGTAAGCGGAAAGATTCAGTCCGGCAGCAAACTGCCAACCTCCAAAACCGTATTTTCCGGTTATCAGCGTACGGGTGGCTTCATCGAAACTGCCTTTTTCCCAAATGGAGGGGTCGAACGATTCTTCCGTCAAGGTAAAAGGATGGATTACCGTCACATCCAGTGCCAGCTTCGTTTCAACTCCTGTAGCGGGATGCCGATAGCTGATTGTGACAACCGCATTTCCGGGAACTGCGCCGGTCAGTTTGCCGTCGTGCCCTACAACCACCACGTCCGGATTGGAACTTGTGATTTCCACATCCGCCGTCACCATACGTACAGAACCGTCCGAATAGACCGCCCGCAGTTTAAGGTAGTTTACTCCGCCCATAGGCAGGTCCAACGTGTTGCCTTCCTGTCCCATCAGTTCCAATCTTTCAAGCGTACCGTTCACCGTCACGCCTTCGGCATACTCCTTGAACCAATGATACATTGCCCACGGACATGCTTCGGGATCGTTCAGGAAAGTGTAATTGCCGGGCGTGCCCGGCACGTCTTCGAAGGCTGCCAACTCGTGCGACCTCGTAGTAAAGAAGAGCCAGGAAACATTGCCCGAACTGTCGGCTATGTATTTGAAGTTGGCACCGAAGCCCTTGCCACCTGCCTCACCTGTTATGCTTTTGCCCCAAGTGGCATCATACTTTTTCGGAGCCCAGTCTATTTCGGTCACCATGATAGGTGCGAAAGCGGCTACCGGTCCTACTTGG
Source organism: uncultured Bacteroides sp. (assembly GCF_910578895.1). Lineage (GTDB taxonomy): Bacteria > Bacteroidota > Bacteroidia > Bacteroidales > Bacteroidaceae > Bacteroides. The sequence continues at coordinate 216,059 of NZ_CAJTSC010000001.1, forward strand.
GCATCCCAGCCGCGCCGGAAACTTTCATAACCTCCGCCAGTAGACGAACCTATGCCCTCACCACTGTCTTCTTCCGCATCGCTACCATACCAGCCCGGATAGCAATGGACGGCAAAACCGATATTCTCACCCTCAATGCGGTGAGTGGCATAGCCGGCATAAGAGGACTGGTAGGAAAGCCCCGGCACCCAGACAATGTTACGGCAGTTGGCACGTATCTTATCCACTATGGCCTGAAAATAGAGTTTCAGGTTATAGAAATGACCGTCACCGGTGCTGCCGTATGTGCCGTCCGTGCCTTTTATCCTGACCGGCTCATTGGCAAGTTCGAACATGATATCCGTATTATTCTTCAGTTTAGGATGTTGCGAAACAATGTCCCACACTTTGAGCAGGAACTGCTGGTAGGAGTCGCCCAGTTCAATGCCTTGATACGGTTCATCGTTCGGACATACTCCGGGCGGACGCATCACAACGTACATTCCCTTGGAAATAAAGTATTCCGCCATCGGCACGAACAGTTCGTCGAGATACTTCCGAAAACGAGTTTCGGAGAACCGTTCATGTCCTTCATACCGCACGGACTGCATGGCAGGGTCATCGCTCCAATACGGGTCGAGGTGCATACGCACGAAATTGAACTTCCACCCCGCCGCCACAATTCCGTCTACCATGCGCTTGTTGTAACTGAGACATGCCTGCACGTCATAATTACCCCAGGCATTGTTATTGAAGAAAGGGCTGTAAGTCTGCGTAAATCCATGAAGATTGACAATCTCTCCCTTTTCATTTTTAAGGTAACGCCCTGATACGTTCAGAACCGGCAATTTGGCTTCGACAGAAGGCTCGGGTTCCGGGTCAGGATTCGGTTCAACAGGTTGTTCCGGTTCCTGCTTTTCCGGCTGCTCAGGAATAGTCTCGTCCGAGCAAGCCGCAAAAGACACTCCTAAGAGCAGTGTCAATAAATAAATTATTTTTCTCATATTGTTCTTCATTGTTTTAAGGACTTGAAAGTTGTAAGCCAAAGCAAAAGAGTGATAACAATCTACATTCTTTACAAATAATACAAACGAAGGATACAGTCGTATATCGAACTTAATTCAGTCGTATACTGAATACCATTCACTCGTATACTGAATAGGGTTCAGTCGTATACTGAATGCAGCATATCCTATAAGCATTGATATTCATGATATTACGAAGCACCCTCATCCTTTTGATAAATTACAACAAATATTCCAAATTACACCATTATCTGCTGACGTTACATACTAAATGGAAAGCCCCAACAGACCTGTTTATTATAATATCACCAATAGCGAACAAAACTATAGGTATAAATATCATCTCCTGTAGTAGTTCCTTCATATAGTTTATAGCCTTTTATATCACCATGATAATCAACTAACGGGGAACCATTATAATCCATTTCGTAAGTTCCTTTCGTTTCTCCTTTCGGAATAGTGATTGATGCATTACTGTCATACTTTCCCCCATCATTGTATGCTTCGTACGGAATCCTACAACTTATATCTTTTTTTACGGGATAAGTTGTGGTGGCAGTAAAGACAGGATGATTCTTATAAGATTCTCTCACAGCAATCATTATATGATTATTACCTGCCTCTTGTACAATTTTGATAGATAAGATTTTATTAGATTCTGGTTGTTGCCACACAATATCCCCACTTCTTTCTTTTGAAGAAATATTATTTTGCATATATACATACACCGCAAACATACCATTATACATAGTAGCTTTATGTGCAATACTATCTATCCAAACAGGTTTAGTTAAAACCTGAGGTATAATTGGTTCAATACTGTTATTATCACCCCTATGAAATGAAACCATGGCAGGCATTACTTTTTCCAAATTACCCTTACAATCATATTGGTAGTAAGCTGACAGCGCTCCACCATAAATTTCAAATGAATATTCATCTAAATTTGCAACCCTTGTAGCAACCATATCTTCTGCCCTATTAGTATCAAAAGGTATTTCATTACTACAACCACACCCTATGACCAAACTCAAAATAAATAATATGTTTTTCATCGCTATCTGATTTTTATTGAAACAATAAAGGCAGCGGTTTCATATTATGCCCCGCTGCCTTTTCTTATAAAACTCTATTATTTTCCAGCCAAACCATCAGCAAAACCTGCATAAGTCGGCTTGCGATTATAATCCAGATCCCAAAGTCCCACAGGTTCACCACCTCTCCAACCAGAATCGGTAGGGCTATCGGTGGCACACCATTGCGTGATACCATACTGCTGGGCAACAGGAATAATCTCGAAGTACTTGGAAATAATGAAGCGATAGAATTCCGCCATTTTGAGGTATTGCTCAAAAGTAACATCCTCCGTCTTCAAAGCTGTACCGAAAGCTTTATCCACAACACCCATATCCAGTTCAGAAATCTTAATCAACTTGCCACTTTCTGCCAATATTTGAAACATCTTGACAATGGCATCTTCTTGAGCTTTTTGGTCTTCTTCTTTCAATATATAGCTGACGTGCATCTGTGTACCGATACCATCAATCTTAGTTACACCATCAGCTTCCCATGTCTTAATCCAATGTACCAAGCTCTGTGCTTTCTTGTTACCGTCCCACCATGATTCCAAATTGTAGTCATTGACAAAGAGCTTCAAAGGAGCAGTACCGCCATTTTCTGCATAATACTTACGGGCAGCAGCCACTACAATACGAACGTAATCTTCGCTACCCAAGTAGTCTTGCCAATAGAAATTGTTCTTAGCATCCTCAGCAGAAACGTTGCTGGCAGACTGCAAAGGATAGAATTCTTCTTTACCGGCACCGGAAATAGCTTCGTTCACTACATCCCAAGTAGTTACATAACCAGCTGTAGCTTTCATCATACCCTCTACCCAACTGTTCATAGCCTCTGTAAGATATTCTTTCTTTTCCTCGGGAGTCTTCTCTATAATCTGATCAGGAGTTCCACCGGAAACATACCCTTCTCCCTCGCTAGACAAAGAATGATAACCGTTACTATTCCATCCATTTGCGTTACCAGCTTCAAAGTCGCTATTATCAATCAGGTTTTTATTACTTCCTGACTCTACAAGTTTAACATTATCCAAAAATAATGTTCCAACAAAATCCCCAAAATTCAATGTTACTTTGTCTTTATCACTACCGTCTAAAGTAAATGAAATCTTGACCTCTTCCCATGTTTGCCCAAAAACCAAAGATGGCTTATACTCTTGAGCACCTGTAGCCTCACATTGTAAAAAGACAGCAGAAGAATAAGGATCAGAAGCCTTGCCCATAGCAGTTAAAGTGTATTCAACCCCCGCCGATAAAGGTTCACTCAACTTATACCATGCTTGAGCTCTCCAATTATCCGTTTGTTTCACAGTATTTGTTATCTTCAAACAATAACCACCACTGCCACCACCCGAACTTTCGGTTTCAACAGAATAGGTAAAAGCATGCCACGCATATTTTTCCCAATTTGTAGTTTCTCCAGTCTCAAAGTCACCATTATCTATCAGATTTTCAGTGTCTCCATCGGCTGTCAAAACCATGTTGTCTATATCCCACCACCCGGCATAATGTCCAAAAACAAGTTTAAGGTTTTGACCATTTTCATAATCGGGAGTAAAAGAGACAGAATAATCATCCCATTCATCAGAAATACCTACTTCAGGAATTCCATATTTGTCTTCCGAGCCAGCAGTCATCACCCAAAGATTCAGCTTAAATGGATTTTCTGCTTTAGCACGAAAAGATAAATTGTATTTTTGACCTTGCTGCAAATTACTTAACAGTTTACAATATAGCTGACCATCCCAATTATTTGCCGCTGTTGGATTAACAATATGCAGATATTTATTCCCCGATACATCAGGTACTCCAGGAATAATAATCGGTTGAATCAATGAATTCAGATACTTATTATTCTGCTGTGCGTGCCAAGCCAATGTATGTCCATAAATGGTCATTCCGGCTGCTTGAGCTGCAGAAACAAATTTTTCCACAGTCGCAAAATCCATATCACCTTTATCGTTTACACACGAAGCGTATTTCATGGCATTACCTGCCGTCATCTCATCGAAATTGGAGATGGCCATAGCATGTACCATTTCTCCTTTCAGAAAATCACTCGCCGACAGTGCAATTCCCAACTTAAAGTCGGGACTTGCACTTCTGTCTATATATGTTTTCAATGCATCGTAAGCATTGAGATATTCATATTGGGCTATACTTTCCGGCTTCTCAGTCTTGAAGTCAACGATTTGGTCATCGGCACAAGAGGCAAGCGACAGCAATAAGCCCAAGGATAATGAGTATTTAATTGTTTTCATTGTATAATCATTTATTAACATATTTCTTATTCTTTTCATCAATATGCAATTAAGGGTAACGATAAGTGGTAAATGTAAAACTCCTATAATTCACCACATAATTCGGATCTGTATCCTTCTTCAACAACACACGTATGGTTACACTTCTGGGCGTACCGTTCAAGTTCAGATAACGCTCATTATGCAATCCGGAATATTGCAAAGAAACCTCCGAACCATCCGAAGAATAAGCTTCCCATTCGTAATGTAATGAACTATCCGGCACGTCCATTACAATATGGATGAATCCGGACAAGGCATTCAGTGACATCCGGTTATCCAACTCAGCCGTTATAGGAGGCGTATAAGGGTCGTATAACACTGCGGTATAACTTCCCGTGATATTGACAGTCGGTCCGCTTTGTGCACAAAGCAGAAGAGGAAGACATAAAAATATAAATATTAAAAATCTTTTCATGATTGAATGTTTTTAGTTATTATCTAACATTATGTCAATTGGTCGTTTAAACGTTTCCATTTAATTAGCTTTATACTTAGGAGTAAATACCTCCATCTTATTAGTTCCGCGTGTCTGCAGTACCAATGTATCTTTCGTTGCGACTTCCTTGATTCCGAAATTTACATTATATTCGAGATAAATAGCATCACGATCTTTATTTCCCCAAGCTTTTTTCTCTCCGTCTTCTACAAACTTACCGGAACCAGTTGCGGTAATTCCTGTTGTGCCCGAAGTGATGGTACATTCGTTGTCGTCATTGAAAGTCAGCAACAAATCGCACTTCATGGTTGTACCATCAGCAGTATTTGTGCTGACAGGGAAAACCGCCGTATTCAGCGAACGGGTAGTAATGCCGCAAACTTCATCCTTTTCTACAGTCTGCGCATGGCGTACGGAAGTTGTAACCGTTCCGTTTTCCGTAATCTTGTCTACGCCGCGACGCAGATAAAAAGCATGCCACGGATTCATGTATTTTACACAATAGAGGACGTAGTCTTTAGGCAATACGCTCCAATAATCGGAATTGGTACGTACAGGTGTATCACCCTCAATCAAAGGAGTACCCGTGAGGATGCGGTTTGCACCGGTTTGTCCTTTCATTACCACCGGAATGACATAATTACATCCCAACGCCTTTTCATCAGCAAAGAAAGCATCGGTGAGCTGTACCTCCACATTTCCCCAAAGCGCGCCATTGTAATTGATTTTATCGCCGCCCAACGTGTAATAATCGGATGGCATAGGCAATACAGGCGTTCCGTCCTCAAAAAAGAGGTTGTCGCAAAGCGTATTGTCTACGGCAATATCTACGGTAATATTTTTACCGCTGTATGCCCCTCCCATAGTGGAATAGATGGCACATTTGTGCTGACGGTCGGGAGTATTGTCCACAACCTCATCATTGCCAAGCACTATCGTACGTATCGGATACTGGTAGGCAAAGTACACGGAAGTACCCCCTTCGTAATCGGGAAAAGATTTATCCGCATTCTCACATGAAGAAAAAGCAAACGCCAAGCCACCTAAGGCAATTATAGATACTAATTTATTCAGTTTCATTTCCATATTCTTTTTTGCATTTTATAATAATGAGATTACCATCCCTTATTTTGTTGCAGATTACTCCACTTCAACATTTCACCGTAAGGAATAGGACCATAATACATATAATCTTTATAGTTTCTATCTTCTACATCAATTACCTTGTAACTCAGGTCGTCACCTACTTTTTCTATCTGCATGCCCTTAGCTTTCTCTTCCAGAGGCATTTTCCAACGGCGGATATCCCAGAAGCGTTTGTTCTCAAAACAGAGTTCTATACGGCGCTCGTTACGAATAAGTTGTGCCATCTTATCCTTATCTTCCTTGATGCTCTCCAGGTATGCATCGTTTTGGTCTACTCCGCCACGAACACGGATTGCCTTGATTACATCATAAGCGCTGTAAGCATTGCCGCCCTTCTTCGTCGGTCCCCAAGCATCATTTGCCGCTTCGGCATAAGCAAGGAATATCTCAGTATAACGGATACGAACCGGAATATGGTACTTGGCATTCAATGAATTGGGATTAACGCTACAATCCTCACGTAACAATTTACGCATATAATAACCCGTACGTGTGGAAGTATTCAATTGGTTCAAACCATTGTCTTGCTTTTTATCCGCATCGGGATAGAGACCGGTAACAATAACTTTATCCTTGAATTTGGCTTCGTTGAACAGAATATACTTAGCCAAACGAGGATCGCGTCCGGTATAAGGATCGTTTTCCGAATAACCGCTATTAGCCTTATCGGTAATAGGATAACCATTTGCCATAGGGAAGGCATCCACCAAATTCTGAGTAGGATTAATACGTCCGCTACCATAAAGTGTAGGCGGGAAATTATCTTTCTCCTGCTTGATACCTATATCCCAGTCTTCTGTTCCGATGCTCTTGTTACCTCTCCAAAGTATTTCGGCAGTAACCGCACCCGAACCTAAGTTATCCAGTTCGTCCGTATTCATGTACCAGGTATTGCCTCTTTGGTCAAGACCTGCTGTTCCACCGATACGGTTCAATACCGTCGCCGCATACTTCGCAGCAGTTTCCGAAGTAACTTCCGAGCCGTCTCTATACGCAGGACTGGCAGCAAGTAATGCCACTTGTGCCTTGATAGCTTCAGCTATTTTGGCAGTGACACGACCGCGCTGGTAGGTACCGAAAACCAAGTTATAGTTTCCTAATTTAGCACCGATTTCTTTATACTTGGCAGGCACCTCAGCGTCACTACCGATATTTTCATACTCCAACGGCAAGAGTTCGGATGCCAGTTCCAAATCCTTAAAAATCGATTTTACACACTCGCTGAAAGGAGCACGTGCCTGATTAAAATCGGAAGAACTGCCTTCCGGCTCGAAAAGCATCGGCACACCCAACAGTTGTCCGTCTTCCGTCCAACCGCCATGAGCCATCAGCAAATAGTAATAGTTTAGGGCACGAAGCGCATAAGCCTCTCCGCTGAGCTTGTCTATAAACATTTTATTCGTAACCTCGTTATTTGCCCAACTCACCTGGTCAACAATGCCTAAAAAGGTATTGAGGTATTGTATAGCAGCTTTGCGGGCTTGCCATTGTTCCATAGGATTATTATTTGAAGCCCATGAACCGAGAGCCATTTTGGAATAGCTGCTTTCCTTGTCATTAGTCACAGCATCGTCAGTGGCAACATCGGATACACTGACGTTTTCGTAAGGCAACATGGCATAACCATATCCCAACAAGCCGACGGCATAATTGGGATCGGTAAGCATCTCCTCAACACCACGATTATTCTCCTTGGCAGGTTCGAAAAGATCCTCACAAGCGGAGAGAGTGGCTAACAGAACTGTAGATAATATGATATTTCTTAGTTTCATTTGTTCCAGTTTTTTTAATTAAAATACTGCTTTTACACCAATATTGTAGAACCGGGTCTGCGGTGCGCTGCCCACGTTCATTTCCATGTGTTTACGCTCTTTCGAGATAGTAAGCAGATTTGCCCCGCTTACATAAGCAGAAAACTCGTTGATAAAGGTATTGCGTAATACTCGTTTGGGCAAATCGTAAGTAATCTGTACTTTCGCCAAATCGAAACGGTTTGCCTTATACAGCCAGTAGTCTGAAGAGCGGAAGTTATTGCTTGAGCTTGTAGCAGACAGACGCGGATATGTTGCAGTAGCGGCAGTTGCTTCCGTCCAACGATTGCGGACTATGGCAGAATACTTATCATCTCCATCTATCCAATAGTAAGAACTGTTCTTCATGCCATAAGAACCGAAACCACCTGTACCCAAAGCAAAGAATGTAAAGTTTCTCCACTTAGCAGTCAGATTAATGCCGAGTGTGAAAGGCGCACCATACCATCCTCCTTTACCCAAATAGATTTCATCTTTCTCATCAATAACACCATCATTGTTCTGGTCTACATATTTAATGTCGCCGGGACGAACAGTGCTGCCCAATTTTTGTTCAGGACTGTCTTTTATCTCCTCTTCACTCTGGAAAAGTCCTGCACTTTGAAGTCCCCAAACGCCATCAATGGGTTTGCCTTCGCGATAGCGGTAGGCGTCATCGTAAATCTCGTCACGTTTGGTGACTTTGGTATCATAATATGTTCCCGATACGCCCAATGACAAATCAACCTCGCCGAAACGCTTGTTGGCATTCACACTGAAATCGAAGCCTATACGGCGGTTATTGTTATAGTTCATTACAGCCATGAACGACGCAGCCGGATAACCCGTATTAAGATGTGACGGGAAGAAAGTGGGCTGATTTATCAGATATCCTTCGGTAGAATTGATAAAGAACGAAGCATCCGCTGTTATCAATCTGTTCCACAACGATGTTCTCAAGTTCGCAGAAAACTCTTTACGCTTGATAAACGACAGGTCATTATTCTGCCCTCTTGTAGAGATGGTGTATTTGCCCGCCGGACCATCATACCAGGCATAACCGTCGTTTTGAGTCCATACCGATTCGTAAAGATAGAATTCCTTATCACCCATCACCAGGTCGATATCCTGATTAAGAATACTACCGGACACACTGAACATCAAATCATCAACAACCGGAGAGTCCTTCAAAAAGTTCTCGCCACTCAAACGCCATCCCAATGTCAGTGAAGGAGAAAGAGCCTGACGATGTCCTTCGGCAAGCTTGGCAGAGTGAATTAATGCCGCGCCAAAATCGGCATAATAACGTTGCTGATAATTGTAACCCATCTGCAATGCCAGATTAGCATTACTGATACGATGATATTGACCGGCAACCGTCTGCTGATAACCGTTGGCTATAAGCATCGCCGATACATTATGATGCTTTTTGAATGTGTTCTGATAGTTGAATTGTCCGGAGAAAGCAACCGTCTGCTTGTCGGCACTGCCACCGACATTTTGGGTTCCGGGCTTTTCATCGTTGCCTTCCTTAGTCAACGCCACAATCACATCCTTTCCGCCATAATTAGCCCAAGTAGGGATGAAGACCGCATACTTATTGTCAAAAGAAGTGGTATAAGAGGTGGCATAGTCTACCGCGAACATTGCATTGAAAGAGAGCCCCTTCAACACTTTATCCAAATTGACATTCACGCCTGTATCGAACTGAAACTGACGGCTGGTCCACTTACTGCTTCCCGCTGCATAACCATCGGCAAACGCATTGGTAGGATTTGCCTGGCTACCGGCAAGGAAATATTTACCATCGATAATATTGGAAGTAGTACCCAGCAATTCCCACACACCCGAAGCGTTAGGATCAATCAGATCCAAAGGAATAAGCGGAGCCGCGTTTTGCGGGAAATTAGGACGCATTGTCGCTGCAGCATTCCAATAATCTCCCTTAGCGGTTTTCGAATTATAGAATGTAGCGTTCGCATTGATATAGGCGCTGATAAAGCTATTGATATCCACATCCACATTACCACGTACATTGAAACGGTCGTTCATGTTATTCTTAGCCTCACCGAAATCAAGAAAATCGCCATTACGGTAATAGCTCACATTACTGTAGAAACGCGCACGTTTGCCGCCGCCGGTTATCTCTGCCGTTACTTCCGAACGGTTATACGCTTTCTTTACATAATCTGAAGAATAGTAATCGATATTGGTATAACGATAAGGATTCAGTCCCGAACCGTGGTTATAAATCTGCTCTGCAGTATAAAGAGGGTTCGCGGCAGGATTATCATTCAAAAGAGCTTCATTGTAAAGAGTCATATATTCGGCAGAGCCCAAATATTCAGGATATGCCTTAGCTACATGAAATCCGGTGTTGGCTCTGACACTTACGTTCAGTCCTTCCGTATTACCGCGTTTGGTGGTAATCACTATCGCGCCTTTGGCAGCTTTGCTACCATAAAGCACTACAGCCTGCGCACCTTTCAAGAATGAAATCTGAAATATTTCGGAAGGCATCACATTGTTGATATCACGGGGCACACCGTCAACCAAAACCAAATAGCCGGCATTATCACCATCCATTCCCCACAATGAGTTACCGTTCCAACCACCTACATAGCCTTGCATATTGTCCAAGGTATAGGTATTATAATTCTTTTTCGTAAGTTCCTCTACATTGACTACAGAGACGCCACCCAACAGGTCTTTCTGAGCTACCTTGCGAAAAGCCACCTGCACCATTTGGTCTTCTTTGTTTGCCAATGAATCGGTTTCATTCCAATCTGTAGCCTGAGCACCGGCAAACATCGGAGAAGCGGCCAGCATAGCACAGAGAATGAATCTTGCTTGTATATATTTCATTGTTTATTCATTTATTGTTAAACATACTTTGTCGTTTTTCCACAATTACCAACCGGGATTCTGTTCGAATTCAGGATAGAGATATACATCATCATCGGGTAAGGGGAACCAGTAATGCTTTGTCCCAAACACACGCTTCACAATCAATTCATGACGATAGTTGGCAACTTCCGCCTCCGCAGGATCGTTCGTTCTATAAAACTCCGGACTTTCCACACGGTCGAACTCAACAGAATACTTTTCTGTATAGGGAGCTTCCGTAAGCAGCAGCCAGCGTTGAAGGTCGTTGAAACGGAAACCTTCCATAGCAAGTTCCACAGCACGTTCGCGACGGATTTCATCCATGAACTTTTTATTGTCTGCCAAATAAGAAGAATGAACTCCTTCCGCACCGCAACGGGTACGAATCTTATTGATTGCCTCAAGAGCTGTCAACGAACAGTTATCCGACTTGGCAGACGGACCGCCAAGTACCGCACAACTTTCGGCATACATCAAATAAATATCAGCCAAGCGCATGTACGGCAAGTAAGTATGCAAGTTACTACCCCAGTCATATTCCTTATCACCTTCATTACAAGTATGGGGAACAAATTTTTGGAAGAAATAACCGGTACGGCTTCCAAGGTCCGCAGAACGCATATCCGCACCTGTAGAAAGGTCACAATAAGCATAAGGCTTTTGTGCATCAGACAACTTGTCTTCCGCAATGACATAACGGAAACCATCGAATACGATATCATGATAGAAACGCGGGTCTCTATCCTTAAACGGATGTCTTTCATCAAATTCCGAATTATCATCATCAATAGGAAGACCGTTCTTCATTCCATACATTGCTACAAGATTGGCAGTCGGCAAATGTATGATTTTATCATGAGCAACGAGTCCCGCAACTTTCGGTCCCCATATTTTCGCCATATTCCAGTTACTGTTATTGGCATTTCCACCACTTCCGGAAGGTCCACGGAATATAGCCTCTGTCGATCCGGGCATCAACCAGCCTTGACGGCGGGTATAAAAAATGTCAGAGTAACAGTTCTTTGCACCGTTTGCCTTTTCATGGTCATAAATGTTCTTGTAATCAAATTCAGCAAGTGCATATTGTGTCTGTCCACCCTCTACCAAATCCAACAATTCTCCGAATGCTTGCGCGGCTTTTCTACAATATTCCTCATCGTAATTATAGGTATTAGTTCCACCAAGTTGTGCGCCGTTCTTCATCAAAGGACTTCCTGCCCACAGATAGTTTTTACCAAGATATCCCAACGCCATAATCTTATTAATACGCAATTGGTTTTTACCCTCTGTAGCTTTACCTGTAGATGTTTTATCCCAATCGATAGGCAACAAATCGGCGGCACGACGGAAATCGGCAGCAGCTTTATCCGCACATTCCTGATAACTCAGTCGTGGTAAAGTCAATTCTTGACCCGCATCAAACACTTGATCGATATAGGGCAAACCACCCCAATAAGTCATCAACTCAAAGTGCCACCATGCACGAAAGAAATAGAGCTGACCGGCAATCAAGTTTTTTTCTTCTTGGGTGCCAACCAATTTATCCAAATTAGCCAGACCTACATTAGCCTTACGGATGCAATACCAAGAGTGCGGCCACAAAGAATGGTCAAACGCGTTGGTAGAAGTGGGATTACTGGGATTTCTGTATAGCCAACATTGACCATTACTTTGCCAAGCACGGAAATTACCCAAATCGGCCTGATGTGTCATGTGTGCATCGCCCATAGAATTAAAAAGTTCATCGTCACCCCAGTTCCAAGATGTACAGTAGTTACACTTTTCCTTATCAGGTATACAATTGTATATTTCCTCTATGAATCCTTGAAAATTACGGTAATTCTTGAACGCATCTTCTTCGGACACCGTAGATTCCGGACTTTTGTCCAAATAATCTTCGCAGGATGTCGTGCCAAGTCCTACTGAAAGAGACAGAAGACCTGCATAAAAAAGAGTTTTATATGTATTATATTTCATTTTGTACATTATTATAATGTGAATTTAATACCTAAGTTGTAACGTTTCACTGTAGGATAAGCACCTAAATAACCGGCTCCGGAAAGATTGGCTTCGCGGTCATCGGGCATACGTGTCCATAACCAAAGATTATTACCATTGAGATAAATCTTCAGATTACCTAAACCAAGTTTCTTAATCCACCCCTTATTCCAAGTATATGCCAACTCTACGTTCTTCAGACGAACATAAGAACCGTCGTATAAGAACTGGGTACCATCGTTATAACTCGGTGTAGAGTTCCAACGGGGAACAACCACATCGGCATTAGGAGTATTTTTCGACCACCATGTACCATTATCGAATACGGTGTTCAGTTTGCTGCCAAAACTATTAAGGGCAACATCACGGGTCACGTTAGTCACACCATAGAATTGTGCAAAAGCGCTGAAACCTTTCCATTCAAATCCGACTGTGGCATTAAATGTATTCTCGGGAGAACTTGTATATCCGTAAGGAGCCTGGTCTTTATTGTCTATCACACCATCACCGTTGAAATCGACAATGTAGTAGTCGCCCACCAATTTCTGAGAATCATTGGCATCATGGGCAGGAGCACCAAACAGTTGGTCGTAATTTTGAATGAAACCGGCATCAATATAGGAATTATATTGATTTACACCGTGACCGGCAGCTTTCTGATAGGCAGGACGTAATGCCTGGTCGTCTTTAACAAGCACCTTGTTTCTTGCATGCGTCATACTGAAGTTACCCCAAACACGCAAATCATTGGCAAATGTCTTGTTGACACGCAATTCCAATTCATAACCGCTTGTACGGATTTTTCCCTTGTTGACAGAAGGCGGAGTTCCACCAAAATAAGAGGGCATAGAACGGTCACCACCATACACAAAGATATTAGAACGTACATCACGGAAAAATTCGATACTACCGGCAAGTAAACCCTCAAGGAATGAATAGTCAACACCGATATTCAACTTCTTCACAACTTCCCACTGGATATCTTTATTTCCGATAGCAGACTCACGATACCATGTATAAATACTTTCTCTTTGATTAAGATCCATAAAAGTATGTCCGCCATACGCCCATTGATTCATATAGAGCCAACGACGGCTTGAATCAAACGGATCACCCAACTGGTCGGAACCGATTTCACCGTAAGAAGCACGTACTTTCAGCATGTCTAAAATCTTCTTTTCACGGAAGAATTTCATAAAAGGTTCTTCGCTGATCATCCAACCGATGGCTCCGGAGTTGAAGAAAGCGAAACGGTTTTCCGGACTAAACTTTTCAGAACCGTTGTATGCACCATTATATTCAATAAAATAACGGTCGGCATAATTATAAGTAGTACGGAACGCCCAGTCTTCACGATATGTAGGCATTACGCTTCCTCGTGCATTTTCCTGGCGGCTAAACAATCCCATAGCCGTCACGTTATGCTTACCGAAACTACGTACCCAGTTCAATTGTGCCTGGTAATACAGATTACGAACCGTCTGTCCATTGTCTACCGTACCGGGAGAAGTACTCCAATTGACACCCTGTGTCCAGTCAAAGCCGTTATTGGTATCATAAGATTGTTCATATCTTACCTGACCGGTATCCGGATCAATCCATTTACGTTGTGCATTGTTATACAAATCATTTATACCACGATTGTTCTCTACGAAAACATTATCCCAAGAAACGGTGGCACGGGCAGAAAGTCCTTTGGTTATAAACTTTAAATCCTGCTCCAATGTAAAGTCGGTATTAATGCGGGTTGTCGTAAGTTGCATGGTACCTCCCAAGGAAATGTTCTCGGCAGAGTTGGTGGTATTGGAAACCAATGGATACATACCCCAGCTACCATCCGAATATTGCGGAAGAAATACATCCGGAGCAATGTTGTATGCTCCCGACCACTGTTGTCCGATTTGCCATTCCGAGTTACCCGTATTACTCCACGGAGCTTTACGGATGGCATTAGAGCCTGCAAGATTTACTTTCAATACAGTAGTTTTCGTAATGTTAAAATCCAAGTTACTACGTACATTGATACGATCGTATCCATAACCGGAGTTGTAGTCACGACCATTGTCATAAATTCTAAAAAGGTCACCTTCGTGTACGTAATCGGCAGATGCGAAATACTTTACAAACTTCGTACCGCCACTAATGTTGATATTGGCGCTGTAAGACATCGTGTTGTCTTTAAACAATGCTTTTTGCCAGTCTACGTTAGGATAACGTTCTCTCTGCTCTATAGTAGTCTGATTACGATAGTTATTGATGAATGATTGAGGACGGACATATTCCCAAGAATCCGGACGTAAAGCCAACTCATGTTCGATAGCCGTATTGCGGAACATCAACGCATCATAAGAATCATACTTATTAGGCAACTTTGAAGGAGATTTCAGAGTGGCATTGAAACCTACATCTATCTTTGCACTACCCTCCGTACCGCGTTTGGTAGTAACCAAAATCACACCATTAGCACCCTTAACACCATAAACGGCAGTTGCCGAAGCATCTTTCAATACGGAAATGGACTGTACTGAGCTGATATCTACCGAACTCATAGGACGCTCTATACCATCGACCAACACCAACGGATCTTCATTATTATTCCATGAGCTCGCACCGCGAATGGTTATCTTCGGTTCTTCCTCACCGGGCATACCCGTACCTTGAGTAGTAACCACACCGGGCAAATTACCGGTCAGAGCAGCACCGATATCGGAAATACCCGCAGCACGTTCCAGTACCTTACCTGTGGTTTGTGTAATAGCACCTACAACCGAAGCTTTCTTCTGCTGTCCATAACCTACTACCACAACCTCTTCCAATTGTTGTGAATCATCATCCAACGTCACTTTAATTATACCTTTCGAGGAGGCTTTTACCTCTTTAGGCTTCATTCCGACAAATGAAACAACAAGAATAGAATTTTCATTGGGCACAGTCAACACGAAATTACCATCTATATCTGAAATTGTACCTATTGAATTATTGCCTTTTAACACAACTGAAGCACCAATGATTGTCTCACCATTACTGTCAAAGACAGTTCCTCTTACCGTTGTCCCCTTTTGTGCAGACACTGTCAGACAACTGAACAGCATAAGCAGAAACAGGTAAGAGGCCTTTTGAATTTTCTCTTTTACATTTTTCATTACCATTAGTTTAAGAAGTTAATAAACTACTTTGTTCTCTAATCATCAATCAGTTTTCATTTCAAAAAATAGCTTTAGCTATCGTCAAACATACATTTCATTGTTAATTGTTATTAGTATTAGATTAATAAATGCTAACCATTATTAAGTATCGGGGTTTTATTACTACAAATATATTGCGTAATACAGAAAATATTCTATAAGAATATTTCCTATATTACACCAAATATTACATGTACTTTTCTTCCGGCTACAAAGAGTGTTCTCTATATTACATCAAGACATAATCACCATCAACTTACTTACCGATGGCATACAACCCGATTACGCTTCCTGTAAATCCACCTGCCGTAGCTGTAGACAGATAATTCGCATCCACCCCATCACATAATAATGTCCATTCTTCTTCTCCTTTTAAGGAATAATAAAAATCATAATGACTGCCGCCGGATACCACTTTCAGATAAACATCTTTTGTTTCTTCAGGAATAACAGCAGATGCCAATACCTGCTCGGAATCTCCAATCTTTCTCAGAGAAACCAATTTCTTACCTTCCTCCATACTTACAGCAAGAAAATACTGGTGGCGTTCATCTTTAAACAACAGCATACCGGCTTTCTCTTTTTCATTAGAAGGATTAAACAGCATACGAGTAGTAGACTCAAATTTATGATGTTGCATACGGCGGCAAATCAAAGCAGGCGTATCTTTTTCCGAAGCACTGATTCCGGCACACTTCAAAGAGAGGAAGCCCGGAGTGTCCGACAAAGAATATAGTTCGGCAGCAGGAGCACGCAACGTCATCCACTGCATTCCTAAAGAGGTATTATCAAAATCTTCCGTCTCTTCAAAATTACCAAATGTAACATCGGCATCACGTTTTACTCCCGGACGTTTCAATATCATAGGCACGGTTTCATCTCCTTGTGTCAGATAAGGATAGCCGTCTTCGCTCCACCTTACCGGCATCATAAATGTCTCACGACCTAAATTCTCGAACTTATTATCAATAGGACGGCATGCTAAAAAGACAGCCCACCAGTCTCCCTCCTTGGTTTGTACCAAATCGGCATGACCGGCACAAGTAACCGGATTGGGGCGTGCCGCATCAAGATGACGCTGCGTCAATATCGGATTCTTTGCCCACGGAGTAAAAGGTCCCATCGGAGAATCACCACGGAAGATAACTTCCGAATGCCAAGTACTGGTACCGCCTTCCGCATCCATCAAGAAGTATTTTCCATTAATCTTGTACATGTGAGGTCCCTCTATCCAAATAGGTTTTTCTTCCGGGTGCACGCCTTTATTTACCAGAATTTTACGGGGACCGATTGTTTTGTCCGACTTCACATCAAATTCCTGTACACGGATTGTACGGTGTCCGCTATACTCAGGCTTATAATCCGGAGCATCATCATTATTCACGATATAAGCTTTTCCGTCTTCATCAAAGAAGAAAGAAGGGTCTATCCCGCCTACTTCGGGCAACATAATGGGATCAGACCATTCACCGAACGGATCTTGGGTTTTTACAAAGAAATTACCGGCACCCACATTCGTGGTCACCATATAATACGTTTTATTATGAGGATTATATGAAATAGCCGGAGCAAAGATTCCCCCGCTAACATGCTGTCCTTTCATGTTGACCAACTGCGACGGACGATTAAGGACATGCCCCACTTGCTTCCAATTCACCAAATCCTTGCTATGAAAGATAGGCACACCCGGATAGAAAGTAAAAGTAGAGGTTACCAAGAAATAATCTCCTTCTCCATTAGTACATATACTGGGGTCCGAATACCAACCGGGCAGAATGGGATTATAGAATGATTCGTCATCTGGCAATGGATTTTCATTATAAAAATCATCGTTGCCTTTGTAAGTAAAATAGTCGAAAAGAGCTGTGGAGTCCTTAATAGCGGGCAATTTGTCATTCGCCTTGGACGATCCGCAAGAAGAGAACCCACCCAACGTACCGGCAGAGACTACCAACGCCGATAAAAGAGAGAAAAAAGATTTTTTATTCATCAAAACTCGATTTTATAATTAATAATATTGTCGAGCCATATTAAAGAAATGTGTGTTCTTCATATCTGTGCATCCATAATATGAGAATTCTTCGCAGGCTTTTCCGCTGCAAATGTACAAAACACACTTATACTACATTAAAAATCACATTACATGTTTCTTTGATGGCGTTACATCTTTCTTTGACTATGTTACATTTTTTGTTATATACGTAACACGTAAATACATAACAAATTAATAAACAAAGATTTAACAGACAAGAAAATCAATTATCAAAAGGGGACTAAGAAAGAACAATCCATACAACAAAATAGAAGCAAGCAGAAAAGTATAGAGCAAAAAAAAGGAGTACCGCTGTACTCCAACCTTTGTTAACCTTAAATCTAATACTATGAAAAACACATTGCAAAGATACGGACATTTGTCAAATCCGCAAATTATCCAAGAAAAAAGATATGTTTTATAACACCTTTTAAGAAGATGTATGTTCGTTTTTACTTCCTTTTTCAATTCTATATCGTAAATGCAAATAGAAGTTGCCCCCTCACGGTGTATTCCTTTCATTCAGGACAAGAAGCATCCCCCCCGGAAAAGAACCGGATAAAAACAATGAAAGAGCGGAATCCTCACAACACGGCTCTTTCATATACAGCAGTCAGAGACTTAAAGAAGTTAAAGCCGACACTCTTCGTATGTGTTTACGGAAGTATCGGCTTTTACTCCCTATCCCCGAAGGGCGATAACCCTCTCCGGCTCCCGTAAATCCTTCCCCCGTGACTGACAGCTTCTTTTTCTTCCGATGTTCCCACTTAATTGGAAACATGTTCCCTGTACGCTGGGAACGTAGTTCCAATTCGGTGGGAACGCGTTTCCAGTTAACTGGAAATAAAGTTCCACCGCGCAGAAATCATGTAGCACTCATATACCGCTGACAATAAATATCTTGCGGGGATATTTCTCCGACCTGTTCTTATCCGTTTGTTCTTCACCGGTCCGTTTCCGTTTGTCTGCTTCCGCCTGTCTGTTTGTGCAGTCTCTCCGGTCGTGTTCCCCGGCATAACTGCCGGCTTTTAACTCCTGTCCCGAAGGGGGATAACTCCTTCCAACTCCCTTTAACTCCTGTAAATGAAAAAGCCCTGTCATCACAAAATGAAAAGAACCGGTTCTTTTCATTCTGCCTGCAAATTGCCTTATCTTTCCTCTAAAGAAAAAACATTTTCTTTATCCTGCCGGTGTGAGATTCCCACGATTTTCATTTATATTTGTACCGGAATTAACAAATATACATTATTATATATGCCTGACTATGATTTAATCGCCATATTAGGGCCTACAGCATCCGGCAAAACCCCATTTGCCGCCGCATTGGCAGCAGAACTCAATACGGAAATCATCAGCGCCGATTCCCGGCAGATATACCGGAGCATGGATCTTGGCACCGGTAAAGATCTTGCCGATTATGTCGTAAACGGCAAACAGATACCTTATCACCTCATTGACATAGCCGACCCGGGATATAAATACAACGTATTTGAATATCAGCGTGATTTCTTAGCCGCTTATGAAAGCATCAGGCAAAAAGGCAGCCAGCCCATTGTATGTGGCGGAACGGGAATGTATCTGGAATCGGTCCTCAAGGGGTATAAGTTGTTGCCCGTACCCGAAAATCCGGAACTGCGCAGCCGTCTGGCAGACAAATCACTGGAAGAGTTGACCGAGATATTGAAAACCTGCAAAAACCTGCACAACACAACGGATGTGGATACGGTGAAACGTGCTATCCGCGCCATCGAAATTGAAGAATATTACGCCCACACACCCGTAGACGAACGTTCATTTCCGCAATTGAACAGCCTCATCATCGGTGTGGACATAGACCGTGAACTCCGCCGAGACAAAATCACCCGCCGGCTGCGCCAACGGTTAGACGAAGGGATGGTGGACGAAGTACGCCGGCTGATAGAGCAAGGCATTCATCCGGACGACCTTATCTACTACGGATTAGAATACAAATACCTGACACTTTATGTCATCGGCAAACTGACCTACGACGAAATGTTCTGCCAACTGGAAATAGCCATCCACCAGTTTGCCAAACGCCAAATGACCTGGTTCCGGGGGATGGAAAGACGGGGATTTATCATACACTGGATAGACGCCCGATGGCCTATAGAAGAAAAGATAGCCTTTGTAAAGTCTAAACTCAAAGAGATTTAGTATCTTTGACGGCAACGATGACAAAGCGGCAAATATAAGAATGTTGGACCGATTGAAAGGAAAAGACAAATGAGTGTAGAGCCCGATAAATGGGGAGTAATCTATAACCCCAAAGCCGGAACGCGCAAAGTGCAGAAACGGTGGAAAGAGATTAAAGCATATATGGACGGCAAAGGCGTGTCTTATGACTACGTGCAGTCCGAAGGGTTTGGCTCAGTAGAGCGTCTGGCGGGCATACTTGCCAACAACGGCTACCGTACCATTGTCGTTGTAGGCGGTGACGGCGCACTGAACGACGCAATCAACGGCATCATGCTTTCCGGTGCGGAGAATAAAGAAAACATAGCGGTCGGCATTATCCCCAACGGCATAGGAAATGACTTTGCCAAATATTGGGGGATGAGCGCGGAATACAAGGAAGCCGTAGATTGCATCATCAACAACCGCCGCCGCAAAATAGATGTCGGCACATGCTACTACTACGACGGCAAAGAGCATAAAACCCGTTATTTCCTCAATGCCATCAACATTGGACTCGGAGCCAGGATTGTAAAAATCACCGACCAATGCAAACGCTTCTGGGGTGTAAAGTTCCTTTCTTATCTCATGGCATTTATCTCCTTGATATTTGAGCGAAAGCTGTATCGCATGCACCTTAAGATAAACGGTGAACATATACGCGGACGCATCATGACGGTGTGCATAGGCAGCACATGGGGATACGGCCAGGTGCCCAGTGCAGTGCCCTACAACGGTTGGCTGGATGTTTCGGTCATCTATCGTCCGGAATTATTGCAACTCTTTTCAGGGATATGGATGCTGATGGAAGGAAGAATCCTGAACCATAAAGTGGTAAAGCCCTATCGCACCCAAAAGATAAAAGTGCTGCGTGCACAGAACGCTTCCGTCGATTTGGACGGACGTATCCTCGACCGCCATTTCCCATTGGACATCGGGGTGCTGCACGAAGCGATAACCTTGATTATCCCCGCCTAAAAACGATATCGTGGTTTCAGAATTTTAGATTTCTGATTTTAGATTTCTGATTTCATAAATTCAAAATCGAAAGCCAAAGCCCTGAAACCAGGAAATCTAAATTCTGAAATCTAAATTCTGAAATCTGAAATTCTGAAATTATAACTAATTCAAAACCCCATAAAGTATGCTTGAACTGAAAAATAATCCTGCCGGAAACTTCTTTCTCTTGGCAGGCCCGTGTGTGATTGAAGGAGAAGATATGGCAATGCGCATTGCCGAACGCATAGTAAACATCACCGGGAAACTGCAAATCCCCTATGCCTTCAAAGGTTCTTACCGCAAAGCCAACCGTTCGCGTTTAGACTCGTTTACGGGCATAGGCGATGAAAAAGCACTGAAAATCCTGAAGAAAGTACACGACACGTTCGGAGTGCCCACCGTGACAGACATCCACGCCGCAGAGGAAGCGGCTATGGCAGCCGAATATGTTGATATCCTGCAAATCCCCGCTTTCCTCTGCAGACAAACCGACCTGCTGGTAGCCGCCGCCAAGACCGGCAAGACCGTTAATATAAAGAAAGGGCAATTCCTCTCCCCGCTTGCCATGCAGTTTGCAGCCGACAAAGTGGTGGAAGCCGGAAACAGGAAGGTTATGATTACAGAGCGCGGAACGACCTTCGGCTACCAGGATCTTGTGGTGGATTACCGCGGAATACCCGAAATGCAGACTTTCGGCTTCCCCGTCATACTGGACGTCACCCACTCCCTGCAGCAGCCCAACCAAACCAGCGGCGTCACCGGCGGCATGCCGCAACTGATTGAGACCATAGCAAAGGCAGGCATCGCCACAGGTGCGGACGGACTGTTCATCGAGACACACGAAAACCCTGCCGTAGCCAAAAGCGACGGTGCCAACATGCTGAAGCTGGATTTGCTGGAGGGACTTTTAACCAAACTGGTACGTATCCGCCAAGCCATCAAATAAAAAGAGAGGGTATTTTTGTGATTTATCATTTACCGCTCCGACAGATACAGTAAAACATTTTAAAAACCAAATAATGATGAAACATTTATTACGTAACTTATGGATAGTCGCACTGATCGTATGTTGCAACTTCCAGCAGGCATCTGCACAGCAACTGCCGCCCATTCCTATCGACCCAGCTGTCCGCATCGGCAAACTGGACAACGGATTAACCTATTATATCCGAAAAAACAATCTTCCCGCCAACCGCGCAGACTTCTATATCGCCCAGAAAGTAGGTTCCATACAGGAAGAGGATAACCAACGCGGTCTTGCCCACTTCCTCGAACACATGTGCTTTAACGGCACCACCCACTTCCCCGGCAACTCCCTGATACAGTATCTGGAACGTATCGGCGTGAAATTCGGCGAGAACCTGAACGCATACACCTCCATAGACGAAACGGTCTATAATATCTCCAATGTACCAGTCAACACTCCCGGAGCCATCGACTCCTGCCTGCTCATCCTGCACGACTGGAGCAACGACCTCACGCTGGACGCAAAGGAAATAGACAAGGAGCGCGGCGTCATCAACGAAGAGTGGCGCACACGCATGAGTGCCATGCAGCGTTTCCAGGAAAAGATGCTCCCTGCCATGTTTGCCGGAACCAAATACGCCAACTGTTTCCCCATCGGGACAATGGATGTCGTAATGAATTTCAAGCCTCAAACCTTAAGAGACTATTATGAGAAATGGTACCGCCCCGACTTGCAAGGCATAGTCGTTGTGGGTGACATCGACGTGGATGCCATCGAGGCACTGATTAAAAAGATGTTTGCCGACATTCCCGCCCAACCGGACGGCGCCAAGCGCGAATATTATCCTGTAAACGACAACAAGGAGCCTATCGTACTGGTTACCAATGACAAGGAGCAGCCATACGTGCAAGCCTTCATCTTCAACAAGCACGAGGCAACTCCCCGCGAAGAGAAAGGCAACGTAGGCTATCTGATGCAAGACTATGCGGCAACCCTTGCCACCACCATGCTGAATGCACGTCTGAACGAGTTGCTGCAAGCAGCCAACCCGCCTTACATCTATGCAGCGACCTACGATGACGACTTCTTCGTGGCAAAGACCAAAGATTCCTTCACCGGCATTGTAGTCTGCAAGGAAGATGCCATTGAAAACGGCATTTCAACCATTCTCCGCGAGATAGAGCGCGCACGCCAGTTCGGATTTACCGAAACCGAATACAACCGTGCCCGTGCCGAATACCTGCGCCATCTGGAATCCGCTTTCCAGGAACGCGACAAGCGCAAGAACGAAAGCTACGTGAAGGAATACGTCCGCCACTTCCTCGACAACGAACCCATCCCGGGAATTGCCACCGAATATGCCATCATCAACCAGATAGCGCCGAACATTCCGGTGGCAGCCCTCAACCAGATGATGCAACAGATGGTGACGGACAGCAACCAGGTGATAGCCCTGTTCGGTCCTCAGAAAGAGGGTCTGAAACTCCCGACAGAGGCAACCATCCTGAATCTGCTGAAAGAAGTAAAGGCGGAGAAACTTACTCCGTACGTGGACAAGGTTTCCGACGAACCTTTGATGAAAGAAGCTCCGAAAGGCGGCAAAATCGTTTCGGAAAAGAACGACGGCATTTTCGGAACAACGGTGCTGACATTGTCCAACGGCGTCAAGGTCATCATCAAGAAGACCGACTTCAAAGCTGACGAAATCCGCATGAAAGGCGTAAGCATGGGTGGCAGCTCCCTCTTCCCCGACTCGGAAATCATCAACATCAACGGACTGGATGCGGTGGCATTGGGCGGTCTGGGCAATTTCAGCGCCATCGAGCTGGAAAAAGTCCTGGCAGGCAAAAAGGCTTCCGTAAGCTATGGCATCGGCGACAAGACAGAAACCGTTGCCGGCAGCTGCTCTCCCAAAGATTTCGAAACAATGATGCAGCTCACTTACCTGACGTTCACAGCTCCGAGACGCGACAATGACGCCTTCGCATCTTACAAGAACCGCAGCAAAGCCGAACTGCAGAATATGGATTTGAACCCGAACTCCTCCTTCCGCGACTCTATCACGTCCGGCCTCTACATGAACCACCCCAGAACCCTGAGAATGAAAGCCGACATGGTAGACAAGATGGATTATGACAAAATCCTGTCCATGTATCAAGACCGCTTCAAGGACGCCAGCGACTTTACCTTCATTTTAGTGGGAAATGTCGATGTGGAAGCCGTGAAGCCCCTGATAGAATCCTACTTAGGTGCGTTGCCTTCCATCAACCGCAAAGAGACGTTCAAGGACAACCACATCGCAATGCGCAAGGGCGTATACAAGAACGAGTTCATCCGCACGCAGGAGACTCCGAAGGTAAACAACTTCATCTGCTACAGCGGCACCTGCCGATACAGCCTCCGCAACGACATTCTTATGAGCATGACCGGACAGCTTCTCGAACTTATCTATACGGAGAAGGTACGCGAAGACGAAGGCGGCACATACGGCGTATACCCCATGGGGCAAATCATCAAATATCCTGCCGAGAGAGCCGTCCTGCAAATCTTCTTCAATACGGCTCCCGAAAAACAGGAGAAACTGATGAAGATTATCTATGCCGAAGCGGAAGCCTTCGCCAAGAACGGTCCCGATGAAGCCAGCCTGAACAAAGTGAAAGAGTACATGCTGAAGAAGCACAACGAAGACCTGAAGGAAAACGGCTACTGGCTGAACAGCATAGACGAATACCTGTATGCAGGCATCGATGCGGTGAAGGACTATGAGCAAATCGTCAACAGCATCACGGCAAAGGACGTACGGAAATTTGCCGACGACCTGCTGAAACAGAAGAACCGGACCACCGTTTCGATGATCAGCCCCGACAAGAAATAAGACATCAACTTCAGCATCGTAAAGTAGAGGTTTAGCATCCTAAAGTGGCACTTTAGCATCGCAGAGTAGCACTTTACACTCACAGGGCAGACCTCTATAAATTACAGTTTCCCCCAAAAGGCTGCGTTGTTCACGGAAGCAGCGCAGCCTTTTTCATATACACTAATCCATATCCATTATGAACCTCTTTATAGAATTGCGCAAGCACGGAAAGCTGGCAGCCAAGCGAAATCCGATGTACGAGAAGAACAAATTCGGAAAGTTCTGGATGTACTTCATGGCAGTGTTCTGGGCAGGCTATCTGGTGTTCTTCGGCACCACCTTCGCTTTTGCCTTCAACGACGGAGCAACCGAGGCATACCACGTCTTGAACAGCGGACTTATATTCGTTCTGTGCCTGGACTTCCTGATGCGTTTCCCGTTTCAGAAAACACCCACCCAAGAAGTAAAGCCCTATCTGCTGTTGCCGGTAAGGCGCAACCGCCTTATCGACTTTCTGCTGATACGTTCCGGATTGGACGGTTTCAACCTGATATGGCTGTTCTTTTTTGTCCCGTTCGCCATCATCAGCATTACCAAGTTTTACGGCATAACGGGAGTAGCCGCCTATAGCATCGGAATATGGCTGCTGATGGTGTTCAACAACTATTGGTTCCTGCTGTGCCGGACATTGATGAGCGAGCGTGTCTGGTGGGTAATCCTGCCCGTACTGGTGTACGGGACTATCGCCGCCGGCATGTTCATACCGGACAACAGCCCGCTGTTCGACTGGTCTACCGACTTGGGAGAAGGATTTATCCTGGGACACCCGTCCGCCTTCATCGGCATGTTTGCGGCAATCGCCGTGCTATGGTTCGTCAACCGCGAAGTGATGGGCAAGCTCGTCTACAACGAAATCAACAAAGTGGAAGACGTCAAGGTGAAGCACGTGTCCGAATACAAGTTCCTGGACCGCTACGGAGAAATCGGCGAATACATGCGGCTGGAACTGAAAATGCTGTTGCGCAACAAAATCTGCAAGACATCCCTGCGCACGTGTTTCCTGATAGTCGCAGGCTTTACCTGCGTCCTGAGTTTCACCGAAGCATACGACGGCAGAGGCATGAAAAACTTCATCATGATTTACAACTTCCTGATTTTCGGGCTTCTGTTCCTGTCGAGCCTGATGAGCTACGAAGGCAACTACATCGACGGGCTGATGAGCCGCAAAGAATCCATCTATACCCTGCTGCGTGCCAAATACACGTTGTACAGCATTGCCATCCTCATCCCGCTGCTCCTGATGATACCGGCAATGGCAACCGGCAAACTGTCCGTACTGAGCTGCATCGCCTGGGCCGTGTTCGTGGCC
This sequence comes from uncultured Bacteroides sp., assembly GCF_910578895.1. Classification (GTDB taxonomy): domain Bacteria; phylum Bacteroidota; class Bacteroidia; order Bacteroidales; family Bacteroidaceae; genus Bacteroides. Next base: position 242,300 of record NZ_CAJTSC010000001.1, read on the forward strand.
GGAGGCGTATATTTCTGCCTGTTCCAATTGGCGGTATACAACAACAAGACAATCGACCTGAACACCAAGATGACCAGCCGCCGGAACATGGGAAGCGGACTGCAGAACCTGATTTCCGGAGCGACATTCGGAGTCCCCTTTTTCCTGAACTTCATACTGACAAGCCTTTTCGGTCCCGACACCACCGCCTGGATACTGATTGCCATCGGCACAGGCTTTATACTGACTTCCCGCCTTTGGCTGAGAAACGTGTACCAACGCTTCATGAAGCGGCGCTACAAAAACATGGAAGGCTTCAGAGACAGCCGGCAGTAACAGCCCGCCAATCCCCCTAATTCAAAATTCATAATTCACAATTCAAATTCCCCCATAACTTTCAGCTATGATTTCGATAAACAACCTACAGAAGAAATTCGGCGCAAAGACAGCCGTAAACATTGACAGCTACACCATCAACAGCGGCGACATGCTGGGGCTGGTGGGCAACAACGGAGCCGGAAAGACCACCCTGTTCCGGCTCATACTGGACCTCCTGCAAGCCGACAACGGCAACGTCACCATCGGCGGCATAGACGTATGCAAGAGCGAAGAGTGGAAAAAGCATACCGGCGCCTTCATCGACGACGGCTTCCTGATAGACTACCTCACACCGGAGGAGTATTTCTATTTCATCGGCAAGATGTACGGCCTAAAAAAAGAAGAGGTGGACGGACGCATCGCTCCCTTCGAACGTTTCATGAACGGTGAAGTCATGGGACAGAAGAAGTTCATACGCAACTTCTCTGCCGGAAACAAGCAAAAGATAGGCATCATTTCCGCCATGCTGCACCATCCGCAACTGCTGATACTGGACGAGCCGTTCAACTTTCTGGACCCCAGCTCGCAATCCATCATCAAGCAACTGCTGAAAAAGTACAACGAGGAGCAGGGAGCCACCGTCATTATCTCCAGCCACAACCTGAATCATACGGTAGACGTGTGTCCGCGCATCGCCTTATTGGAGCACGGAGTCATCATCCGCGACATACAAAACGAAAACGATTCGGCGGAAAAAGAACTGGAAGCCTATTTCAATGTCAATGTGGAGGAAGACGGCGCCACGGCAAACGATGCGGACGAAAAGCAGGAAGCAAAAGAAACAACCACCATAGAGGAATGAACATGAAGCAAACCTTGCACTACATCATTGCGCTGGCAGGATTAGCGCTCTGCCTAAGCTCCTGCCGGACATCGGCCCCGCGTCTCGACTACAAAGCGTTGGCGCAGGCTTCCGTGCGCTTAGGCATGGACATCGAACTGGCGGACAACCACAAGCTGTACATCAACGCCGCCGAATGGATAGGCACCCCCTACCGCGCCGGCGGCGACAGCAAGCATGGGACGGATTGTTCCGGACTGGTGGCACAGCTTTACAGGAAAACCTACCGCATACGCCTGTCGCGCAGCACGGACAGACAGCTGAAGGAAAGCAACAGGATAGCCCGCCGCAACCTGCGCGAAGGCGACCTGGTGTTCTTCACCAGCCGGGCGTCCCGCAAGAAAGTCGCCCACGTAGGCATTTACCTGAAAGACGGCAAGTTCGTCCACGCCAGTACCAGCCGGGGAGTCATCGTGAGCAGCCTGAAGGAGAGATATTACACACAATACTGGCTGTGCGGCGGAAGAGTGAAGTAATTTTTCCCTAACTTTGCCGCAAAAAGGCAGATTTATGAATTATACCACCTACCTCTTCGACTTCGATTACACCCTTGCCGACTCCTCGCGCGGCATCGTCACCTGTTTCCGCAACGTACTGAACCGCCACGGATATACCCAGCCCACCGACGATGACATCAAGCGCACCATCGGCAAGACCCTGGAAGACTCTTTTTCCATCCTCTCCGGCGTGACCGACCCCCGGCAGCTTGCAGAACTGAAGAAAGAATACGTAAAAGAGGCAGACACGCACATGACCGTGAACACGGTGCTTTTCCTCGAAACCAAGTCCGTACTGATAGCATTGAAAGACTCCGGTGCCCGTATCGGCATCATCTCCACCAAGTTCCGCTACCGCATCCGGGAACTATTGGACCAGCACTTCCCCAACGACTTCCTGGACATCATCATCGGCGGAGAAGACGTGAAAACGCCCAAACCCTCTCCGGAAGGGTTGCTGCTCGCCATCAAGCAACTGCACGCCACCAAAGCCGAGACGCTGTACATCGGCGACAGCACGGTAGACGCGGAAACCGCACAAAAGGCAGGGGTGGATTTTGCAGGCATCACGCACGGCATGACCACCGCCGAAGAGCTGCAGCGCTATCCGCACAAGAAGATAATGGACAGCCTGGAAGAATTACTGGAACGGGAACCACTGCCCGCTGCCGCCGCTCCGAAGCGCATAAGCCTACGGAGCATCGCACTTCTATTGGTTCTCCTTGCCGCGTTAGCCGCGCTCTTTTTCATCCACCTGCTTTATCTTTGAGTCCGGAATCTCACACGGCATTTTCATATACGGAAGTTATCGGGAGCCGGAAGGAGTCATCGCCCTTCGGGCTTGGAGTTACAAGCCGACAGCCCTGCTGATGTATAACGATACTGTCGGCATCCGACTCCCTTTAACTCCCGGCAACTCCCTTAAATGAAAGAACCGTGTGGCGGACGATGTGAAAGCCAACCGGCTCCGCTTCATGACAAAAAGAGGGAAAAACCGTTCTTTTACTTACTCCATCCCCTGCCCCTTTCTTCCGAAACAGGAGCGGCTTGCATAAAACGCGGATACGCATGCGCTTTTCCCCGATAAAAATGCACCGTTTATGCGGAAAACCGTTTTTTCTCCCGGCAGACACAAGTGTTTCAGCCGAGAGACATTAGTGTCTGACGCAAGCGGCATTAATGTCTGTCACGATAGACACTAATGTCCATCACGAGCGGCATTAATGCCGCTCGCCGCAGACGTCAATATCCGGAAAACGGGATGCCCGCACAGGGCATTTCCGGCGTTTTTCCGTGCTGGTTGGTTTGTAAGGATTTCGCTATCGCACTGGGTATATGCAAGATGAACGTTTTCCGTTTCGTTTTTTCCGGCAGGCAGCACATCGGGACGGAAACAGGCGATTCTGCGGCGCCGGAAAATACAAACTGTCAGAATGTACAGGCGCAACACAGCTTTTGCATTTTAAAGGAGTTCGAGAAGTCAAAAGGAGTCCTCAGCCGCCAAGCCGGCTGAGGAGTTAAAGCCGATACTTCTATAACAATATCATACACAAGAGTACCGGCACCGGCTCCTTTAACTCCCCTGACGAGGCGATGCGAAGGGATAACTCCTCTAACTCCTTTTTTCTCCCCTCCAACTCCCCTCAATGAAAAAGCCGTGTCCTTAAATGAAAAAGCGGTGAAAAAGAAGAGAAAACATTTGTCTGTTCCGAATAAAAGAAGTACTTTTGTGCCCGATTATTCCGCACCGGGTTCAACCAAGTGCTTTCTAAGTGATTAGAGACCACCCGACGGAGCTAACTTATACATTATATATAAGAAATGTACGCAATTGTAGAAATCAACGGTCAGCAATTCAAAGCAGAAGCTGGCAAGAAACTGTTTGTACACCACATGCAAAACGCTGAAGCAGGTGCGACAGTAGAATTCGAGAAAGTTCTTTTGGTAGACAAAGACGGCAACATCACAGTAGGTGCTCCTACGGTAGAAGGCGCAAAGGTAGTTTGCGAAGTTGTTTCCGGCTTGGTAAAAGGCGACAAGGTTCTTGTTTTCCACAAGAAAAGAAGAAAAGGTTACCGCAAGTTGAACGGTCACCGTCAGCAATTCACAGAGTTAACAATCAAGGAAGTAGTAGCTTAATCAATTAAAACAGTAAGAAGAAATGGCACATAAAAAAGGTGTCGGTAGTTCTAAGAACGGCCGCGAATCACAGAGTAAGAGATTAGGCGTGAAGATATTTGGTGGCGAAGCTTGCAAGGCAGGCAACATCATCGTTCGTCAAAGAGGTACTGAATTCCACCCGGGTGAAAACATCGGTATGGGCAAGGACCACACTCTTTTCGCTTTGGTAGACGGAACTGTACAGTTCAAAGTAGGTAAGGCAGACAGACGTTCTGTGTCTGTTATCCCTGTTGAAAACGCAGAAGCATAAGTTTCCGTACAAGAAATAAGGAAAAAAGGATGCAATCCTCTCGGGTTGCATCCTTTTCTTTTTATATACTCCGCAGCAAATATCTTGTAAAACCTTTTGCCTGTACTGAAAAAAAACATATTTTTGACAGCAACAGCATAAAGCATACAAACACATACCTAACTCTATCAGCATGAAACACCAATACTACCTCCTTGCACTCCTTTTCCTATTCTGTTCGTGCAGCCGGAACAAAAGCGGGAAAAACGAAATACAGATTTCCGGAAACATATCCGCCGACAGCATGCAAACCATAAAGGTAGAAGTGGAGGATTACAACTTCGAGCATTTGGGCAATTATCTCAAAGCGGTTTCTTACGTCCGCCTGGCTTCCGACCCTTTAGTGGGCGCCGTAGAAGAAATACAAATCAAAAACGACAGGATTTATCTTCGAGACAACCTGAAACGGATTATCTGCTACGACATGCAGGGGCGTTTCATCTTCAAGATAGACGCCGTAGGAGCCGGACCGGGAGAATATACAAACATCAACGCCTTTGCCGTAAACGAGAGAGACAAAGAGCTGGTGATTTACGACAACCTGAGGACTACGCTCCTATACTACAACTCCGACAACGGAAAACACTTCAATACAAAGAAGTTCCCCAAGCCCACCCCTGCTGCAATGGCCTCGTCGGGCGGAGTCTACTACTACGACAACCCGTATCACAACAACTATCCCAAAGACAGCACGCTCCACCACTCGCTGTTCCTATCGAAAAACGGAACGGATATGGAGCAAAGCTACTTCCCGCACAACCGGGCAGAAGCCGATTATCATTTCCGCGCCACTCCCCAGCCGTTCAGCTACAACGGCTCTTCGCTCTACTATTGCAGGAATTTCGACAACATAGTGTACGAACTAAGCCCCGGCGGGCTAAAAGCTCTTTATGAGATAGAACTTCCCAACCCGCTGCCGTTCGCAAAGATTGAAGAAAAAATACATCCGATGGAACTCATAAAATCGGCATATTCGCTGGGGATAGAAAACATCTACAAATGCGGGCACCTGCTCTATTTCGAATTCACCAAAGACGGCTACATACAAATAGCCCTCTATGACTTGTCTGCACGGAAACAGATATATTGCGGAAAAAAGCTGGAGGACAAAGCCGGAAAAGAGGTGCCGGTGCACAGGCTTATCAACGGAACATACGGCAACCGCTTCTGGGGCTACCTCACGCCCGAGACCATTGACAGAACCATGTCCGCCGAACCCCACAAGGAGTATCCCGAAGCGTTACGCAACTACAATCCGGACTCGGACAACCCGGTCATCGTATTCTACGAAGTGGTGAAACAGGCTTTTCGGTAAAGAGGGCGCAAACAGGCAGGCAACACAAAAAGATACCTGCTTATTTTTGTATTACCTGCTTTTGCACTATCTTTGCCTAAAAATCAGAGTATCATAAAAACAAGTATAAGATATGCTTACCATTAGACAGATTACAGAAAACACCGACGCCGTGCTGCGCGGGCTGGAAAAAAAGCATTTCAAGAATGCGAAAGAGACCATCGGACAGGTGCTCGACTTCAATGACAAAAGAAAAGCCAATCAGACCCTCTTAGATAAGAACCTGGCGGAAGCCAACGCCCTCTCCAAATCCATCGGACAGCTGATGAAGGAAGGCAAGAAAGAAGAAGCGGAAACCGCCAAGAACCGCGTGGCGGAACTGAAAGAAGCCAACAAGGAGCTGCAAGCCAATATGGACCAAGCCGCCACGGACATGCAGAACCTGCTCTACACCATCCCCAACATCCCTTACGACAGTGTGCCCGAAGGCACATGTGCCGAAGACAACGTGGTGGAGAAAATGGGCGGCATGGAGACGGAGCTTCCCAAAGACGCACTGCCCCACTGGGAACTTGCCAAGAAGTACGACCTGATAGACTTCGACCTCGGTGTTAAAATCACCGGCGCAGGTTTTCCCGTGTACAAGGGCAAAGGGGCGCAACTGCAACGCGCACTTATCAACTTCTTCCTGGACGAAGCCCGCAAGTCCGGCTATACGGAGATTATGCCGCCCACAGTGGTGAATGCCGCTTCCGGCTACGGCACAGGCCAGCTGCCCGACAAAGAGGGGCAGATGTATCACTGCGAAGTAGACGACCTGTACCTTATCCCGACAGCCGAAGTGCCCGTGACGAACATCTACCGCGATGTCATCCTCGACGAGAAGCAGCTTCCCATCAAGAACTGCGCCTACACGCAATGCTTCCGCCGCGAAGCCGGCTCATACGGCAAGGATGTACGCGGCCTGAACCGCCTGCACGAGTTCTCCAAAGTGGAGTTGGTGCGCATCGACAAGCCGGAGCACAGCAAAGAGTCTCACCAGGAAATGCTGGACCACGTGGAAGGCTTGTTGCAAAAACTCGAACTGCCCTACCGCATCCTGCGTCTCTGTGGCGGCGACATGAGTTTCACCGCTGCCCTCTGCTTCGACTTCGAGGTATATTCCGAAGCACAAAAGCGCTGGCTGGAGGTAAGTTCCGTATCCAATTTCGACACTTACCAGGCCAACCGCCTGAAATGCCGCTACCGCACAGCCGAAAAGAAAACGGAACTCTGCCACACGCTGAACGGTTCCGCCCTGGCGTTGCCGCGCATCGTAGCCGCCCTGCTGGAAAACAACCAGACTCCGGAAGGCATCCGCATACCGAAAGCGCTGGTGCCGTATACGGGATTTGAAATGATTGACTAAATGAAAGAGATTGATTGACTAAGGCAAGGATGAACAAACGCCTTGTCAAAATCAAAAACAAGCCGAACAGTATCCCCACGGGGAGATAATCAATAATGTGTGCATTTCCGTTTGCAAGCCAACTTACAGGATTGGGCTTACCAATGGAAATGCACATCTTTTTTGTCCCAAGGGGCGAATGCCGCAAAACACCGTTTCTCCTATCCATCCGCTCACCTTTCAGGCACAGGCATACGGCTCTTCCATTAAAAAAAAGTTATCGCCCTTCGGGCTGAGGGGTTAAAAGCCGATATCCCTGTTGATGTATGGCGATACACTATCGGCATACAACTCCCTTTTGCTCCCGATGCCTCCCATAACTCCCCTAAATGAAAAAGCCGTGGCACAGACATATCTTTTTCCGTTACATTCTTTGTTATTAACAAATAACCCGTATCTTTGCAAAATCTATCATTCTGAAAGGAATTACGTAATTACACAAACAAAATTATAAGATAATGAATAAAATCATTAGCAAAGAACATTTTTCGGAAAAGGTCTTCAAGTTAGTTATTGAAGCGCCGTTGATTGCCCAATCACGCAAGGCAGGACACTTTGTAATAGTACGTGTAGGCGAAAAGGGCGAGCGCATGCCGCTCACCATAGCCGCTGCCGACCCCGCGAAGGGAACTATCACTTTGGTGGTGCAGGAAGTGGGGCTTTCGTCTACCCGTTTGTGCGAACTGAACGAGGGCGACTACATCACCGATGTGGTGGGTCCGCTGGGACAAGCCACCCACATCGAGAACTTCGGAACCGTTGTTTGTGCCGGCGGCGGCGTGGGCGTGGCTCCGATGCTGCCTATCGTACAGGCACTGAAGGCTGCCGGCAACCGTGTGATTACGGTATTGGCAGGACGCACCAAAGAGCTGATTATCCTTGAGAAGGAGATGCGGGAAAGCTCCGACGAGGTCATTATCATGACCGACGACGGCTCGTACGGCAAGAAAGGATTGGTGACGGAAGGCGTGGAAGAGGTCATCAAGCGAGAGAAGGTGGACAAATGCTTCTGCATCGGTCCTGCCATCATGATGAAATTTGTTTGTTTGCTGACGAAGAAATACGAAATACCTACCGATGTGTCCCTGAACACGATTATGGTAGACGGCACAGGCATGTGCGGTGCCTGCCGCATCACAATCGGGGGCAAGACCAAATTTGTATGTGTGGACGGACCTGAGTTCGACGGGCATCAAGTGGACTTTGACGAAATGCTGAAGCGCATGGGTGCGTTCAAGAGCATCGAACGCGAGGAAATGCACAAGCTGGAAGAACCGCAGGCCACCTGCCACGCCACCGGAGAAAACCAGGGCGAGACAGACGAAAAGAGCCGCAACGCCACCTGGCGCCAGGAACTGCGCAAGGCGATGAAGCCGAAAGAGCGCACCGCCATTCCCCGCGTGGAAATGAACGAGCTGGATGCCGAATACCGCTCGCACAGCCGTAAGGAAGAAGTCAACCAGGGCTTGACGGAAGCGCAGGCACTGACCGAAGCGAAGCGCTGCCTGGACTGTGCCAACCCGGGTTGCACGCAAGGTTGTCCCGTAGGCATAGACATTCCCCGCTTCATCAAGAACATAGAGCGCGGCGAGTTTCTGGAAGCCGCCAAGACGCTGAAAGAGACCAGCGCACTGCCCGCTGTCTGCGGCCGCGTATGTCCGCAGGAGAAACAGTGTGAATCGAAATGTATCCACCTGAAGATGAACGAGAAGCCTGTAGCTATCGGCTATCTGGAACGTTTTGCCGCAGACTACGAACGCGAAAGCGGACAAATCTCCGTGCCGGAAATCAAGCAGAAGAACGGCATCAAGGTGGCTGTTATCGGTTCGGGACCCGCAGGCCTGTCCTTTGCGGGAGATATGGCGAAGTATGGCTACGATGTCACCGTGTTCGAGGCACTGCACGAAATAGGCGGCGTGCTGAAATACGGCATCCCTGAGTTTCGCCTGCCCAACAAGGTGGTGGACGTCGAGATAGAGAACCTTGCCAAAATGGGTGTGGCGTTCGTCAAGGATTGCATCATCGGCAAGACTCTCAGCGTGGAGCAACTGGAAGAAGAGGGCTTCAAAGGCATCTTCGTTGCTTCCGGTGCCGGATTGCCGAACTTCATGAACATCCCCGGTGAGAACTCCATCAACATCCTATCGTCCAACGAATACCTGACGCGTGTCAACCTGATGGATGCTGCCAGTGAGGATTCAGACACGCCGGTGCCTTTCGGCAAATGCGTGGCAGTCATCGGCGGCGGCAACACGGCTATGGACTCTGTCCGTACAGCACGCCGCCTGGGTGCGGAACGTGCCATGATTATTTACCGCCGTTCGGAAGAGGAAATGCCCGCACGTGTGGAGGAAGTGAAGCACGCCAAAGAAGAAGGTGTAGAGTTCCTGACCCTGCACAACCCGATAGAGTACATTGCCGACGAACAGGGAAAAGTGAAGCAGGTTGTGCTCCAGAAAATGGAACTGGGCGAACCCGATGCCAGCGGACGCCGCAGCCCCGTGCCCATTCCGGGGGCTACCGAGACGATTGATATAGATTTGGCAATTGTCAGCGTAGGCGTATCGCCCAATCCTATCGTACCCAGCTCCATCAAGGGACTCGAACTGGGCCGTAAAGGAACGATTGCCGTAAACGACAGCATGCAGTCGTCCATACCTGCCATTTATGCAGGCGGCGACATTGTACGAGGCGGCGCTACCGTAATCCTTGCTATGGGCGACGGCAGAAAGGCAGCGGCGGCAATGAACGAGCAACTGGCGGGTTCCGGAAATTAAAGCCGGCACTTCTGCCTATTAAGCATTGACGATTAATTATCATTGGATATGATATCGAATAAGGTTTAGGGCATTGATAACCGAATGCCCTATTCCTTATCCTACATCCCCCTCTTGAATATCTGTCATTTGGAACGCAGGGAGGAGCATACTTTAATGATGTAATCCAAAAAGGTTTCGGGCAAGACCAATCTACTCTCTTTATGTATGTGTATAGAAAAGAGTTTCTTCACTATACACTGAATGAGAGACAAATAGAAACAAAACGTCCCGTTTGCCAAATGGCAAACGGGACGTTTTGTTTCTATCTCTGGGCTAAAGGACCTTACTTCACCACCTTGTTCGTCACCGGATCGGGGAATATCACCGTCGGCTTAAACGTCTTGGCTTCTTCAAAGTCCAGCAGTGCGTACGACATGATAATAACGATATCGTCCGGTTGAACCCTACGGGCAGCCGCACCATTCAGGCAGATTTTTCCTGAACCGCGTTCGCCCTTAATGATGTAAGTTTCAAAACGCTCGCCGTTATTATTGTCGGCGATGTACACCTTTTCGCCTGCAATCATGTTAGCGGCATCCATCAGATCCTCGTCAATTGTGATGCTTCCCATGTAGTTGAGGTTAGCTTCCGTGACGCGGGCACAATGGATTTTCGACTTCAACACTTCAATCATCATAAGATTGGCTTTTTTTATGTTTATTACTCCTTATACTTGATATTGTCAATCAGGCGGACCTCACCGCAGAATACCGTGATGCAACCCACGGCATACGAAGTCTCTTCCCAACCGGCAATCTTCTGCAACGTGTTGCCATCCACCAACTCGAAGTACTCCAGGCGCAAACCGGGAGCCGCCGCAATGGCGTCTTCCACAAACCGCTGTGTCTCATCAACCGTATGCGAAGCCGCAAAGGTACGACTTTCAAATAAAGTCTGCGAAATTTTTAAAGCATTTTTGCGTTCTTCGGCAGACAAACGGGCGTTACGGCTGCTCAAAGCCAAGCCATCCTCCTCGCGTACGATGGGACAGCCCACAATCTCCAACGGATAATTCATCCGGCGCACCATTTCGCGGATAACGGCAAGTTGCTGGAAATCCTTTTCACCGAAATATGCGCGGTCGGGCTGCACCGCATCAAACAGTTTGCTCACAATCTGGCATACACCGTTGAAGTGTCCCGGACGGAAAGCCCCCTCCATTACAGTGTCCAAAGGCGCATAGCTGAAGTGGCGGGTATCCGGTTCGGGATACATCTCCTCCACCGCAGGGGCAAAGACAAACGCCGCCCCACATGCCTCCAACAGGCGGCAATCCGCCTCCGGCGTACGGGGATATTTCACTAAATCGTTCTGATCGTTAAACTGGGTAGGATTTACAAAAACACTCACTACGGCGACATCGTTCTCTGCCACGCAACGCTTCACCAATGAAGCATGACCGGCATGCAAAGCCCCCATTGTAGGCACCAGCCCGACCTTCTTGCCCTGGGCTCTCATAGCCGCAAGTCCGGCTTGCAAGTCCTTGATAGTATGTACTATTTCCATTTTTATCGGTTATATAATAACTTGGTTGTTCGCAAAAGCGGTGCAAAATAAGCTATTATTTACCATATAAAGAAGAAATATCGTAAATTAATGCAAAAGTTCTCCCATAAGAAGAGAAGTAAGCGCATCTATTCCTTGTTGATATACAAGTAGTTAACAAATCATAAGGAATTATAGGCACCCCCGGTTTGCTTTATTGCCCGTTTTTTTTTATATCTTTGCAAAAAAAAGCGAAGAGAGGATTCACCTCGGCAATTCGTACAAGCCCGATTGCATCCGGTCCGTGTGCTCTCTTTGCCAAATAATCGAGAACATTGTTATTATGACAAAAGCGAACAAGGTTTTATTTATAACACAAGAAATTACCCCCTACGTTTCAGAATCCGAAATGTCCCTTGTTGGTAGAAACCTGCCGCAAGCAATCCAAGAAAAAGGCAGAGAAATCAGGACCTTCATGCCCAAGTGGGGAAACATCAACGAGCGCAGAAACCAGTTGCACGAAGTGATACGTCTCTCCGGCATGAATCTTATTATCGACGATACCGACCACCCGCTTATCATCAAAGTGGCTTCCATACAGTCTGCCCGCATGCAGGTCTACTTTATCGACAACGATGATTACTTCCAGAACCGCCTGCAGACAGTGGACGAAAACGGCGTCGAATATGAGGACAACGATGCACGCGCCATCTTCTATGCCCGCGGTGTGTTGGAAACGGTAAAAAAACTGCGCTGGTGTCCGGATGTTATCCACTGCCACGGTTGGATGACCGCGCTGGCACCGCTATATATCAAGAAAGCCTATAAAGACGAACCCTCTTTCAGGGATACGAAAGTTGTTTTCTCACTCTACGACAGCGACTTTAAAGAACCGTTTCATCCCGATTTTGCCAACAAGCTTCTCTTGAAAGGCATCAACAAGAAAGATGTTGCCAATTTGAAAGAACCGGTTGATTATACGGCTCTCTGCAAACTGGCGGTAGACTATTCCGACGGTGTCATCCAGCAGAGCGAACACGTCAACGAGGAGATTTTGGAATATGCCCGCCAAAACGGCAAGCCTGTCTTGGGCTATCAATCTCCCGACACGTTCGCAGATGCTTGCAACGACTTCTACGACCTGGTTTGGGGAGCAGGAAAAGAATAAAACTGATTTCAAGACGACACAATTATGAAAGTAAGATATTTAGGAATATTGCTTTTAGCACTCCTGGCTTTCTGCGGATGCGATGATAATACCGGAACCTTAGGTATGGACATGTTGCCCGATTCGGATGGCATTACCGCCCGAACAAAAACCTATCCTGTCACCACCGGTTCTTACCGTGCCGAAAAGGTCTATGCCAAAAGCAGCACAGGATATATAGGACGATTTTCCGATCCTTCCAAAGAGGGCTTCGGCAGCTACGAAGCCAGTTTCCTGACTGAGTTGAACTGTACGGAAGACTTCACCTTCCCTGCCGTATATCAAGAAAGCGCGGACGGGAAAAGCGGAAAAGGAACAATGGCAGGAGATTCGGTTGCAGCCATCCAGTTGGTTGTTTACTACTCCACTTGGTTCGGCGACTCGTTGAACGCTTGCCGAATGAGCGCCTACGAACTGGACAGCGCTTCTTGGGTAAATGTGCGCAAGAATCCGGCAGAATTCCGTTATACCAATATCAATGCCGAAAAATATTATGACGAAGCAACCGGTCTGTTGGGCAGAAAAGCCTATACCGCCTACGATACTTCCGTGCCCGACTCTGTGAGAAACGGAACGGATGCCAACGGAAACAGCCTTTATTATCCCAACATCGTCTTTCCGTTAGACAAGAAACGTGGAAATGATATCTTAGCAGCGAACAGAGCTTATCAAAAAGGAGAGAACAACTGGTTCGAGAATGCCGATAAGTTTATTGAGAATGTATTCCGAGGTGTGTACTTAAAGACGGACTACGGCAACGGAACCATTCTTTATGTAGACCGTGTGGACTTGCAAATGCAATTCCGTTTTCACTACGTAGACGAGAATACAGGACTTAAGTTGGTTAAGAAAGCTACCGACAAAAACGGTGTTGCCGGTTCTGACTCCTTATATTATAGTATAGCTACCGTATTCGCTTCTACAAAGGAAGTTATCCAAGCCAATAAATTCCAGAATGACTCTGAAGACATAGAGAACCGGCTGAAAGAAAAGGCACATACCTATCTGAAATCCCCGGAAGGTATATTTACGGAAGCTACCTTGCCATACGACCGGATTTATGAGGAGCTTACCAATGATACCCTCAATGCCGTAAAACTGACTTTCACTAATTACAATCAGGAAAGTAACAAGTATAAGTTCAGTATGAGCGCGCCTCAAACGGTTTTATTGATAAGAAAAAAAGATGTGGATACATTCTTTGAAGAAAACAAGGTGACCGATAACATAACATCATTTACAACCGCTCATAACAGTGCAGGTACCAACCAATATACGTTCAAGAATATAGCACGCTTGGTTTCCGCCTGCATCAACGAGAAGAAAGCTGCTAAACAAAAAGAAGGTTCATCGTGGGACGAAGATAAGTGGGAAGAGGAAAATCCCGATTGGGACAAGGTACTGCTTATTCCGGTATCCATAGCTTATGACACCAATAGCCAAAACCCTACCATCATCGGTATACAGCACGACCTGAAACCAAGCGTAGCCAAGTTGAAAGGCGGCAATCCGGATGAAGGCGGAAGTGAACTGGAAATAGAGGTGACATACACTTCTTTCAACTCTCATAAAAACCTGTAAAGACAGGTCTTCTCTCCCAAGAACAGAGAGGAAAAAGAGTTGCTGAAATGTAGAACATTACGGAGCTAAAGTAGAACTTTGCGAAGTTAAAGTAGAACTTTACAAATAAAAAACAGCAACTCTATATATTGCTTTCCGGCATGAACTCTTGCAGAGCAATAGTATATATAAAACATAAGCCCTCTATAAACCGTACAATCGTTTATAGAGGGCTTTGTTGTAAGAGTAGTATATATTGATACCTAAGCTTGCCCTCACTTAATCATTCATACTTAGAGCCTGTTTGAATTTTCTTCAAAAAGTTTTTCTTTAGCTTCTTTTGAGTTTCTTTCCGGTCTGTTTTCCTCTTTTTATTCGTCACATAGCCCGCTATGCTCCT
>NZ_CAJTSC010000002.1:0-250 GCF_910578895.1 uncultured Bacteroides sp.
TTGTAAAAGTATTGTTAATCGGTATTACTACCGGTTGTTGCTCTGTTCAGGACGCTCGAATTTAAAGAAGTCTCAATTACCTATATATTATAAGTATTGACGGTTCTTTCTTATACCCAAGGTTACCTCATATTGATGCTGTAACCTTGCTCTTGTACTACTTGTATTGTTTATGTAAATATCTTCAAAGATCGCTGATCTGTCTTGATGACCGGCTTCGTTTCCGAAAGCGGATGCAAAGGTAAGGCAT
>NZ_CAJTSC010000002.1:260-175839 GCF_910578895.1 uncultured Bacteroides sp.
CTTTCCCGTCATCTCTCTTGCGAAAGGGAGAACAGAAAGGGAAGGAAAAACATCCCGACCAAACCCTCAGGAAAACCATTTCAACCGACGCCGCTTCATTTCTGAAAGCGGGTGCAAAGGTAAGGATTTTCCAGTATAACTTCCAAATTTTTCAGGAAGTTTTTTTTTCGACTTTTTTCTTTTCAGGAAGAGAACCGCGGCAGGCGGGAAATCCGGAAAGCAAAAAAAGGAAAAGGGCTATCGCTCCGTGTAAGCCAGCATGTCAAAAAACTAAGCCTTCGTTCCCGAAAGCGGATGCAAAAGTAAGGCATACAGGAGGAACTGGCAAATATAAGGACAGGTTTTTTGCAACTTTTTTTATATACAATATGTAAAATGCTGATTTATAAATGTGTTGCAGAACATGTTTCTTCAAGGCAACAAGGAGGGGAGGAAAAGGGGACACATTAATAATATATGCGGGCGCGCGAGAAAGGGACCGGAAGGAAACAGGCCCGAAATCAGAAAAGAGCCTCTAAAGCGGGGGGCAAAGCCCCAAAAAGGCAGAGGATGACCAGGGAAGGAGTGATCAACGGTTATCAGGGAAAAGGAAATATGCATCCGCGGTTTATGCAAACAGACACCGCTCACCAAAAAAAGCGCAAACAGACAGGCGAGAGCAGACAAACGGAAACGGACCGATGAAGAACAAACGGATAAGAGCAGACCGGCTAGAAATCTCTGCAAAATATTTATTGTCAGAGACATACGAGTGCCACCCATTCCCTACACGGTGGAACTTTATTCCCAGTTAACTGGAAACGCGTTCCCATCGAATTGGGAATACGTTCCCACCGTACTGGGAACACGTTCCCAATTAAGTGGGAACATCAGAAGAAAAAGAAGTTGTCAGTCACGGGACTTTTATTTACGGGATTTATCAGCAGTCAGAGGAAGAAGGGCGGCAATTCCTCTGACTGCTGTAAATGAAAGAGCCGTGTGCAGGACACAGTTTATTTACACTACCTTTTTCGGAATTTATTCCAAAGTACTTCACAAAATCACCTCGCCCGACATCCATGTAGATATTACAATCGAATCGCCATTCTAAGTCCCTACCTCCCCCTATGTACAATGGGCAACAGTAAATACTATCCTTTCAATCTATTTGATATTTATTCTTTCTACTACTAACCTTGACATTTGCTATACGGAAAGAAAAATCCCAATTATTAGTCGCTCTTCCCAACTTAAGCAATATTTTATTTTTTCCTGCTTTCAGGTTCAGCTTGCATTGATACTCGTCCGTAATCATAGTTTCACTACCCTGTTTTTTAAAGACAGATACTCCGTTACAGATAATTTCAAGTTTTCCGGCAAAACCAAAACTGGCGATTACCGTTTGCTCTTTCAGAGATTCTAATGTACAATAGGCATAAGATAACACTTTACCTTTTGCCTCTAAAGGCATATCCAACGAAACACGATCAGAAAGTGAAGAGGAATATTTCATCCATTTGATACTCTCCCCTTTCTCATTGAAAAATGAGAACCCGGGAAAAGGAGCAGCGGCGCTCTCGCCACCCATTCCTTTCAATAAGTCCGTATCGAATGTCACCCCATTCTCAAGATTGAAAGCCGGAGATATCAGCCAGTAGGTAAAATATGAACCTTTGAGTTCCCGGATATCCAAGCGAATATCAGCCGGAGCAATTAGAGGCAATCCTTGTTCAAAATACCCAACTGATGTGTTGAATGAAGTAATTATGTCATCGTAATCAGCTAATAACCGATTAAAAGATCCCATTTCAAAGTTATTCCAATACTCACGATTCTCTTTTTTCCAAATAGCATCATACTCCATTTGGACTTTGGCTAAATCGTTCCGGCATTCAGTTATGTTAGTTAAAGCTTTATCCAATAAAGCTTTAGCTTTCATCTTGTCCTGACATTGAAATTCAATAGCCTCAGCATATAAAGATGCAGCCTCAGCCAATTTCAGTTTGGCTTTTGCCAAATATTTATATTCGGCAGTTACCATACCAAACGCCTTGTATTCACGCACATACTTCTTAGCGGTCGGTTTACTCAAAATAGAATCAATCTCTACACAGGCTTCAAGCACATCTTCCCAATCCGCCAAGCTATATTGAATGTATTTGCCTCTTTCAGGAATCATTGTTTTCCAAAAGACAAGTTCACTCATATTATCAAGAGCTCCGATTTCGCTCATTTCAGTCAGTTTGTGAATGGCTGCGAAAAGTTCTCCCCCTTCGCTCTGATAAACGGCTTTGGAAAGACGAGCATCAAAATCACCAAGTTCCTTTTCATTGGGATTCCATGAATGTTCTGCGCCATAAGCCACTCCATACCAGTCGCGATCGAAAGTTTGTAAACTACCTTCATCCCACACTGTATTAAGTACTCCCATAGCCCCTTTTTCAATTCCTTGCTTTATAAACTTCCGGAGATTAGGAATGGCCATTTTGTAATTTGGAGAGATACGAGATGAATTCAACACTCCGGGGCACACAATAAAGTCAAATCCTTTCTCTACAAACGGATCAATCCATTTGCTATAAGAATCATAATCACTGTACTCCCAGGTCATCATCACTGTCCCCTTTGCAAGGATGTCCAAAACTTCCGGATATTGCAGTACAATATCTCCCCACATCATCATGCACTTACCATTATCTTTTAATATTGCAGACAACCGGTTCATATAGTCCGTATATACACGCCCTGCACCAAGCTCTTTCACTTTTTCGGCAGATGGACCACGTCCTATATCAAAGGTTTCATCACAATTCACATGAAAGAACTTTGACTCAAACGCAGGACTCATTTCTGTATAAATATCCCGCATGAATTCTAATGTTTCAGGTTTAGTCAAAGCATACATCGTATTACTCTCGGCAATATTCCGGAATTTAGGACTAAGCAACACCTTTTCGGCATGGCCGAGTGATTGGAAATTGGGTATTAATTCTATATAATACTCCTTTGCATACTCAGATAATTCTTTCCACTCGGCTATGGATAACGCACCACCAGGAGGTGCAAACTCAGGATGCTTCTCCGTACGCACTACATGCTCCGTATAGTAAGTCAATGTGTTTATTTTCAATTCAGCAAGTCGCCGAATCTGATATTTCATGTATTCCAGCGTCGGAACAGGACCACGGCTTATATCGTCCATCACCCCACGGAATTTCACTGCCGGTTTGTCTATGATGTGTAATCCTTGAAGCTTATTATTCTTTGCGCCACGAATCAGTTGAATTAAAGATTGCTTTCCATAGAAAAGTCCCTGTAGAGTATTTGCAGCCAACACAACCTGATTGTTATCTATATGAAGCTCGTAACCTTCATCACCCAATTCCTCCTCGAAAAAGCCCAACTTCTGAAAAAATCCATCGAGTTCACCTCCACGAATACCCATTTGAAACGACTTGATAGATACATTTCGTTCCATCAAAAGTTTCTCATAGTCAACATCTGTTTCTAAAGAGAACTTTTTATTTGTAGTTTTCACTTTATAAGGTAATGGTACAATATCCACTGCAAAAAGATTAAATGCCGCTATTACCATCAATAAGCATATACTTAATATACGTTTCATTACCAATCTGTTATTTATTAAAAAAGTAATACATTTCCGTTCCAAAGGTTAACACGGCACCCATTCCGCGCGGGTCGCTTTCAAGCGTTTTCCGACGTTTGTAATAATCGGTATCCTTACCCATATCCGTTCCTTGGCATATACCATACACTACCCCACTTTCACCAATCTGCGCCGAAACAGCCTTCCATATTTTCATTAATTGTGGAACGTATCGTTGTGAGAGCCACTTATGATTGATTGCTCTTGCCAATGCTAATCCGAACATGGCGCTTCCGGAAGTCTCCAGGTAGGAGTCCGATTCATTCAGGACTTGATGCCACAAACCACTCTCGGACTGATAATTAAGTAAAGCCACCAAACGTTTAGTAAACACCTCTTTTATCTTCTTATAGTCCTTATGGCTGACAGGCAGTTCAAGTAACGCCTCGGACATCGCCCAAACCACCCAACCGTTTGCCCTTGACCATGCAACGGGGGATAACTCCTTTGTTTGATTGTACCACCCATGCCTGCATAGGTTGGTATGTGGATCAGTTAGATAATGATTGATGTGCAATATCTGGAAAGCAGCTTCATCATATAATTTACTATCCTTATTCAATTTAGCCATACGCAACAGGAAAGGAACGGACATAAACATATCATCAGCCCAAACAGTTTGTTCAACCGGCTCGGGACGGCATAATGTACCGTCTGCAAGACGCGATTGCTTGTTTAATATATGATCAAGGACTCGATCAAGTATTTCCCGGTGCAAAATTTGCGACTCAGCATTCAAAACGATTTCAGCCAAAGGTAAAGCTGCACCTCCCGTATCATCGAGCATGGTAGCCCTGAATAAACGAAAGTATCCTCCCCGCATTATACGCGATGAAAAATATTGTTCTTTAAAAAAATGATAATGGTCGAATACATGCTTATTAAATTTATCGACAAACGCCTGATAAGTATAGGCATTCGAAGCCTTATACAAATTCAGTATTCCCAATAAGGTATTCGAATTCGCGTAATGCCAATCTACATTAAAACCTTTTTTATTATTTGTAAATGGTGAAACCTTTAAGGCTTGCTGGATGAGAGGTTGTTGCATTTGCCATGTAATCATCCGGCCGTTATATACATAATACCTACGTATCATTCGTTCGGGTCCAAACACAGAACCCATTGGGGTAGCGGAAGTAGTTTCAAAAGGTTCTGTCACCAGCCAATTATTGATGTGTGAATTCGCTATATTATTCCTTATTTCAATGGAATCATCGAACAATTGATCCAGTCTTAAAGCGCAACAGACAAATTCAAGTCCCTTACTTCCACCAGATGTCTTGACTAAAAGTTGATTCTCTCCTCTATTCAAATTGACCTTCACTTCATGGCTGAACCGAAAACGGTTATAGGTATATTCCTCAAACTGTTCTTTATCGGATTCTCCAGCATAAATCAGATTTCCGTTCAGGTAGAGTTTGATATTACCACGGAAAGAAAATCCGAGCTTTGTTTCTTTAGGTTCTTTAGTATTCAAACTTATCAATCCATAAGCAATCTGATTTGGACGATTCAATACCTGTTCGCCAATCCGCAACCGGGATACATTAGCATTGAAAGTAACCACCTTAGTTTCAAAATCAAAGAGTGTATTCTGTATCAGATAATCCGCTGCTTTCTTTGTCAGTGCCAATGCTTTTTGAGCCTCTGAAACCGGTTTTGTAGGAATAGAGGATGCCCACAAGGTAACATCTTCGCCATCCATACTTTTGGGTTTGGCAATAACCGACAAATAGATATTATTCCAAGGCAATTCTTTATCTGCCGTCAAAATAAGTAAACAACTCTCCTCCTGAAGACAGAAACGTTGAAAAGTTATATCATTCAACATGAAATTTCCGGCGTTAATGGTTTGTTCATTCAAAGGACAGGAGAACCATAATTTCAAGGTGTTATTTTCCACTTTATGTTTCACAATACGGGGCTTTTCCCGGTCGGGCATTTCTATGCCTGGATTTACATACCGAAAGACCGGTCCTTCTACTAACTTGCCGTCATCATAAGCACCGATATCCAGTTTACCTCCGGTATAGTAAATCGAAATATCATCTGGTATTATTCCGGCATCCTTACAAGGTGAACCATCTCTTAACAAAAAGTTTCCATAAGCACCATCCATAAACATCGGGTCGGCCACTATACTCGGACATTTACTTGTCCGGACTACTTTATCCGGAAAAGGAATATTGGCACAATCATTCTCAAACCGGTTGTTTTTTCCTAAATAATAGATACCAACCGTATCAGCATTTGAAAGATGGTAAGCATTGTTGAAATGGTAAATGTGGTCACTATGCCAGTATTCTTCATTTATACGCCCCAATACATCCGAGTCAACCTGCCAGCTATTATTGAATATATATAACGGTTTCGTCAAACGTCTTTCCTTCCCTACAAATTTAAAAATCGTCCAACCATCATTACAACCGGGCAATTTGACACCTGTATTTCCATAGAAATAGATCGGACCGCCGCCTACCTCAGTTATCGAAATAAAGGCATGACTGTTGATCATCGTATTATGATAGAAATGAAGGTTCTTACAATAGACTTCGGGTTCAAAGGCATTATCGGCCGAATTCTCTATTACATTTCGATAGACTTCTCCGTTTGTACAAGCCAAGGTATCACTTTCAGCATCGCCCATTATTGACAACCGTATTCCGTTATATACATTTTTAATATAGTTGTCGCGAATAACAAAGGATCCTCCGATCATTTTTGCTTGAAAGATACTGCCGTTGTAATGTTTGAACTCTCCATGATGCAACTCAGACCACGAGAACTTACCTTCCTTTGTCCAAACATGTTCACCCTGTTCCCAATAACAGTTCTCTACAAGAAAATGGTGACTTTTCCGTCCCTGAGCAAAAAGCGCGCGCCGTCCGCCTTTTATGGTACAGTTTATCAATGATATGTAACTTGATTCATGAACCCGCACAACATCTACCCAACAATTTTTAAAGGACAAGTTATCTATCGTAATCCATGAACTGTTTTCAATGAACACCCCATAATTTTTCAAGTTGCTCCCCGGTTCAGGTGCACCACCATCTATCGTAGTATTCGCTCGGTCTTCACCCCTTATCACGATAGGATTATCCTGAATACCTGCTTTGTTTATCAACTTCAGGTTTATACGATAATAGCCTTTCGTTAATAAAAGCGTATCTCCACCTTTAAGAGCGACAAGCTTATCATTGATTGCCTTGGTAGATATTTTATCGTTAACGACAACAGTCTTGCCTGATACACAAATACCTGAGAACAGAAGGACTATAGTAAAAACAAACTGTAATTTATTCATATATTATTTATTTTAAAGCCTTTTCAGACCTTTTATTTCTGTTTTATCTGAGACTTCTTTAATGCTGATAGCCACTCCGCCCCCCGGGGCTAAATATTGTTTCAGATTTGATTTATGAGTAACGAGCACTTTCCGTACTTGATAAGACATTGGGTTTGTTTTCCAATGTGCAGTCTTTGAATCTTCATAAATGGTTGCAATGTACTGTTTTCCTACTGGCAGATAATCAAAAGTGATATTCGCCATACGGGCATTCTCATCAGTAATACCACCAATAAACCATTCGTTTTTGCCTTTAGCTTTACGGGATATTGTGATATAATCACCCGGTTCTGCCTCCAAAATATAAGTATGATCCCAATCTACCGCCACATCTTTGATGAATTGGAAAACGTCAGTAAAGCGTTCATATGTTTCAGGAAGATCGGCAGCCATTTGCAACGGACTATAAATAGTTACATAATAAGCCAATTGTTTAACAAGTGTAGTACCTGCCTGTTTCGTTTTCTTCGGACTATGGTAGCTGAATATGGTTTGCAAAATGCCCGGTGTATAATCCATCGGTCCACCCATTAAACGGGTAAACGGAAGTATGGTTGTATGTTCGGGAGGCAGTCCAGCCATAGCTTCAAACTCTGTTCCACGGGCAGATTCCTGTGCCAACCAATTCGGATAAGTACGGTGTAAGCCTGTTGGACGTACCGCCTCATGCGAATTTACCATTATTTTATATTTAGCAGCTGTATTTGCTACATGTATATAGTGGTTCACCATCCATTGTCCATCATGATGTTCTCCTTTGGGTCTGATCCACCCCACATATCCCGTCTTTACGGCATTATATCCATGTTCCTTCATGAACCGGAAAGCATCGTCTAATCTACGTTCATAGTTGGCTACGGAAGCACCTGTTTCGTGATGCATCATTACTTTTACACCCTTATCGGCAGCATATTGCTGTAACTCTTTCACATTAAAGTCCGGATAAGGGGTTACGAAATCAAATAAGTCGGTTCTCACTTTTCCTCCCCAGTCTTCCCAACCGATGTTCCAACCTTCAACCAGCACCTGTTCAAACCCATGCTTCGCAGCAAAATCAATATAACGTTTCACATTTGCTGTGTTAGCGGAATGCGTAGTATTCGGTTTCACTTTCGAGTAGTCAGTAACACTTAGTTTTATATGCGTATCATCCGTATAGTTCCATGTTCCTTTGCCTACGAACATTTCCCACCAAACCCCGATATATTTTATAGGTTTGATCCAGGAAACATCTTCAAACCGACAAGGTTCATTCAAATTGAGAATGAGTTTTGAAGCTAGAATATGGCGGGCATCATCGCTTACAATAATAGTACGCCATGGTGTCTTAGCCGGAGTATAGATATCTCCTTTTCCTCCCCAAACATCGGGTACCAGATGAGAACGAAGTTTCCAATCATTTATGTCAACACTTAAATGCATAGCTGGATAATCAACCAATGCTGCTTCATGGATGTTTATATATAGTCCATCATCCGATTTCATCATAAACGGAGTCTGCACAACAGCGCCATCAATGGGTACTTGTGTTTTTATGCGCGTAATTGCCCTTTCCCTATTTACGGCTATTTCCGATATCTTGGTCGTAAGATATACATACTCATTAGTCTCATAATCACCCGGTATCCAGAATGCATTGTGATCTCCTGCCAGATTGAACTCTGTTATTTCTTCTTTTACGATGAAATCATACAGTTTTTCCTGCTTCGGAAACTCGTAACAAAACCCCAGTCCGTCATCGAACAAACGGAAACGGATATTCATAAAACGGTCAGCATTTGACAGTTTCACGAGCATCTCATTATAATGATTGCGAATTTCTTTCTCTTCTCCCCAGACAGGATTCCATACAGAATCCTCTGAATCAGTAGTTATACTGATAACAGTAAAATTCCGGGTTAAATCCAGAGCTCCCAGTTTGCTTAAAACGATCTCAAAGCCTAGCTTACTGGACTTTATCACTTCTTTATCCTTATAGTTGAGGGTGTAAACAGGTGCACCTTGCTTGTCAAGCGCAAATGCCAAAGTCATGTTTTGATCCGGTGAATTCAGGATCTGAGCGCGAACAGGCAGGCTAACCCAAAATATCCATAAAACAAAAAATATGTTACGCATATAAGATTATTTTTTAGAAACAGTTCTGATTTTATTTTCTCACAATGAAACTTTAAATTAATCTATAACTAAACCGGATGGTCTCTCTAAAACCATTCTTCTCACAAATTACGTTCAAAATAATCGGATAAGCTTTCAGAGCAGGATAACTCCATTTATATTTTTCCTCATCCGTTCCTAGTTCGAGATTCACATTATCCGATATTATTTTCATTTCGATTGTCTGATCATTCATCTTTATCCATACCGTTTTAGGGTCTATCTGCTTGAACTCCATGCCTGGATAATAAATGATTGGTTCAATAATACGTACAGAAGATTTAGTATCGTGATAAATAAGTTCAATCTCTTTGCACACGCTATTGTCGCTTATCGTATGCTCCAATCGATAGGCAATACCACCTTCCTGTTGCTTGCTGTTTTTCAGTTCACCAAAGCTTGATACGATATACGCTCCATCTTTTTCGTTGTTGGTCATGATAGCATCAAATTCATATAAATTGGTGAAATAACCTAAGCCACTGCTGAATTCAATCCTTGGAGTCAATGGTAACGGAGTCGGAATTTCCGGAAAACTCATTGGTTCCCATCTTTTATAGATAGTTTGCGATGATGCCTGAAAATATCCATGTCCATTCAACCAAAGATTGGTTATTGTACCTCCACCAGGACGATGCATATATTTTGTACGATCTCCCGCCGGATCTTTATACGTATATCCTGATATGGTAGCACACCACTGTGATGTTCTTGACACCGTCAAATTCAACGTAGGGAAATAATACATACCCTTCCTATCGAGAGGCAACTGCTGTACTTTACCCACATCAGCTTTCGCAAAAGCTATTGCCATTGCCATATTCTTGGCTTTAGTAAAAGTGGGATAAATGCAAGGCTCGTAATCATACATATCATAATATAAAGGGCCAAAACCAACGATACCGCCTTTCATGCAGGTTCTCAGGAATTGTATGTTCCGGATAGCGGCCGTACGGTACTGATCATTTTTATCCATAAACAGGCTGAAAAGCACTTGACATCCATCTGAAGTACCACTACCGAAGCAAGTCCATTTATTGGAACGGATCCCCCACGAAGCGTCCATCGATCCGTCAGGATAAATAAAGTACAGATGCCGTGCCAATGACTTTTCTACGATTTGCTTTATTACGTCATCCTTTGCCAATTGAGCAAATAATGCCAACCCCCAAAGAGACATCTCAAGGTTATAACCCAAATCTATTCCATATTTCACTCCGAACACACGCCCACCTTCGCCCGTCAGGAAATAATCCTGGTCCATCTTACCAACCACTTGGTATGCCAATTCTCGTGCTTTATACTGATAGGACCGTTTGTTGACGACTTCGTTCACAACCATAAGACTTGCCGTAGTTGTCGCGCAATAATTGATACTGGCAAATTGGGGTGACATTACTTTGACAAGGTAATCGCCTGCTTTCTCAATGGATTGCAGCCACGCTTCCTTCTCTTTCTTCGATAAATGCGGCTTCAGAAAGGGATATGCCAACGCCATCATTAACACCTGATCGGTGGTTGTACCTGTCCATTCTTCCGGTGTTTCGAGCCATGCCCCGTTATCTTCCTGCTGTCTAATAAGCCAGTTTCCAGCATTGATCGCCGCTTTCAGATAGGCTTTATTCCCGGTTTTATAATACTCGAACGCAAAAGGATAAACTGTCTCTGCCGCCCGCGTATGATACAATTTACAATACGGACAGTAAATGCCACCATAATCCGGAGAGTTTTTATCAGTATTAACATGCTTCATGACAGAAGCATTCAACTCCGAGAGCATACACATTGCATGTACACTCAAGGTATCCACTTCCTTTACCGCATGGTATATTTCCCCTACTGCACAACGCATGTTTCTACAGGAGAATGCTGCCGGTATCAGAAATATAAAATAGACAAACAATAAAATCAATCTTAACTTAAGCATTCTAACTTTTTTATAAATCTGTAATCGGTTTATATTTAGGAACCAATGTTTTCATAACCACCCAACCAAGCAAGTGCGAGAAAGCACAAACCGAAAATATAATGAAATACCCGGCTTCTTCTCCTCTGAAGCCCATGAAAACCATTTGCGTTTGGTCCGCATAATCAAATAATACGCCCGAACCTTTATTGATGATAAACGCACCAATACCACCGGCCATGCCGCCAATCCCGATAATTGTTCCAATCGCTTTTTTGGGAAACATATCACTGACGGTAGTGAATATATTTGCCGACCAAGCCTGATGACCTGCCATTGCGATACCCACACATATAATCGGTATCCAATAAGAGACGTGTCCTAACGGCTGAGCAAAAAGGGCAATCAATAAAAAGGCAGCAAAAATCAACATTGTTTTCATACGTCCATCATAAGGATTCATCTTTTTCTTGTCTACAAAATAAGATGGCAACCAGCCGCCTACAATAGATATCAGGGAAATCAGATATAACAAAAATATGGCTAATTGTCCCTTTGGATCGGAGGATTTAATACCGTATACGGCACTTAGATAAGCCGGAGTCCAAAATAAGAAGAAAAACCATACACCGTCTGTAAGAAATTTGCCTAAGACAAATGCCCAGGTTTGCTTATATTTCAGACAAGTCAAATAAGACGCTTTCTCTTCTTTCTTCCTCGTATCTTGTCCATCCTGATAAATATATTGCAATTCGCTCTCGTTCACTTTTGAATTCATATATGGCTTTTTATAAATCAGCATCCACGCCCCCATCCAAATAAAGCCAAGTGCACCAATCACCAGGAAAGCCATTTCCCATCCCCAAGCTTCTGCTATGGCAGGGATTGTTACAGGAGCTGCCAAAGCACCGACAACAGAGCCGCAATCAAAAAGGCTTGTAGCCAATGCCCTATCTTTTTTAGGAAAATACTCGGCCGTTGTTTTGATGGCTGCCGGATAGTTACCTGCCTCGCCAAATGCCAGAATCATACGGGCGATGATAAATAATGTCACACTCACGGTTACAATGAGAGCAGCATCGCCAATTACAGCAATCGCTTCCCTGGCACCGGTAAACCCAACAAGCCACTGGCCGGCAACAACACCTGAGGTGATAATACCACAAAAAGCATGCAAGCATGCCCCGATAGACCAGATACCAATGGCCCACAAGTAGCCTTTCTTCGTACCAGCCTTATCAACAAATTTTCCGGCAAACAGCATACTCACAGCATAAAATATGGAAAACAAAGCCGTTATTGTTCCATAATGGGTGTTTGTCCAATGAAACTCCGGAGCAATGAAATCTCTCCAAGTAAGTGAAAGTACCTGACGGTCCAGATAATTAATGGTGGTAGCAAAAAACAGCATAGAACATATTACCCACCGATAATTGGTTCTTTTGTTCATTGTTACGTGATTGAGTGTATTGTCCATCATTTCTTATTTTTGATTATTCTTTTCCAATTTCATTATCTCTGATCCAGCTAAGAGGAAAGCGCCTACACCATATACGTCTGTCGTGTTCTCATCAGCCGGTTTCGGGTCATGACCTACGGGTTGAATATAACCCATTTTCCCATCTTCATGTATATAATTGCATAACGTAGCCCATGCCCGAAGCATCGGCTCCATATAGGTCTTGCTATCAAGCAATCCGTTCCTTATACCCCATGCCATACCATAACAAAAGAATGCCGAAGCACTGTTCTCCGGTGAGGGGTACGAGTCACTATCCAATAAACTTGCATGCCACGATCCTCTCTCATCTTGTGTTTTCAAAATACCTTCGGCCAAATTCCTGAACAAATCAACATAATATTGTCTATTGTGATAATCTTTAGGTAGATTGTCTAAAATTAGCGGAATGCCGGCAAATACCCATCCGTTGCCACGTGCCCAGAATTGTTTTTCTCCGTTTGCTTCGCGAAGATTGATCTTCGTACAATCCCGGAAATATAGTTTTGCACCTTTATCATAGAGCGAGTCAGTACATTCTTTGAATTCCTTATCCATGAAGTCGATGTACTTTTTATTACCGGTTAGCCTATACAATCCGGCATAAACAGGCGGAGCCATGAAAAGCGCATCGCACCATGACCAACGTTCATCCCGACCTTTGGGATGGTTCTTTTCCAAAGGTGCTTTCGATGGTTTATTTATCACATGGTCGAGCCGCTCTATGGTATGCGCGATAAAGTCCTTATCACCATATCTATTATATAATTCCAAATACGTTTGCGAAACACAAATATCATCGGCATGATAAGGTCTGTAATAAACGTTATATCCATGGCGTTCACCTTGTGCCTTTAAGAAATCAAAATAAGTTTCATTGCACGTTTCCTTTGCCCACTCCGACAAACCTTTATACCAAGTTCCGTTTGTCCAATCCAACGCATGATGTTTTACCGAGGACTGGTTTCTAATCTGCCAAGTAGCAACACGGTCACATATTTCCTGTATTTTATCCATACTTTGAGGAAACAGACGCACTGTCAACGTTTGAGTCGTTTTAGGTGCAAGCTTCATTTTGTAGCCAATGATACTTACATTCGGGTTAGACACATCAAAGTCTCTAATAGGATCCGCAGATGCAACAAATGGTTCGGATCCTGCAGGAACAGATACAAATACAGACTTTCCATCCTGTATCAAAAAGAATCCATCACCCACAGCTTTCACTTCAGCTTTAGTAAGCATCCGCCAAGTTAAATCTGCAGTTTCAGTATTGGTTCTTATTTCATCCTTTATTTCAATATACTCTTCATTTACAATGGCAATATAGCGTGAAGCATAAGATAGCTGGCCATCATATAACGATGACAGATCAATCAGGGTTCCTTTTAACTTCGGTGTATTCTTATGCGATTTGATTTCAGCACGTCCTTTTACATCAAAGAGTTTATCATTTATAGAAAATACATTGTGGGCCAAGTTTGTATACCTGAATATTTTCCACCGGTCGCTGTTTTGAGTTGTATCCCAAATGGAAAGCCCGTGTTTTTCAAGTGCTCCATAATCTTGTGGTCCCAAGTCGATAGCCCAACGTACTCCCAATGCATCAATCACAAATGAACCCTGATCCAAATGGTTATGTGTATTATCAGAAGGCATACCGCCTTTTATACCTACATAAATAGCATCTTTTGTACCCCAAGCTGTACGCATTAATGACACGGAGGTCTCATTCCGGGCAACAAAAGTCAAGGGCAATCTGTCGGTTTTCGCTTTATCTAATTTTAAATTATGTCCAAAAAGAAATATGGAAGGCAACATACGGCTATACTGCTCATAGCTATATTCTTTAAGGTTAAGCAGATAATTGACTTCGTAATTTAATAAACCGGGATCGTTCATCTTCTTTGCAAACCAAAACATGGATGTATTAAGACGAATACCCGCACCGGAGTCTCCAAAATTAAAAGGCTGAAGTGTAGGGCTAATCATATGCATAATGTAATATGCACTTTTTGTGAAGCCGGGAATATCCGATAGACCAAAGTCCGTTCCATACATTTGTTCCAATAAGGCCAAAAGCATTACATTATAGGTAGTGCCATAATGCCAATATCCATACCCTTCGGGATAAGCCCCATCCGGACCGTACCGTTTCATAGGTTTACGGATACTTTCAATAGAACGCTTGATGACTTCTTTTGCCAGCATAGGTTGGTCTTCCATTATAGCTATAGCAGCATAGGCCATAGCCGTATTACATACCTGATTCCAATTATTTTCCCTTTCCAGGAATCCGTTGTATTTACTGTCTAAGGAAGGATTGATTCCTTTTTCTAAAATTGCATTTCTTATTATTTTTCGAGAATCTTTGTCTAATGTATTATATAGCCAGTCATAACCTATTGAAACAGCTAACGTCATTTCGGCAACGTCCAGAAAATGACTCGGATTCCAATCCGAATATTGCGAAACGGCCAATAACTCGGCTTTGGCACGTTCAGCATATTTGCTTTCACCCGTTGTACGGTAAGCATATGAAAGCATAAAAATACGATATAAAGCTTCCCTTGATGTCCCAAGTAAACGTATGCCTTCCAATCTTCTTTCAAGAGGTGTAGTAATCAAGAGTTGGTCGCAACCCTTTAATGTATTTTGTTGCAATACACTCCAAACAGAATCGTTTGATATATTTTCAACTAACTGCACCTTTTCCTTTTCGGTTAATAGAATACGAGGATGCGGTATTTTCTTATCGGGTATGTCAACTTGTCCGTATAAAGATTGTACAGACAAAATAAAACTAAGAATGAAGGATATTATAATCGTATTTGTTTTCATAGGTTGATATTTTTTTGAAAATTCGATGCCATATTGATTCAATATGGCATCGAAAAATTAGCAACGGCACTTTCCGCTAGAATCTATAGGTAAATCCTCCACGGCCAGTTACACCATTATATTGAAGTTTATACGCACGTTCTTTGTTGCCGAAATACGCATAACTTTCACTGTCAAGTGCATTTACAACTTCTACCCAGAAAGTTAATCCTTTATATATGTTTACTGATCCGTTCAGGTCTAACTGCCAGCGATCATCTTGCCAAATGTCACGTTCCGAATTAGAACCTAAAGCATTGATGAATGACCCCATGTAATTCATAGAAGCTTGCAGTGTGAAACGCTTGGTTGAGTATGCCAAAGCAAAGTTCGCTGTACTTTCAGCTTGTCCCGGCAAACGAGTAACACCTCTGTCTTTATCTGTTGTAGCTTGTGAAAACACATATGTATAGTTCATTGTAAGTACCAGGTTTTTCAAGAATGATGGTAAGAAAGTCAAGGCTGAATTTAATGTTACTTCAGCACCGAATACTTTTGCCGATTTACCATTTTTGGTTTGTATGACTTGCCATCCATTATAATTACTGGTAGGATCATCCAAAATACCTTCATTCAAGAATTGGAATTTCTGTATATTCTTGTGGAATGCAGCCAACGAAATGAGACCTACACTTGGTAAATATTGCTCAATGAGAATATCGAAATTATTAGCATAAGCCGGTTTTAATTCGGGATTTCCAAGAGTCACACGTTCTAAATCCTGAGAGACGCCTTGACTGGGTACAAGATCAAGGATATTAGGACGTGAATATCCTGTGGTCCAAGACATACGAAGAACTGTATTCTGAGACATATCGGCTTTCATCTGAAGATTGGGCAAGAATTTTGTATAATTCAATTTTTCACTTACAAGTGTACTTTTATAAGCATTAAACGCATCCGGATTGTCGTTCTGTATCGGAGCATTCGGATCTACATAAGGTTCTATTTTATTTGCCTTGTAGTTTACGCGGGTATGTTCAACACGTACACCAGCCAACAACATCACATTATCAATTTGTGTCTTATTCATCACATATCCTGAAAATACTTTTTCCTGAGTATCATAATAAATTCCTTCACGGTTCATATTTGAAAAGTACTCATTTACTGTCACATCACCAGCATTCGCCGGATTGTTCATGTATGCTTTTGTCTTATCAAAGCTGGGCGCTACACCAAAATGAAGCTTATTCTTCAAGAATTTTGTATCCAGTTGTTCAGTGTATAATAAGTTGCTCAAATTATTTGCATCACTTGCCGTATAGGAATATGTATTTGTTCCTACAGGCACTTCTCCAGTATTATTCATGAATTTGCCTTTAACCCCGAATGATAATATTGACGCATAATCTTTTATATAGTAATTTTTCGAAGCGTTGGCTCTTACCGTAAAGTTAGTACCTTCAGTTATTTGATTATTATTTTCTACTGTATAAAGATTATATCTTGATACAGCATCCGGAGTTTCTGTTCCCATATTCCCCGTTGGTACATAAGTATACTTTCCACTTAGGTATTTGGTATAAATAGTAGGCATTACTCCAACAACTGTCCCTTTAGGAATAGTAACACCATTTATTTTCTTTCCCGCCCTCCATTCAGGAGTCTGAAACCCCATCATCTCACTTTCATAGTTACGCTTTGACAACGTATAGAATAATCCTCCATCAACTTTCCAACTACCTATTGTAGACTCTCCATCCAGATTAATATTGAAATTACGTATTTTCTCGTTTTGAGTTGAGACTTGCGTGATACTACGCATACGTTCCGAACCAATAGAACCGTCTTCCATTAAATAAAATCCATTTCCATTGTCACGGAAACGAAGACGATTTCTATATCTTTCAGCATCATCTTTACGTTCATTATAAACGGTACTCAATGTAAATTTAGTATTTACAGTTGGAGCCCAATCGGCAACAAATGTTATACCGTTACGAGTTGTTGTACTAGTTTGATAACGGTAACGATAATCCGTAGGAATATATGTTTCATCGGAAACAACCTCGCCTGTAGCTTTTTCCGTCAATTTGTATGGCTCCCATGCTTCAGCCTCTAAACGGTCATATCCGCTATTATTTCTTAAGAAACTGTAGTTTGCAGCAATCCCTAAAACCCCATTTGAGTTCTTACCGGTAGGGAAGAAGCGTTGTGAATAGCCTGCTTTAGCATTATAGTTAACTTTTTCGCGTATGCCGGAGTATCCACTTCCCAAGTCTACAGAGAATTTAGGTTTTAATGAACGCGCAGTACCGGTACGCATATTAATAACTCCTGCAATAGCATCTCCATCATTAGAAGGCAACAGCGTTTTCTGAACTTCCATCGAAGCCAACAGGTCGGAAGGAATAACATCCAACGCTTCATTTCGCTTACCAGATTCCTGACTACTCATAATCTGTTCACCATTCATATTGATATTAGTGAAACTGGCTGGAGTACCACGAAGCTGTACCTCTTTTCCATCGGTCGTAATACCACTCAAACGTTTCAAAGCATCGGAGACATTCGGATCGGGGAACTTACCCATCTGGTCAGCCGAAATAACCTGCATCAAATTATCAGCCACCTTTTGCTGATTTAATGCACGTTGTTGCCCGCTAACGGCAGCCGATATAACAACATCACCCAATTCATAAGAATTCTCCTGCATAATAAAATCCTTTAAAACGGTTTTTTCGGCAGTGATGGTTATGGTTTCGGATATTTGTTTGTATCCTAAATAATTAACTTCTACGTTTATTTGCCCCACGGGTATTCCCTGCAATACGTACTCGCCATCCATATTGGATGCTGCTCCAAGTGTACTACCTTTGATTGAAACAGAAGCTCCCGGAAGTGTATTACCGGCATTATCTTTTATTGTTCCACGAAGGTTTCCTTTGTCCTGTGCAAACATTGATACTGGAACCAACATTACAACCAAAAAAACGAAGAATTTCAAAGTATCTTTCATAAAATTTAGGTATTAAATTGCCAATAAACTTGCAGCATCTTTATCTATAAATAAAGTTGCATCATTATGTATTCTTAGTATTGATGCCGGACAGGCTTCCGAAACCGGTCCATTCAGTGTTTCATATACGGCTTTTGCCTTACGAATATCAGGAACAACTCCAATAACTGTTGTACATGACATTAACGCCGGAATCGTTAGCGTCAGAGCTGTCTCAGGAACTTCGTCAAGATTAGAAAACTCCTTATCATTAACCTGTTGTTGACGGCAAACCATGTCCAAAGATGTTTTTCTTACCCATTGCGGATCGTAAAAACGAGCTTCATGCGGATCATTAAAGGCTATATGCCCATTTTCTCCAATACCAAGACTGACGATATCAAGAGGAGCCTCTCTCAATAACTTTTCATATCGTTTACATTCGGCACTGATATCCTTTGCACTTGGATTCACATAATTCACCGTATGAAAATTCTTCTTGGAAAATATTCTGTTTTTCAAGAAGTTGCCAAAGTTCTGAGGAGCATCATCACCCAACCCCATATATTCATCCATATGAAAAGCATCAATACGACCAAAATTAATCTCTCTGTCATTGGCTAAAGCTTCGAGAAAATCACTCTGAGAATGGGCGGCAGCATATATTGCCCTGATGTTTTCTTTTCTATCAGCCATCATTTGCAAAACTTTCCGCTTGTACAGTTCATAAGCAGATCCCCCCATTGCTACCCGGTTTTCGTAAACAAAAACCTTCAAGGAATCTACTTTAAATTCTTTAATCAAATCCATCATTTCTTACTTATTGTATTTTAATTGATAATACGCAGCAATAAAACGCAACCCAAACGATGTACCTACGTCGCGACTAGTAAGCCACACCTTTCCTTTCTTTGAACGGTAGCGCGTATTAATCACAGCTCCACGAAGATTAGGATCAGGATGATCTATTGCATATCTATTTTTAAGCACCCAGTTTATACTCCTTTCATAATAGGGGATAAATTCATCATAACCATATCCGGCTAAACGTATCCAAAGCATTCCGGCAAAGGCAACAGCCGAACCACATATAGAACCTTTATCCGAAGGTTTTCCATCCGTATAATTTACATAATAGATAGTTCCGTCGTTTTGCTGTACCTTGGCGTATGTACGAGCTGTTTTAGCAGCTGCTTCAAGATATTTTTTATCTTTTGTCAGTTCATAAGCTTCGAGTAAAGATTCAGCATACCACAAATTGAAACGGGGATGAAAAGAAGAGACCTCCATATGATTAGGCATATAACGCATCCATATTCCATCTTTATCTTGTTTTTCTATCAGTGAATTGGATAACAGGATATGTGCATCCCTGAACTTCTCATCTTTCGAAAATTCATAAGCATCTTTAAAAGGAGATCCTTCGGTATTTGGACGGGAAACATCTTCCAGCTTCTGTTCTTTCTTATTTTTATAAAAAGGACTATTCTGGGTAAGTATTTCACCGCTTTTCAAATCAGCAAGATCATAGCATACACCTTCTTCGGGATAATACATATTTTCCAATAACCACTTGGATGCTGATGTAGCAACTTTCGCATACTTCTGATCACCCGTCACACGACTTAATTCAAAAATACCCGGAGTACCATCACTTGTTGTAGCAAACACGATTTGATCATTACCTATATCATCGCCATGAGTAGCCGCAACCATGCCTGCAAACCGTGGATTATCCTTTATTTCAAGGCTTATCCACCAGTCTCCGGCTCTACGAGCAGCAGCCAAAGCATCCTTATTTCCGGTAACTTTGTAGGCTTCCAGTAAACCTAATATCACTTGTCCTGTGTGCCAGGGTTCTTCGTACGGATACCATTTGCCTTCAATTACGTTGTAATCACAACGCGATTTCCCTTCTTCATCCAACAATACCTTAGTAGCATACAACGTACACTCGTCCAAGGCTTTTATAAGTTCGACTTTTGTCGGTTGTTTAACTACCTGGGCTTTCAACACACAGCCGACACACACGCAGCTAATGAGTAATAAAGAAAATAACTTTGCTTTCATCATGGTCATTATTTTAGTTTTAATATCTCTTTCTGAAAATTATTTCAACCTAACCGTTGAATTATCCAATATCCTGATTTCATTTTTCTTCTTTGCTCCTATTGTGGTTATATTCCGAATATTTCCATCGGTTACATCATCGCAAAAAATTGCAGGACGAGAATCTGTATTTTTCAAGTCAAATACGATATTATCCAAATTAATCTCATTGACGTGTCTTATATATAAGCCATAAGAGGGTAATGTTCCGAACATGGTCGATTCGGGATATAGCTCTTCAAGTTCTTTTATAACTACATTGTCCATACTTTCGGTTATCCCGCCTGGGCATACAAAGCGACTGTTCGATAATGAAATTCCTTCAACCTTACCTTCTGATATTCCAGTGATGGAACAACCAATAGGAGAAGAGGCACAACCTATTATACCACTGATATTTATATTCGACATTGAACCGATAGGAGGCTGAGGAGCCTCATCATAGTGTTTACGTGCTCTGTTTCCAAGACGAACGAACAGCGGTACATGAGGACCATCAACCACAATATTTGAAATATTGATATTTTCCATAATACCACCATCAACTATTTCAAGTGCTATACCACAAATACCTTCAGAAAGTCCCGTTTTTACCTCCTCAGCAGCAGATTTCCGGATTACACAATTAGTAATGGTTATGTTCCGGAATCCGGCTGTACTTTCCGTCCCGAATTTTATAGCATTACAATGACTACTAAGAATGCAATTCGATACAACAATATTCTCGCTAACACGATCTGTAGTACTTTTGAAAGTAATTCCATCGTCATCGGCATCGCCGACAACATTGGTAATGACAACATCCTTACAACCATCAATATCCATCAAATCATTGTTTTTATTAGCATGATTAAATACCCTGATTCCATCAATCCGCAGTTTTTCACATCTTATATAAGATTGTAGCCACATTGCCGAGCTTCTCAGTTCAATGTTTTTCACTGTTACATTTTTACAATCAGCTATCCAAAAAAGATAAGGACGGTTACGATAACGATCGGGCTTTACTTTTGTCGTTACAGGAAAAGCCTCACCCTGCCCGTCAATAGTTCCTTCACCTTCTATTGTGATATTATTTACGTTATGAGCAATTATTAAAGACTGATACACCCATGTATCACCAAAAAATCTGAATCCAACCGTTGTTTTGGGGTAATCACTTAAATTTTTTGAGCCTAATAACCGTGCATTTTTCTCAAGAACCAATGTTGTATTATTTTTCAAGAATAATGTTCCAGTAACAAAATCACCTGCCGGAACAACAACCCGACCACCTTTTACCGAACTCTCATCTATCGCCTTTTGTATGGCTTTAGTAGAAACTGTTACACCATCGGCTTTAGCACCAAAAGACGTAATACGATAATCCGCTCCATAAGCATAAACAAAAGAGAAAATAGTCAAAAGAAAAATTTCAATAACTTTCATACAATACACTCTTTTTATTTTAAACACCGTGTAATACTATATAAAATCACACGAAAACCAAGTAAACAAACAAAATACACTGTAATACAACAATATAATAAATACGTGCATAACCGTGTCTTTGCAAATATATCGGATTTAATAGAGATAAAACAAATTCAAAAGCATGTTATAAAGCATACCAAATAAACATTTAATCAACATAGTACATTATTTTTACCACAAAACAAACTCCGTGTATTTGCACGGAATTCGTTTTTATTATTATATTTGCACAAAAATAAGATTGTCAAAATATGGTTAAGAAATATAGGATTAAGGATATTGCCGAATTAGCAGGTGTTTCAGCCGGAACTGTCGACAGAGTTATACACAACAGAGGTGAGGTATCAGCAGAGAGTAGAAAAAAGATCGAAGATTTATTGGTTAAAATCAACTATTCAAAGTCTTTTGGCATTCAAACCAAGAAAGAGAATAAACGTTTTCGAATATTAGCCATACTTCCACAACATACGGAAGGGGATTATTGGTATGCTGTAAAAAAAGGAATAGAACACATGATTTATTACTATGGTCGTATTGAGATAAAACTTAATTTTCTTTATTACAATCAGTTTAACATTCATTCATGTCGCGAGGCTTTCGATAAAGCACTATCTATGAAATCAGATGCCATACTTATAGGTCCTTCCTTTTTCGATGAAACCTTCATGTTCGCCAATCAACTGTTCATTAAGAATATCCCCTATATCTATATCGATACCTCCGTTGAAAACACAAAACCTCTAGCTTTTTTTGGTCCACACCCATATCAAACAGGTATCGTACAAGCAAAGCTATTAACAACTATATTAGAAGAAGGGAAAGACGCCGTCCTTTTTCAGCCCAAAAGAGTCGGTGACAAAACATCAATACAATCATTAAGCCGATCTTATGGTTTCATTACTTACCTGAAAGAACATTTTCCACATATAAAAGTACATTCCGGTCAATACAGTTATGAAAATAAAAAAGAGAATGACATGCTTCTTGATTGTTTATTTGATAAATATCCTAATATTGGCGGTGCCGCAGTTTTCGATACTAAAGGATACCTTATTGCAGAATATTTTAAAGAACACAACATCACTAATATTAAATTAATCGGCTTTGGGACAAACAAGAAAAATATAGATTGCTTGAAAAGTGGCAACATAAATTTTCTTATAGCCGAGCGTCCTGAATATCAAGGTGAAGCAGCCATGAAAGCAGCCATTGATTATTTACTGTATAACGAAACCGGAAATGTTGAGAACTACACCCCAATAGATATATTAATCAAAGAAACCATTGACTTCTATAAATAATTAGCAAAGACTATCAGATTATGTACGAAGTTTGATTTACGCCAGTCTTGTTTTCTGTAAATATCATCTAAACATAATCAATAATACCTATATTTGTGAGAAACTTATTAAAAACCAATCAAATCTATGATTACAAAACTTAACCGCCTGCTATTTGCAGGCATCGTAGCTGTGGCATGCACTTCGTGCGTGACAGAGAAAAAAGCCGATTATCAAGTAATTCCTCTCCCCCAGGAGATCAGTCTGACACAGGGAAAGCCGTTCCAATTAAACAAAAGTGTTCATATCACTTATCCTGAAGGGAATGATTTACTGAAACGCAATGCCGAATTCCTGTCCGAATACATCCGGCAAGCCGCCGGATATGCTCTCCAAATAAAAGCAGTGAAAGAGGGAGCAGCGACAAAGAACACAATCAGTTTAAACCTTGACGAAGATATAGCCAATAAGGAAGGATATGTACTGACAACAACTTCCGAAGGCATTCAAATCAACGGCCGGACAGAAAACGGCGTGTTCTACGGTTGCCAGACACTACGGAAGTCCATACCTGCCGAAGCACAGAGAACCGATATCCTGATACCGGCAGGTAATATCAAGGATGAACCCCGCTTTGCGTATCGCGGTATGCACCTTGACGTGTCCCGCCACTTCTTCCCTCTTGAATTTGTAAAAAAGTACATCGACCTGTTGGCACTTCATAACATGAATACTTTCCACTGGCACCTGACGGACGACCAGGGTTGGCGCATTGAAATAAAGAAATACTCGAAGCTGACGGAAGTCGGTTCGATGCGCAACCGTACCGTTGTAGGCAAGGCAGGGAGCAAAGAATATGACAACACCCCGTATGGAGGTTTCTATACACAAGAACAGGCCAAAGAGATTGTGAGATATGCACAAGAGCGTTACATCACCGTCATTCCCGAAGTAGACCTGCCCGGACACATGCTTGCAGCCTTGGCAGCCTATCCCGACATGGGATGTACCGGCGGACCGTACGAAGTATCTCCCGACTGGGGAATTTTTGAGGATGTCTTATGCATCGGCAACGAAAAGACCATGCAGTTCCTTGAAGATGTAATGATGGAAATCACCGATATATTCCCTTCCAAACTGGTACATATCGGTGGAGACGAAGCTCCCCGCAGCCGCTGGACAAGATGTCCTAAATGCCAGGCACGCATCAAAGCGGAGGGACTGAAAGCGGACAAACAGCATACTGCCGAGGACCGCCTGCAAAGTTACTGCATGACACGCATCGAAAAATTCCTCAACAGCAGAGGGCGGCAGATTATCGGCTGGGACGAAATCCTGGAAGGAGACGTCGCACCGAATGCCACTGTCATGTCCTGGCGCGGCACATCCGGCGGTATCAAAGCTGCACAAATGGGGCATGACGTAATTATGACTCCCAACGTTTATTGCTATTTCGACTACTTCCAAACGGCGGATACCAAAGACGAACCTCTCGGCATAGGCGGTTACGTGCCGGTAGAGAAGGTGTACAGCCTCGACCCCACCGCCTCGCTCACCGAAGAACAAGCCAAGCATATCCTCGGTGCACAAGCCAACCTGTGGACGGAGTACATCGCCACAACGGAGCATGTGGAATATATGATACTGCCGCGCATCGCCGCCCTTGCCGAAGTGCAGTGGACACGGCACGAGAAGAAAGATTATGCCGGTTTCACCAAGCGCCTGCCCCGCCTCATGGAGTTGTACCAACGCGACGGCATGAACTATGCCAAGCATATATTTGACATTCAAGCCGAATTTACCGCCACCCAAGAAAAAACAGAAGATGGCAACGGAGCCGTAGTAGCCATATTGCACACTATCGACAATGCTCCCATCTACTACACCTTAGACGGCACTGAGCCTACCACAACCTCGAAACAATATGACGGAACAGGAATAGTAATCCGGCAATCTGCCGACCTGCGTGCCGCAGCTATCCGTCCCGAAGGCAAAAGCAAGGTGGTGGAAAGAAGTTTCAATTTCAACAAAGCCACTTTCCGCCCGATTGAGTTAACAGGTGCGCAACCTGCCCCGAAATATACCTTTAAAGGTGCCACGACCTTGACAGACGGCATGAGCGGAAATAACAACTATGCCACAGGCGACTGGCTCGGCTTTATATCCGGAGATGTGACTGCCGTTATCGACCTCGGTTCGCCAACCGGAAATGCCACAGCCGGAACCGCTGCCGGACCATCTGAAATAAAACGCGTTGCCACCCATGCCGTAGTAGATATGAGTGCCTGGATTTCCGGATGTACAGGATTGTCTGTTTCAGTATCGGACGATAACAAGAGTTTCCGTGAAGTGGCAAGCAAAGATTTCCCCGCCGAAACGGATATCCGCAAGAAAGCGGTGGTAGACTATGAGATAACATTTGCCCCTGTAAAGGCGCGTTATGTGAAAGTAACAATCAAGCGCACTCCCACCCTGCCCGAAGGACATCCGGGAGAAGGAAGAACACCGTTCCTGTTTATTGACGAGATTGTAGTGGAATAAAGTTCCTTACCGAAGAGGATGTATATATAAACATCACCCTGCCTTCAGAGGAACATAGTGGCGAAAAATCCTTTTTCTAAAACAGATAAAGAAGATATCTTTTCGGCACTACGCTCCTCTGAACGGCAGGGTGATATTGAAATTCTAATTTAAAGACCTGTCCAGATTCTGCTCAAAAAGCTTCTTACTCAATCACAAAGTTTCCACGTTGCAAGTCCTGATCTTGCGAGCTTCTTCCCACCATCACATCATACTTGCCTGCACAAACCCGCATCGTATTGCTTTGGGCATCCCACCATTCCAGTTCTTTGTCATTCAAAGCAAATTCCACATCAACACTCTTTCCGGCAGGTATATGAACACGTTTAAAGGCACGCAACGTCTTGCCCGGTCCTTCCGCGTCTTCCTGCTTTCTGAGATAAACCTGTACCACTTCGTCACCGTCACGCCGGCCGCTGTTGGTGACATTGACAGTCAGCTTCAACGGTTCTCCCGCCTTAATACGTTCTTTTGCCAATGACAATTTGCCATATTCGAAAGTGGTATAGCTCAATCCGTAACCAAACGGGAACAACGGCTGCTGAGTCATATAACGGTAAGTACGTCCTGCCATATTATAATCCTCGAAATCAGGGAGCTGAGACATATTACGATAGAAAGTTACAGGTAAGCGTCCACCCGGATTATAATCGCCGAACAACACCTCTGCCACGGCAGTTCCACCTGCCTGGCCCGGATACCAAGCCTGCAAGATGGCTTCACAGTTCTTCGTTTCAGGTTCCAAAGCGATAGGAGAACCGGAACAATTCACCAAAACGACTTTCTTGCCGGCACGATACAACGCATCAATCAATTCGCGCTGAACAGCGGGCAGTTCAATGTCCGTACGGTCACCGCCCCTGAAGCCGGGAAGATTCACTCCCATCTCTTCCCCTTCCAGCAGAGGAGATACACCACCGGCGAAAACCACCACATCGGCATCTTTCACACGTGCCACAGATGCGTTGATATCCACTTTTTGTTTGAAGCCGATGTCGAAGTTCAGCTGTGCATCACTCCGGAAATATTCAAAATCAAGCTCGATATCATAAGGAGTACCCGCCTTTGCCTGTAATGTATAGCTTACCGACCTGCCGCCGTGCGTATTATGGAAACGCTTCACTTCCTCGCCATTGACGCGCAGACGACCGGAACCGTATGTATAAATTTCGAACACCACTTCACCCGACTGTTGGGGAGTAAGCACGCTGTTATAGGTTGCCGAGAAGTCCGTCAAGTTCACCCCCGGTGCAAAAACCGTAGCTCCCGATGTACAGAAGCGGAAAGGAGTGGTTACTTGTGTAGTGGTCACCGGGTCTCCCTCACGCTTCAAGTTGTTCCAATAGCGTGCCGTGAAGCCCTGTCCGGCAGCAGACTTGCATTGGTTGAACACGCTTTGAATCAGTGTCCGTTCCACCCAGCTGCAACCCTGTTCGTAAATCAGCTTATCGTCCGCTCCCAATGTGCGGCGTATACCGTCCAAAATAGTAACCGTATGCGACGGCATACCGTTATAGTTGCCCCACTGCATGACGGAGTCGTTGGCATTAGGCCCCATGACAGCTACGGTCAGCCCGCCACGCTTCAAAGGAAGTATGCCACCGTTGTTTTGCAACAACGTCATAGACTTGCGGGCTATGTCCAAAGCCAGCGAGTCGTGTGTTGCCGAAGCTACCACCGAGAAAGGAGTCTTTGTCCAGGATACTTCTGCGGGATCGTCCATTTCGCCCAAAGCAAAGCGTGCTTCCAACAGACGCACCACCGCTTTGTCAATCTCCTTCTCGTCAATCTTGCCTTCCTGTACCGCCTTTACCAATGCCTTATAACTGGAACCGCACTCCAGGTCCGTCCCGTTCAGCACAGCTGCCGCCGAAGCGGACTCCGCATCGGGATATGCCTTATGCCCGTGTTCATTATAAAAATCGGCAATGGCACCGCAATCGGAAAGGATAATGCCGTCAAATCCCCAGTCGTTACGAAGAATCTGCATCAACAGGCGGTTGCTGCCGCAACAAGGTTCTCCCTCGAAACTGTTATAGGCACACATCACCTCTTTCACACCGGCTTCCTTCACCAATGCTTCAAATGGCGGCAGATAAGTCTCGTACAAATCGCGTGCACTGAGATCTTCCACATTGAAAGAGTGGCGGTTCCATTCCGGACCGGAATGCACGGCAAAGTGTTTGGCACAGGCATGCAGTTTGTCATACTTCCCGTCATTGGTCCCCTGCAGACCTTTCACTACCATGACACCCATGCGGCTGGTGAGGTAAGGGTCTTCACCGTAGGTTTCGATGCCACGTCCCCAACGCGGATCACGATAGATGTTCACCGTAGGCGTCCACATGGTAAGTCCCTGATAGCGTTCGTAGCTTCCCTGCGATGCGTAGTGTGCATTCTTCGCACGAGCCTCATCCGATACGGCATCGAACACCTCATACACTGTTTCCGGCGAGAAAGATGCCGCCATGCCTATCGGTTGCGGAAAGACCGTAGCCAGTCCGGCACGAGCCACACCATGCAATGCCTCGTTCCACCAGTTATAAGGTTTTATACCCAGACGTTCCACCGGTTGGGAACTGTCCATCATCAAAGCCACTTTCTCTTCCAAAGTGAGTTCTTTCAATAGAAGTTCCGCTCGCTTTTCCGGAGCCAAAGAAGTGTTTTTGTACGTAGGCCGGCTACATCCCATCAGTAACAGGAGAGGCAGCCAATAGATAAGTTTCTGCTTCATGCTTAATGTTTTAATGATAGTAATCAGATTTATTCACCTTGCAAAGGTACAAAATTCCCCGGTATGCCATTGTGCCGGATGTTTCATAAAGTTTGGTATACGTATCATGGCACATGCTCCGGAAGGTTGCTACCGTTCTCTTCCGGCTGCTACCACGGCTCTTTCATTTACAGGAGTTAAAGAAGTTAGAGGAGTTAAAGGAGTTAGTGCCGATACTCTTGCGTATGTGTTTACGGAAGTATCGGCTTTTAATTCCTGTCCCGAAGGGTGATGGTTCTCTCCGGCTCCCGTAAATCCTTCCCCCGTGACTGACAGCTGCTTTCTCCCCCGCTGTTCCCACTTAATTGGAAACGTGTTCCCTGCACGTTGGGAACATATTCCCAATGAGGTGGGAACGCGTTCCCGGCAAGCTGGGAATAAAGTTCCACGGTGCAGAAACCATGTGGCACTCGTATGCCGCTGACAATAAACACCTTGCGTGTATGTTTTGCCGACCTGTCTGTTTGCGTAATCTCCCCGGTCGTGTTCTCCGGTATGGCTGTCGGCTTTTGACTTCTGTCCCGAAGGGAGATAACCCCTTCCAACTCCCTTCAACTCCGGTAAATGAAAAAGCCGTACGCATAAAAGAAAAAACTCCGCGAAACACTGTGTCCTCTGTGGCGAATTGTGTACTTTTGCCATAAATACAGATGGATATATCATTATGGACAGTCTTATTTTTCCGCCATACGTGCGCGAGGGAGACCGGGCAATCATTCTCTCCCCTTCCAGCAAGATCGACAAGTCCTTCCTGAAAGGAGCCAAAAAGAGGCTGAAGTCATGGGGACTGGATGTCGTTGTTGCCAAGCATGCAGGCAGTGCGCACGGCACTTATGCAGGCAGCATGCAGCAGCGGCTGGACGACCTGCAGGAAGCCCTGGACGACGAAAAGGCGAAAGTCATCTTTTGCAGCCGTGGCGGATACGGTGCCGTGCATTTGATAGGACAGCTCGATTTCACCGGATTCCGC
This sequence comes from uncultured Bacteroides sp., assembly GCF_910578895.1. Lineage (GTDB taxonomy): Bacteria > Bacteroidota > Bacteroidia > Bacteroidales > Bacteroidaceae > Bacteroides. The sequence continues at coordinate 29,823 of NZ_CAJTSC010000002.1, forward strand.
CGGCATCCCAAATGGCTGATCGGGTTCAGCGACATCACCGCCCTGCACAATGTGTTCCAGCAGAACGGCTTCGCTTCGCTGCATGCCCCCATGGCGCGGCATCTCACCGTAGAGCCGGACGACGACTTCTGCACCCGTGCCTTGAAAGATATCCTGTTCGGCAACGCGCTGCGGGAGGAGAACACGCTCCACTATACTTGCTCCGCCCACAAACTTAACCGCAAGGGTACGGGCACAGGCATCCTGCGGGGTGGAAACCTCGCCGTTGCCTACGGGCTGCGCGGCACGCCCTACGACATTCCGGCAGCAGGCACGGTGCTTTTCATCGAGGACATAGGCGAGCGTCCGCATGCGGTGGAACGCATGATGTACAACCTGAAGCTGGGCGGCGTGCTCGAGAAATTGTCCGGACTGATTATCGGGCAATTCACCGAATACGAGGAGAATATGTCTTTGGGCAAGGAGTTGTACGGTGCGCTGGCGGACTTGGTAAAGGAATATGACTATCCTGTCTGTTTCGGCTTTCCGGTGGGGCACGTCACGATGAACGTACCGATGATTAACGGTGCGCAGGTCACGCTGGAAGTCGGCAAAAAAGAAGTGAAACTAAGTTTTAATACCCACAAAGCATGAAACGGAATTATACAATCATCCCGCTGTCACTGCTGCTGCTCGTAGCCATGATGGCATGCGGAAACAAAAGCAAAAGCAGCACGGACAGCGAAGGCAGACAGCCCCAAAGCACGGTCAGCGTCCCCCAATTCGATGCGGACAGTGCTTACCGATATGTCAAGGAGCAAGTGGACTTCGGACCCCGCGTGCCCAATACCGCGGCGCACAAGGCATGCGGAGAGTATCTTGCAAAGAAACTGGAGCAATTCGGCGCCACGGTCTTCAACCAGCAAGTGAACTTGACGGCATACGACGGCACGCTCTTGCAGGCACGAAACATCATCGGCAGTTACAAGCCCGAGACGCGAAAACGCATCGTGCTGCTCTCGCACTGGGACAGCCGTCCGTGGGCGGATGCCGACCCTGAAGAGAAGAACCGCCACACCCCCATCCTCGGCGCCAACGACGGTGCAAGCGGTGTGGGCGTGTTGCTCGAAATAGCCCGCCAGCTCCACAAGCAACTGCCGGAACTGGGCATCGACATCGTATTGGCGGATGCCGAAGATTACGGTCCCCACCAATCATACGCCGGTAACCACAAGGAAGAGTACTGGGCACTTGGCGCACAGTATTGGGCGCAGCACCCCCATGTGCAGGGATACAACGCCCGCTTCGGCATCCTTCTTGACATGGTGGGTGCCAAAGACGCGACTTTCTTCTACGAAGGTTACTCCGAGTCGTTCGCCAAAGACATCAACCGGAAAGTATGGAACGCCGCCAACAACCTGGGCTACGGACGCTATTTCGTAAAGGAGCAGGGGAACATCGTGACGGACGACCACCTGTTTGTGTACCGCCATGCGCGCATACCCACCATCGACATCATCCAATACAGCGAGGAGACCGGTTTCTACGAACACTGGCACACCCTGAAGGACGACATGGACGGCATCGACCGCAACACGTTGAAGGCGGTGGGGCAGACGGTGATGGAAATTATCTACAAAGAGAGATAAGCAGGTACTAATGACAGACGACGGACAGTCGATAATATAAACTGATTTTTCAACATCTACTTACTAAAGACAAACCATTATGAGCATCAACGAAATACAGGATGAAGTAATCGCCGAGTTCAGCGATTTCGACGATTGGATGGACCGCTACCAGCTTCTCATCGACTTGGGAAACGAACAGGAAGCGCTTGATGACAGATATAAAACGGAACAGAACCTGATTGAAGGTTGCCAGAGCCGCGTATGGCTGCAAGCCGATGAGGAGGACGGGAAGATTATTTTCCAAGCCGAAAGCGATGCGCTGATAGTGAAAGGCATCATTTCGCTACTTATCAAAGTGCTTTCCGGACATACGCCGGAGGAGATTCTGAATGCCGACCTTTACTTTATAGACAGAATAGGATTGAAGGAGCACCTCTCTCCCACACGCAGCAACGGGCTGCTCTCCATGGTGAAGCAGATGCGGATGTATGCGCTGGCATTCAAGGCAAAAGGCGCCAATGCCTGAACAGGGTGCGGTTTGCACCGCAAAGGAATGATTTTTTAAGGAGTCATCGGAAGCCACCGGGAGTTGCCGCTCCTGCCGGCTCCCGATGACTCCTTGATGATTTTACTTTTCTTTTTCCTCCACATATTCCAATATGTCTCCCGGCTGGCAATCCAACACCTTGCAAATTGCCTCCAACGTAGAAAAACGTACAGCCTTTGCCTTGCCGGTCTTCAGAATAGAAAGATTTGCCGGTGTAATGTCAATCTTCTCCGCCAACTCCCCCAAAGATATTTTCCTTCGGGCCATCATAATGTCAAGGTTTACTATAATCATCTTCTTTTTCTCAATGTTCGGTTAAATCGTCAGGTCTTGTTCCTCTTTCATCTTCAGTCCGATGGCAAACACTTCCGCCACAATCAACGTGGAAATTCCCAATACCAAGGTGGTGGCATTCACCATGTCCGAAAGGTCCAGCTCATAACCGCGAACGGAAAAGACCTCGCCCACACTTCTGAAAGTAAGGTACGCCGGAAGAAATGCCGTGCAGAAACTGACAATCAGCGCCGTTCCCAACAGGCGCAGGCGGCGGACATTCTTCCAGCTGAAGATATCGGACTTGTTGATGGAAACCACCAAGCGGACAAACAGCACGATGGCACATATGGATATAGCCGCGTGCAGCAAATTCAATAAAGTGGAAACCACCTGCTCCCAACCCGCAGACGCCGTGTCGACACTGACCAGCATCGAGCTGAAAGAGACCGGCACGTATCCGCCGCTCTTCTCATTGTAGACGGAGTCTTGAAAAAAAGTGCCGTCACCTATCTCGGAAAGGTGCTCCGGCAGGAGGCTGACATATTTCATATTCACCAGCTTCTGCCGTTTCTCCACAGAAGCGTCGCTCTCCATTCCGGCTTCCACCCCGGCTTTCACTCCTACAATAAAATAGTAACCGGTTTCAAAAACCGAATAGCCCAGCACGAGCACTACGATTACACAGAGAATGTTCAGTCTTCTTTTCATATTTTGAAAGTTGTATTGATATCCGGTATCCGGTAAGTGATAAACGATAGGCGGCAAGCGATATGCGTTCATCGCCCTATACGAAACGGCAAGCAACACTGCCGCCACTGCCAGGCATATCCAGTATGCCGGCTCGCCCAACAAATCCGCCATATTCTCCACATCGCCATAATGCAGGCTGAGGAATACCGACAGGCTGTTGTTCAGGACATGTATCAGAATTCCGGGTACAATGCTGCCCGTCTTATAATAAAGCCAGGCAAACAAGATGCCCGACAGCATGGCACCCACCACCTGCACCGGATTAATATGGAAAACACCGAAAATAAGGGCGGAAAGGATAATCGCCTTCGCAGGGCTGTACTTCCGCAACAATACTTTCGTGATTGCCCCGCGAAACAGCATTTCCTCCAGAACCGGTCCCAGCACCGAAATGCAGATAATGCCCGGCCAGCCCGATTGCAACACATCAAAGGTATCTTTCATACAATCCGGAAGGAAAGAGAGCCGCTCCATTATGAATTCCATAAGGAAAATAACGGAAAGCCCGATAACGATGCTCCATCCCAAATAGCCTGCCGATACGGGAGACCACATCCTGACATCGTCTTTCAGATAGCCCTGCCGCCACAAGTAGGCGCCCATGCCTACAAAGCTCAACAGCATGGTCGGAACCAGTGCCATCGCGTTTGCGGCATCTATCGTACCATAGGCGACATACGAATAAAGCATTGTGAAAGGCATCACCAGCAAAGCAGCCAACACCTGCATTGCAAAATAAACTAAAACCAATTTTATCGCCGTCTTCATCGTTCTCTTCTTTTTTTAAAAGCGTGCAAAGATACATATTTTCCTACCTACCCGTCAAGCGGTAGTTACAACTCCCATTAGCAACATCATCATCATGGAAAGTGACAACATCAGTAACGTAATGCTCATAAACCCTCTTTTCATGACCGTAGACTTTTTATTTATCAGTACCCATTCTTATCCCATCGTCTGTTTTTCAATAAGAATTTATCGTTTTTCGATATGCAAATAAAGACGTTTTTCCCGGAAGGACAAAGAGAAGAGAGAGATTTTTATCGAAAAACAATAAAAAAGATACGTTCTTCGATAAAAATACAAGAAAGATACCCAATCATGAAAAGCAGAGGAGTATTATTAGGAGAGGATGGCAGCGATTTCCGCCTTGTCTTTATGAAGTTGTGCTATCAACTCCTCTATCGAACCGAACTTCAGTTCGGAACGGGTACGGCGCACGAATGCCACCCGCATGGGTTGATTGTAAATATCAGCGTCAAAACCAAAGATATGCACCTCGATGCTGCGGTCCACACCATTGTTCAAGGTAGGGCGGAAGCCGATGCTCAACATTCCCGCATACTTCTTCTCTCCTAAAAAGACGTAAACGGCATAGACCCCATCGGCAGGAACCAGCTTGTCGGGATTGCCGGCACGTAAATTGGCGGTCGGGAAACCGATTTTGCGTCCTACATGATAACCGTTCACAACCGTACCGTCCAGAAAGAAATGATAACCCAGGCAGTTTGCCGCTTCCAGGACATCCCCTTCCTGCAACAGGCGGCGGACTGTGGAGGAACTGACCGTTACCGCACCGGCGGCATAGGCCTCTGCCGGTATCACTTCCATACCCAGTTCCTGCCCATAACGCACATAGTCGTCAAAGCCCTCGCTGCGGTTATACCCGAAGCGGTGGTCATAACCTATCACTAAAGCCTGCACCCGATATTCCTGCTTCAACACAGCCATAAATTGCCTGGCGGAAAGACGTGCCAAGTCGTGTGTAAAATCGAGCATGACGCAATAATCGATGCCGGTATCGGCAAGCAGGGCAACTTTCTCATCGCACGTGGTGAGCAGCCCGGAATGAGAATCGGGTTGCATCACTTTGCGGGGATGTACCGGAAAGGTAATTACCGACGAAGAAAGTCCGCGCGCAGCCGCAGCCTTGCGCACTTGTTCTATCAGGAAGCGGTGTCCCCGATGCACTCCGTCGAAGAAGCCGATAGTGGCTACATTGGGCAGGAGTCCCTTGCCGGATGTTTCGTTATATAGCTGCATGTTCCGGTTTATTACGAACGTGTCTGCGACGGACAAAGCGAATGCCCTCGCCCACCCACAACACCAAAGAGGTAGAAGCTATGATTGTCGCCCAGGTGATGAAATCGAGCGGCTCCGTACGGAACACAGCCCCGCCGAACTGCACGATTATAAACTGACCGCCCAAAATGGCAAACAGTACCAACTCCATGCCATAGGATTTGGAAATGCCTTTAAAAGCAGAGTCCGATGTTCCGAATACCCTTGCATTGAACAGGTTCCAGAATTGCAACATCACGAAGAAGGTGAAGAAGATGGTCAGGCGATGCACGGTCATACCGCCCTCTTCGCCATTAAACCAAACTAACATTCCCATAAGCAATGCAAGGAAAATCGTCCCCACGCCAAGAATATAGTTCCTCATGGAACCGGTTATGATGAAATCCGTACTTTTACGGGGCTTCTCGTCCATGACGCTTTCACCGGGCGGAATAGATGCCAATGCCAAAGCGGCGAATGTGTCCATAATCAGATTGACCCACAGCATCTGCGTCACGGTCAGCGGCAACTCGGTACCCACCAACGAGCCGAGCAGCACGATAAAGAGTGCCACGAAGTTGATTGTCAACTGAAATATAATGAAACGCTGGATATTCTTATACAACGAACGTCCCCACATCACCGCTGTGCCGATACTGTTGAAAGAGTCGTCCAGCAGCGTGATGTCGCTTGCCTCTTTGGCAACGGAAGTGCCAGTTCCCATAGACAGGCCTACCTGTGCATGGTTCAGTGCCGGAGCGTCATTGGTCCCGTCGCCCGTCACAGCCACCACCTCACCTTTCTGCTGCAACAGCCGGACCAGACGTTGCTTATCGGTAGGGCGGGCACGCGACATAATCTTCAAGTCCTGTACCCGGTCAAGCGCTTCCTCATCCGTCAGGTCCGCAAAGGCAGCACCCGTGATACGGTTACGCTCCGTATCTTCCGGCATCCACAAGCCAATCTGCCGGGCTATCTCGGTAGCCGTGCCGGGCGTATCTCCCGTCACTATCTTGACACCGATACCTGCCGACCGGCATTTTGCCACTGCCGCAGGCACATCCGGGCGTATAGGGTCGCTGATGGCTGCAATGCCGAGGAAAGACAAATCATTCCCGGCAACCAACGCCACACAATCTTCCGGCTCCCCGTCCTCTACTATCTTATAGGCAAAACCAAGCGTACGCATCGCCATATTCTGGTAGTCCAGCAACCGGGTTTCCACCGCAGAACGATATTCCGCCACATCCGCCCGCCGGTCGCTCAAAAGCACATCCTTGCATTTTCCCAATACGATTTCAGGAGCACCCTTCACATAAAGGACTTTCTTCCCGATTAAAGGAGATTGCACCAACGTTGCCATGAACTTCCGTTCCGTGGAGAAAGTCAACTGGTCGAGTACTTTTGCAGCGTCCCGCAACTCCAGATAATTACGTCCCCGGCTGTCAAGCCACAGGAGCAAAGCCACTTCGGTAGGGTTGCCTACCCCCTTGAGTTTCCCGTCCGGAGCCGTCTCTTCCAGAAAAGCGGTGGAATTGGCGCTAATGCCCTCTGTCACCAGTTTGCTTACATCATCTTCTCCCACTTTCCGTCCGTCCTTCAGTCCGTAGAACTCCGGCTCATACACCTGCATCAGGTTTTGTGTCAGCGTACCCGTCTTGTCCGTACAGATAACGGTAATCGCTCCCATTGTTTCGCAGGCGTGCATTTTCCGCACCAGGTTGTTGGTGGAGAGCATGCGGCGCATGTTCAGTGCCAGGCTAAGCGTCACGCTCATAGGCAACCCTTCGGGAACGGCTACGACAATCAAGGTCACCGCCATCATAAAGTACTTCAAAGTAGCCTTCAAGGCAGGCAGCCATTGTTCAAAAGTATGGAAAGAGGCAAAATCATAGACCAGCACCACATCTTTTACAAAGAAGATGGCAAACGCCAGACCTGCTACCGAAAAACCGATTTTCCCTATAAGGTTGGCAAGTTTAGACAATTGGATATTCAACGGAGTAGGCTCGGTGGTCTGCTCCGTGCTTTGGCGCGCCACTTTACCAATCTCCGTAGCATCGCCCACAGACTCCACACGCATCATTCCGTGCCCGTCGACTACCGTTGTGCCGCGCAGCACACGGTTGGAAGCATAAGTGGATTCTTCATCAAAATCGGCTTCTACGGTAGTTTTGGCTATCACAGGTTCACCCGTAAGGTTAGATTCGTTTACTTGCAGGGAGACAGCTTCCAGCAATTCGCCGTCCGCAGGAATCTCTTCTCCGGTTTCCAGCATAACAATATCACCTACTACCACATCCTTGCGGGGGATTTCCCGCACGCGTCCATTACGAACCACCTTTACCAAAGTCTCTTCGTTCACCGCATTCAGCAAATCGAATTTCTTATTGGCATCGTATTCGAAAAAGAAACCGATGCCGGTGGCAAGCAAAATAGCGGCAATAATACCGATGGTCTCGGCGTATTCGTTCTCTACTACGGAAATGATTAAAGAGAAGAAAGCCGCCACCAGCAGCACTCTTACTACCGGGTCTTCAAACTTCTCCAGATAGAGCTTCCACAAAGAGGGACGTTTCGGAGGTGTCAACAAGTTCACCCCATGTTCGGCGCGGCTCTTCCGCACTTCATCTTCAGTAAGCCCGATGTGGGAAAATAATTCATCCTTTGTTGCAGCCATGCAGATCGTCAGGTTTAAATTAAAGTACAAAAATACAAACAATAATCTGTATCGTGAATGTTACTCAATCTTTTTCTATCTAACAGCAAACAAAAAACGGAAATCAATTGTTCTTAAAGAAGAATTTTAAATAAAGAGAATTATGGAAAAGTACATTTGCACCGTATGCGGCTACGTTTACAATCCCGAGTTAGGAGACCCCGAAAATGAAATAGAACCGGGAACACCTTTCGAAGATGTCCCCGATGATTGGGTTTGCCCTCTATGCGGAGTGGGCAAAGAAGAATTTGAGAAAGCGTCTTAGGACGCTTTCTTCTCTTTTATATCACTACTGGCTTCCACCACATTGACAACGTAGTCACCCAGCTTCTCACATTCCGCAATGATGTCCATATAGTAGACACCCATTTGGTAATCATATTCCTTGTTATTCACATCAAGAATATTCTGGTTCTTCAGCTGATTGCGGTAATTGTTGATTTCGTTCTCTATGTTGAATGACTTATTCACGTCAACATTTTGATGTTCGGGACGTTCCACCACCATAATCATCTGCGACAAAGCGTCATCGGTCAGTTTCATCATGAAATGGATATGCTCATATTGCTTCTCTGCAAACTCCTGATTGGTCTGGCGCTTGCGGTTGATGGTACGTGCCAGGTTATAACAGCTGTCGCCGATGCTTTCTATCTCCGTCACTTCACGCAACATAGCCCGGATCTGGAGCTTACTTTCAGAGCTCAAACGCCCTTCCGACACCTGGTTCAGATAGTTTGCAATCTCCAGTTCCATGCTGTCGCTGATATTCTCGTACTTTTCTATGCGGCTGAACAGCTTGTTGAAATCATCGTCCTTCTCCGTATGCAGCAACTCTCTCACCATTCCGAACATGCGGTGCGTACGTTCGGCAAACAAGTGAATCTCCTTGCGTGCTTCCAAAATAGAAAGCTCGGCAGTAGAGAGCAGGCCTCTGGAGATAAAGCGCAACCGGTATTCCTCGTCAGAATCTTTCAGCGGCAGCAATATGCAGACAATACGTTCGATACCGTTTACGAACCAGATAAGCAACAATACGTTGAACACATTGAACGCCGTGTGAAAGGCAGACAACTCAAAAGCCACGCGTGTGGCAGGATCCGCCTGATGCATGACGTCCGTCACAAACCACGACACACAGTGCGTGAACGGATGGAAAACAATGAGCACCATCACCACACCAAACACATTGAACAGCAAGTGTGCCAATGCCGCCCGCCGTGCCTGCGTGTTACCGGTCAGTGCAGCCAGGTTGGCGGTAATCGTCGTACCGATGTTCTGCCCCATGGCAAGTGCCGCGCCCAGTTCGAAACTAATCCATCCGTTGGCACACATAATCAGGGTAATCGCCATGGTTGCCGCCGAAGCCTGCACAATCATCGTAATCACCGCTCCTACCAGCACGAATATGATGATGGAAAGGAAACCAAGATCGGTCCACTCCTGCACGAAAGCCAACATTTCCGGGTTTTTACCCAAGTCCGGCGAATAGACTTGCAGATAAGAGAGGCCCATGAAAAGAAACGAAAAACCGAAAATAAATTCACCGATAGACTTCCGGGTACTTTTTTGCGAGAAGAGAAGCGGGATTCCTATTGCCAGCAACGGAAGTGCAAAAGCGGCAATATCTACTTTAAACCCGAAAACGGAAATAAGCCAGGCAGTGACCGTAGTACCTACATTGGCTCCCATAATCACCCCGATAGACTGGGAAAGAGTGAGCAGACCTGCGTTGACAAAACTTACCACCATGACCGTGGTTGCCGAAGAGGATTGGATGAGCGCGGTAATCAAAATACCTGTCAATACGCCGGTTACCCGATTGGTGGTCATTGCAGTTAAGATAGTCCGCAACCTGTCGCCGGCAAATTTTTGAAGCCCCTCACTCATGATTTTCATTCCGTAAAGAAACAACGCCAATGAGCCGAGCAGCTTTAAAAAATCATAAAAAGAATATTCCATCTTTAATTATTTAAGGTGTTTCATTCTTTCATGTGTTATAATGTCCTATATTTAACGTATCAACTCATAAAAACAGGACAGTATGGAACACATGTTACAAATTTGCTGCAAAAATAACAATATTTCCCAAAAATTCCCTATGGGAAGCTCACTTTTGGATATTTATTCCGGTTTCAATCTTAATTTGCCTTACCAGGTAGTCAGCGCCAAAGTAAACAACCGCTCCGAAGGATTGAACTTCCGCGTATATAATAATAAAGATGTGGAGTTTCTGGATGTACGCGACTCCTCCGGCATGCGCACCTACGTCCGTTCACTTTGCTTTGTACTGTACAAGGCCGTGAGCGAGCTATTCCCGGAAGGGAAACTGTTTGTAGAACATCCCGTGTCCAAAGGCTATTTCTGCAGCCTGCGCATCGGACGCCCCATTGAGCTGGAAGACGTATCGGCAATAAAGAAGCGGATGCAGGAAATCATTGCCGAGGATATCCCGTTCCGCCGCACCGAATGCCACACCGCCGAAGCGGTACGGATATTCAGCGAACGGGGAATGAACGACAAGGTAAAACTGCTGGAAACGTCCGGTTCGCTATATACCTATTACTATACGTTGGGAGATACGGTAGATTACTATTACGGCAACCTGCTGCCCGCCACGGGTTTCATCAAGCTGTTCGACATCGTGAAATATTACGACGGGCTGCTGCTACGCATCCCCAGCAAGGAGAACCCCGACGTACTGGAAGATGTGGTAAAACAGGAAAAGATGCTTGATGTCTTCAAAGAACATCTGCGCTGGAACTACATCATGGGATTGAGCAATGTGGGCGATTTCAATCTTGCCTGTGAAGAAGGGCATGCAACCGACCTGATCAATGTGGCAGAAGCCCTGCAAGAGAAGAAGATTGCCCAGATTGCCGATGAAATCCACCACCGGGGAGAAAACGGCAACCGCGTAAAGCTCGTGCTGATTTCAGGTCCTTCCTCTTCCGGAAAGACCACTTTCAGCAAACGCCTCAGCGTGCAACTGATGACCAACGGCCTGCGTCCTTACCCCATTTCACTGGACAATTACTTCGTAGACCGCGAAGACACCCCACGCGACGAAAAGGGCAATTACGACTACGAATCCCTCTATGCCCTCGACCTCGAACTGTTCAACAACCAGTTACAAGCTTTATTACGGGGAGAAGAAGTGGAGCTGCCCCGGTTCAACTTCACATTGGGCAAAAAAGAGTACAAAGGAGACAAGTTGCGCATTGACGGGCAAACCATCCTTATATTGGAAGGCATTCATGCCCTGAACCCGGAGCTCACCCCGCAAATCCCTGCCGAAAGCAAGTACAAGATTTATGTATCCGCACTGACCACCATTTCGCTGGACGACCACAACTGGATTCCCACGACAGACAACCGCCTGTTGCGCCGCATTATCCGCGACTTCAACTACCGGGGATATTCTGCCCAGGAGACCATTTCCCGTTGGCCCAGCGTACGTGCGGGCGAAGATAAATGGATATTCCCTTATCAGGAGAATGCCGATGTCATGTTCAACTCCGCCCTGTTGTTCGAGTTTGCCGTGCTGCGTTGCCATGCAGAACCCATACTCACCGGCGTGCCGCGCAACTGTCCTGAATACGCCGAAGCCTACCGGCTCATGAAGTTCATCAAATACTTCACGCCGGTACAAGACAAGGAAATCCCCCCAACATCCCTGCTCAGAGAGTTCTTGGGTGGCAGTAGTTTCAAATACTAAGGAGACGGCTTTTGCATTTAGGGGAGTTGGAAGAGTTATCACTTCGCATCGCTTCGTCAGGAGTGAAAGGAGTTAGAGCCGATATGCTTGTGTGTGACATTGTTACAAAAGTATCGGCTTTAATTCCTAAGCCGGCTTGGCGGCTGACAACTCCCTTTAGCTCCTCTAACTCCTTTAAATGAAAAGCCGTGACCAAGGAGAGTTATTTTAGAGCCTGTTTAAATTTTGTCCGGCATTATTTTGAGCGTTCTTTGCGAGGATGTTTTTCTATTTTTAGGAGGAGCATAGCAGGCTATTTGACGAATAAAAAGAGGAAAACAGACCGGAAAAGAGACTTGGGAAGAAACTGAAGAAAAACTTTTTGAAGAAAATTCAAACAGGCTCTAAGACAAATAAGGTCCACGGTTCTTTCATTCGGGCGGCGAAGCGGTTGCCACCGCCTTTTTTCATTTACAGAAGTCAGAGGGAATCGAAAAGAGTTATCGCCCTTCGGGCTGAGGAGTCAAAGGCGGGAAGCCCTGTTGATGTATAGCAGATGCCATCGGCTTCCGACTCAGCTTTTGCCGCTTTTCACGACAAAAAGAGAGGAAAATCGCCTTTTTGCTTACTCTCCTTCTGCCGTATTTCTGCCGGAATAGCGGCAGCTTGCATAAAGTGCGGATAGATATACTGTCTTTTTCGATAGAAATGCGCTGTTTATGCAGATTTCAGGTGTTTCCACTGATAGATATTGCTGTTTGTGGTGACAGATGTTGATGGCTGTGGCGATAGACTCTAATGTTTCTCGCGACAGACACTAATGTTCCTCATGACAGACATTAATGTTTCTCGTGATAGACATTAGTGTTCCTCGCCACAGACGCCCGCATCCGGAAAATGGAACGCCCGTGCACGGCATTTCCGGCGTTTTTCCACGCCGGTTGGTTTGTAAGGATTTCGCTATCGGATTGAGAATGTACGACATAAGCGTTTTCTGTTTCGTTTTTCCCGACCGGCAGCACATCGGGGCGGAAACAGGCGATTCTGCGGAGTTGGAAAATACAAATTGTCATTTTGTCATTCCGCATCACGGCTTTTTCATTCACAGGAACCTGCGAAGCAAGGTTCTGTATTTATCCCGTATAGTCCGATGGTTATCTATGGTAAATATTATCTTTCCTCTAAAGAAAAAACATTTTCTTTAGCCTGCCGGCGTGGGCTTCCCACGATTTTCATTTATATTTGTACAAAGAAAAGAGAGACAACCAATGGAAAAGACCAAAGCAACGAAAGAGAAAGTTCTTGCCAAATTTAAAGCGGCAAGAGAAAAGAGACGTATTTGCCTTGCTCATTTGGAAGGGTCCATGAAAAAGGCTTATGAAGAACGTACCGGCAAGGAAGCGGAAAATTTCTTTGCTCTATGACTATCAGGCAATATAAATCCAACGATTTGGAGCAAATGGCGCGATTGTTTTATGAAACAGTCCATGCCATAAATATAAAAGATTATACCGAACAACAGGTAAATGCCTGGGCAACAGGCAATATTAATTTAAAGGAATGGGATGGTTCATTCCTTGAACATCTTACCTATGTTGTAGTTGAAAATGATTTGATTATCGGATTTGGGGATATTGATGAAACGGGATATTTGGACAGGCTGTATGTTCATAAAGATTTTCAAGGAAGGGGTGTCGCAACGGCATTATGCAACCGGCTGGAAAGCGAAATTAAAACAAGCCGCATCACTGTCCATGCTTCCATCACTGCCAAACCATTTTTTGAAAAACGGGGATATCAAACAATCAAACTTCAAGAGGTAGAACGGCAGGGTGTTTCCTTGAAAAACTACATAATGGTGAAGAATTTAATATAACGGACGGTTCCCGGAAAGGAAAAGAAGAAATGAAAAAGCCGTGAGGAGAAGCCCATTTTCAGCCCCGGAAAGTTGATAATCTGCCATAAAAACCGTACATTTGAGGAAAACGGGAAAATATGGCAAATCCGTTGCTTCCGGGCATATCCCACGCAGAACAAGCGTCGCTGTACGGCAAACTGAACACGTACAACGAGGGAAGAGCCTCCTACAAGGAGGCGGGCGCATACCTTGTGGTGCTGCCACGGCCGGAACATCCCTCGTATACCCTGTGGATTTACTCTCCCCTGCCCGAACGGCAATCCGTCTTCTTCATTTGCGACCTCTCCGCAGACGTTCGCGAAGCGCTGCGGGCGGCAAGCACGCTATGCTTCTACTCCCCCCGCCGCCTGTTTCTGGTGGAATACAACGCCAAAAGGATGCAAAACAGAGGAGATGACATTGTCTTCTTCGGGAAGTACCGCGGCCACTTCCTGCACGAGATACTGCGCATAGACCCCGGCTACCTCTCATGGATAGCCTTCAAGTTCGAACCGAAAATACCCAAACAGGAACGCTTCGTACAAATCGCAGGCGTCTATCATTCCGTCCACCTGGACATCCAGCGGAGGAAAGCGCAACAAGCAAACGGCGGCAACCGCTTCTTAGGAAAGGAGGGCGAAAAGGTGGAGAACCTGACCCTGACCGTGCTCAGCGTCAAAGTGGAGGACAATCCCTACAAGACACAGGTGAAAGGCGCCACGCCCTACTTCTACGTGCGCCAAGTGTTGCGACTGAAAGATGCCGCCGGAAACATGGTGTCGTGCCGCATCAATGCCCGCACGGCAAGCCGGACCTCCTGCCTGCTGCCTGCCGCCGAACACGCCTACCGGGCAGGGGAAACCGTAAGAATCGCATCAGCACGCATCGCACGCACCTATATGGTAGGGAACACCCGGTATACCCGGCTTGCGCGCATCAAGAAAGAATAGGACGCGACAGGGACAATCACCCTTTCATTATCAACACAGTCGCATACGCGGAAATCCCCTCTTCCCTGCCCGTGAAGCCCAGCTTCTCGGTGGTGGTCGCCTTGATGGAGACATCGTCTTCATCAACACCCATCACGGCGGCAAGCGTCTGCTGTATGGCGGGGATATGCGCCTTCAGCTTCGGACGCTCGGCGCAGACGGTGGCGTCGATGTTGCCCACGGAATAGCCTTTCGTTGCTATCAGCTCCACCGTCTTCTTCAGCAGTATCTTGCTGTCTATGTTCTTGAACTCGCCTGCCGTATCGGGAAAGTGATAACCAATGTCGCGCATATTCGCGGCGCCCAGGAGCGCATCGCAAATGGCGTGTATCAGCACATCGGCATCCGAATGGCCCAACAGCCCCTTCTCGTGCTCCAGGCGCACGCCGCCCAACCAAAGTTCTCTGCCTGTCACCAATTGGTGGACATCAAAACCGAAACCTACACGTATCTTCATAATCTGTCTACTAAGATGTCTGAACACAAATAGGGCTCCACGCCCATATCAAAGAAGTATAAAAGAACCGCCGGTATCAGCGGATATGGAAGTCAAGCAGTTTTTCTTCTCCCAAATAGCCCTGCAAATGCTGCCCGATGCTGACGGGTCCCACACCAGCCGGCGTGCCCGTGAACAACAGGTCTCCAATCTTCAACGTCATGAAACGGCTGACGTATGCTATTATATCGTCTATCTTGAAAAGCATATCCGCCGTGTTGCCCCGCTGCACTTCGGTGCCGTCTATGTCGAGATGAAAATCCAAGTGCTGCAAGTCGCCGCCGGCTTGTTCCAAAGAAACGAACGTGCCGATAGCCGCCGAATTGTCAAACCCTTTGCAAAGTTCCCACGGGTTGCCGGCTTCGCGGAACTTCCGCTGCAAGTCGCGGGCGGTAAAGTCGATGCCCACCGTCACCGCGTCATAGTAGCGATGTGCGAAACGCGGGGCAATGTTCTTGCCCAACCTGCAAATGCGCACCACGACTTCCGTCTCATAATGCACCTCGTTGGAGAAGTCGGGAACAAAAAACGGCTTGCCGTCTTTCAGGATAGCCGAATCGGGTTTCATGAAGATAACGGGTTCCCGGTTTACTTGCGTATGCCCCAGCTCCTCGTTATGCTGCGCATAGTTCATTCCTACTGCGATAATCTTCATTACTTTATCTCGTTAAAGTTCAAACGGTTAAACATTACAGCCAAGTGCGCATACAACGAAGTGTTCTGCACCACGATATCCTCGGGCACGCGGATACGGAACGGAGTGAAGTTCCATACGGCTTTGATGCCGCCAGCCACCATCGTGTCCGTAATCTTCTGCGCAATCTCGATCGGCACTGTCAGCACACCGATATTCACATCATACTCGCGCATCTTCTTCTCAAAATCATCGGAGTGATAAATGGGAATGCCGTTCAGCGTCGTACCTACCAGGTCGGGGTTCACATCGAATGCCGCCACAATCTCCAAACCGAAATGGTTCAGGCCGGAGTCGCGCAGCAATGCGCCGCCCAGGCTTCCTACGCCGAAAAGAAAAGCCTTGTGTATGTTGGTAAATCCCAGAAAATCTTCCAGCACGGCAATCAATGTGTCTATCTCATATCCTACACGCGTGCGGCCGGAGATATTGACATACGACAAATCTTTGGCTATCTGAGAAGCGTCAATATTGATCTCTTTGGAAATCTGAGTAGAGGAAACAAAACGCTCACCTTTCTTTCTAAGCAACTTTACATTGGAAAGGTACCACGGAAGCCGGCGCAAGGTAGGTTCCGGCACCTTCATGGAGTCTTTCTTTTGTAACTGATTGTTCATAGTCTTCCCTTTAAGTTCTCAATATTATGACTGGCAAAAGTAGTGCTTTTTTTCCAATCCGTAATATATCTATGACAAAAGGTTAACATTATTTCTACCTACAATTGCAGAATTCCTTGCAAAACCGTACTTTTGAAGTCTTTTTCACAGACAATCAAAATCGGTATATATGGCTAAGAACCCCAAAAACAATGACTGGAAAGAGCGGCTGAACGTGGTATACTCCACCAATCCCGACTTCCATTACGAAACGGAAGAGACTGAAGAACAAGCTACACTTCAACCCTCGCAACAGCGCCTGCGTGTGCAATTGGACCGTAAGAACCGGGGCGGAAAAGTGGTGACCCTCGTTACCGGATTTGTCGGAACGGAAGACGACCTGAAAGAACTGGGCAAATTGCTTAAAAGCAAATGCGGAGTGGGCGGAAGCGCCAAAGAGGGAGAAATCATCGTGCAAGGAGACTTCAAGCAGAAGGTGCTGGAGTTATTGAAGAAAGAAGGCTATACGCAGACCAAAGCGGCAGGGTAAATGCCTGCCGGAGCAACCGGTTTCCCTCCGTTTTTGCCTGCCGGTTTCCATTTTTTAGAAATGTATGGATTTCGATATCCGGCTACAGACCAAGCGGTTACTGATTTCCGTTCGTTTCTTTCCGCTCTTTCTTGCCACCGGGCGAAAATAACGCATTCTCGCCACGCCCCAAAAGCAAAGTGTCAAAAAGCCAACCGTCGTATTTATTATGCCACCAACATATTTATCCGGCAATAAAGATTAAGAAAGAGATAGGAGAAGGATTCTTTTTTTGGGGGGATTGATACGAACACAGTTATTATTACATTTGAGAACCAACAATCTGCATTGCAAACAAAGTTCTCACCATTAAACAGTGCCAACAAAGAAATCAAATAACTTGAAAACTTTGCCGACACTATTTATGAGAGAAGGATTTGATATTAAAAGCTGTAAGAATCACCCCAAAAGTCTTGTGCCTAACTTTTGGGGTGCAGTTCATCTACTTTATATATCCATTTTCCACAACCATTCCGTCTTATCAGTCTTCAATAATTACGCGGAAACCTACATTAAATATGCGCTGGTAGGGCAGGAATCCCTTACGCGAATAGGAAGTCGAGAACTTGGGTCTTTCTATAAACGACCCGCCTCTCACGACCTTATATTCCGCATCTGTCTCTTCATTCTTTACATCATAGGGATAAGATACGTAGTTGGAGCGGGTCCACTCTCCTACATTGCCGTGCATGTTGTACAGTCCGAAAGGATTGGCTTCATACTGTTTGCCCCCAACCTGCACCAGGTTTCCATCGTCCACACTCTCCTCTTTCGGAAGGAACGTGTAGTGCTTATACATCGCATGGTTGGGCTTCATCGGCTTGGGGTCTACACCTGCCACGGCAAAGAGCAGCGTGGTCTTATCCGCCAGGTTCTCTTTCTTTCCAAAATCCGCGTTCATGTCTCCATACCAGAAGTCCTTATCGCTTCCGGCCCTACATGCCCATTCCCACTGGGCTTCGGTAGGAAGCGTCACGCGCAATCCGGTCTTCTCGCTCAATTTCCTACAGAATCCCATAGCATCCTGATAGCTGACGCGAATAACCGGCTGTTCCGGTCTATTGGCAGGATAGCCCTGCACTACGTGGTCTTTCCATTGCTGGTCAATGAAACGACTGTCATGTTCGGGATAGAACACGTTGTACTGTTCATTGGTAGTCTCCAACTCGGCCATCCAGAAAGATTTTTCAATATTCACTTTTGCCGTCGGATATGTATCCGAAGGACCGGCATAGCTTCCCATTATGAATTGTCCTGCCGGAATACGTACAAATGTCATGCTTACTCCGGGAGCGATTTCTATAACCTTACGGTTTTCTTCCTCGGCAGCCTGCTTGCCTTGTGCTGTCGCAGCATCAAACGGCCACCCTTTCACTTTCAGTTCCTTCACCTTCTTTTCTTGCTCTTTGAGAGGCATGACGGGGCGGACTTCTCCCTTACTCTTCAAATAAGAGGCATAATCCGCCAGTTCTTTCCTCCAGTCCACACTGCTTCCGTTCGCATACTTGTCGGTAAGTTCTATCCGGCGCTTATACTCATCAAAACCTTTATAAGGAGTCTTGTTGAGGGATTTCACGTCAAAGTAGCCTTTATCGGGAGCATTATAGTCAATCCAATTATACAAGGTGCGCCACTCTTTGTCCGTCAGTTTCACATTATGGTGTCCGCGTTTCAACATACGAACCAATTCGCTGGTATTGGGGTGATACTCATAAGGCTGCAACACGACCATATCTCCTTCTCCACCCTGACGATGGATATAAGGATGGAAGTTCAGGTAGGACGTACCATATCCGAACTTGTCTTTCTTTCCTCCTCGCAGGTCGAAAGCTTTTCCACCGTCATGACAGGCAATGCAAGCCCGGTCAAGGATAGGCTGAATCTCCAAATCGAAAGTGAACGAACGGACGCCGCCTTCGGGGGGAGTAATGGCATCGGGATCTTTCTGAGAAGCAATCACCCGCTTGGGAATGGCAATCTGGTTTTGATCTTCGTGACAACCGATACAAGAGACAACCTCTCCCGGCTGGGCGGTTACCCAACTACGCATCCATTGAATGGCTACACCGTCCTTATCTACCGGTTGTATGGACAAAGGCGTATTTGCCGGTGCCTTGAAGATGACCGATCCGTCTTTTTCTACAGGAACGGTACCCAACAGGCGTTTGATATCCCATCCGGACTGGATGCCGTGCCAGTTATGATCCGACTTAGCCGATGTATAGGCATATTCATAAGCGTGCAGACGAAGTTCTTTCACCGTGCCGCGAGGTATCCCGCGCAATCCCTCACCTTCATAAATATCCTGAATGAAGAAGGTAGCTTCTTTCTCGTCCATCTTTACACGATCGGGAATTACAGGCGGCACCGCCACCTTGCGCACCAATGCCGGACTGATAAAACCTTCATCTTCCGCTTCGAATATACAGGTCACATTATCGAATATGTCCACCAAATAAATACCCCATAATGATTCCGGAGACAATTTGGCAGCTACCAGGAAGTATTTGTCACTTAACACGGTAGGTTTGATGAACTGCGGC
Source organism: uncultured Bacteroides sp. (assembly GCF_910578895.1). GTDB lineage: Bacteria > Bacteroidota > Bacteroidia > Bacteroidales > Bacteroidaceae > Bacteroides. Next base: position 49,284 of record NZ_CAJTSC010000002.1, read on the forward strand.
CATACGCCATCTACCAAACGGTCTTTAAGTTCCTCCTTGATGGGGCGGTTACGATATGGTATCTCCTGCACCATTCCCGCCACATTCTTACGTCCCTTAGTGGGGTCGAAAATAATCATCCGACCGGAACGAGCCACACCGTGATGCCCTGAAATAATCCCGACAAAAGCCGAACCGGTGCCGGGAATGGGCTGTACATCGAAAGTACTGTTAGGGAACATGGAACCACTGCCATAAAGAGCTTTGTTTTCCGTTCCATCAGGATTCATGTGCATTATAATCCGGGAATAATAATGAGTAAGGTCCGTATATTCCCACCGGGTATACATCACGCGCCCGTTGTTCATAATCACCGGATTCCAGTTTCCATCCTGGTCAAAGGTCAAACGACGCAAATTACGGTCCTCGGGATTGTAAAGCACCATATTTCCCACCGGATTACTTCCGCTAAGGCAAGGTACGCGGTGATAACCGATATTGGAATTGGCGATAATACGTCCGTCAGGCAGATAAGTTCCATCATAAAATTCCAAATCCGGTTCTTCGTTCTCAACTAACGGATGCAAACCATTACCATCCAACCGGACTTCAAAAATATTCCAACGGCGATCGTTGCAAAGCTGCGTAAACATCATCCGGTCACCGTCCCAATGCAGGCGCAGGTCGGAAATCGGTGAATCAATCTTGGGTTTATAAACCTCACGGACACTCACCTCGCCACGCAGATTCGACAGTTCAACAATCGAAGCATCGAATCCTTTACGTCCCGATGAGCCCTGATTAGACCAGTTGTTGTTCTGAGTACCCAATTTGGGAGCCATTGCACTACGCGCACCCTCACCCAAGACATAACGCGCCGCCACAATCTTATCCGTATCCAACAACGGATTACCCAACAGGATGCAACGTTTCAACTCCAACGCCTTAGCCGCATCCGACAAAGCTTGGGATTCACCCTGATAGATTCCTTTGAAACCTTTGCCGACCAATCGTTGCAATTCCTGCCACATCGGTTCATACTTATCCACAAGGTAATTACGGTTCGCTTTCATATCATCGAAAGCAAGTTTTATCGCCTCTACATTCAACCATGCCAACCGGTTCTGCAACTCCAACACATGGTCTACTTCGCCACGCAATGTCATCACCGCTTTCAGTTGTTTGGCACTGTCCGCTTCAGACTCTATCGAAGAAAAGCGGTTTAGATAATAAACCTGATCACTCAACCGGGTAATCCGTTTTTTCAACATCCGTTTTTCATAGGAAATACCGGAAGAAACTGTACTGAGCCCAGCCTTTACTTGCCCCATTGCCAAAGCAGACAAAGACAAAAGCACTGTGCTTAATAATAAAAATACCTTATTCATAGAATTATTATTAGATAAAGACAAAATATCGCCACAAATTCAAACAATCATCTGATATGCAACTTAAGACAACATTCGTTATCACTCTCTTACAGGTCATAAAAGTACAAACAGAAACACATGAGGGGCTTGTAGAATTATATATATTATTGTAGTTATCGTCTCAATCTTTGTATATTGACCTAAAAACACAACAATGAATATAATTCTACAAGCCCCACATGCGTTCCCATGAAACCATTAACCGACAGAAATAAAAAAAACTATGAGCAAACGGCAATACAAACAATCCATACTCCACCCAATAATGAAATACGGATGGAAAAGAAAAGAAGAAATTAATTGTATAAAAAAACAGTCACTACGGATATTTCCGAGTGACTGTTTCTTACATTATTATCAAAATAAAAATTATTCGGCACGCAAAGTGAAGCGCTTGAAGTCAACAATCTTCAATTCGGGATCAGCTTCTTTCAACACTTCTCTTACTGTCTTCTTGCCATCCATGATGTCTTCTTGGTTCAACAAGCAAACTTCTTTCAAGAACTTGCCCAAACGACCCTTGGCAATGTTCTGAATCATTTGTTCCGGCAGGTTTGCAGCTTTTTCTGCAGACACGGAAGCAATGATTTCTTTTGCCTTCGCTACGTCTTCAGCAGTAATCCAACCCTTAGCCATGTTGCTTTCCATGTGGTCTTCGCTGTCTACGTGAGCAGGGTTGATACCAGCTTTCTTCAAAGCAGCTTCAACAGCTTTCTGTACTTGTTCTGCTTTTGTCTTCTCAATAGCAACTTCGATTTCTTTCTGCTTAACCTCTTCAGAAACACCGTCCTCATCGATAGCCAGCGGATTCATTGCAGCAATCTGCATTGCTATTTGCTTAGCCAATTGTTCGTCAGCGCTCTTGTTGAAAGCAACGATTGTACAAAGACCGTTTCTGTTCATGTGATTGTAAACAACAGTCGTTGTACCCTCTACAGTCAGATAACCGTCGAGTTCCATCTTCTCGCCTGTGATACCGCTACGGTCAGTCACAGCATCCTGTACAGTACCGTTACCCATCGGCAATGCTTTTACCTCATCCAAAGTTTTACACTTGTTGGCAACAGCAAGGTCAAGAATGTCTTGAGCCAGTTTCACGAAATCAGCATTCTGAGCAACGAAGTCAGTTTCACACTTCAAAGCAATGATAACAGCAAAGTCACCGGTAGTTTTAGCCAAAACACAACCTTCAGAAGCCTCGCGGTCTGAACGCTTAGCAGCAACAGCCTGTCCCTTCTTGCGGATAATCTCCATTGCCTTATCGAAATCGCCTTCTGCATCGTTCAATGCATTCTTGCAATCCATCATACCAGCACCGGTCATTTTACGGAGCTTGGTTATATCAGCCATACTTACAGCCATAATATCTTTCCTTTATATTTTAGTTAATAAATATCATTCTAAAAAACGAAAAAGAGCTGAGAATAGAGAATTGAGAATTGCTGTAAAGTAACTCTCAACTTTCAATCCTCAACTCTCCACTATGAATTAAGCCTCTTCGTCTTCCTTGATGAAAGCGGCAGCCTTGGCTGCGTTGATTGCATCTTCGTCAGATTTGTCGAGTCTTGCTTTTGTAGCTTTCTTCTTGCCTTTGTTAGCAGGAGCCTCACCGGCAGCTTCCATATCTACTTTTTCAGCTTTGCGTTCTTCCAGACCTTCCTGCATAGCAGCACAGCAAGCATCCAAGATAACTTCTACTGATTTAGTAGCATCGTCATTTGCCGGAATTACGAAGTCGATGTTTGAAGGATCTGAGTTAGTATCAACGATACCAAATACAGGAATGCCCAAACGGTTAGCTTCGCGAACTGCAATGTTTTCTTTCATTACGTCGATTACGAACAAAGCAGACGGCAGACGAGTCAGGTCAGCGATAGAGCCCAATGTCTTGTCCAACTTAGCACGTTGACGAGAGATTTGCAGGATTTCTCTCTTAGAGAGGTTAGAATAAGTACCATCGTTAGTCAGTTTATCGATAGTAGCCATCTTCTTCACAGCCTTACGGATTGTCGGGAAGTTAGTCAACATACCACCCGGCCAGCGCTCGATTACATAAGGCATATTTACAGATGCAGCCTTATCGGCAACCACCTGCTTAGCTTGTTTTTTAGTAGCAACAAACAGGACTTTCTTTCCTGATTTAGCGATTTGCTTCAAAGCTTCAGCAGCTTCGTCTATTTTAGCAACCGTCTTGTTGAGGTCAATGATATGAATACCATTGCGCTCCATGAAGATATAAGGAGCCATTGCAGGGTTCCACTTTCTTTTCAAGTGACCGAAGTGGCAACCGGCTTCCAATAATGTATCAAAATTAGTTCTTGACATTTTGTTTTAATCTTTAAAATCGTTTACTTTCTTTTTTGTTTTTTCTAAACCAACCGCCGGGTAGCCTATCCGAATGAAGAGTCCCGGTAGTTTAGATACTAAACGCTTTTTTCAGTTCTTGAGTCTTTAAGTTTCTGAGTTTTAAGCTTCCGCGTCCGAAGGAAACCTCATTAGCTCTAACTTACAAACTAACAAACTTATAAAACTTACAAACTCAAAATTAACGTTTACTGAACTGGAATCTACGACGTGCTTTCGGTTGTCCCGGTTTCTTACGTTCAACAGAACGAGGATCGCGAGTCATGAAGCCTTCAGCGCGGAGAGCAGCCTTATCTTCAGCATTGATTTTCACCAGCGCACGAGCAATTGCAAGACGCAATGCCTGAGATTGACCGGTAAAACCACCACCACAGAGGTTCACTTTGATATCGTACTTTTCAGCAACACCCAATTTACTCAACGGCTGTTTAACTACATATTGAAGAATGCTTGATGGAAAGTACTCTGCGAGGTCTCTCTTGTTAATAGTAATCTTTCCAGTACCTTCGCTTACGAAAATACGTGCAATTGCACTTTTACGTCTGCCTAATGCATTTACTACTTCCATTATCTCTTATTTAAGTGCGTTAATATCAATCATTTTCGGGTTCTGAGCTTCGTGCTTGTGCTCGTTGCCGGCATATACATACATATTACCCAACAATTTAGCGCCCAACTTATTCTTAGGCAACATACCCTTTACTACTTTTCTCAGCAACTTGTCATCACCGTTCGGTTTTGCCTGCAAACGAGCAGGAGTAATTTCTCTCTGACCGCCGGGATAACCTGTATATGACAGATATACCTTGTCATTCCATTTGTTACCGGTTAATTTTACTTTGTCGGCATTGATAATGATTACATTATCGCCACAATCTACGTGAGGAGTAAAGTTAGGTTTATACTTTCCTCTCAACAGTTTCGCAACTTTTGCGCCCAAACGACCCAACACTTGGTCTGTAGCGTCAACAATGACCCATTCTTTAGTCACTGTAGCTTTGTTTGCAGAAATGGTCTTGTAACTTAAAGTATCCACTCTTAATTGTTTTTTTAAAATGTTACTACTAAATGTTTCACTTCACCACGAATTAACCACCTCGGACAAAGGGAGATTAACTCGCTATGAATTAATTGCTTATCCTTATGAGATAATAATCGGCTTGCAAAGGTACGGATTTTCTTATAACTGGCAAACGTTTTCTTCTTTTTTTTAAGTTGCACTTGGCTGATATACAACAAAAAGAAATTATCTTCCAAGGAAATAAAGACATCCCTGGAAGATAATGAAACAGACCTCTACCGACACAAGCAGGCATTCCTTATCAAGGCGTACTGACTATTGTATAAAGAAGCAAAATCATGTCTATTTACCGCTACCGAACAATATTTTCAGGAAATACAAGCGGCATATTCAGCCGTTTCCAGGTTTCGTGAAACCATGTGTTCAGTTCATTCCCGTTTAAATCTTTTGCAATAAAATATTTCAGGTACATCACGCCGCCTTCGCCCATCTCGAATTCGAGAAGATTATCCTTATGGTCCAGCATAGGTAAATGAATATTCCTCTCAATGCTTTCTTTGTAGGCTGTATCCGACACTTGCCGGTATGTGCCATACCCTGTAATAATGGCATCCTCACCGGGACGTATCGTAAAATTCACGATACGACCATCGTCGCTCAACACCTTGAATGTATTACTCGGCTTCAATATTCCGGGAATATCCGGATTTTCGGACACATAATGACATAACTGCCAAATACCCTCCAGATGCGCCGGTTCAAAAGCCTCCTTATCCTGCGCCCGGACTCCTGCTACCGCAAACAGCATTGCTGCCAGCATGGTAAAGAAATAATTCTTTTTCATATTCGTATGATATTGGTTAACGTTACATCACTGCTGTTGCCCAAATATAAAGAATTATTTCGAAAAATAACATTTTAGCACATAAAAAAAGCCCGCATAAATCAAAGTTTATGCGGACTTTTCCATAAAATATATTTTATTTCACCTTCTACCGATTAGAACTCTGCATTACGCGGAGTACGCGGGAACGGTATCACGTCACGAATGTTGGTCATACCCGTTACGAATAACAGCAAACGCTCAAAGCCTAACCCGAAACCTGAATGCGGGCATGTACCGAATTTACGGGTATCAAGATACCACCACATATCCTTCATCGGAATATGAAGCTCTTCGATACGGTTCATCAGTTTAGCATAATCCGCTTCACGTTCCGAGCCTCCGATTATCTCGCCGATTTTCGGAAAAAGGACATCCATGGCACGCACGGTCTTTCCGTCCTCATTCTGCTTCATATAGAATGCCTTGATTTCTTTCGGATAATCTGTCAGGATAACCGGACGCTTGAAGTGCTCTTCCACCAAGTAACGCTCATGTTCGGAAGCCAAATCAACTCCCCAATATACAGGGAACTCAAACTTATGCCCTTTTGCCGCAGCTTCTTCCAAAATCTTGATACCATCCGTATAAGGCAGGCGAACGAAACTTTCCTTCAAAACACCTTGCAGACGCTCTATCAAGCCCTTGTCGAACATATCGTTCAGGAACTTCACATCATCAGCACAATTGTCCAAGGCCCACTGCACGCAGAACTTGATGAACTCTTCTGCCAAATCCATATTATCGGTGATATCATTAAACGCAACTTCCGGTTCAACCATCCAGAATTCCGCCAAGTGACGGGGAGTATTGGAATTTTCCGCACGGAACGTAGGACCGAATGTATAGATGCCACCCAACGCCGTAGCGGCAAGTTCACCTTCCAACTGACCGGAAACCGTCAGACTGGCTTGCTTGCCGAAAAAATCGTCATCGTAGATAATAGAACCGTTTTCGTCCTTCTTCAAATCATACAGGTTCATTGTAGTAACCTGAAACATCTGTCCGGCACCTTCACAGTCGGAAGCCGTGATGATAGGCGTATGGAAATAGAAGAACCCTTTCTTATGGAAGAATTCATGGATAGCGATAGCCATGTTATGACGGATACGGAACACTGCGCCAAACGTATTCGTACGCGGACGCAAATGAGCAATCTCACGAAGGAACTCCATAGAATGTCCTTTCTTCTGTAAAGGATATGTGTTGTCGCAAGTTCCCAACACCTCTATTTCATGAGCCTGAATTTCGGCTTTCTGACCGGAGCCTACCGATTCCGTCAATACACCGTTCACGCTCAAACAAGCGCCAGTCGTAATATTCTTCAGCATCTCTTCATTGAAGTTTGCCAAATCTACCACAATCTGCACATTATTTATTGTAGAACCGTCGTTCAGGGCGATAAAATTAACTTGTTTACTACCTCTGCGGGTACGAACCCAGCCTTTCACGTTGACCATAGCGCCAAAATCTTCACGCTTCAACAGGTCAACAATCTTTGTTCTACTGATTTTTTCCATAATACAGTTATTATACTTATTATATATTATTCGAAAGACCCCATGCGCAGGAAGTTCACTTCTTGCTCCGAGAGATAACGCCACTCACCACGTCGCAAACCCTTCTTGGTCAAACCGGCAAAGAACACACGATCCAGTTTTACAACCTTGTATCCCAACGACTCGAAAATACGGCGCACAATACGGTTCTTGCCAGAGTGAATTTCGATACCCACTTCATCTTTCTTGAACTCATCCGCATAGCTGATGGCATCTGCATGAATTTCACCGTCATCCAACTGAATACCGGCTGCTATTTGTTCCATATCGGCTTTGGTCAGATTCTTATCCAAATGCACATGATATATCTTCTTCTTCAGATATTTGGGATGAGTCAGTTTAGAAGCCAAATCGCCATCGTTTGTAAGCAACAGCACCCCCGTAGTATTACGGTCCAAACGACCTACCGGATAGATGCGTTCGTCACAAGCACCTTTCACCAAATCCATTACAGTACGGCGTGCCTGCGGGTCATCGGAAGTGGTTACCGTATCTTTGGGTTTATTCAGCAGGACATATATCTTACGTTCAATGCTGACCGTCTGGTCATGGAACTTCACTTCATCGCCACGCTTAATCTTTGTACCCAATTCCGTTACCACTTCTCCGTTCACAGACACCACTCCTGCCGTAATAAATTCATCCGCTTCACGACGCGAACATACGCCGGCATTTGCTAGAAACTTATTCAAACGGATAGGCTCATTCGGATCTACAAACTGCTCCTTATACTCTATCTGCTTTTTCTTGCTATACTTGGCATTAGGATCGTAATCTGCCGTACGGCGAATAGGGCGGCTATAACTGTCCCTATTGCCATAAGGACGTTGAGGGCGGTCGCCATTCGAGTTATAACGCGCACGGAAAGGACGGTCGCCACCGGCATTGTTGCCATAAGGGCGTTGAGGACGATCGCCATTTTCACTATTAAATCTCGGACGATAAGGACGGTCACCACCGACATTATTACCATAAGTGCGTTGAGGACGATCACCGCCTTCATTGTTATAACGAGGACGAAAAGGACGGTCACCACCGGCATTGTTGCCATAAGGGCGTTGAGGACGATCGCCGCTTTCACTGTTATAGCGAGGACGGAAAGAACGGTCACCTCCGATGTTATTGCCATAAGGGCGTTGAGGGCGATCACCATTTTCACGGTTATAAGACGGACGATAAGGACGGTCGTTGTTATAAGGACGTTGAGGGCGATCACCATTCTCCGCATTCGAGTTAAAACGCGGACGGTAAGGACGGTCGCTGCTGTAAGCGCGTTGCGGACGGTCGCCGTTTTCACTATTAAATCTCGGACGATAAGGGCGGTCGCCATTTTCACGGTTATAAGACGGACGACCATAGCTACCCTCCCTGTTAAATTGGTTACCATCACGGCCGGCGCCCGAATTCTCCCCTACGGAAGAAGCATCACGCCACGTTTCATTTTCTATACTCATTGTTTTATTCGAATAAAATTAAACCTACTGGCCTCCCGGCCATTCTTCTTTATCTCTTAGCTTAAAAACAAATTCCAAATTAAAAAGTTGAATTCTCCCGGACTCTCCTGTCTTTGCTTAAACTCCCGTATATGTATGGGGAGTAATTACACGCAATTCTTTCTTTATATCCTCGCTTACGTTCAACCCTTCTATGAATTCCTTGATAGAAGCCTCTGTAATAGCCTGATTCGTACGGGTCAACGCTTTCAGCGCTTCATACGGATGTGGATATGCCTCGCGACGCAGAATTGTCTGGATGGCTTCGGCCACCACACTCCAGCAATCATCCAAATCACGGCAGATAGCCGGCTCGTTCAGCAACAACTTACGCAATCCTTTCAATGAACTCTGGATAGCAATAACAATATGCCCGAACGGAACACCCACGTTACGCAACACGGTAGAATCCGTCAAGTCGCGTTGCAGACGCGATACCGGCAACTTTACAGCCAAATGCTCCAAGATAGCGTTCGCTATGCCCAAATTGCCTTCGGCATTCTCAAAATCAATCGGGTTGACCTTATGCGGCATTGCGCTGGAGCCTACCTCACCCGCTTTAATCTTCTGTTTAAAATACTCCATAGAGATATATTGCCAGAAATCGCGGTTCATATCAATCATCACCGTATTAATGCGCTTCATCGCATCGAAGATGGCAGACAAGTTATCGTAATTGGAAATCTGCGTAGTGTACTCCTCACGCTCCAATCCCAACTTCTCCGCAACAAATTTATTACCGAAATCCTTCCAATCATATTCAGGATACGCCACATGATGCGCATTGTAATTTCCCGTAGCCCCACCGAACTTGGCAGTTATCGGGCAAACTTTCAATGCCGCCAGCTGACGTTCCAAGCGATATACAAACACCATCACTTCTTTCCCCAAACGAGTGGGAGAAGCCGGTTGTCCGTGCGTCTTGGCAAGCATAGGAATATCCGCCCACTCTTCTGCGTATGTACGGAGTTGCGCTATTAATTCTTCTATTTGGGGATAATATACCTGTTCCAAAGCCTCCTTTACCGATAAAGGAATAGAAGTATTATTTATATCTTGCGAAGTCAATCCGAAATGAATAAACTCTTTATAGTCATCCATTCCACCCAATTTATCAAATTCTTCCTTCAGGAAATATTCAACAGCCTTTACATCATGGTTAGTCACGCTCTCAATATCCTTGATGCGCACGGCATCGGCTTCGGAAAAATTACGGTAAATATTTCTCAAGGTTTCGAACACGCCCTTATCCGCCCCTTTCAACTGGGGCAAAGGCAATTCACACAAGGTTATGAAGTATTCCACTTCAACCTGTACACGGTATTTTATCAGTGCAAATTCTGAAAAATAGGCAGCTAAAGCATTTGTCTTGCCCCTATAGCGCCCATCAATCGGAGAGATTGCGGTAAGTAAATCAAGTTCCATACGTCGTATTTATGATAATTATCGGGCGGCAAAATTACTGCTTTTTTCCGAGTAATCAGGTATAAAGAAGAAATAAATTAAAGAAATGAAGCCTACAAAACGAAAATAGCTTCACATGTAGAATGTGAAGCTACCTAAACCATCGTGGGCGTTGACGGATTCGAACCGCCGACCCTCTGCTTGTAAGGCAGATGCTCTGAACCAGCTGAGCTAAACGCCCGTACACTTCCGTTTCAAAAGCGATGCAAAGGTACAGCTTATTTTGAGATTACCAAAACTTTTACCATTTATTTTTGAGTATTTTTTTCAACAAGCACAAACAACCACTGAATTTCAACCATTTAGCATCAAAACTTTTTTACGCCATTTTTTGGGAACAACAACGAAGTTCATCCGCAAACCCGCTCCAAGCTGTTGCATGTATCCAGCAATACAGTCAATTTTTCCATCCAGTCTTCACCAGAAGTCACATGTAGTCCATGTATGCCGAGTGTTTCCGCCGCTTTAACGTTTTTCAGGCTGTCGTCCACAAATACCGTCTCTTCCGCTTTCATTCCATCAGCGGCAAGTGCCTTGAGATAGATATCCGGATTAGGTTTATAGGCTTGCATCTCATAACTGCAAAACAACGTATCAAAATAATCGTCAATCGGTCTGCACTCGCCACTAAACGCGCTACTGCGGGTAAAAGCCATAATAAACGGATTGGTATTGCTAAGCAAGCATACATGATACTTTTTCCTTAGTTCCAACAGATCATGAAGCCGGTCTACCGGAACATCACGTATAAAGCCCAACCAGCAATATTGCGCCTCTTCCCAACTGACAGCCTCGCGTCCGACAGCCTCAGCCATTTTCCGGCAAAATCCGTTGGCATCAATTTTTCCCGTTTCCACATCCAAGAAGAAACCTCTCTGACCGTATTCGCCCATGTATTCGTCCGTATTCACCCCCATCGCTCGAAAACGGCGAAAAGCCTCTTCCGAATTTTGACGGAATATCACACCACCCATATCAAATAATATATTCTTTATCATACTGCAATGTTACGGTTTTTCGTTCTTATGCATAAAAAAAGTGTACCAAAACTTTTCCCACCACAGATTACACAGATTACCGGTATTGATAACCGATTATTCCAAATCCAACCTGTGTCAATTTGTATAATCTACGGTGAGTTTTGGTACACCTTAATTTATTATATATAAATACAGCCAATCAGCTTATTTATATTCCTGCCAACTCTTAATCTGTATATCCTCCATTTTCATCTCGCAGAACGCCTCTATGAAAGCACTTGCCAGACGGGCATTCGTAATCAACGGAATGTTATGGTCGATAGCACCACGACGGATTTTATAACCATTGGTCAGTTCGCGCTTAGAGTGGTTCTTCGGAATGTTCACAATCAGGTCGAACTTATGTTCGGCAATCATTGTCATCACATTGTTCTCCGCATCGGCACGCTCATCGGGCCAGAACACAGCTTCGGTGCTCACACCGTGCGCATTAAGGAATGCAGCAGTACCCGCCGTTGCATAGATTTTGTATCCTTTGGCAAAAAGCATGCGGCTCGCATCCAACAAATCCACTTTCGACTTCATGGCACCGGAAGAGAACATCACACCCTTCTCAGGAGACGGTATCTTGAAGCCGGTAGCAATCATGGAGTTCAGCAACGCTTCGGAGAAGTCATCACCAATACAGCCCACCTCACCGGTAGAAGACATATCCACACCCAACACCGGGTCTGCATTGTGCAGACGGGAGAATGAGAACTGAGAAGCTTTTACACCAATCCAGTCAATATCAAACGCCGACTTGTCCGGACGGGAGTAAGGAGCATCCAGCATAATCTTCGTGGCAGTTTCGATGAAGTTACGCTTCAACACCTTAGACACAAACGGGAAGCTGCGTGAAGCGCGCAGGTTACATTCGATAACCTTCACTTCGTTGTTGCGTGCCAGGAACTGGATGTTGAAAGGACCGGAGATATTGAGTTCCTTCGCAATCTGACGGCTGATTTTCTTGATACGGCGTGCCGTAGCGAAATAGATTTTCTGCGCCGGGAACACCAGCGTAGCGTCACCGGAGTGTACACCGGCAAACTCAACGTGCTCGGAGATGGCATATTCCACCACCTCACCGTTCTGTGCCACCGCATCGAATTCAATTTCTTTCGTATTCTGCAAGAACTGGGAAACCACAACCGGATACTCCTTAGAAACCTCAGCAGCCATTTTCAGGAAGTTCTCCAGTTCTTCTTCATCGTAGCATACGTTCATCGCGGCACCGGAGAGCACATACGATGGACGAACCAATACGGGATAACCCACCTTCTCAACAAATCCCTTTACGTCCTCCAGGCTGGTAAGCTCCTGCCAAGCCGGCTGGTCGATACCAAGCTGGTCAAGCATGGCGGAAAACTTATTACGGTTCTCTGCGCGGTCGATAGAGATAGGAGAAGTACCCAGCACCGGAACAGACTGGCGATGCAGCTTCATAGCCAGATTGTTAGGTATTTGTCCGCCTACGGATACGATTACACCGCGCGGCTGTTCGAGGTCGATAACATCGAGCACGCGCTCAAAGGAGAGCTCGTCGAAGTACAGGCGGTCGCACATATCGTAGTCGGTAGACACCGTTTCGGGGTTGTAGTTAATCATGATAGACTTGTAACCCAGCTTGCGTGCAGTCTGGATGGCATTCACCGAGCACCAGTCAAATTCTACCGAAGAACCGATACGGTAAGCGCCCGAGCCCAGCACCACCACCGATTTCTCGTTCTTATAATAGTTCACATCATACCCTTGCACGGCATACGTCATATAGAGGTAGTTTGTCAACTCCGGATGTTCGGAAGCAATGGTATTGATGCGTTTCACAGCCGGAAGAATGCCCAGTTCCTTACGGCGGGCACGCACCATAAGGTTCTCTTTCTCCATATTGCCTTCCGGAGTCAGCACGAAACGTGCAATTTGGAAGTCGGAGAAGCCGAGCACCTTTGCTTCGCGCAACACGTCAGCCGGAATGTCTTCCACCTTATTATATTGTGAAAGTTTATTTTTATAATCCACAATGTTCTTCAGCTTGCCGAGGAACCAGGGATCGATTTTTGTCAATTCAAAGATACGATCAATAGTGTATCCCTGCTCCAAAGCCTGAGCAATAGCAAACACACGCAAATCTGTAGGATGCGACAGTTCATGGTCCAGATTATCAAATTCCACACCATCGTTACCCACAAAGCCGTGCATACCTTGCCCTATCATACGCAATCCTTTCTGAATAATCTCCTCGAAAGAACGACCGATAGACATGATTTCGCCCACCGACTTCATGCTCGAACCGATTTCGCGAGACACACCCGCAAACTTCGTCAAGTCCCAACGCGGGATTTTGCAGATAAGATAATCCAACTGCGGAGCTTCGTAAGCGGAATTGGGAGTACCCATTTCGCCAATCTGATCAAGCGTATAACCCAGCGCAATCTTGGCCGCAACGAAAGCAAGCGGATAACCGGTGGCCTTGGATGCCAACGCAGAAGAACGCGACAGACGGGCATTCACCTCGATAACGCGGTAGTCGTTGGTTTCGGCATTGAACGCATATTGGATGTTACATTCACCCACGATGCCGAGGTGGCGGATACATTTGGTAGAAAGCTCCTGCAACATCTTCACCTGTTCGTCGGTAAGCGAGCAGGTCGGTGCAACCACGATAGATTCACCGGTATGGATGCCCAGCGGGTCGAAGTTCTCCATGCTTGCCACAGTGAAGCAGTGGTCGTTGGCATCGCGGATTACCTCGAATTCAATCTCCTTCCAGCCTTTCAGCGACTCCTCCACCAAAATTTGTTTGGAAAAAGCGAAAGAACTTTCGGCAAGCGTCAGGAATTCCTCTTCGTTGGTACAGATACCACTACCCAATCCGCCCAGCGCATACGCCGAACGTACCATTACCGGATAACCAATCTTGCGGGCAGCAGCAAGGGCATCTTCCATGCTCTCCACAGCTTGACTGACGGGAGTCTTCATCGCTATCTCGTCCAGCTTCTTCACAAAAAGATCGCGGTCTTCGGTGTACATGATAGCCTCTACCGAGGTACCCAGCACGCGTACGCCATACTTTTCCAGAATGCCGTTGGTATAGAGTTCCGCACCGCAGTTCAGTGCAGTCTGTCCGCCAAAAGCCAGCAAAATGCCGTCCGGTTGTTCTTTCTTGATAATCTCTTCCACAAAATAAGGAGTCACCGGCAAGAAATACACCTGATCGGCGATACCTTCCGATGTCTGGATTGTAGCAATGTTGGGGTTTACCAATACCGAACTTATTCCTTCTTCACGCAAAGCCTTCAACGCCTGCGAACCGGAATAATCAAACTCTCCGGCCTGACCGATCTTGAGCGCACCTGAGCCCAAAACAAGCACTTTCTTCAAATTCTTTTCCATATTCTATTATAAGTTACGAATTACAAGTTACGAACCACTCAGCTCTTTCACAAAAAAAATGCGTTACCCCGATTAAGGATTAACGCATTAACAAAGAACTAAAAATATCGTTTTCGGAAAAAAAGAAACCGACTACCAGCGAATGAAATTCATTCGAACGTAGGTTGTATGTACTTCTTTCCTGCGATTGCATAGTTATCTCTAAAATTTGTGCAAAGTAACGACTTATTTACGATTTGAGCAAATTAATCAAAGAAATAAATTTCTTATTCGAAAAGAGAGGGTCATTCATTTACAGGAGCCAAAGGAGTTGTCGCCCTTCTTCCTCTGACTCCTGATAAATCCCGTAAATAAAAGCCCCGTAGCTGACAGTTTCTTTTTCTCCCGGTGTTCCCACTTAATTGGGAACGTGTTCCCTGCATGGTGGGAACATATTCCCAATGAGGTGGGAACACATTCCCGGCAAGCTGGGAATAAAGTTCCACCCCGCAGGAAATGGCTGGCACTCGTATATCACTGACAATAAAACCCTTGCGGGGACATTTCGCCGACTCGTTCTTATCCGTTTGTTCTTCACCGGTCCGTTTCCGTTTCTCCGCTTCCGCCTGTCTGTTTGCGCTTGTCTGTTTGCGCGGTCTCCCCGGTCGTGATCCCCGGTATAGCTGCCGGCTTATAACTTTGAACGCCCTATATCAAAGGTGAAGCGTTCTATCATCTCCATACACATGCGTCCGTTATGATAGGGGCATTTCCAAAATCCGGCTTTGTCATCGATGGTATTTATCGTTCCGTCGGAACGAACGCTCCAATACCACTCTCCGTTTTCATAATCTATCAAGTGTTTCTTGATATACTCCCAACAACAGAAAGCTTTCCGCAAAGCTACCTCATCACCAAAATACTGATAGAGATTGATGTGTCCCACCACGTTTTCGGCCTGTACCCACCAATGGCAATCTCTGTCCGTCATGCCTTTGTCAGAAAAAGTCTCGTAAACCATGCTGCCTTCGGCTGTCGCCCCTTCATCTGCCGCAGCTGCGATATACTCAACCCAAGGCTCCACTTTTTCCAACAGCGCTTTGTCTCCCAAAACCAAAGCCGCCTCATGAAGCAACCAAGAAGTCTCAATATCATGTCCGTAAGATATGGTACGGCATTTACTCACCCAGTCGTCATCAAAAAAGAGTTCCAAATGCCCGGTGCGATGATTCAGTATTCTATCCATGAAAAGTTCAATCAAGTTACGTAGTTGCCCCTCAAGGCAAGCATCTTTCCATACCCGATAAAGATTTGTGTAAGATTCCAGAATATGCAAATGGGTATTCATGGTCTTGCGTTCATTCTCATCCTTGTCGCTAAGACGCATATCGGAGATTTCATCCCAATCGCGGGTGAAGGCTTCGCGATAGCCGTTCTTTACGGAATCGAAGCTATATTGTTCAATGCTTTTGAAGAGACGGATAGCATAATTCAACGCTTCCTCATTTCCGGTAGCACGGTAATACTCACTCAGACCGTAAATGGCAAAACCTAAAGCATAAATTTGCTTTTTGGTATCCAAGGGACGACCTGTATAATCAAGTGACCAATATATCCCATCCTGTTCTTTATCGTAAAACCGGTCTATAATGAAACGTTTGGCACGGGTAGCCATTTCCAAGTATTCGGGTTTCTTCAACAGACGGTAAGCCGACGAGAAAGTCCACAATATGCGGGCATTGAGTACGCCCCCTTTCACAGCCTGCGGCTCCAGTTTATCTGTTCCGGTGATACGGCCATAAAAACCTCCATATACTGAATCTGGCATCTTATTCGCCCAAAACGGAAGGATATTATCTTCCAGCACAGTACGCATTTCCTGCTGCATTCTGTTTAGTATATTCATACACATCATTGCCTTATAATTGTCTTTTACGTTCCAGCTCTGCTATTATATCTTTCATCTTCTTCTCGGTAAGCGGATACATACTAACGAAGATCACACTCAGTATTGTACCTATGGCCGGCAGGAAACTCAAAAACATCTTGATACCGCTAATCGCTTCTTCGCTTTGCACAGCATTTGCCTGGAAACCAAAGAACCCGAGCAACCAGCCGGTTACCGCCGTACCGATAGCCCAACCGAATTTCTGACTCATGGAAGAAGAGGAGAATATCAACCCTGTGGCTCGATTGCCGGTTTTCAGTTCCGAATAGTCGGCACAATCGGCATACATTGACCAAAGCAATGGAAAGATACTACCTGCACAGATACTGATTAATGCTTGAAACACAAATATCCATATCAAGTCTTCCTTGTCAAACCAATAGAAGATAACGCTAAGCACTGTAGCGATAACCATTGCCCACATATAAGTATTGCGTTTGCCGATGCGGTTACTGACGGGAGCGGCAGCTATCACGCCTATAATATTCGCAGCCTGCCCCAAAGCAAGGTATAGTCCGCTCAACACGAATGACATCCCGAAGAAAGAGACAGTTGCATAATCTTCCTCTACGACAAAATACTTAAAGTAATAGACAGTAGCACCATCACGAATAGAATTGAATACCAAAGCAGCCACACCCGCACCTAATAAAATCCACCAGGGCTTGTTTTTTAACAAATCTTCCAGGTCTTCTTTCAACGGATTTTGCACTTTTTTGATTGGCTTTACCCATTCTTTAGTCCAAGCAAAACAACCGAGGAATAGAACGACACATACTATGGCTATAACAACGACCGCCATGGTCCAACCGGTTTGTTGGTCGCCCAACTCTTTACTGTTACCACTAAAAAAGTTCACTAACGGCATAAACAGCAGCAAGGCTATGAAACTGCCAATGTAAGCAAAAACCATCCTATAGGCAGAAAGCGTATTGCGTTCTTTGGGGTTAGGGCTCATTACACCCAATAGGGAGGCGTAAGGCACGTTAATGGCAGAATATACCATCATCATCAAGGAGTAAGTGACGTAAGCATAGACCAGTTTACCCACCGGGTTCCAGTCCGGAGTGATAAAAGTCAGAATGCCGATAATGCCGAACGGAACAGCCAGCCATAGGAGATAAGGTCGGAACTTTCCCCAACGGGAACGGGTGCGGTCGGCTATTACTCCGACTATAGGGTCAAAAGCCGAATCCCAGATTCTTGTTATCAGGAACATGGTTCCCACCGCCGCTGCCGACAAGCCGAAGACGTCCGTGTAGAATATCATCAGATAGGTCCCAAACAGTTTCCAAAACATGGATGATGCCATATCTCCCAACCCGTAGCCTATTTTCTCCGTAAGTTTTGCCATACTATGTTTATTTAGAAACAGATTGTTGTTTCAATAGTTTTAGATTTCTGTCTATCAATCTCCTTAAAACACCTGCCGAAGCGGAAGAACTCAAGCCGTCGGCAGGAGTATTTATGCAGTAATCCACCAACTTATCGATGGTAGATGTTGCCACATGCATCCGTGTATCGGAAGAAGCATAATAGATAAATACCGTCCCGTCATCATCGACAATCCAACCGTTGGAGAAAAGTACATTGCTTACATCGCCTATGCGCTCCTCGCCTTCGGGTGCCATGAAGTAACCACCGGGAGCAGCTATCACCTTCGTGGGGTCTTCCAGTGCTGTCATATACATATAAAGCACATAACGCAATCCGGCGGCACAAGCCCGTACACCGTGTGCCAGGTGCAACCAACCTTTGGCGGTTTTGACAGGATGCGGTCCTTCGCCGTTCTTCACTTCCTTGATAGTATGATAATAGCGCCGGTCGATAATCTTTTCTTCTTTTATTTCTGCATGTGTCATATCATCTACCAATGCCCAGCCGATACCACCACCGCTTCCAGTATCAATAAAACCGTCTTGCGGACGGGTGTAAAGGGCGTATTTGCCATCAACAAATTCCGGATGAAGCACCACATTGCGTTGTTGGCTTCCGGTTTTCAAATCCGGCAAGCGCTCCCAACTTTTTAAATCTTTGGTACGGGCAATCGCTGCCGTAGCCGTAGCAGCGGACAAATCCCCCTCGGGAGCCGTATTATCATGGCGTTCGGCGCAGAAAATGCCGTATATCCATCCGTCCTCATGGGCAGTGACACGCATGTCGTAAATATTGGTTGCTGGAATAATGTCTTCGGGCATCGTTACCGGATAATCCCAAAAACGGAAATTATCAATACCGTTCGGACTCTCGGCTATGGCAAAGAATGATTTACGGTCAGCTCCCTCCACCCGGACCACTAATAAGTATTTATCGTTCCATTTTATGGCACCGGAATTCATTGTGGCGTTAA
The DNA here is from genome assembly GCF_910578895.1 of uncultured Bacteroides sp. Classification (GTDB taxonomy): domain Bacteria; phylum Bacteroidota; class Bacteroidia; order Bacteroidales; family Bacteroidaceae; genus Bacteroides. The sequence continues at coordinate 68,166 of NZ_CAJTSC010000002.1, forward strand.
TCCCGATACGTTCCATCAGATAGAGATTGCTTTTTTCATCCAAATCGTACCGCCAGAAAACAGGTGTATGTGCGGCTGTGAGCACAGGATGCTTATAGCGGGTGAAGATGCCGTTACCGTTCTCTACCGGCTCATTCTTTCTTGTAATCAGCTCTTCGTGTTCCTGAAAGAGTCTCTTTACCTTATCACTAAAAGTTTCCATATTGATAGTTTTTCTTATTTATATAAAGAGTTTACATCTGCCGCAAACAAGGTTTTAGGATGCTTATAGAATTCTACAAAATCATCAGCAGAAATCTGTCCCGGATAAGGGGCATAGAAATGAGTAACACGCTCACGGGCATTGCGCCATACCAATACATAAGCTATCGGATATTTCTCAATGGCAGGCAGCAAAGTTCCGGTCCACCATTTCGAATCGGAAATACCCTCATATCCGGTTTCAGTGATAGCAATTACTTTATTGTGTGCTTTACCGATACTATCTATAATGGCAAGCGATTTTTCAAGATTAGCAATATAACTATCACGATCGAATTGATAAGTATCGAAGCCGATTACATCAACCAGGTCATCTCCCGGATAACGATTCAGGTATTGTACAGTATCTTGTGGCTCGGAACCGGGGGAGTAAGCATAAAGAGCATTATTCACACCATCTTCACGAAGAATATCCACCGTCATTTGCCAAAGTGCTTTATATTCTTCGGGAGTACAAAGCTTCTCACCCCACCAGAACCAGCTACCTGTATGCTCGTGCCACGGTCGGAAAAGTACGGGGACTTTTACTCCATCCTCTGTCTGCAGAGAATTAATAAAGGCAGATACTTTACTTACCCAGCCGGTGAATTTCTCATGATTGCTTCCTCCAGGAAGAACAGACTTCACCACTGTTGTATCTGATACATCCCATGAATCCCCACCTGTCAGAGGATTACGCAAGTGCCAGCTCAAAGAAGACATTCCTCCTCTTTTATATTGGTTCAGTATTTCTTGACGAATCTTACTGAACGGAACATTATCCAGACTCACTGTATCACCCAGTTCTATATGTCCCAGATCGAAACTGATAACAGCGGGATAATCTCCGCACACGCTTTTTACGTCGGAGCGTCCCTCTTCGCCATCCCAACCTATACCATAGTTAGTATCATCATGATGTCCGAACATAATCCCTTTAGATGATACTTTTTTAAGGTTAGCAAGTAAATTCTCCGTTTCTGTTGTACGCATAGAAGACGAACTAAAATTTGACTGTTTCTGACCCGGTCCACATGCTACAAGAGCAGTAGTGACCAATGTTAACGCAATCCCTTTAAGTTTATTCATTTTTATACTATTTAGGTTCCCATTATTTTACACGACAAAGATAGCTGACCGTAAACGGATAAACTGATACAATTTTATCTCTTTTTTGTCTTTATCTGCCACACTCATTATTATATCTCTCCACTGCCTGATAAAAAGCTTCAATATTGGCAAATGGAACTTCCGGAGGGGTATCACAACCACTTGAAATTACAAAATTCGGATATGAAGATGTGCGATTCAGAAGTTCCTCTGTCTGACGGGTAACTACTCCCTGCGAGGCCATCTTGAAAATACCAACCGGATCCAGATTACCCATAACCAGTACATCTGCTGGACAAACTTTCAGCGCTTCTACCATATCAGCCTTATTTCCAAAATGATATCCTTTAGCAGCGGTTTTCAACATGGCAGGAGTACAATGTCCTGTATTACCACAGTTATGAAGAATCACTGCAAACGAATCATCTTGTACCTCTTCAAATGAGATCAACAAACGGCCTGTAACCGTAGGAACCTCATGTTCACTCATACAGAGTTAGCTCCCGAAAACTTCAGCTTCTACAGTCAGGTCCATAATGGCAGTACATGCCATAGCCTGGGGAAAGCGCTCATTCAAAGCATGAATAGCTTGGAAATAAACTTCACCATCGGTCACTGCATCCAGTACTTTCTTACCTAATAATTCAATACCCGGATGGATCATGATATTTACATTTTAAAAGTATATCTTTTGGTTATCTCAATTTCTTTTTGCTGATAAATTTGTTCAGAAGAACCACCAAGCATCAATGTAAAACGACCGGGTTCTACAGCCCACTCTTCATTTTGCATATAGAGTGCCAGTGATTTCTTATCTAACCGGAATGTTATTTCCTTTGTCTCACCAACTTTCAAATGTATCCGTTGAAATCCACATAACTGCTTAAAAGGAGTAGTAAAGCTGGCCACTTCATCACGAAGATAAAGTTGAACGACCTCATCTCCATCCCGTGAACCTTCATTCCGTACCTTCACTGAAATATTTACCAGGCAGCTATCTTCTGCTTCTACAACCTCCGCCCTCAAATCCGAATAATTGAAAGATGTATAGCTGAGTCCATAACCAAAAGGATAGCGAGGTATACCCTCTTCTTCTATGTATTTACTACGATTTCCTTTCCGTTTTGTATTATAATATACCGGAAGCTGTCCCACAGAGCGTGGTACTGAAATAGTCAAGCGTCCGGCTGGATTATAATCACCGAACAATACATCGGCAACTGCATTTCCTCCTTGCATCCCCGGATACCAGGCGTCAACGATAGCATCGACTTCTGCTTCAATACCTTCCAGTAATAAGGGGCGCCCTTTAATCAATACCAATACAATAGGTTTATTTAATTTTCCCACTTCTCGTATCAGTTCCCGTTGTCTTCCCAGCAACTCAAGAGTAGAACGGTCATAGCCCTCTCCACTCTCCATATCACTGATATGACTATCAGAGACTTTTGCTGCACCCGTTTCTTCATACTTTGAAGAAAAATCACGGGCACTGGAACCACCCATCACCATTACAACCACATCCGACTGCCGGACTGCTTCTATTGCTTCCTGAAAACCCGATTTAGAAGAATCACGCACAGCACACCCTTTAGCATATATAATATGTGTATCATTGGAAACTTTCTGACGGATACCATCCAATACCGTAACTACCGAAGACTCACTTTGAGGTGCCGTATAATCTCCCAGCATATTGTATATATTATCAGCATTCGGACCAATAACCGCAATAGTCTTCATCTTTTTATTCAAAGGGAGCAACTCATTCTTATTCTTTAATAAAATGATGGATTGACGAGCTACTTCACGAGCCAATTCCAGATGTTCTGTTGATGCCACGACTTGTTCCGGTTCCCGCTCATCAACAAAAGGATGATCAAATAAACCCATATGGAACTTTAGAGCAAGTATCCGGCTGACAGCTTTATTAATCACAACCTCCTGCACATCTCCCCTTTTTACGGCATTTACCAATTGTCCGGCATAAACATTTGTTCCTAAATCACTATCCACACCCGCATTTACAGCTTTCACTGCAGCCTCATAATCCGTATCTGCAACTCCATGTTCCCGAAGCCCTCCGATTGCATAAAGATCAGAAACGACAAAACCTTTAAACTGCCAACGTTCTTTCAATAATCCGGTTAATAAATTAGAATTAGCAGTACAAGGAATACCATCGATTTCATTATAGGAACTCATCACAGACAATGCTCCGGCAGCAACAGCTTCCCGGAAAGGGGGATAAATAGCTTCTTCCATTTCCCGATTACCAACATGGGCACTTCCTCCATTATGTCCGCCTTCTGTCCAGCCATAAGCAGCAAAATGTTTTAAAGTAGCGATTACTTTACCTTTAGTCCTTGGAAACTCACCTTGGAAACCTTTTACTAAAGCAGCCCCCATCACGCCATTGAGATAAGCATCCTCACCATACGTTTCTTCTACCCTGGACCAGCGGGGATCACGGGCCAAATCAAGTACCGGACCATAACCGATATGCGCTCCCTGTGCACTTGCCTCAGTAGCAATAGCACGCCCCATTCTTCTGATTAACTCAGGATTCCAGGTACTGGCCTGCCCAATAGACGTCGGAAATACAGTTGTTCCGATAGCCATGTGTCCATGCGGACACTCTTCTGCCAAAAACAGGGGAATTCCTAAACGCCCATGTTCAATTGCATATTTTTGAAGCATATTTGAAGCCTTGGCTGCCAATGCAGGAGTTAACCCGGTAGTCAACGTACGTTGTGTCCACGGATCAGCACGCATAAATCCCCAAAGCGAACCAGTGTGATACTCTTCAATCTCCCGAACCAATTGCTCAGTCAGACGAATTGTATTCCCTTGGCGCTCATACATCGGCCATCCTAAAGAAGTAAGCATCTGGCCGACTTTCTCTTCTATAGTCATCTGAGAGAGTAAAGCACGGACACGTTCTTCTACTACAAGAGTAGGATTCTCATAGATATCAAGATAACCGTTCTTATTCAAATCATAGTAGGATATTCCTGTTTTTTTATCTTTCTTCGGCTTAATATCATCTGCTCCTATTAACTGTCCAGATACCATCAAGCCTAACAAAACTAAGCATATGACTTTCTTTTTCATTTCATCTGAGTGATTTGGTTTATTTCATTCACAATATCCGCAACAAGCTTCACTGTAGTGTCGGTATCATATACAGAATTCAACCCCTGCTCTTCTTGTCCCGGGTCCCCCATATAGTCATCTCCCTTTTGCCAGAAAAGATGTTGTGGTTGTGCAAATCCTCCCCAAGCCCAGAAGTTGCATCCTTGAAATACACTTTTTTGCATAGCATGCTCTTTTACTATTTCAAAAATTTCTTCATAGTACCGGTCTCTCAGAACTGTAGAACTCTTCCTATCAAACATCACGCTATCTCTCGGCAGTCCAAATTCTTCAAGTACTAACGGTTTATTCATTTTTTGTGCTTCCGCAACATGCACATCGATATATTCACGAGTATTTGCAATGGCTTTATCTAAGGTTCCCGGAATATCAGTCTTATCTATCCACCCCCAATTATTCGGCCAGATGTGGATCGTTGAATAATCTATATTGATATCCTGATGGAGTTTCACCCACAAACCCAAATCTCCTTCACAACCTGCCATACCTTCCGAACCAACGGAGATCAAGTGATTAGGGTCAATAGACTTAATAAGTGCAGCACATTCAGCTATCCATTTAGCAAAACTCTCCTTATTTCCCTCACCAAACGGACGGGGCTCATTACCTATCTGCCATGCCATGATAGCCGGATCATCACTGTATTTCAGCTTAGTATAGCGGTTGACACGACTCACCACCTGACGTACATGATTCTCAAATAATTTATGGGCTTTCTCTGATTTTGCATACTGGGCAACATAGTTTGAAAAAGTATTCCATCCTGCCACTTTAGGCATAGGTACTTCACCATGACCACTCCAATAGAGGTATTGTGAATATCCTCCGGACCACTCCCAACTGTTATTTAAGAACAGTACGGCGTGCATACCTCTTTTGCCCAACTCCGACAGGAAGAAATCTAAGCCATCAAAAATAGTATCATTATACACACCGGGAGCCGTTTGAAGCGCCGGTTCTGCTTTTGTCATAATTCCATCTATCCCATCTGCGCCAACTAATACACGCAAATTAGTAATACCATTGGCTTTCATGAAATCAAGTTCTTTAAGCAGGCGTTCCCGATTACCGCCTTGCCCCTGTGATCCTAATATAGCGGCATACCAGAAATTAGTGCCGATATAATAATACGGTTTATCATTGATAGAGAAACGTCCATCAACAATCTTCACAAAATTATCTGTTTGCGTAGGTGCTTTCACACATGCTCCCAACAACAGAAGAGTGAAAAAGAGAATACTTATCTGTTTCATGGCTATTTGTTTTTTCTATAATATTATTTCATTTTGTCAGAACATAAAAATCCGGTGCTTCATCAGCAAATAAAATCAAAGAGACTTCTTTAAACTGATAAAAATCCGATGCAGCAGGATGTCCTTTATAAGGAGCAAAACCTGACCAGGTACACAAATAATTCAACTCTACTCCTTCAAAATATAAAATATTCAGTAGTTGTGAATACCATAAAGAGTCTCTAGTCTGCGTTCCAGTCTCAGTAATAGCAGACAGCTTATTATGTTCCTTGGCATATTTAGTCAGAATGCGAGATTTTAATACGACTAAACTTGTATCTCCACCATCCGGTCTAAAATCCCAATAATTATCCATACCTACTACATCCACATACTCATCTCCCGGATAGCACTCCAAAAACTCCTTTTCAGTCGTAAATCCACAATCAGGAGAAAATGCATATAAAAAGTTATGTACTTGCAGAGAATCCCTTAAATAGGTGACAGTAAAACGGTAGAGTTCTTTGAACTCTTCTACTGTACAATGGTTCCTTCCCCACCAAAACCAATTTCCATCAAACTCATGCCAAGGCCGAAAAATAATAGGAATCAGTTCACCGGCATGATTCTTAGCATTATGGGCAAAGTCTGCAATAATCTTCAAATCGCTTTTAAATGTTTCATGACGTGATCCGCCAGGAAGAATATGTTTCACCACCTGCGTAGTATCATAGAAATTATTCCCCGTAACCGGATTATAGTAATGCCAGCAAAAAGTGAGCACATTTCCACGCTCATAAGCAGCATAAAATTTACTCTTGATATAATCCAGATTTTTCGTCTCCCAACTGACCGGATTCGTGAAATGCAGAAAATCAAAACTGGCCATGGCCGGATAAGCCCCTGTCACATCATAAGCATCACAACGATTCTGTTCATCACGCCAACGGCTGGTATCTGAATCAAATCCATCCATTTCATAATTGTGTTGTCCATATACTACATACTTTCCGGTCATTTGCTTCAGATTATGAAACAGAATAGCAGTTAAGTCGGTAGCGTGTTTATCCACTAAGCCTAATCTGGTATCTTCCAAAATACGCTGACGAGAAGAGGTACATGCAGAAACTCCACATAGAGCAATCACTATATAAAAATATACTCTTTTCATTTATAATCTATTTTAATGATTTCAGAAGCATTACTTTCCATATCATCACTGCTAACGGCCGTCACACGATAAAAGTAAGTTCCTTTCAAAGAAGTGCCGTCCAAATCTATCCCATTATCATAAAAAGAAGTTGTCTGTCCTCCTACAAATGTTATAAAGGAAGAAGCATCCGTTGCAAAATCAGAAGATTTACTACGATAAATCCGATACATATCCACATCAGGATTTTTTTCCCACTTTAACCGATTACCGGCAGTGAGTCTTACAACCGGAGAAGGTGATTTATTACTTCCACTGCCCGTCACAATAATTGTATGGAGTCGTGCAGGTGCGTCTGCCGGATACATAGCCACATTACGGGAATCAGAGGCAGTAATATAATATTCCATTCCTTGAATAGAAAACTCTTCAGCAGGAACAGTTACCGCAAAAGCAGCTCTTATTCTATGTTTAAACGGTATCTGCTTCCACTCTTTACAACCTATAGTACGATAATGAAGCACAGCAGAAAGATCTTCAACAGAACGATTATCAACCATAGACAGTTTTATGTTAACATCATGTCCCTGAGCAACCGAAGTCACTGGAGAAGGATTTACAATCACAGGAGCCTCATTATCGGCATCACCAGCTAAGCAATAATACGGAATACTAGCAAGACTTCTATTTCCATCCGTATCAATCACATATACTGTATAAGAGGCTTTTCCATTAAATGCATCGACATATTGATTAGCACTGACAGGTAGTGATGCAATTTCCTTACCATCCCGGCACACAACAAAAATGTCTGCCCCCGGTTCTTCATTACGCCATGTCACCAACGCTCCATTTTGCGTTCCTTTAGCAGTAACATGGGAAGGAGCTTTCACTCTTTGGTATTTACGTAATTTATTTATCTTCTCTACGTAATTCTGCTGTACAAAACGGTTCTGTGTACTCATAATATTTCCAAAAGATGAAATGTCATCAATACGGTACAAGAAACTACGAGCCCAACTATCCATTTGACCCGGCAAATCAGTCCATTGGTATTTCTCAAACTCAGAATTTAGTGCAATATGGTGTTTAGCACCTGCAATACGTGCACGTAAATAAGACAAACGTTTCTTCTGCCCTAAATTAGTAACCACAGCCATGCAACTATCAATCGTATTCAATTGCCTTTCAGCCAATTTATTAGCCTGTATTATATCGTTGAAAGGATGAAAACTAACATATAGAGAATAAATTCCTTTATCTATTTTAACTGGAACAGTCAAGCTTTTCCATGCCTGCCACCCTTCTGTGTTTTTCACATCAATCGAAGCAATAATAGGTCCATCAAGCTTCCCTATCGAAATAGTAATAGTACCTCCATTTGAGGCAGAAGCAACTCTGAGGGATATGAAAGAAACATCATCTTTAAAATGAACTTGATCATATTTCAACCAATCACCAGCCATTATATAACCTACACATTCCCCTCCCTCATCGCTTGGCGCATTTTTTGTTCCTTTCTTTTCCTGAAAGTTTACTGCATCTATCTTCATAAGTTCACCATGTTTTCCGGCAAAGGATAACGACTGAATATTCATTAAAGGATAAGTATTTACAACTTCATTAAAACCCGGTGTCGCCTGACACTCTGCAAAATCTGTAGCAAATGGTTCATTTTGATTTATAATGGCAGTAATCGGTTTGGCAACAGACTCTCCATAATTTGTTTTAGCATAGTCTCCATAAACTTTTTCCGAAGAGTTCAATTCTTCAGCTTCATACCAAGGTGCTTTACTTATATACCACATTTTAGGAGAAACCGCATCCGTTAAACGCCAAGTTAAAGCATAAAATCCTTTCATATTCTCCGAAGCTTTCTCATAAGCATGAATTGTTTCTGATAAATCCACATTGTAAGGATAATAATATTGTGAACTACTCCAATCTCTCTCTAACCATGGACATCCCCAATATTCACGCTCTCCATATATATTCCCCGATTCAAACGCTGCGGAATAATAAGATATCGGAGCACAAATAACATCTTTCGGTAGGCGAGCAACAGATTCCGCCGTTATTCCCCAACCTGATACAACAATGTGAGTTGACGGTGAAAGCCGCTTCATATCTTCATAAAAACCATCAAAAACCCTCTGCCATTTAGCATAGAAAACGGAATCTTTGCTCCCCTCTGATTGAAAACAGAACAAATAGTCCAAATATGGATATTGCTTGGCCAACTGTGCCGTTTGCGCGGCAATTACACCGCGTTCATCGGCAGATACTTGATATTCAGGAAGAATCACATCAATGTCAAGTCCTAATCCAATCTTTACTCCGCGCTGATGTGCATAATCTATCACCTTACGAAAAACGGTTTCACCTTTTTCTTTTATCTGACTATTAGTCAATGTCTCATTATGAAGTCCATAATCTGCTCCAAAATCATAATCATCATAAATGTCAGAAGCCCCAAAACGGTATTCATCAATATCCCATCCCGGACACAACCAACCATGTCCTGTTTTTATAGTCGGCATCCACCCTCTGGATAAATAACCATTATATTCAAAATTATGAAAAGTTTCATTATGCCCGCAAAAACCATTATAATTATGAATCATAATAAAATTCATACGCATTTTTGCCGCTTGATCAATAACATACCTCCAATCATTCCAGGAATAAATAGTAGCTGATTGCGGGAAATTGGTCCATGGAAGAAATCCTCTAATACGCATTTGAGGAGTACGTACATCGTTTATCACAGGAAGGTGACCTCTCATTCTTTTTTCAGGCAAGATATCACCACTCATATAAAAACGCACTCCCAAATGATCCTCGAGTAAGCCATATACTCCATAAAGTAACCCACAAGGATCTGTTCCGGCAATCAATAAAATACGACGACCTGCATTCTTTACTGTTTGAAGTATATACCCTTGTTCTCCTGGCTTCTCTTTTAACTTAAGTATACCTTTCTTTTGCCAATCATCCACTAATGGATTATCTAATGTGGTTAATATAAAATCTGATTTTAGATTTGCCAAGGCTGTCCTCTCGATATTCAAAAGTTTACCGGATAGCTGATAATAGTATCTCTGCAGTTCCGATGCTGCATAGTTTTCTAATGAGGCTCCACTACCTATTTGTAAAATTTGTGCTTGAACAGGTAGCACTAAAACAGCTATCAGACAATATCCTAATAAATATTTCTTCCAATCTTTCATCATCTCTTCAATTTTGTTTCAAGATAAGACTTCAAATCATTGTATTCTCTCCATAAACGCTGGTTTAAAGAGCTTAACACACCTAATTCTCCACGAGAATGAACTCTTTGCATATAAGTCTCAAACATATCTTTCACCGGAGCCGCCATAAGGCTACGATAAGCCTCTTCATATTCTTCGAACGAACTGGCCGCAACGCCCTGTCTGTCATTCTTCTTAAGAATAAATGCAGGCATCATAGCTTTATCAACCTCTCCCAATAGCAATTCAAAACGGAACATTACCATGAAACGTTGCAAATTATCTCGCTGGCTGCCCTCTGTTTTTTTCAGTACCTGTTCAGCAGTCCGAATCAAACTTTCCCGCAGTTTCACATTTTGATCATCCAATAATCCCCATTCAGGAGTGAAGGCATAAAATTCTGGCGAGGGAACATTCCATTGTATTTGTTTAATATCCATTTGTGCCAACAGAGGAGCCAATAGTTTTGCAGCCTTATTACCCATATCCTCAGTCAGATATTCTTCATATAACTGTTCTACAGTCTTGTTGTCTGTCTTATTTGAGGCAAAATGAGCAAATGTTCTAAAATTAAAACGAGGCTCTTCCGTACGCCAGTGAATAGCAATCACCCCATCCAGATTCTGCTTTGCAGCAAGTTTCACATGGTCACGCATCATTTCTACACGTGGTTGAAAATGCCAAAGCTGATGATCTCCCTCCAACCAAGGTACTGCCCACACAGTTCTGTTCTTAGCTATATCAGACAAGAATTCAGGTTGTGGACTTTTTCCTAAATCAGGATTTAAACAACTGAATATAATATCCTTTGGCAGAGCTCTGTCCAGTCCTTTCAATAAGGAAGGTAATTGATGACCACCTCCCCATCCTCCAAGAATTACTTTTGCATTCGAACCCTTAGATTTCAAATAGTCCGATGTCAATTTCATATATTCAAGTGCCCAAACTCCGACAAAACGGGCTGCACTATCAGCTGCCTCTTTAAAATAACCTTGTCCGGCGTTATATGCTTCAGCAAAAGAAGCATTCTCTAAAGCTTTCTCTATATTCACTCCCATAAATGAGTGTTCATTCAACCATAACCAGACATAATCAATATCAGGATAAGTTTCCAAAACATTATCAAGTGCTGCATAATGTATCTCTATCGTTATCCGGCTTTTTGGATTCGGAATCATGTTAGACTCCCCAGGCCAGTAAAAACAGTCGCCCGCTACATTCAAAGAAAAATATTCAGGAGGAATTACTCCAAATTCAAATCCCATTGCCATACGTATACCACGTTCATGAGCCATGCTCAAAACATCACGCATCAACGTCTGCGACTTCTCATAATGCTCTCGTGGAGTAGAAGAAGTTACAGAAGCATCACTACCAAAAGCCTCCGCACCTTCCGGCAAAGAAAATACACGGTCAGTACCGAAAGCATAATCTTTCACTTTCATGGGTAAATACCCCCAACGTGCAGTAAGAGAATTATCAAAACAAGCTTGAGGAAGAATATCCTTATATTCTATCTTGATCATCGGTTCCACATAAGTGGCATAACGTTCACCCCCACCGGTATAATTATGAAATCCAATAAAATTAATACCATATTGCTGACATTCGTCCAGATAATCCCGATAGTCTTCCAAATTCCAGCCCGTAGGACCTGAAAGAAAGTTATGCCAAGGAAGCACTCCTCTAATATTAAATTTCTCTTGTGGCAACAAACTGACAGGTAAACATAATAGGATAAATATATATTGGATTTTTCGTATCATCATTCAAGCTTTTTTAAAGGATAAAAGAGAGGTAGCTCGTTTTTCATAACTGCCTCTCTTTTGAAATTATACTCTCATCTGAAAAACTGTTCTTTTAACCTTATAAAAGGATATAGCCAGTACTTAGTCTTTAGGCACAATACGGAAATTGTCAAAACAAATATCGGTATCTTCCGCAAGGCTGTTACCCATTATCTGTAACATACCATCAGCAGGAACATCCCCTTTCCAAACTTCACTCAAATCAATACTAATTGTCTGCCATTCACCATTTGTTTTAAAAGCAAGTCCTGAAGCAAAAGGTTCCCAATCATAGTTTATTTGTGAAAAATAGAAACGAATCTTCCGTTTACTTAATGCAGTCAAAGTATTTACTTCAAACTTTAATTGATAATTGTCTTGGTTTGCCTTCACATCATCCCAATAATTAACTCCTACTTGAGCTATCGCAACGGTCCCACTCCACTCTAAATCCCCAGCATCTTCTTTGGATATCTTAAAATGAGAATAATTTTTTGTAATTGGCGCAGGGATTGGTCCATCACTCACATAGGCATTACCTCCCCAACCTGTAAATGGGTCATAATCACATAACATATTTCCTCTCTCATAATATCTACCAGGAACCACTCTTTCACCAGCTATCGGACTAACAATTTTAATTTTCATACCAGCTATAGCATCCCCCGGCAAGTTAAAATAAAGAGTATCTTGTACAGCTCGTATAATCTCCATTTCTTCATCACCAAAAAAAAGCTGTCCTCTTTCCGTTGTTATCTCATACAAATCAAAAAAGTCACCCACAATTTTCATGACTCCCCCAGCAGGAGCAAATTCATTGTACATACCATCGACTTTCAAATCTGGGATAAAAACAGAAAGAGGTGTAGTTACCGTTTCACTATCTGTTGATAATGTTATCACATTATTCACCTTTTGAGGTATTACCCTAGGAATCGAAAACGTAATTTCATTAGATGTTATATAGGCTTCTAACATATTTACTGGAACATCATTCACCGAAATAGATGTAACAGCATTCAACCCAGTACCTTGCACAATAATATATTGTGCAAGATTAGCTTTATCAATAGCTTCCTTACGGTCAGTCACCGTAGACACCTTTGCTACACTTAAGGGAGCAATCGCTTCATCATCATCAGAGCAGGATGAGAATGCACCACACCCTAATATCGCCAAAACTAATAAAGTATATTTTAATGTTTTCATTGTTTCTTCATTTAAGTTTATACAGAATACTCATTACCAACCCGGATTATTAGAGTCAATCTTATCATTGGCATTGACTTCACTAATAGGCAGCGGATAAAGCAAATTACGTTCCAAACGACGTTTAGTAACATTATGCTCATCCATATCAATAGCATTCATTACTCCCAAATAAATACCCCAGCGGAATAAATCGTACCGACGATCTGCTTCATACGCCAACTCGCGGGCACGTTCTTCAAGTACAGCAGAACGGAACTCATTCTGATTCATGCCAGAGAACGGAGTCGCATTTGCACGTGTACGGATTCTATTAACCTGATTATAAGCCTCAGCATCCGGTCCACCATTCAATTCATTCACAGCTTCCGCATAAATCAGCATAATATCCGGCAAACGAAGCAGTGGAAAATGGAAATCACTGTTCTTTTGTTTACGATCTGTCACAAATGTAAATTTAGTCAACTTTGCTAATGTCCAACCTTCGCCTTCCTGATATACTTCCGTACCATCAAATGCATTGCCTTCACTATCATAAACCTCTTTATTGGCTACTTTATCAGCATACCAACGTGGATAATAATTATAAACCACCTTTCCATTAGAAATATCACCAGAAGCATACCGGTGTATAACTCCGTCTACAACACGCTTATCTTTCTCTTCAAAAAGTAAATACCAGTGGTCACGCATTCCATACCAGTTACCTTCCATCGTACCGTCTTCCTTAAAGATACCTACATAGTCCTGGCAAATCGTATTACCAAAATCTGCATCAGCACTTTTAGCCTGAGCCATCCAGATATGTTCCCCCTTATTACGGTTAGCAATGGACCACACATCCATATATTTATCAAACAAGGTATACTCCTGTATTACTTCCCATGCCTTATCACGTGCCAGCTCATAATACTTTTTCGAATCAAAACTTTCATATCCGGCCACAGTTTGTGCAGTATGCGTAATTGCTTGTGGTTCCGGATTAGAAGGTTTTCCACCTTTAACTACAATGGGTACTCCGGACATTGCTCCTGATGCCATTGTTGCATAAACTTTTGCTAATAGTGCTTTTGCCGCACCACTTGAAGCATGTCCTTCGATGAAACCTGCATCATTTTTAGAATACATATTCTCTGCCTGATCCAATAGTTCAATAATATGTGCATAAACATCAGCTACGGAAGAACGAGCCTGATGCATATCTTCACCTTCTGATATAGATTTTCTGAAAATAGGTACCGGACCGTAATTTCTGACCAGATTAAAATAAGCCCATGCTTTCAGGAAACATAATTGTCCTAAAGCATCTTCCTTACTTTCAAGGGTTAGATTGTTCATTGCAGTAATCTTAGAAGTGGCCAAATTAGCACGATGAATCAAAGTATAACACCCTTGCCACATGTGGTCTATTCCCCAAAATCCCTGCGGATTACCAGCTCCCACATTACCAAATGCCCATGAAGCACCAGAAGCATAGTCACAATCCAGGTTCGTGAGATACAGATAAGAACCCGGAGCAATAAAATTGGTAATAATGGCATTGTAAGCTCCTGTTACAAGTTGTGAAGCAGCACTTTCACTGTCTCCCAACTGCTCAGGAGAAACAAAATCGTATGCTTTCTCTTCCAACAGGTTGTCGCAAGAGCATGCAGCCACAGCCGTCCACAACAATATGACTGATTTTAATATAATCTTTTTCATAAACCTTCTTTAAATTGAATTAAACGTTAGAATGTACATTGCAAACCGAATGAGAAAGTACGGCTACTTGGATAGGAGAACATATCCACTCCACGACGTGAAGCATCGCTACCGAAAGAGTTTACATCCGGATCAAACCAACTATAACCGGAGATTGTAAATACATTGCTTACAGAAACATATAGATTCACTGATTCTATCCCTTTAAATGAAGGTATCCATTTATAACCCAAATTAATATTTTTCATTCTGAGGTAAGATCCGTCTTCTACATAACGATCAGACAATTTCATAGTTCTACCATAACCGGCATAAGCTTTCGGCCATTTCGCAATCGCTCTGTTTTCCGGAGTCCACCGGGTATTATACATTTCTTGTGGAATATTACCGATACCGCTCATTGTTACTTCCATTAAGTTAGCATTGAAAATATCACCTCCCACACATCCTTGCAGGAAGAAACTCAAAGAGAAGTTCTTATAAGAGAAATTATGCGTCATACCAAATGTAAAATCAGGATTGGCATCTCCAATAATCTGGCGATCAGCGTTTGTAATACCGGCTACACCATCAAGGTCCTTATATTTCACTTCACCAATCATAGCTTTACATACAGCATCCGATTCATTGGCATAGAAAGGATCTGATCTCACCTCTGCAATGTTATCATAGAATCCGTCTTCTACAAAACCATAAATTGTACCGATTGGCAGACCATTACGTTGCAAGAAAACATTATCAGCCTTGCTCCATCCTTGTGCAAACTGATCACCGGGAAGTCCGTTAATCTTGTTACGGTTGAAAGAGATATTTGCATCGAAATCCCAATTAAAATCCTTTGTTGCCACTGCATAGAACTTACCGGAGATTTCAAGCCCCTTATTGGTTACATTACCAAAGTTCGTAGTCATGTTAGAAAAGCCTGTACTTTGAGGGATCTGTATATTCTGCAATAAGTCTGATGTCTTTTTATAATAAAGATCAACTGTTAAGTTTACTCTATTCTTAAAGAATCCCATATCCACACCCACATTATATTGACTGGTTGTTTCCCATTTTAAATCCGGATTTGCCGGACCTCTCCAAGTTAGGTTGGCAAAACCACTGGCAAGCGCACCATTAATAGGATAATTGGCCACAGTCAAATAGTCGCGTGTAGCATAAGCACCAATAGCCTGATTACCTGTCTGACCATAACTTGCACGTACTTTCAGGTTACTGAAGATATTCAGTCTCTTAATAAATTCTTCTTCCGAGGCACGCCATGCAATAGCACCTGATGCAAAGTTCGACCATTTATTACCAGGAGCAAACTTACTGGAACCATCGCGACGGAAAGAAGCTGTGAACAGATATTTGTTCATTAAACTATAATTGGCACGTCCCAGAAAAGAAACCAAAGAAGTCATGCCGCGTCCACTGGTCGGCTTACCCGGATTAACGGCTGCACTCATATCATAATCTTCTGTTATATCTTGCGGAAAACCGGTAGCAGTCATGGCTTTATTACCATAATCCCCTTTTTCATAAGAAAAAGCAACCACTGCATTCAAAGAGTGATTCTTATTAAACTCTTTATTATAAGTAGCCATTGTTTCGAGTACCAGATTCTTTGCCCAGTTATCAGCTTTAGAAGCATAACCGTTCACCGGATCCTTACCCTCCACTGTCTCACGGTTATAATACACATTACGTTCGTTTCCATTATAAGAGAAACCTACATTCTGACGGAGTTTTAAATCTTTTATCGGAGTTATCTCCAGATAAGAAGAAGAGAAGAATGTATTAGTAGTCAATTCATCTTTTGCTGCACGCGTATAAACATATGGATTGGAAGAGAACCAGTTCAACTGAGCATTATTCGTTTCATCATCCAAAGGAGCAGTAGCAGGATAAAACAAAGTTCCACGAATAATACCATCACTTACAGAGTTTGTCTTTGCCAACTTATTCAATGAATTGGTAAAACTCATATTAGTTCCGATTTCAATCCACTCATATACTTTACGAGCTACATTTGCACGGAATGTATAACGCTTATAACCAGAGTTATTTATAATGCCCTCCTGATCCAATATGTTACCGGAAATTGCGTAATACCCTTTATCATTGGAGCCACTGACACTCAAATTATATTCTTGAGAAAGAGCTGTTTCAAACACTTCATCCTGCCAATTCACACTTGGATACTTACCGGTTCTGTAATCGTCCGGTCCCGGAGAGTATATCGCTTCTCCTGTGGCCGGATCAACTGTGGATGTTCCCGGATAAGGTATTTTTTCATTTGCCCCGTCATACCTATTAAACATCTCCGTAGCCTCATTACGATATTTAGCATACGTATAGCCATCCAGCATATCCATCTTCTTCACCACTTTTGAAATTCCGAAATTAGCACTGAAGCTAATATTATCTTTGCCTTTGGCACCACGTTTTGTCGTAATCAGTACAACACCGTTGGCACCACGTGAACCATAGATAGCAGTAGCAGAAGCATCTTTCAGGATTTCAATAGATTCAATATCTGCCGGATTGATGGCAGAAAGCGGATTGGTCGTTTGAAGCATACCATCTTTACCTGTTCCCGGAGTACCACTGGTTGTGAAAGGAATACCATCCACAATATAAAGCGGTTCCGTAGATGTAGAGAATGAGTTTGCACCACGGATCTGAATACTTACACCTGCTCCCGGAGCACCATCATTCTGATTAACCTGTACACCAGCAATACGCCCTTGCAAGCTTTGATTGATACTAATCGGATTGGTTTTCATCAACTCATCACTCTTAATACTGGTGACCGATCCCGTTAAATCACTCTTCTTCATCGTACCGTAACCAACTACCACGACTTCATCAAGCAATTCCGTATCCTCTGCCATTCTTATATTCAGAGTTCTCTGTCCAGGTTTCAAGGTTATCATTTGTTCCTTATAACCTATACATGAGAAGACCAGCACATTTTTCCCTTTAGGAACATTCACGCTATATCGACCTTCCGTATCAGCAATGGAACCTATCCCGGCATCCTTAACCAACACATTGGCTCCAATCAATGGAGAACCATCGTTAGCATCGGTAATAGTACCGGTAACGATAGACTCCTGAGCCATCACATGACCACTCATTAAGAGCGCCATCAGAAACAACATAATGTTTTTCATATATAACACTGATTTAAAATAATAAATTCTTCAACACTACAAATATAGCTGCCGCCTCTATGATAAACAAGTACAATTTTATCATTAACTAATACTATTCCAACGCCATGTGATAAGTATCCAATTAGAAGACATCCCCCATTCAAACACGTTATATAAAACGAGTTGAAGAGTTTTTTCACCTAATATCGTTAAAAGTTAAATTAATACATTTCAAGAAAAGTATTCCTATATTATATTATCCTAACATAAGAATAAAAAAGCATCATGCCGCAGACTATAAATTACCCATTAAAACAATCTTTTTCTCCTAAAAAAGCACCTATATCCTGACTCAACCAACCTTATTCTACCCTTATTTCAAAATTCCTATTTATTCCTTTAGAAAGTCCTTCCTGACCACTTCCCACAAACAAGGAATATTTCCCCGGAAGCATCTTCCATATTCCTTCCTGCCATATAGAAAGCTGGCGGGGAGCAATCGTAAAAGTAACCGTTTTACTTTCACCCGGTTTCAGGTCCACTCTCGCAAAAGCCACCAATTTCTTTAACGGGAAAGTATATACCGGAGTATTTTCACGGGAAATATATACCTGAATAACTTCTTCTCCTGCTACATCACTTATATTTTTAATTTCAACAGAACATTGCAAAGTACCATCCGGACGAACCACATCATCACTTTGCAAATGTGTATACTCAAAGCTCGAATAACTTAAACCGTGCCCGAATCCGTAAAGAGGTTTACTTGACAAATATTGATAAGTACGCCCTTTCCAAATATCATAATCCAAAATATCCGGCAACTGCTCTTCCGATTCATAAATAGTCATCGGTAACTTACCCGACGGATTTTCTGAACCAAACAAAATGCCAGCCAAAGCCTTACCTCCCTCTTGTCCCGGATACCAAGCTTGAAGAATAGCAGGGACATTTTCTGCAGCCCATTTTGAAGTTAACGGATTTCCCGTGTGGAGTATCAAGGCTGTATGAGGATTCACTTTATAGATTTCTTTTAGCAGCAATTCCTGTGTCATAGGTAAATAAATGGAAGGCAGGTCACGATTTTCACGAGCCAACTTTTCATCATTCCCCAAAGCAACCAATACTAAATCTGCCCCGGATACAAATTCTTTCACCTTATCTATTTGATCTGAATTTCCAAAATCAGAAACCAACATACAAGCAGCCGCACCCGCCTTATTTATATATTCTATTTTAACCGGCATTTTTCTGTCTGTCTCAAACGGAACCTCTACAGAATAAAACTGCAAACCACGAGCATTCCATTTATCCAAAACCAAACGTTCATTCAACCAAATACGCACTCCACCATCCGCATACATACCAATAGTATGTTTACCACTTACCGGAGCTTTCAGATATCCACTCCATCTGACAGAATAATTGTTTTTAGTTAAGCGTTCATCCGGCGTACCATCTCCCCAGTCAAAGCCCACAGACTTATCAATTCTTGAAAACAAAGGGATATCACTCAGATTGTGCCCACTTATATACTCAGCAGTAAGTCCCCGGCTCACCCCATCAGAAGCTACCAAATACTCCGAGCCAACCGGAGAAATCACGGAAATGCCTTCCATGTATGAAACCTTCACTTTTTTACCTACTAAATCTTTAACACCCTGAAGCAAAGAAACGTTATGAACAGGTTTCCCACTATATCCGCCCAGATAATTATTATCAGCAAATGGACCGACGATAGCTACAGAACGTATCTTCTTCTTATCTACAGGCAAGAAATCATTGTCATTCTTTAAAAGTACGATGGATTTAACCGCAGCTTCATAAGCCAGTTTCCCAAATTTTTCTCCTGCAAGTAATTTTTTATCATAATGATTATAGGGAACAAGTTCAATAGGGTCGAATTCACCTAATTTAAAACGTGCTGTTAATACGCGAGTCAAAGCCTTATCAATAGCTTGTTCTGAAACCAATCCCATCTTTACCGCTGCTACCAGTTTCTCGCGATAGGTTCCCCCACATTCCAAATCACAACCACTATTGATGCCCAAAGCAGCAGCTTCCTCCAATGAGTTTACAACCCGGTGCTGCCAGTTCATGACTCCAATAGCTCCACAATCAGAAACAACAAATCCGTCAAATCCCCACTCTTTTCTCAGAACCTCTCCTAAAAGCCAGGTTGAGCCACTCGGAGCCACTCCGTTAAAGGCATTATAAGCAGTCATTACAGATTGCGCATCCGCTTCCTTTACACATGCCTCATAAGCCGGAAAGTAATATTCATATAACTGCTTGGTGGGTATCTGTGAAGAACTGGAGAAACGGTCATTTTCTTGGTTATTGGCAACAAAATGTTTTATTGTAGCGACCGTCTTCAGATAATCGGGATGATCTCCCTGTAATCCCTTCACAAAAGCCACTCCCAAGCGGGAAGTTAAATAAGGGTCCTCACCATAAGTTTCCTCATTTCGTCCCCAGCGGGGATCACGAGCCATATTAATGGTGGGAGACCAATAAGTAAGCCCCTTTCCTATTTCCAAATATTTCAGGCGAGCCTCTGTAGAGATGGCAGAAGCTACTTTATTAATTAATAATGTATCCCAGGTAGAAGCCAGATTAATGGCTTGTGGAAACACAGTCACTTCACCCGCACGAGCCACTCCATGCAGGCATTCATTCCAATAATTATATGAGGGGAGATTCAGGCGCGGTATGCTGTCTGTTTCATTAGAAAGCTGAGCCACCTTTTCTTCAAGTGTCATCTTGCTGATGAGATTCTCTACACGTGCAGATATGGTTTGAGATAAATCGCCAATGATTCGCTCCTTCACTCCACGCACTTCCACTTTTCCACTTGCATTGAAAGCCGGACAGTCATCACATCCACCATTGTCCTGGGCCTTCAATGAAATACTTGCTAATATAAACGCTCCAACTAATAAAGACTTTCTCGCTTGCATATTTTCCAATAGATTAGAATATGTTTTTCCATTTGCAAATGTAACGATATCCTAATACTACAACTGATATTATTTTATCCTTTCATTGTACAATTCTTCGTAGGATGAGAAAAAACTTTTTATTTAAGGATAAAACAGATTATATGCTAAACAGCAAGAATATAAAATCAAATCACAATCTTCTTCTTTTTATAATTCTCCCGAAACTCTTTCGGAGAACAATCTTTCTTACGCTTAAATATTCGGTTGAAATTGGATAAATTATTAAACCCGCAATCATAACAAATCTCAGCTATTGTCTGGCTCGAGTCGACTAACAGCCGCGTAGCAAATCCTAAACGGATATCAATAATATAATCGGAAAGCGTCTTACCCGTACGTAAATGAAAAAAACGGCTGAACGACACAGGTGTCATTCCTACCATAGCAGCCATAGCTGCCAAACGAATGTCCTCTTGATAATGGTCGGCAATATACTTCTGGACTTTTTGCACACGACGACTGTCCGAGAAATTTTCTATTTTAGCAAATGAAGAGCTGGAAAGCACTTTTGCGTCGTCATACAGAGACAGTTCATAAAGTATTCGAAGAAAATTCATCACCGCATAGAAACCTTGTTCCTCAGAAGCTAATTTATCCAACCAGTTATAGACCTTCATTATAGCCTGCATTGGAAAACTAATGCCACATTGTGCCTTTTCCAGCATCCGGCGGATACTACTGAACTGGTTTTTATTAATAAAATCTTTAAAGAAAAAATCGGAAGAAAACTGGATTGTGATTTCCCGGATATCTTTCGAAGTACATTCATTTTGTTCCCAAACATGTTCAAGTTCCTTACCGGTAATCAATACCAAATCATAATCTCCGATGATTTCCGAAGAGTCACCGACAATTCGCCGCACACCGGAAGCATGCTCCGTGAAGTTCAACTCATATTCGGCATGACAATGAATAGGATAAGTAAATTCCGTCTTATGACGATCTGCGATATAAAAGCAATCACGTTCGGATAAAGGGGTTATCTCCCTCATTATATAGTTTGAGTTTTCCATTTTTGATTAGACAAAAAAGTATCATACGCCACAAATATAACTATTATTTTTATTCCTGTATCATCCAGAGCATTTTTAACGACTAAAAAGCTACGGCTTTTTCATTTACAGGAATTAAAGGGAGTTGGAAGGAGTTATCTCCTTTCGGAACAGGAGTTGAAAGCCGACAGCCACACCGAAGGACACGACCGGGGAAACCGCGCAAACAGACAGGCGGGAGCGGACAAACGGGAACGGACCGATGAAGAACAAACGGATAAGAACAGGCCGGCGAAAAATCCCCATTAGGCACTTATTGTCAGCAACATACGAGTGCCACTCGTTTTCTGCGTGGTGGAACTTTATTCCCAGCACGTTGGGAATGTGTTCCCAGCGTACAGGGAATATGTTCCCAACTTGCAGGGAACACGTTCCCAATTAAGTGGGAACATCGGAAGAAAAAGAAGCTGTCAGTCACGGAGCTTTCATTTACGGAAATTATCAGGAGCCAGAGGAAGAAGGGCGACACCCCTTCCGACTCCTGTAAATGAAAGGGCCGTACTAAAAAGCCAACATATTATTTCAAAAGAGCCTGAACTATCTCGAATAATTTATCTATTTTTGCTTCCACTGTTTTTATTACCTTTAAGAACCTGTTTAAATTTTGTTCAGCATTATATTGAGCGTTCTTTTCGAGGATGTTTTTCTACTTTTATGAGGAGCATAGCGGGCTATGTGACGAGTAAAAAGAGGAAAACAGACCGGGAAGAAAATCAAAAGAAGCTGAAGAAAAACTTTTTGAAGAAAATTTAAACAGGCTCTAAATATATAAATTCCAATTAAAGACCGACAGACATGACAAACACTATTTATTCTGCATCTTCAGACAGATACAACAGCGGCATGAAGTATCGCCGTTGCGGTAAGAGCGGCATCCTATTGCCTGAAATATCCTTAGGGCTATGGCACAATTTCGGCGATGCCAATACATTCGCCAACTCCCAAGCAATGGCTCATTACGCGTTTAACCAAGGCATTACCCACTTCGACCTTGCCAACAACTACGGTCCCCCGTGCGGCTCCGCGGAAGAAACTTTCGGCATGATCATGAAGAAATCGTTCATGCCTTACAGAGACGAACTATTCATTTCCACCAAAGCCGGACATGAAATGTGGGCAGGGCCCTATGGTGATTGGGGGTCCCGGAAGTCTCTGATAAGCAGCCTCAACCAAAGCCTGAAACGGATGCACCTAGATTATGTGGACATCTTCTATACTCATCGCTACGACCCTAACACTCCTCTTGAAGAAACACTTCAAACATTGGTCGACATCGTGCGGCAAGGGAAAGCACTCTACATCGGTATCTCCAAATATCCTAAAGACAAAGCGGAATTTGCTTATAAATATTTAGAAGAGAGAGACGTACACTGTCTCCTCTATCAAGGCAGGTACAACCTGTTCAGTCGCGAACCGGAAAACGAAGGCATCTTGCAGCAGGCCAAGGAGAACGGTACAGGTTTCATCGCCTTCTCTCCGCTGGCACAAGGGCTGCTTACCAACCGCTACCTGAACGGCATTCCCGAAGGCTCTCGCATCGCCCAAGGCGGTTTCCTGAAAAAAGAGGCATTGACAGATGAAACACTGGGGAAGATAAAAGCACTGAATGAAATTGCCTTGCAACGCGGGCAGACACTTGCCGAAATGGCTTTGGCATGGTTGCTGAAAGATGACATGATTACTTCGGTCATTATCGGGGCAAGTTCCGTTGCGCAGTTGAATAACAATCTGCAAAGTCTCGGAAACACGGTTTTCACTGTAGAAGAGTTGGAAAAAATCAACCGGATTTGCAATCCGGAATAGGCAAGTTTAGTCCCACGGCTTTTGCATTTAAACGCAAAAGCCGTGACTTAATCCTTTTCACTGAATGAGCACGGGTCGAAACAACTTCAATTCCCAAACGAACAGCCCTCTTTTCCTACTTTTTCTCCCCTAATACGTTTTTAACATCCTCTTTTCCGAACTTTTTATTTTCTATCTTGTTTTTTCTCCAAAAGCCTAAGGTACCAAACAGGGCAGGAATTTATATTTAACCTAAACAACGATAGAAGTATGAAGAAATTTATTCCTTTATTATTAGCGGCCTTCGCAATAACATTCGCGTCTTGCGAGAAGGATCCCGATATGGATAAACTGGACAACAAGTATCTGGTTTATACCAATTATGACACGAAGGCCGACTTCAAAGCTTTCGAAACCTACTACTTGCCGGACAGCATCCTTGTTATCGGCAACAGTAAAGACGCCGAATATTGGAAAGACGAAAGTGCGCAAGAAATCCTCGGTACTTACGTCACCAACATGAACAACCGCGGTTATCTCCGCGTGGAAAATCGTGAAGATGCCGATCTTGGCTTGCAAGTAAGCTATGTGAAGAGTACCTACTACTTTACAGATTACGGACGCCCCGAATGGTGGTGGAACTACCCGGGCTATTGGGATGCACCTTACTGGGGCGACTGGGGCGGATGGTACTATCCGTATGCCGTGAACTATGCTTATAGTACCGGCTCCTTCATCACCGAACTATTAAATCTCAATGCCCCCCAAGGGGAAAAAGAGAAACTGCCTATTTTGTGGACCAGCTACATGAGCGGATTATTAAGCGGCTCGGCATCTTTCAACACTAAAAAGGCTGTAGAAGGCGTGAACCAATCCTTTACGCAATCCGCCTATCTTAACAGAATGAGTGTCCAACCCAACTAAAAACAAGAACAAGTATGAAAACATTGAAACAGATAACTTTGAGGGCATTCGCCATTGCCGCCCTCACCCTCGTCTTCGTCTTACCGACAAAGGCACAGATGACCGATAACGGTTATGCCAACATTGATTGGCAGTACAACTTCCCCTTAAACAACCACTTTGCCGACAAAGGCAGCGGATGGGGGATGAACTTTGAAGGCGGTTACTTCCTGACATCCAATTTTGCACTGGGAGGCTTCCTGGCTTATCACAGCAATCATGAATATTTCGGCCGCCAGACTCTTCCGATTGGCGAAAGCGGCAGTTTGAATACCGATCAACAGCATACTGTGTTCCAGTTGCCTTTCGGTCTTGCAACACGTTACGCATGGAACCGCGGCGGAGCGTTCCAACCCTATATAGGTGTAAAACTCGGCGCGCAATATGCACAGTTGAAGTCCACTTTCAACGCATTCAAAGCCGATACGGATACATGGGGTTTCTATGTATCTCCGGAAGTCGGGTTCAACGTTTATCCGTGGGCTTACGGTCCGGGAGTGCACTTTGCAGCCTACTATAGTTACGGAACAAACAAAGGTAATATCTTCACCTATAGCGTGGACGGAATGGACAACTTAGGTTTACGTGTCGGCATTGCATTCTAATATACACACCTAAAACTTAACAGAATACATTAAGAGCCTGTTTAAACTTTCCTCAGAAAGATGCTGAGTAAAATTTAAACAGGCTCCATTTGTTTCAGAAAAACAGAAACCGGTCAACTTCAATCGGTCGGTCACCGAGTTTCATTATCCATTTATAGTTAAAGAGACATGCCGATACTTTCTTTTCGACACATGCTCTCAATTCCCGATGCCGGACATCAGGGCGCTCATGCAGGACATGGGATTGCCAAAGTTGACCTTTACGTTCCTAAAGTTAACCTTTACATTTCTAACGTTGACCTTCACGCCGCCAAACTTGACCTTCACGCTCCAAAAACTTACGCTATTTCAATATTGCCCGATGCATTGCTTCTTGTATCCTTCCCCGGATATCCAGTTTCGACAGTTTCGCATTCCATGCGTCCGGATAGATGCGGTTACTAAGGAATATGTAAACCAGCCCATTGTCAGGGTCCACCCACGCGCAAGTACCGGTAAAGCCGATATGACCGTATACCGATGCCGGAGCAGAAGGTGCACAAGGGCTTTTCTCCGGATTCTGCATATCCGGCTTGTCAAATCCCAAACCACGGCGACAACTCTTGGCAACCGTAGTGGTAAAAAGCCTGCAAGTCTCTTTACTCAAATAGCGTTTTCCGTTCAACTCCCCGTCATTCAGCAACATTTGATAAATCCAAGCTACTTCCTCTGCCGTTGAGAACAATCCCGCATTACCGGAAACGCCTCCCTGAAAAGCGGCAGACTCATCGTGCACAAATCCCTGCAACGTTGTTTTCCGCAAGAAAGGGTCGACGGACGAAGGCACGATTTCCTCTTTCGACAAGAATCCCAACGGAAGATATCCGGTGCGCTTCAACCCCATCGGGGCATAAAACTCCCGGGCAAGGAATTCATTCATAGGCATTCCCGCACGCGACTCAACCAATTGCTGCAACAAAATAAAACCCACACAACTATAACGGTATCTCTTGTCCCTCAAAGGGGTATCAACTATCTTTTGAAGATACTCCTTTTTGAAAGACTCATGCAGCCAAAGACTATCACAGACCTGCAAAGTGCATTCGGAAGTACGCACCTTCGAGGTCAGTCCGGAACGGAAACGAAACTTCGGATTCGCCCATGTCTGCCGCCCGATACGTATGGGATGCTGCTGGTCTTGCCGTGCCTTGAACAACGTACCGTCATAACTGTCTTTGTCGATAGCATCCTGATAGAACAACAAGGTAGAGGGCAACCCCGACTGGTGGAACAACAATTCCCTGACCGTGATGGCACGTTTATCCGTATCTTGCAGATATGGAAGATAATCGGACACACGGTCCGTCAGGCTCAGGCGCCCCTTGTCGTAAAGTTTCATAACAGCCAGCAAGGTAGCCGTAGTTTTCGTCAAAGATGCGATATCATATACGGACGAGGATGTCACCGGAACAGCCTTCTCGCTTCCGGAACTATTCCATGTATAAGTACCGAAAGCTTTATTATACATCTGTTTCCCATCCTTCAAAATCACCACCTGACATCCCGGATAAGCGCCTTCCCGTATACCTTCCCGGGCAATTGTATCAATCTGCGCCAATATACGGGAATCCAATCCATGCTCTTCGGGGACTAAACGGGAGGCTGTCCGCGGACTTAACGTCACTCCTTCTCCGGCAGCGAATAAACTGCCGATACTTGCCGAAAGCCTGCCGTCTGCCACCGCATCCGCATAAAGCGTTCTTGCCACATGACGTTGTATTTCATCATCCGCAGCATGCGCCAACACTACCGCTTGGGCGGCAGCTATATTCCGATGTATCTGTAACAGTTGCTTACCGGGAACAAAGCACACATATACCACCGGAATTTCCGGAGCAAACTCCGCAAAAAAAGACTGATAAGCAGCCAAGCGATTCTCAGTGACACACACCAAAACACGTTTATAGTCAGCCAACTTCTCCCTCAAAGCCTTACGTGCCGCTACCGGCAAATCTTTTCCCAATTGAAACTCTACCGGATGCGCATATCCGGAAAGTTGTTTGATAAAAGGCTGTATCCTTGTAGCGGCACCGACATTCAATACGGCAACCTCCTTAATTGCCGGATCCAACGGTAACACTTCCGTAGCATTGCCAAGCACGGTAACCGCTGCTGTTTTCAAACGGCAAATCAAATCTTGCGCATAAGGCGTATTTATCCGCGTATCCAAACCGGAGAGGCGGATTGTCGGTTTCTTATTCAACCCCAAGGCATATTTATAAGTCAATACTTTCCGGCACTTCTCCTCTATCGCCTGTTCCGCCAACTCACCACGTTTTACAGCAGCCAATACGGCATCCACCTCCTCTTTGATACGTCGGGGCACAAGCAGCAAATCATGACCGGCTTTCAATGCTTTCAAACAAAGCGACTCATTGTTCGACACCCCCTTCATTGCCAAGGCATCCGTAAAAACGAGTCCCCGGAAGTTCAATTCGCATGTCAACAAGTCATAAACAACACTGCGGGAAAGTGAAGAAGGCACTCCGCTTTTCTTTTCAAGGGCAGGCACTTCCAAATGCCCCACCATAACACCGCCCAAACCAGACCGGATAACCTTCTTAAAAGGATACAACTCCACACTGTCCAAACGCTCACGCGTGAAAGGCAATACGGGAAGCGACTTATGCGAATCCACATCCGTATCTCCATGACCGGGAAAATGTTTGGATACAGAAAGCACTCCGCCATCCTCCAACCCTTTGGCATAAGCAACAACCTTATCGGCAACATTCGCCGGACTTTCACCGAAAGATCGGGTGTTAATAACCGGATTCTTAGGATTGATGTTGACATCCGCCACGGGAGCGAAATTCACCTGTACACCAAGTTCCCGGCACTGTCTTGCCATTTCCCTGCCATACTCATATAGCAGACTGTCGTTCCGTATACAACCCAGCACCATATTTTTCGGAAAAACGGGCGTTCCCCGCAGACGCATGGAAAGCCCCCATTCTCCGTCAAACGTAATCATCAGGGGAATATCCGCCATGCGTTGCGCCTCGTTTGTCAACACGGCTTGGTTCTGCATTAACCCACCCGAAAACAGCAGCCCGCCGACTTTATACTCCTTAACCACCCTGCTCAACAACTCTTTGTTCGCTTTATCCTGCTGAGGAGCAATTGTATAAATAAAAAGTTGCCCGATACGTTCTTTCAGGGTCAGTTTACCCAATATGGAATCTACCCATTGCCTGCATCGCATATCATCCAGTACGGGTCTCACCAATAACGGTTCTGCGGAATCTACAACAGCAGGTGCCGCCGGACACCGTTTCGCATCCGAAGCAAAACGTCCGCAGCATCCCATCATAATCAGTACAAACAATAACAGCCTTTTCATCTACTACTCCTTAATCAACGTCAAATTCAATTCTCCCACTAAAATACCACTCTTACCGGAATGCAATATCGGAACGCTCTTACCTTCGGCATTTAAGTAAACAGCCGGTTTCTCCATAAAGGTATGGGTATGACCACCCAAAATCACATCAATACCTTTAGTTGCAGCCACCAATTTCTCATCACAAACCGCATTCTTAAGACGAAGTCCGAGATGGGAAAGGCAGATAACCACATCACACTCCTCTTTGGCGCGCAAATGGTCAGTCACTTCCTGTGCCGCGGCAATCGGATCGTTATAGACGATACCCTCACACTTATCCGCCTGCACCAGCCCTTCCATTTGAGGACTCAGTCCGAATACACCGATTTTCACTCCACCGCGATTTATCACGACATAAGGTTTCACCAATCCCTCAAGGACAGTGCCGGCTACGTCATAATTGGCACATACCACCGGGAAATCCGCCATACGAAACAGACGGGCCATATTATCCAACCCGAAGTCGAACTCATGATTACCGATAGCCATGGCGTCGTAGCCCATAAGATTCATCATCTTCACTTCCACCTCGCCCCGGAAAAGATTGTAATATGGAGTGCCTTGTGAAATGTCACCGCAATCAAAGAGCAAGACCTCCGGATTCTTGCTACGAAAATCTTTCAGAAAAGTGGCACGGCGCACCACACCACCCATACCGGCATATCGGTCGGCAGCATGCGCGTCGATAGATTCGATACGGCTATGGGTATCACTTGTATGAAGGATAACCAATTGTTTGGTCTCCTGTGCCGATGCTGCCAACAATACACAGCATATCAACAGGCAATATATAGATATACGTTTCATCAAATACTCTTTTTTAGTTTTCCATTCTCAATTTTCTACAGTAATTCGTCCTTCCATACGTGCGGCAACCTTCTTTCCTGCCGCAGTCTGTCGCTCTACATACTCCATAAACAAACTACGTAGAGTCGCACCTGGAGGACACTCTCTCTTTTCCGCCTGAATCAGGGCAGTCATGCCGTCATTGCCGTCCGCCAGATAGTCAATCGTGGCAACCGTGTACAGTTTATCATCAACAACCGGTTTACCCGCCACCGTAGCCCGGAGCAATTTCCCGTCTCCTGTTATCCGTAACTGCACACCGCTGACCCCTTCGCCACCACACGCCGCTATATTTTCAAACAGACGGTTCAAATCAGCACCTTTCAAAGTCACCACACAAAGCGAGTTCTCGAACGGTAATATTTCATAGATGTTACCACAGGTAATGGGACCTTCCGTCAATACATTGCGCAATCCTCCCATATTCACAAGCCCCATATCGGCAGGTTTTCCAAGCACCTGCGTAGCCGCCCCGCGCAGCACATCCGCCACCAGATTGGAAAGAAGACTTTCGGGAGCCCCCTTATCCATGGACATTTCGGCAGTGCCCACCACCCGGCACATCATACTGTCTATTTTTGCCTTGTAAGGAGCAAGCAACGCCACGGCTTCCGCATCAGGATTCACATCATACGTAGAATCTATCAATTGCATACGTCCTTCAACTTTCGTCACTTCGCAGACGGAACGGCAGGATGCAAACAAAAACATCGCCGCCGACACTAAGCCAAAGACGAACTTCAAATAATTTCTCTTCATAGTTGTCCGTTTTTAAATCGCTACAAATATAAAAAGAAAAACGCACATCCCTTTGTCAATCAAAAGAAAAACTCTACCTTTGCACCGCTTTCGCGCAATCGCTGTCAGGACACCGAGTGAGAAGCCTGGTATGTTGCGTTGTAACGATCAAACAATTTAATAATAAAAACAATGGATTTAATTAAAATTGCAGAAGAAGCATTTGCTACCGGCAAACAACACCCGAGCTTCAAGGCAGGTGACACAATCACAGTAGCATATCGTATCATCGAAGGTAACAAAGAACGTGTACAGTTGTATCGCGGTGTTGTTATCAAGATTGCCGGACATGGCGACAAGAAGCGTTTTACCGTACGTAAAATGTCTGGTACTGTAGGTGTAGAACGTATTTTCCCGATTGAATCACCGGCTATCGACAGCATCGAAGTGAACAAAGTGGGTAAAGTTCGTCGCGCTAAATTGTACTATCTGCGTGCTCTTACCGGTAAGAAAGCAAGAATTAAAGAAAAAAGAGTTAACGGTTAATACCGGACTTTTATTTCGAAATAAAAAAGGGAAGCCGAATCAATCGGCTTCCCTTTTTTACGTTTATCCTCAATATCTTATTCCAAGCTTCTCAATTCCCATCCCAATGCACTGGCACCCAATACGGCAGCATCCGCATCTTTCAGTTCGGACATCATCAATTTCGCCTTACCTTTATAAATAGTCAGGACATTGGCATCAATTGCTTTTTGGATAGGTTGGAAAATATAATCTCCGGACTTGGCCAATCCGCCGAACAAGACAATTGCTTCGGGGCTGGAGAAAGCAATAAAGTCTGCAATAGCTTCACCCAGGATAGTACCGGTGAATTCGAAAATATCCAAAGCCAATTTGTCACCTTGCACGGCAGCGTCATATACATCCTTAGACGTGATATTCTCCGCCGGAATAGAACGTAACAAACTCGGCTCGGTACGTGCGGCAAGGAACTCACGTGCCGTACGCGCTACCCCTGTAGCAGAGCAGTAAGTCTCCAGACAGCCATGGCGCCCGCATCCGCAAAGACGACCATTCTCGCGACGTATAATGGTATGCCCCAATTCTCCGGCAAAACCATCGTGACCATATACCATCTGTCCGTTGATAACGATACCGCTACCTACGCCCGTACCCAAAGTTATCATGATAAAATTCTTCATACCGCGCGCCGCACCATAAGTCATTTCACCGATAGCAGCGGCATTAGCATCATTGGTAAGCGCAGTAGGAATGCCCAGGCGCTCTTCAAACATGGCAGCCAAAGGAACTACACCTTTCCACGGAAGATTCGGAGCAAATTCGATTGTACCGTTATAATAGTTACCGTTAGGAGCACCGATACCGATACCTTTTATTTTATCAACACCGCCATTTTCAATAATCAACGGAAGAAGATTCTTACATACTTCATTTACATAATCGTCTGCCTGTTCATAAGTTCCCGTTTTAATGGAACTGCTCGCAATAATAGTACCACGTGCGTCAACGATACCAAAGACAGTATTCGTACCGCCTATGTCAATCCCCACTACATAGGGTTTTTCCATGTTTGAATTCATGATATTTACTTTTTGTTTAAAGGGTTAGTTATAATATTGATGGTTACAAATTACACAAAGAAAAACGACACTGCAAAATCTTTCTGAAAAAAACTTTACTTCGTTTGCAACTTTTCGTGACATTGATGCGTCCAATAGTAAAAATCAACAAAACAATAAACAAAGGAAACCGTGATACAACTAAAAAACATCAACAAAACCTACAATAACGGTGCGCCGCTACACGTTCTCAAAGGAATTAATCTTGATATCCGACAGGGAGAATTCGTATCTATTATGGGAGCGTCAGGCTCCGGAAAATCTACCTTACTTAATATATTAGGGATTTTAGACAACTACGACACCGGAGAATATTACTTAAACGGCACGCTCATCAAAAACCTGAGCGAATCCAAAGCCGCCGAATACCGTAACCGCATGATTGGCTTTATCTTCCAGTCGTTCAATCTGATATCTTTCAAGAATGCAATGGAGAACGTGGCGCTCCCGCTTTTCTATCAGGGGATAGGGCGCCGGAAACGAAATGCACTGGCACTGGAATATTTGGATCGCCTGGGACTGAAAGAATGGGCGCACCACATGCCCAACGAAATGTCCGGCGGACAGAAGCAACGTGTAGCCATTGCCCGCGCACTGATTACCCGGCCTCAAATAATCCTTGCCGACGAGCCGACCGGCGCCCTTGACAGCAAGACTTCCGTAGAAGTCATGCAGATTTTGAAAGACTTGCACGAAACGGGAATGACTATCGTAGTCGTAACTCACGAAAGCGGTGTCGCCAATCAGACGGATAAGATTATCCACATCAAAGACGGCATAATTGGCAGCATCGAAGAGAACTTAAATCACGATGCATCGCCATTCGGCAAAAACGGTTTCATGAAATAAGGAAAAACCCATAAAATCATTTACTTACAAAATCACGAGCTCACATGATTGACCTTTGGCAAGAAATATACGGTACAATCAAGCGCAACAAGTTACGCACGTTCCTCACCGGCTTTGCAGTGGCATGGGGCATCTTTATGCTTATCGTACTATTGGGAGCAGGCAACGGTATCATCCATGCTTTCGAACAAAACACATCGGAACGTGCACTGAACTCTATCCGCTTGGGCGGTGGCTGGACCACCAAGTCGTATGAAGGACTAAAAGAAGGACGACGTATCCGATTGGACAACAAAGACCTCATCGCAACCGGGAAATACTTCCCCGACAATATTGTCACTGCCGGTGCCACCCTATCGCAAGGCAGTATGAATATCAACTTCGGACAGGAATATATCAATATCTCAGTAATGGGCGTACACCCGAACTATGTACAATCCGAAGCGATAAAAACCGCAAGCGGGCGCTTCATCAACCAGAACGACATCAGAGAACAGCGGAAAGTAATCATCCTTCATAAGAAATCGGCTGAAATCCTTTTCGGAAAATCACACACGGAACCAATCGGCAAATTCGTCAACGCAAGCGGTGTAGCCTATCGGGTGGTAGGACTGTATGAAGACCAGGGCGACCAAAGCAGCATGGCTTTTATCCCTTTTTCTACCCTGCAAACCATCTACAACAAAGGTGATAAGCTCAACAACATCATCTTCACCACCCAAAACCTGACGAACGAAGAAGCCAATACAGCCTTCGAAAAAGAGTACCGTAAGGTCATTGCATCCAATCACCGCTTTGATCCGGAAGACGAAAGTGCAATCTGGATATGGAACCGCTTCACACAATACCTGCAGACGCAAAACGTGGCAAGCCTGCTCCGTACCGCCATTTGGGTAATCGGCATCTTTACGTTGTTGAGCGGCATTGTAGGCGTATCGAATATCATGCTGATTACGGTCAAGGAACGCACGCGAGAGTTCGGCATACGTAAGGCATTAGGTGCAAAACCGTTCTCTATCCTTTGGCTTATCATCGTGGAGAGTGTCACGATTACTACTTTCTTCGGCTACATCGGCATGGTGGCGGGCATTGGAGCAACGGAATGGATGAATGCCGCTTTCGGCACCCAAACGGCAGATGCCGGTATGTTCCAAGCCAGGATGTTCTCCGACCCCACAGTAGACATCGGCATTGCCATACAAGCTACGCTGACGTTGATTGTCGCAGGTACGCTTGCCGGTTTCTTTCCAGCGAAAAAGGCAGTAAGCATCAGTCCTATCGAAGCACTTAGAGCAGACTAAACGATTATGAAAATAGACATAGATACATGCGAGGAAATCCTCGTCACGATTACAAGAAACAAGACACGCAGCCTGCTGACGGCATTCGGCGTTTTTTGGGGCATCTTTATGCTGGTGGCGCTCATCGGAGGCGGACAAGGGATGCAGGAGAAAATGGAAGCGCAATTTGAAGGTTTTGCCACAAACTCCGGATTTATCGCGGCACAAAAGACAAGCGAAGCCTACAAGGGATTTCGCAAAGGACGCCGGTGGGACCTGGAAATGGAAGACGTGGAACGGGTACGCAGCATCAACGGAATAAAGACAGCCACTCCGTCATTCGCTCTTTGGGGACAAACAGCCGTTTACGGCGAAAGTAAATACGAATGCAGCGTCAAAGGCTTATACCCCGAGTACGAACAGGTAGAACATCAGGAAATGACCTACGGCCGCTTCATTAATGATGTGGATATACGCGAAGCGCGAAAAGTATGCGTCATAGGCAAGCGCGTGTACGAAAGTCTCTTCAGACAGGGTGAAAACCCCTGCGGGAAACATATTAGGGTAAATGGAATTTATTACCGTGTCATTGGCATGTGCTCTTCCGAAGGTAATGTCAACATACAGGGACAGGCTTCGGAAGCCGTCACCCTGCCTTTCACAACAATGCAGCAAACGTACAACCTGGGACAAAGAATAGATGTCGTATGCTTTATCATGAAATCGGGAGTGAAGGTCACGGATGTAGAACCGGAAATAGAGCATAGAATCAAAGCCGCCCATTCCATCGCACCCGATGACAAACAGGCTATCATGTTCCTGAATGCAGAAGCAATGTTCTCCATGATGGACACCCTGATGACAGGTACAAATATCCTTATCTGGATGGTAGGACTGGGCACGCTGTTTGCCGGCGCTATCGGTGTATCCAACATCATGATGGTTACAGTAAGGGAGCGCACTACGGAAATAGGCATACGACGTGCTATCGGTGCCCGTCCCCAAGATATCCTGCAACAAATCCTTTCGGAGAGTATGGTACTGACCACCGTAGCAGGCATGGCGGGTATCTCTTTTGCCGTACTTATATTACACATCTTAGAAAGTGCGGCAAACGATCCGGGAGTCATCAAGACTCATTTTCAAGTCTCATTCGGACTTGCCATCGGCACGTGTGCCCTTCTCATTGCCTTAGGAGTGTTGGCAGGACTGGCACCCGCCTATCGTGCAATGGCAATCAAGCCGATTGAAGCGATAAGGGACGAATGAGAGAAACGGCAAGAAGACAAAGCAATTGATAAACAACAGTATAATAAATGAAAAACAAAACAATAATACAATAAACAAGATGAAAACAAAGAAGTATCTGAAAATCGCATCGCTGGTAGTAATAGCCGGCATATTTATCTGGACATTCGTGTTTCTATATCAGAAATCCCAGCCTACGGCAAAGGTGTACGAAACCATCGTTCCGGAAATAGCTGATTTGGAAAAGACCACCGTAGCTACCGGAAGAGTGGAACCGAGAGATGAGGTACTCATCAAGCCACAAATTTCCGGTATCATTTCCGAAGTATATAAAGAAGCCGGGCAGAGCATCAAGCAAGGCGAAGTGATTGCCAAAGTAAAGGTTATACCCGAACTGGGAACACTGAACTCAGCCGAAAGCCGTGTCCGTCTGGCAGAAATCAATGCCCGGCAAGCCGAAACGGACTTTGCACGCATAAAAAAGTTGTTTAACGACAAGCTCATCAGCAACGAAGAATACGAGAAAGGGGAAGTTAGTGTAAAACAGGCACGCGAAGAACTGCAAACGGCAAAAGACAACCTGGAAATCGTAAAGGAGGGTATTACCAAGAGCAATGCTTCATTCAGCAGTACACTAATCCGCTCTACCATTACCGGGCTGATTTTGGATGTACCTATCAAAGTCGGCAATTCCGTTATCATGAGCAACACCTTCAACGACGGAACAACGATAGCCACCGTTGCCAATATGAACGACCTCATCTTCCGGGGTAACCTGGACGAAACCGAAGTAGGACGCGTACACGAAGGCATGCCGGTAAAACTGACTATCGGCGCACTGCGAAACCTCTCTTTCAATGCCGTGCTGGAATACATTTCTCCGAAAGGAGTGGAAGAAAACGGAGCCAACCAATTTGAAATCAAAGCCGCCATTCAGGCGCCGGACAGCGTACAAATACGCTCCGGATATTCCGCCAATGCGGAGATTGTGCTGGAACGCGCCCAAAAGACACTTACCTTGCCGGAAAGCACCGTTGAGTTCAGCGGAGACAGTACCTTTGTGTACGTACTGACTGACAGTGTGCCTCAACAGACCTTCAAACGCCAGCCAATAGAGGTAGGCATGAGCGATGGTATCAAGATTGCCGTCAAGAGCGGCTTGACCGCCAAAGACAAAGTACGTGGTGCTGAGAAAAAAGAGAAATAATTATCATTGTCAGAAATAACAGGAACACCATGAAGAAGAATATACTTATCAGCCTGGCTATGCTGGCATGCCTGCAACTCCAGGCACAAGAGCGCTGGTCGTTGCGCCAATGTATAGACTATGCCATCGAACATAACATTGATATCCGCCGTACAGCCAATGCAGCCGAACAAAGCAACATCGAAGTGAATACCGCCAAATGGGCACGGTTGCCGAACCTCAATGCCAATGCCGGACAAAGCTGGAACTGGGGACGTACGCAGACCGCAATCAAGGACGAAAATACCGGCGACTACTCCACCGTGTATGTCAATACAGGCAGCCACGGGACAAATATGTCCGTTTCTACCAACATTCCGTTATTTACCGGACTTGAAATCCCCAACCGATACGCCCTTGCCAAACTCAACTTAAAAGCCGCACTTGCCGATCTGGAGAAAGCGAAAGAAGATATCTCTATCAACATTGCTTCAGCCTACTTGCAGGTATTGTTCAATGAAGAACTGCATCGGGTGTCTTTAGGGCAAGTAGAATTGAGCAAAGCACAGTACAACCGCATAGAACGCCTGGCAGAAGTGGGAAAAGCTTCTCCGGCAGAAGTTGCCGAAGCCAAAGCACGTGTGGCACAGGATGAGATGAATGCAGTGCAAACGAAGAACAACCACCGGTTAGCGCTACTCGCCCTCAGCCAGCTTATCGAATTGGAAACGCCGGAAGGGTTCCTCTTGGAAACCCCTGCCACAATGACAGAACTCATCCCGCTCACTCCGCCGGATGAAATCTTCCAGACAGCATTAGCCGGCAAAGCAGCCATACAAGCCGCACAGTACCGCCTGGAGGGGAGCAAACACAGCATCCGAATTGCTCAAAGCGGCTACTATCCGCAACTCAGCCTCAACGGAAGTCTCGGTACTAACTACTATTCAACAATCAACCGCACTTTCAGCCAACAGATGAATGATAACTTCAATAAATACATAGGTTTCAACTTAAGCGTACCCATCTTCAACAGATTAGCAACACGCAACCGGGTACGTACAGCCCGCCTGCAACGCGACAACTACTCCTTGCAACTGGACAATGCCAAAAAGAATCTCTACAAAGAGATACAACAGGCATGGTACAATGCCGTAGCATCCGAAAGCAAGTACACAAGCAGCCACACGGCGACAACGGCAAGCGAAGCATCCTTTAAACTGATGAACGAAAAGTACGAAAACGGGAAAGCAAATGCCGTAGAATACAACGAAGCAAAACAGAATTTAATGAAAGCACAATCCGATGAACTCCAGGCGAAATACGAATATCTGTTCCGTACCAAGATACTGGACTTTTACAAAGGAGAACCTATCGAATAAATATAATTTTAGTTGTGTGTGTAAAGAAAGGGGTGTCGAAATGCTACATCAATCGTAGTTTCGACACCCCTTCATTGATTATTAAACAAGCATAGGCAAGAACTTAATTGCGTCTTGATACTCCATTTCCCTTTTCGGACGAACGGGAAGAAGCACGAGTCTCACGCGTAGAAGACGAGGAACCGCTACGCCTTACACTTTCCTTTTGGGTACTTTGCCCGCGTTTTGGCACATTGACTTCTTTCTTGGCATCGGAACGATGTGCCGGAGTGCCGGTAGCCGGACGACGTTTGGGTTGCTCCTTGTCAGGGCGTATACCGGGATTATTGGGACGTTGGTTGGTGTTAGGGCGTTCACCGGCATTAGGGCGCGTACCGGAGTTAGGACGAATCTTGACCGAACCAAAATCAGACCGTCGGCTCGTATGGTATGATTTATTATCACGAATACGGAAAGAGCCGTTATAAACAGGATGATTATGCCTTCCCCGATAGTAGCTTGCATTATGATAATGGGTACGATAATGCCCACCGGAATAGGTACGGTAGTGATAAGGACGCGGATAGTAGAAATGATTCGGATTGGTATAAGTAATATAAATCCGGAAGGCCCAGCGCCCGCCACTCACATAAATCGGACGGAAGAAATAAGCAGCCTGCATAAAACGGGAATACTGCCTGTTGCTCAACACCCAACGCAAATCGTCATTACGTACATCCAGATAATCATAATAACGGTTCAACGCCCATTCTTCCCCCCTCAGCACATCGTCCATCAAATAGCGCACACCCGCAATGAAATCATAATTGATTTCATACACATCATTATACTGCTCCGTATTCAGTTGCAGTTCGTAGGCCATTTTGTCCGTAAGAAAACGTGTTTCTTTACGTACTTTGCTGTTACTCATAGCCGCATGGCAGACAGCGGAACTCATCATTGCGGCAAATAATATAAACAATATTCGTTTCATAATAGTTTTTTTTAGAAGTTTATACTCTGTCAACTTTCTTCGAGCTTGTTTAATTTCTTTTCCAAAAGAAGGCTGAACAAAATTTAAACAGGCTCTTAGTAATAACAAAAATAGGGGAATATTTCCCCCTATCCTTTTGTTTCTCTCTAATATATTATAGGGAAAACCCTATTATGATTAGGGGTTAACGGCATTTGCCAATCCGATACCGTTCTCCTGCAACAATACCAGATGTCTTTTATATAAGTCACCAACTGCCTTTTTAAAGGTTTTCTTGCTGACACCGAATGTATCGTAAATCTCCTCGGCAGGGCTCTTGTCGTGCAGTGCGATTTGCCCGCCCTGTTCACGAATATAGTTCAACAGGACAGTAGAGAAATCTTCCACTTTACCTTGTCCCGGTTTCTGAAGCATCAGGTCAATCTTGCCATCTTCACGCACCTGTTTCACGTAGGCTTTCAACACCATACCCGTATGCAAAGGCTGGAATATCTCACTTTCGTATAACAAACCGCTATACCTGTTCTCAATAATAGCCTTGAAACCTAAATCCGTTTTCTGCCAAATAAGTATACTGACTTCCTGTCCGGTCCCATAAGGCGCTTTCTCTTTCGAAAGATAGCGGTCTACCTTTGCCGATGCTACAATCCGGTAGCTTTCATCATCCAAATGCGCATGGATTACATATCGTTTTCCCAC
Source organism: uncultured Bacteroides sp. (assembly GCF_910578895.1). Taxonomy (GTDB): domain Bacteria; phylum Bacteroidota; class Bacteroidia; order Bacteroidales; family Bacteroidaceae; genus Bacteroides. The sequence goes on from NZ_CAJTSC010000002.1 coordinate 107,817, forward strand.
CTGCATCTTCATCTTCTGTTCGCGAAAAGGAACAAACAAGTCTTTCATCAACCCCCAATTCAGGAAAGCGCCATATTGATTTATCCATGCCACTTCCAGGCAAGCAAACTGCCCGACCTGCACCAATGGAGTCAACGTAGTAGCTACCAACCGTTCCTCGTTATCCAAGTAGATAAATACAGTCAATTCTTCTCCCGGTTTGCACCCTTCGGGCACATAACGTGAGGGGAGCAGTATTTCTCCTTCTTCACCACCATCCAAGTACATACCGAAATCAACCTCTTTCACCACCTTCAAGGTATTGAACTTTCCTAACTCTATACTCATATAAATTATATTTCGTGACGTTTATCGTTCATGATTAAAGACAATCATACACAGAAGTGCGGAATTTATCTTGTCCTCCTGCGCAAAGATAAAGATAAGGAATAACTTTTCACTCTAAAAGATAACTTTTTTATATGAACAATTCCACCGGAAAGCGGTTATCTTTGTAGCGAAGCAATCAACAAAAACGCTCGTTATTCACCATTAAATAATATAATTATGGAATTTCTTACAAACGAAAAACTGACCATTGTAGGTGCCGCCGGTATGATTGGCTCCAACATGGCACAAACTTCAATCATGATGCGCCTCACTCCGAACATTTGTTTATACGACCCTTATGCTCCCGGCCTGGAAGGTGTGGCAGAGGAAATGTTCCACTGCGGTTTCGAAGGCTTGAACCTGACGTTCACATCCGATATCAAAGAAGCCCTGACCGATGCAAAATATGTAGTATCATCGGGTGGTGCCGCCCGTAAGGCAGGCATGACCCGCGAAGATTTATTAAAAGGAAATGCCGCCATTGCCGAAGAATTCGGAAAAAACATAAAAGCCTATTGTCCGGACGTGAAGCACGTGGTTGTAGTCTTTAATCCTGCGGATATCACGGGGCTGATTACATTGTTGTATTCAGGGCTAAAACCGTCCCAAGTTACGACACTGGCAGCACTCGACAGTACCCGCCTGCGTAGCGAACTTTCCAAGCATTTCGGAATAGCTCCCGATAAAATAGAGAATTGCCGTACTTACGGCGGACATGGCGAACAGATGGCGGTATATGCCTCTACAGCCAAGGTAGACGGAAAACCGTTGTTGGACATCATCGGCACTCCCGCCTTGAGCAAGGAACAATGGACAGAGATACAAACCAAAGTAACGAAAGGCGGCGCCAACATCATCGCCTTACGCGGCCGCTCCTCTTTCCAAAGCCCTTCCTATATTTCCATTGAAATGATTGCCGCCGCTATGGGAGGAAAACCATTCCGCTGGCCTGCAGGCACGTATGTACACAGTCACGGTTTCGACCACATCATGATGGCTATGGAAACCGAAATCAACAAAGGCGGCGTACATTACAAGGAGTTGAAAGGTACTCCCGAAGAAGAGTCCAAGTTGAAAGAAAGCTATGCACATCTTTGCAAACTTCGTGACGAAGTCATCGGAATGGGCGTATTGCCTCCTATTAAGGATTGGCATAGCATTAACCCGAATATAGCTTAAGCCACCACACCGAAATCCGGTCCGATAAATGGCAACAATATCCCCTTTGTCTTTAATCAAAAAGGTACAAAGGGGATTTTTCTAATATTTTTCATCAAAAATCCTTGTAGTATAAAAAAAACTCTTTATCTTTGCACCCGCAAACGAAAAAGGTGCCATAGCTCAGTTGGTAGAGCAAAGGACTGAAAATCCTTGTGTCCCCGGTTCGATTCCTGGTGGCACCACTTTTCGAAAAAGGCATCGGAATGTAGCGCAGTTGGTAGCGCACTACGTTCGGGACGTAGGGGTCGGGCGTTCGAGTCGCCTCATTCCGACAATAAAAAAACGACAAACAATAAAAAATTGTTTGTCGTTTTTTTATTTCCCATACACATATTTCCCGACAGCCACCAAAAACCAGGCAACGATTATGCCGAACGCCCAACCGCCGAATTCTATTTTAATTCGCTGCCACTTCGTCAAATCTTTTTCTACCGGATAAGGTTTGGGAACTTCGACTCTCCGTATCTTCTCCATGAAATAAGGGACTTTTACCACTACAGAAGCAAAAGGATAAATACCGAGCGAATGATGCAACATTCCATCGCTCCATTCCGCATAACTGTAAGCATAGGGATTGGACAAGACCGACATCGTATCGGAAACAGCTACGCTATCCTTATACGGCACCAATTTCTCCCGGAATACCGTATCATGATATACGATACTATCCAATATCCTCGTTTCCATAGGCAGGTATACTGTTCCCGTCTTACAAGAGCAAACCGCCACCACCAGTAGCACCGACAACACCAATTTTCTCATAGTTTCAATACCTGTTTTCTATTTTTACCATCCGCCCGGTAGCTGACATGCACCCAGGCAAAGTTGCTCTCATCAATAAGCTGGTCAAAAGGCAAATGCTTACGGATATACTCAAACAGCAATTTATTCTGTCCTCTATCCCCCGTATCAATATCCGCCGCCTGTCCGATTAAATGCTGACTGACAGCCGAGCCTTTCACCACCGCATTCAGTTCGGGACAACGATAACCACTGCTCACCCTGACAGGCTTGCCATACCATTCGCGCAACGGATCCAGCACATTATCCACCAAAGCGACCAGATTTGCCGCATATTCACTTCCACACCGGTTGGCGATACCCAAGCGGTCAGCCGTACGCGAACGGCAGAGTTCCGTAATTGTAAAATATTTCATTTCTTCTTCTCCTTTAGTCCGTTATTACAGCCTACGGTCGTCGGGGTTCGGTTCGTTCAGTTTCAGACTGAATTTCCCGATACCCCTCATAAACTGGCTGAACTGCCCGCACGAGAGGTAGATGGTTTTATACACCACATCAGGCTGATACTTCGTCTTTATATTGAGTACACCGGTTGCCAATTCCTTGCAGAAATCATTATATCGCGCAAAGAACTGGGCTTCCGTGGCGGCAGTCAGGTTGATTTGAAGCGTCAGGTTACGCTGATCCAGTTTCAAACCAGACATCACTACCCGCTTGCCATGCTGCAGGCGGCTTTCATTCTCTATAACCGCCTTGTTGGCAGGCGGTGTCATCAGTTCGGACAGTGAGGTATCGTCCATACTGACACCCCATGCCAAGTAAGCATCCTTACCATTGATAAATAATTCTCCTTTCATAATACTACCACTGTTTGATCTTTTTCTATTTCCACTTCACAATCACCCATGTTCACCAGCAAAATCACGGCATAATGAGAAGCCTTGATTTTCGCCTTTGCCCCATGCATCAAAACCACCTTATGCACCACCGTATTGTCATCATACACCAGCTCCGCCAATGTATCTCCAACCACGCCTATATCCGCATCATTCTGCCGTTTCACAACACCGGCGTCCACAAAAACGCCATACTTGGCGACATTATCCTTTACCTCCCGAAACATTTCGAGAGACGGGAAATTGTGTTTTTCACAAAACTCACGTCCTTGCGGAGTGAAGAACAGCCAAGCGAGGCTCTTCCAGTCACTCACTCCCTTCGACTTGGCACAAGCCCCCATGAGGGTTGCCGATTGCATGATTTCATTTACTGTTTTCATAAATTTGCTGTATTTCGTTCTATTTTATCAAGTTTTTCCCCGAACCCTAAAATAGGCTTGGTATATCTCGCGATATCTTCCAGATGGCTGTTGGACATCAACGCCAGGTTCCGTACCTCGGACAAAAGGATATTTCCGTCGGATGCAGTGGTACACAAGACGGACAGGTTGCCCAAAGCCAGCAGCATGGAATTTCGGATTTCCTCATTCGACACCTGCAAGGCAGTGAAACGCCCGTTAAGTTCCGAACCGGTTTCTTGCGACATGGTTTCAAATCCGCCGCTTGTAGCAGCCTGCGAAGCAGACTCCTTTTCTTCCCCTTTCATATACTCGTCCGCCCAGCCATACTTCCTGTCGAGTTCCTTCGTAATGGCTTCCGCATTTTTCTCAATCTGCTCACGCTCCCAGCTATCGATGATGCCATCCGAGAAGAAACCCGCCAACTTATTGCGCAACGCCTCCATCTTATCGGACGTGGTGGCTTTCATTGCTTCCATAACCATCTGCTTGATCATCTGCTTCACCAAGTCTTTGGAAGACTTCGCCCTGTCGTTTCCCGCCGACCATGCGTCCGCATAAGCCTGCGCAAAATCATCGATGGCAGATTTCACATCACTGCCCAGAATGGCATCTATCTGCTTCTCCTTGTTTTCACCAATCAGTTTGTCGATATCCTTTATCCGGTTCTCCCACTCTTTAATTCTGCCCGCATCGGCATTCTTTTTACTTCTCTCTTCGGCTATCTGGTTTTGGATAAGCACCTTTTGTTGTCCCAACAAAGTATTCTGCTGCTCTATAAGCTGCGAAGCATCCGAGGAGTATGCCTTTTCAAGCGAGTCGCTCATGTCGCTATAAGACTTTTCGAGCACCTCTATCTGTTCCTGAATTTTTTTAATGCTTTTCTCATGCCGGCCGTCATGCAGTTTTGTCAACGAGCTTGCCAACGAAGAGACAAGCCCCACCGCCGCTCCGGCAGCCGCTCCCCACGGACCGAACATCGCTCCCGCTTTGGCTCCGGACATCGCGTTGCCGGCAGCATCCATAGCCACGTTGATGCCTTCGGCGGCTTTTCCCAAAGCATCGCTGCCGAAAGCGGCACCCAAATTCGAAAGTGCGCCCGAAAGAAATTTACCGGCTTGCATCGCCCGATTCAGACCGGTTTCTATCAAAGAGAGGGATTCCGTAAGTTTCTTGGAATCGGAACCTGCTTTAAAGAGTTTGTCAAAACCGATAGCCATTTGGTTGAAAGCGGTATCGCATTGGTTGGTTTGGTCTTCAACCTCTTTAATCTTATCCTTAATGTCCTCAAGCTCTTTCGACGAGTTACGCAACTCATTAAAAGTAATCTCACTAATCCCTAATTTTTCACCTGTCTGTTCATCCCAGTTCCCACTCTCTACAAAATGCAATTCTTTTTGAGCTGATTTAACAATATCACGCATCTCTTTGACACTCTTGTTCTTCATATTCAAGAACAATTTATCGAAAGCGGATTTCTCTTTATTGGCTTCCTTGTCCAAATTGGAAAGGGCCTTATTGGTTTCCTTGTCAATGGTATCTTGCTCACCCTTGCTCTTCCCTTTCTTTTTGCTTTCGCCCAAGGCTATGATAGCCTGCCGTTTCTGTTCATAATTGCCCAAAGCAGCCAGTTGTTCATTCATAGCTTGTTTCTCTGCATCAAAAGCCGCTTGAATTTCCCGATTTTGTTTTTTTATGATATTGCTTTCCCGGTTGCCGAATGCCTCTACTTCTTCCTTCGTCAGTTCAACTTGCGTCGGATCGAAGGTCCGCCTTTCCCGTTTCGGGTCTTTCGCCATTTCCACATCTTCGGCAGCATTAAACATTTCTTCAGCCGCTTTAACCCTTTGCTCCAAAAGAGTCTTCTTTTCACGTTCCAGTTCTTCCAGTTCCAAGTCATGATTAAACAACATTTGAGCTATTTTCTTATCAAACCCCTCATCCCTTGCATTAATTTCCGCCTGGCAATTTGCTTGTTCCAATTCAACAGCTTGCTGTCGCCGTTTGTTAGCCTCACTTTCGGATATACCCTTGATCCGGTTTTGCAATTGCTCAAGCCGGTTTTCCCTGCCAGCGGCTCCATCGTCTTTCGTCTCTGCGGGCATCAATTTGAAAAACTGTTCCAAGTATGAATTTGCCGATTCTATCCCATACTGCATATTTGCTTTATGCTTTTCTACAAGCCTTTCAAAGTGTTCCGCCTGAACTTGATCCGGGTCGAGAATTTCTGCCTTCTCAAATTTCCGAACACTCAAATTGTCTGTTTCTGAAGTAAAATTATCATTTTGCAAGACGAAGTTCCTATCAACATTGTCTTCGTTATTCTTTTTTTCTCCAAATTTTTCCTGTTTTGCATCAACTTTATTTTGCCAGAAATCATGTTCTCTTTTGGCATCAATAAATTTCTTTGCCTCCTCTTCTACAAAATTCCCATAAGCAAGTGAAGTAGCCTTAGCTATTTGCGCATTAATAAAATTATCCTTATTTTCAATAAGCAACTGTTGAGCATCCTTTACATTCAAAATAGAAAGCCCCAATTCGTCAAAAGCTCTTTTATTATCATACACAAACTTCTTCTGCGCTTCGATATTATTTCCAAGCGCCTTAAATTTATAAGAAAGCAATTCTATCGATGCCACAGGCTTAGCGGCATAATTGTGAATGCTGCTATTAAATTCATCCATTCCCTTAGCCAACTTCTCCTGTTTCTTTGCCTGCTTGTCCGTACTTGAAGACCATAAAGAATAAATTCCTATCAGTGCAGAAATTCCCGCAGCAATCCACCCGAACACAGGAATCGATTTAATAGCCAAACCTACCGCCCTAAACGCCCCGGCAAGTCCTAAATTAACCACTGTCCCCGCAGATGCGGCGGCAGTCTCCACTCCTTGTGCCGCAGCGGCCTGCATCGTAATATTCCGCCACCACAACTTCATTCTGCCCAATACATTCAATTGGAAAGCTGAATCCTTGTTCAACGCCGCACTTACAGCTTGCAGGCCATTTGTTATTTCAGTTGCAACCTGCACTTTCTGCATAATCCTTTGAAGGTTCTCATTTTCCACCCCAAACATCGACATCGTTTCCATTACAACAGACAGGGCACCGGATACTCCATCCAATCCCTCTTTAGCACCTTTCAACCTAGAAGTAAAAGAAGTCTGAACCTCTTGAGTTCGCCTCACCTCCTGTTCATATTCCAACAGTTTGTTCTTCAATTCATCCATTTCATTCAACTGCTGCTGAATTTCCACAGTAAGTTCTTTTCGAACAGACAGTTCCGATTGAATGTTTCCGGAGTCTGCATCAGCCACCGTAGCAGTGTCCCCCATATTAGTTTGCAAACTCCACACCTGAGATTGATTTTCCGAGTTTACTTTCTGCAATGTTCCGATAACAGTGTCTATTTGAGCCTTCAAAACATCGATAAACTCTTTCATGTTTTTAGTACCGATTTCAGTCTGAGTTGACAGAGTTACAAACTCTGTACCCAAATCGCCAATCGCCCCACGTATGCGGGCTGCTTTTTGTACAAAATCGGCATCGTTATTCAAAATGTCAAAATTTAATTCACTCATGTTTCATTTTTTTAGTTGGTTAGTAAATAAATTATCTTCTGTTTGCAAACGATAGATTTTATAGTACCTTTGCAAAGGACATTAAACACATCGTTTATCTTTCACTTCAAAAGTTTTTCTTATAATATGAAAAGGACATTAATCTGCATAGCATTATCATTCGTATGCGCTCTCGCTTTCAGTCAAGAAAGAATCAATAAACCCAAAGACTATATCCTATTTGAGAAAACCACAAAAGCGCTAAAAAAAGTCATCGGATATTGCGGTGTTGGCGGAGAATGGGAAAGTAGGAAAAATTACATATATAATGCCCAACTTGGAGATACCCAAAAGTTCAATAAACTAACGATTAAAACAACAACATACAATGATACATTATATTATGTTTTAATCAGGAATTATACAGGCTCCTTATCGACAGACTACGTTAGAAAGGTAGGAGACGTATATAAATATTCTGCCGGCGGGCATAGTTACAATAGCGATATATTATACTTCTTCACAGCCAATGAGTTTGAGCAAATATTTCACCTGAATAAACAAGCGAAAACCATTTATTCGTTCAAGACACACATACAATACGCTGATTTTAGGGATAGGTCCACTTTATACAAAACTTCAGGCTATACACTTCGAAGCGCAGACAAAAACGAAAAGTTCGATTTCATGCAAATCAGAATTGCAGATGACGGAAAAATGGTACGATTCCTATTGCCACATCACAAAGACCAAACATGGAAAATAGTGAAAGATTGGTTTCCATATTGTTATTTCGAAATGCCCCTTAAAAGTTTTAACAAATGGTTAGAACCGGTCCAACCGTAATGCAGACAAACAAGCCAGAGCACTAAACTCTGGCTTGTTTGCGCGTTGTAAAGTTCTACTTTAGCATCGTAAAGTGTTACATTGTGAACGCAAAGTTCAACTTTCTGTAAAAGTACCACCACAATATAAAAATGAAGTAAAAACTCCCCTAACCGCTAATCATTTCCCTTATCAAATCCCGATTTGCCGGATCGTCCGCATTAATTACCGGTCCGAAGCCCATGCCCAACTGTTTGCGTTCGTCATCAGTGAGATAAACCGTAGTAATGGCATCGGCAAACAGCATGTTCAGATTGACATAACTGATGCCCCAAAGAACATAGTCCATAGTCCAACCATAACGCTGGCAGGCAAAGTCAATCAGAAGCCCATAGATGCTCTTACCGCCAAAAGTGATGCCGTTGCTTTCTCCTTTGACTCTGCCGAGGCGTTCCCTGAGTTCTTTTTCCCGGTCTATGCTGAAATATCTTATAAACTCTTCCGTTTTGTCGTTCATAAGAATAACTGACAGCAGCGTTGCCATTTCTTCGGTTGTCAGTCTATCCTTAAACATATCCGCCCTTTGAAAGACTTTCTCGGTATTCATGATGCTTCCCTTGTCGCCGAACGTAGAATAAGCTATAATCCGGCAAACAATATCCGGACTTGCCCGGCTAATCCGCATCGCCTCCGCCAAAGGGTTTATTGCCAACAGCCGGGCATCCAAATCCAAGCCGAGATAGAGATTTTTCAGTATCTGAGCCTTACCCAAAGTGGGCGGATAAATGCCGTATCTTCGTTTTCCGACACCAAACCACACCGGTTTTTCAATAATGGCATCGGAGAGTTCCATTTCAATTTGCTTGTCCATTGTTGTTTGTCATTTAGATTAAGAGCCTGTTTAAATTTTCTTCAAAAAGTTTTTTCTTCAGCTTCTTTTGAGTTTCTTTTCGGTCTGTTTTCCTCTTTTTATTCGTCACATTTTAAACAGGCTCTAAACGCCTCAATATCATCAATAGCCGAGGCTGTATATGTAAGTATCATCATGCTGCGGAGCAATAGAACCATCTATTATTATATCACTACCCGGTCTATCATACCTACCTTCGGTCTCGCCTTTGCGTATATTCAGATTGTCATACCAGATATCACCACTGCCGTCAGGATTATCCCATGTCGTTATCTCAAGCCCGATTAAAATATCCGATGCCACCGGCTTATCGCTAACAGCATAGACATTGTCTCCACCCGCCCAGGCTCTAATTCTACATACGGGAACATGCCCTTGTACAAAATCCAGGCTCAGCACCTTGCCGCTATCGGCCTGGACCAAATCAATCCTTGTGGCAATAGGACCATCGGTATAATTATACTCCCACCTAATCGTAACCCAGTCTCCTTTTATTTCAGAATAAAAGATACTGTTTTTTGCAACGGTAAATCCTAACGGTTCTTCTTTAACAAATACCCCATTGATGTAGGTTTTTCGATAGGAAGTTACCTTGAAATCGTCATGACCGGGAATGGCGACAGCTTCGATTGCATTCCGGCTGGCCGCAAACTCATATTCATACGAAATGACATCCGGTCTTTTCCATATCAAAGCAGGTCCCTTGCGTATCTCACGGACAGTTGCAAGTCCAAGATACGCATCGCTCGTTGTATTCTGGCTTATCGGTTCCATAGTTATGCAGGAATTATATACAGTGTGTTATGGTCTTTGGAAGGCAGGGCATCGTATTCCGCTTTAGACAGCTCGATTATCCTTGATACGGACGATCCGCCTACCAAATTGGTGGTGGAACGCATCAGCCTTGCCCTGCCATTGGTAAGGTATATGCCATACTCAATATACAGGTATCTATTATCCTTGACCCTGATGACCGCCACGTTGATGACAAAATTATTGTCGTCCGTATATCTGCTTCGGTTCGATACCGCCGTATTCGAAGGCAGGCTTTCGTCCGAGTTTTTCAGTATCACCACGCTGTTTCTGTCGGCAGCTTGCCTGGCGGCTCTTCTGAAGTTGTCCACTCCCCGCCAGGCAGCCAGCAACTCTTCCGAAGATATGGAGTCATTGGCCCCATATACCTCGGCAGGAATAATGACTACCGGAGCCGTCCTGTAAATAACGGCAGGCGCTTCAACCGTAGGCGATACGGATTGCTGGCCATTGGAATAAGTAGTTGTGTGCAGCACAGGAATAACATTGTGCGAGGTATAGAAAAAGTACCTGCCACCGCCACGGACATATACATACTCATCCGAATGGTTCGTCAGTTGCCCCATTCCTCTTACCGGATCGACATCGGCAAAACCGTAATCAGACACTAATATATCCCGATTCACGGAAGATGAACCCCAACCGGAGCCGTTGACTTCCCATATTTTCCTTACGGAGAACCCTTGCTCATGCGTACTCCAACTTGGCACCGACCGGCTGTTCAGCCCTACCGTCACCTCTATCCTGACGGTATGTTCGTTGCCAAGACGCATCACTACCGGATACCAGGTATTCCCGTCAAGACCGGTTGCATCAATCGTTGTCAAAGACATCGTATATCCGGCGCTCCTGCCATTGTCTACAGCTGCCACCGCTGCCGCTTCCGCATATTTCTTCGTAGCAGGATGATAGTCGGCAGTAGGTGTATAAGCAGTTGTATTGGTCTTGGTAAGAACATCGGAATTTTCGATAATCTGCCCTTGATCCACCCAACCACCATTAACCCACACATAGTAATTATAAGGCACTTTCGTACCTACAGCCATGAAACCGTCAACATCCGAACCATCGGGAATGGCAGCCTGCAAGGCTTCGAGGGTTTCGTATGCGCCTGCTATACGTAACGGGCTGCCCGGTTCGCCCTTACAATAGACATCTGTCTTGTCATACACCTTGGTCGTTTTATTCCACTTATAGGCGTAGTGATCTTTTCCGATATAGGTGGGATGGTTTGCAGTGTCAGCAGCATTATCGGCAGCTTCCTGTGCCGTTTGTGCTTTTTCATCCGCATTGCCTGCCGACCGGTTCGCATCCGTGGTCGCCTGATTGGCAGAGGCAGTAGCAGCATTAGCAGCCTCAGCGGCAACAGTGGCATTGCGCACCGCTTCTTCTACCCTATCGGCAGCATAGTTGACTTTCTGTGCCGCTTCATTGGCGGCACCTGCTTTTTCGTCCGCATTGGCGGCCGCCGCATTCGCTTTGCCTGCGGCTTCCAAAGCAGGAGCTGCAAGCAGCGTGAGGGGTGCCTTTACTATTTCGGGCATACCCTGGTTTCCGACCGACTGATATGCAGGTAACGATGTGATGCCGTCCAGCTTTTCCGCATCCGGCACATCGCATACGCCTTGCGATTCCACCTGCAAGCGCGCTTTTAATTCCTGAAAATCTTGTTCTGTATATGCCATAATGTTATTCTTGTCTATAGGTTGTTTCTTCCGGTTTGATTTCAACGGCACGGTTGATTGCATCGATAAAGAAAGGTTTGCAAAAAGCATTGGCATGCTCCTTTATCAAGTTTACTTCTTCATCGGTATATTCCGTATTCTCATCGGAGTTGTATATTTTCAAGGCAAGCGCATGAAGCGCGATACCATTGCCGTTCTGGTATAATACATTCGCAAAACTTTCACGGCAATCTTTATTTTCGCAATATTTGCGAGCCACATCTGCAGCAATCAGTAACTGTTTAAAATTTATATTCTTCATTAGTTTTATTTTTATTACCAACGTCCAAAATGATTTGCCAACCAGACATTGTTCACCACATCATATATAAAAGTTCCCATATATCCACCGGGAATATGTACGTTAGTATTTCCAGAGGTAGGATATCCCAAAGGACTTATCTTACCATGTACAAAGACATCCCCATCCGAATGGTTTCTTATAAAATACATTTGTCCGTCTTCAACCGCCCCCGTAGGAAGAGTTAACGTTATCCCTTTCCTTATTGTAAGTATAATACTATCCATAAGACCAAGAGTTGTACTTGTTGTTATTCTCCTTGTCCTTAAACGAAACCCACATATTCCCCCCTTTTCTATGTATAACGCATGATTTCCAGTTATGATAATATCATCATCGCTCTTAGCGCCTTCCACAGAGAGTACCAAGCAAGTATTAATGAAAGAATCATAAATCGATGCATTCCTTTTTACATTAATATGCAAAGGTGCTATAAGATGTCCGCCCGAAGAACTTGGTATAGTATTCGCACCGATACATGTAGATACATATTCATTAGTAAAACGGATCAAAGAAGGAGACAGCAGCATCTTATCATTTTCGGATGTAGCTACAAGCCGTGAATCCTCTATTTTAAATCCACCGACATTTCCATTACCTGCCTTAACCGTACCCGAAAAAGTACCATCAATGGCATTTATGTTCTTTAATGTCAAATTACCTTTCTCATCTACAATAAAATTTCCATTTATGATAGTTTTTCCAACAAAGTTTATTTTATGGGCTTCTATATTTACGGACTCTGCCGTCTGATTAATAACTGATACAATATTTTCTCCATTCTCCATATCTTTACAGGCCCATAGTGCATTTCCTTCAGACGTTGTAATCCACCCACTACTTGCTTCTTCAAGTTCGGTTGTCCTTTTAACAACCGCTTCAATGCTTTCATCAGTCTGTTTCAAAGCAGTCTCGAACTTCGTTACCATATCCTCAAAAGCATTATCCGTCAATGCCAATGAGTGAATGTACATATCACCCGTAAAGTTCAATTCGAAATCGCCCGTTCCGTCCCATGTACCGGAATACTCTTTCATTGCGTACTCCTCATTTGGTTCAAGACGTTCGGTGAAGTATAAATTCTGCCTCGGGAAACCGATTGCAAGCATTCCGGCAGTAGAAACTTTATACCGGAAAGATATAAAGAACTTTCCCTGTTTGTCTTTTTCCCCGTATGCAGGTTTGTTTGCCAAATCCGCATTCAGTTGTTTAATACCTGTATCAATGATACGCAACACATTACGATTGTCATAGCGCACAATAGCTGCCATAGCATCCTTACGGGAATAGAAATTGTCATTGAAGCGCAAGAACATCCCGTTCAGCGTGAAAAAACGTATGTTACCGGTTGTTTCCCAACCATCCGTATTGGACGCAAAGGCAGCGTTAGCCAGATAATTATCCTTCGCCTGCACTTCATCGCGCACTGAAGAGACTGCCGAATACACCAAGTTCTCCAATAACCGGAACTGAGTCAGAATATCCGTTCCGGTCTTCAAAACGAAGTCCCCCCGGAATTTGTTACCTTTCGGACCGATAGCGGTAACCTCTTTACCAACCAACGAGTACGAGTCTACCTCGGCATACTGTTTGATGTTGGGCGCATCCATCCCCACAGTCGAAAGAATAATGACGTGCTGACGTGCGGGATTGGTCTTGTTACCAACTGTCACAATCGTATCGCCCACCGCCGGAGGCATGCTTCCTGCATCGCAATCGCTACCGGAAAGTTCGATATAATCCTCGCCAATGCCTACCACCCTACGCCAATAATATTGATTCTTCACACCCTGATGCGCGCCCTCCTTGATATTGAATTCCCGGCTTTGTACCAAATCATCCACGGCAAACTCATTAACTACCGTCTTCTCTCCGTCAGCCGACTTAAAATAGCAGCGATATACATCATCTTCGTCACGATATTCAACTTTCGCACAAACCATACCGGCAGGTGAAAGGACAATTTGTCCGCCGACGTGCGATGTATGCTTTATTTCCAAAGTATCGAAATAAGCCTTCAAACGGACATATAGTTCATCTACCTCAAGATAAGACTTACCGGTTTTCCGGTCAGTTTTAAGAAGATGCCCGCTACCGAAAGCCCCGGACGTATAATCTTGCGACCGGACATCATCGGTCACCAAACCTCCCAAAAACTTGACGAGATAGCTGGTCACATCCGGTTTCACTTTACTGATGCTCTCCTTTATGGAACGTAATGCAGAGAAAACATTCCTGTTTGTTGCCGGTGTACTGTCATTAGTCCCTACGACATAAACACCTTTTCCCTTATCTTCCGTAGAATTTTGTTTAGCAACAAGAGAGTCTATCTTGCCTTCCATCTCTCCGATGCGGGAATAGGAAGCCGTTTCGCCCACTGTATATACCGGTGAATCGTAGGGCATGTCAAGATTATACTCAAATCCGATGATACGGGACACCCTGCTGCCGGTATCAAAATAAGCCGAACTGAAGAGCCTGACTTTATCACCAAGTTCCAATAACCGTAAAGAACCATCCTCGGCAACCATCCGGTCCGAATTCATCTTGACTGTATAAGTGGAGGGATCCACCTTCATTTTCGCCACATACTGCTCGGCTTTTTGCTTCAATTCGATTTCGGCATCAGCAAGCATGGAACCGGAAATAAATTTCGTATCAAAACCCGAAAGTACATAGGTATCCCCTTCTTTGGGTGCAAACACATTGTCGGGCAACGGACGACCGCACTCCTCATTCCGGCATATCTCCCAGACCTGAGCGGCAGGATTCAAGGAACCGTCCGGCAATCTGTCCGGTACAGGTGTCTCACCACCCTCTTTGTCACAAGGATTGAAAATGACAGAAAATTCCATTCCGTTCAGCGCACCGGATTGGAAAATTATTTTCAGCTCTTGCCCCGGTAAAACATATTTCTCTGAAAATGCAATGCCCGGATCTCTGAAACGATAAGCATTCCACTTGGTAAAGACAGGCTCTTTGCCCTCTTCCTCCGTCTTATCGGTATATTCATGAAGAGTTATGCCGGACATCGTGCCTGTCCGGCGCGGATAGATGTCTTCAAACACTACCACATCTTCAATGGCTTCCTCCATACTCATATTGGGATAGGCATCGATACAGGGAGTATCAACCGGAAGCATCAACCGTTTTTGTACTATCCCATTAACGATTGTGTTTTCATCGACAGGACGATAGTCCGCCGGCAAATTCCTTGTCGAACCAAAAGCATAAATACGGGTGGCATAGCTGTTTTGGCTCTCCGACCGTGTCATCTCATTGACATTATCCCCTAACTTAAGATCAACCGGCGTACCATACTCACAGCGTCCGAAATGAATAATATTGTCCGTCACCCACCATTCACACTCCCATACTTCCGCCATCTGCGACAAGGCGTCAATCATGTTCGTGTTACTATAACTCATTAATTTGGCAGAACTATCTACCGTTGGCTCTATGACATATTCAAAAGGAGTTCCTCTATATGTATATCCCAAATTTTCCAAATTCCGGAGAAACACATCCATCTGAGTCGCCAAAGAAGCCGTAAGATTCCACGCTGCTTCTTGCCCTCCCGCTTCCGGAATAAACTTGAACACCTTGTTTCTCCACTTCCAATAATAAGCATCCAGGCGAAGTTCGTAATCATATCCTCCTGTCTCTCCATTATATGAGGGTTTGCAGAGTTCCATCAGTTCGAATAAACCAAATGTACAGTCTACATTATCACCTAATTTGAAATTGAGAGGAGTATCAAGCGAAAATTTCAAAGTTATGCAGTCTTCCTTCATCAACATGAATTTCCGTTTGCCGCCCTTGTTTATCGGAGTGGAAAAACGAATGTTACCGTTTGTATCTTTAATATCTATCATTCTGTTTTATTATTTGGTTTACTGATTTGTACGAACTTTTGATATTAAAATTGCATGGAGTACCGGACAAAGGCACTCCATGCAATCCTGAAAACAATCTTGAACGCCGTATCAATCTTCGGAAGAGGCAGGAGCCATATACGGTTTTACCTGATTACCTTCTGCCGGCTTCAATACATCGAAAGTGTATTTCCACTTTTTCCCCTCAGCCGTATCGAAGGTCTCTTCAACCGATACCGTAGCCTTGTCAATAAGAATACCTTCCACCGTAGCATCTTCGGGAGTAAGACGTACTGCATACTCTCCTTCAACCACTCCGTCGGCATCTTCGATAGGTTTCACACGACCTTTAGCTGCACGGACTTCAAACTCGAACACATAAGTGTTCTTTGCATATTTCACTGCTTCATTCTCACCACCTTCAACCTTGGCCTCTTTCTTTTCACCCTTGGTAGGTGTCAGTTTGGTTGAATTTTCCACCGGATCAAAAGCCAATTTTGTCCAAGTAGTAGGTGCGGCACCGTTTGCGCCGCATTTGCCAAATTCAATTGTGGGTTTTCCCCAAGATAATTGTGCCATAATTCTAAATGTTTAAAAGTTAATTATAAATTGTTTTTAAAGCCGTCTGTCCTCATTGTACACCTAAGAACAGAACGATTATAAATACCGGGAACAGTACAGACGCCCAACCTGTATGCTTACTGCTTAAGGACGTTTCTTTGCGGTGTTTCCGGTCAAGTGTCATTCATTATACAATAGGCAAGCCCCGACTTGCCTATTTATATTCATTCACATTGTCAGCCATTCTCATAATCCGTATGGCAATGAGAGACTTTCACATCATTTCAAAGAACTTTTTTTGTTTTTTATCCTCAATCGGTTACCTTTGTAATTGATTGACGATGCAAATATACTAACTTTATCAGTATAAACAATGAAATATACTAAAATAGTTAGTATATTTGCAACGTTTAACGATAACATCAACATATACCTTATTATAATATTAGAAAATGATTTTGCAAAGAATAGAATGTATACACAACATATATACGATATTCGGGAGAGAAAAATATACTAATTTTTGCAGTACAAATTAAACTTATATAGTCATGATACTAAAAAATGAGTTAGAAAAGGCAAAGGAACAAATAGTCCAAGAAAGGCTTGCCAGGCTCAACAAAGCCGTTTCATACCTGACTTCCAAAGAGAAAGTTTCTCAAACATCCACTCAGAAGGATATTGCAAGAATTATGGGCTATAACAACAGCACTAACGTAAACTATGCCTTTAAAGGCAACGTAAGGTATCTGACAGAGGGATTTCTAAAAAGATTCAATAATGCTTTCGGAGAGATATTCTCCGAAGAATGGCTATCCAACGGCGAAGGTAAAATGCTCAAGGATCCGGCACTTGCACATAATGAGGCTGTTCCGATTATGCAGGATGTGGTATATGTACCTCTCGTCAACCAATATGCGTATGCCGGATATTTAGATGGATATAATGATACTACTTATATGGAGCAACTACCTCAGATTCCGTTCATGGTAGACCGGGAAGGTCATGGAAATTACATCGCATTCGAAGTAAAAGGAGACAGCATGAATGACGGAACAGAAGAAAGTTATTTGGAAGGAGACAGGCTGTATTGCCGGGAAATCGCACCTTATCTTTGGGCTACTTCAAAATTACACCTGCGTAAATGGGATTTTGTCATTGTACATAGCGATGGAATAATTGTAAAACGGATTATCGACCATGATGTGGAAAACCACACGATTACCATACACTCGTTGAACGACATGTATCCGGATAAAGTGCTTGACTTGTGCCAAGTAAGGCAGATATTCAATGTGATAGAATCAGTCAGACCACGCAGAAGATAATAAATAAGCGATTCTCAATTCTGTTTGGTTTTCAGTTCATCCGGCGCATCCTTGGCATACGACTTTACATCCCCTGCCACTTTTGTAAACAATGCCTGTACCTGTTCAAGGGAAACATTGGCAGCAGGGCGGAAATCGTCGGAATTCATATAGTCTAAGATAGCTTTACGCATCTGGCGGGCAACGACACGTTTTTCCGGTTGCGTGGTGACGTCCATACTTGTCATCATCAACTTTCCATTCAATACGTTCGCTTCGAACAGTACCCCTATCTTGCGACTGATGAACCAAGTGTCTATACTTTGGACTATCGGTTGGAAATCATCCGGGAAACCGGTGAACTGCATTACCTGCGCCCTGTTCAGCAACTCCCACCATTGCAAATTGCTATGATATTCGGTAGGAAACCTCTTGAAAAGCGGATGATGGTCATTCAGAAAAATACCGGTAGTATGCGGGGGACGCATTTTAAACCAGGATGTATTCCAAAACACAGGGGTAAAATGCTGTACCACCTCTTTCCCATAACTTACCTTACCGGCTGCCGTCACCAGTACGTTGCCGCCCTGTTTCAATACCGATACGGCTTTCGCATCCAATGTATCCGTCACATATACCTCACCTTCCTCCAACTCCGTACGCGCCGGATACACCCAAAAATCCCAGTCATTGACGGCACCCGTGTTCCCCATGCGTATTTCCAAGTTCAATTTCTGCGGAGTGTCAATGGCAGCCAACTTTAAATCCACACTGCCCAAAGAGAAAAGGTTTCCTATAGGAACGTCACCGATGCCGACTGTGCCGTGAGCATATACCTTTCCATAGTTGTCCCTGACCGTATAAACTGTTTTTACTTCCGGCAACGGTGCCGCCCCGAAATGAGCAACTTCTATGTCCGCATGAAAAGTTTCATCGTTGGTGTACACAAACTTGGGAATACGCGCCAACGGAACGGTAGGACTGCAAAAACGCCTGAACTTTTCCGCATCAATATAGCCTTTCTCCTCGAAAAACACATTAAGCACTCCCACCAATGCCGTTCCCTGACCGGAATAATCATTCAACGCCAATAATTGGAAACCTGCATAATCGGGTGTACGCAATGTTTTCTCTATCTCGTGCTTATAGCAAATCGCCTGCAACTTACCCGATGCCATCATAAAATCATGCGACAGCCCACCCATCGCATTATCTTCCAATATGTCCCGGAATATTTCAAAGTTCCGGGCTTTGTTCACTCCCGTATATTTGCGGATTTCATTAAAATCGGGGAAAGCACACCATTGCCCTGTTTCATGCGACACATAAGGTTGCCTTACCGTATCAATCTTAGCCCGATAGTCCGACATGCTTTCCGGTTGTCGGTCTGCCCAGGTCAGTCCGCGCGCACCTGCCTTCACATGATACTGGTTACGCGGTTGCCACTTCCAGCTTCCACCGACCGATGCTCCCGTATAT
Organism: uncultured Bacteroides sp.; assembly: GCF_910578895.1. Taxonomy (GTDB): domain Bacteria; phylum Bacteroidota; class Bacteroidia; order Bacteroidales; family Bacteroidaceae; genus Bacteroides. Next base: position 126,794 of record NZ_CAJTSC010000002.1, read on the forward strand.
ACACGGCGGGCATCCTTCGCTTTCCAATAGTCTACGAACTTACTTACCCAATTCACCCAACGCCCGGAAGGCTCGTTTCCGCAGGCAAGCATGCAGTAGGAAGCATAATTACCGTATACCTTTGTCAGTGCAACGGTTTCATCCATAAGATATTTGTCGATAGGCTGTCCGTTGCCCAACTTCGGACCATGATTAGGCCAACTCGGTCCCTCGGGTTGCAGGTAAAAGCCCACAAGGTCGGCTGCTATAAAAGCGGCTTCGGGCGGGCAAAAAGAGTGGAAGCGCATGTGGTTCAATCCGTAACTGCGGCAGATACGGAACACCCGCTCCCAGGAAGCGACATCCATAGGAGCATATCCTGTATGCGGAAAGTCGCAATTCTCCACAGTACCCCTCAACATTGTCTTGCGCCCGTTTACATAAAACCATTTGCCGTCTATCGTAAATTCGCGCATGCCGAACTGCACTTGTCTCTCCTCAACTTGCTTCCCGCTCTTCAATGTTGCCGTCAGCCGGTAGAGAGCAGGAACAAATTCATCCCACGTCAGGAAACCCTCTCCCATCGGGAGTTCCATTTCAACCGGATTATCGCCTTTTCGTATGGCAACGGTCCGGCATACCGGAGCAACCTCATGATTGATATCCGTATTAAAGCTCTTTGCCGAAAGGACAATCTCTCCTTTGACAGCAGCAGAGGCACACACATTCATACGTACCACGGCTTTCTTCTCCGACAGGTCGGGATACACCTGAATATCCTCAAAGAACACTCTCGGCATGGCTTGCAGTTCTATCTTGCCGACAATGCCATTCCAATTGCCTTGTGTCTGGTCGGTAACGCTATGCGAATCGGGTCCTACATTAATCTCCTTTATCCGGTTATCCACGCGAATAGTCACCAAGCAGCTTTTCCCCGGTGCGACATACGGAGTAAGATCGTACACATGAGGCACGCAAAGACTGTTCCGCATGCCGGCTTCCTGCCTGTCAACCCACACGGTTGTCTCTATATGAGGGCGTTCCAGAAAGAGCACTACCCGTTCTCCTTTCCAATCGCCCGGCACCGTCACCCTCTTCTGATACCATGCCACGCCAACATAATGCTTGTCCGGCGTAAGGAAGAAAGGAAGTTTCACCTTGCCGTCTATACGGTACTTTTCCATATAAGGGTTGAAATAGTACGAACTGTCGTAAAGGCTTCCCGTCCATTTGGTACGGACTGTCACATCATCCCCTTTCAGTTTTTCGGGCATGGACCCGGGCAGGCTTATCCGGTCGTTCAAAGTCCGGTCGAACCACTCCTCACGTACACCCTTATCTTCACGGTCCATCTGAAAAGCCCATTCACCGGACAGGCTGATTGAACGGTTTTGCCCCGCCGCTACGGCAAACGAACCGGCAAAGACAATAAGTAAACTTGCTATGATATGTTTCATAAAAAAACTATTCTCCTAAAATCTTTTATTTAAACTCCTCCCTCATCGTTGCAGCGTAACCCCCATTATCCCTATCACTACCTCATTGGACAATGTTTCAAGCACCAGGTGCGAAAGTTTTTTGCGGGCATCGAGCGGCATTTCCAGCAATATGGCGGCACCGCCGTCCACTTCGCGGGACACTCCGGCAAAACCGAGTTCCTTGCCGAAATCATTGCTCAACTCGCCCGTTTTCAGACGCAGGCGATAGAGGGAGGGGGCATGACGGTTGAAGGCATTTCCATCCTCAAAGAATATCTGCTCGACAGGTGCCCAGTTGTCCGGATTCACCAACGGCAAAACATCGCAGGTGCCGTCTTTGTAATATACACGGACAATGCCGTTGTCTATATGGCACTGCATGTGGTTGGTACTGCCTGCCATCAGCAGATAGGCACGGGACGCCTTTCCCTTCAGAGGTATCCGCAGGCTATCCGGATAATTATCCCAAAGAGAGGTGAAAGCGATGTTATATCCCTCGGCGGGAGTACGGAAAGGTATGCCGAGTTTGGTCTCTAACAGTCCGTTGCGCACAGCGGCACGCAAGCCCGTGTCATCAATGACGGCGCTCTTCAGCGGATGACACCACTCGCCTATGCCCTGTTTGGGCAACTGCAATGTGGTATATGGGGAACGTGGAGACAGGTACTCATTGCGGAAAATATCCGTTACATTTGCATTGAACACCTTCCGCATATCGACAGGCATACACCTGGCGGCATCTACCGCCTTGAAGTCGCCTGCCGGGACGGACTTCTTGCCGTCATCGGGCAACGGTTGTTCCACCGATGCCCACCACTTCATCTGTCCCTGTTCCATGGCAACAAAACAGACAGGACCCGCCTTACGAATGCGTGCGGCAGGGTAAGCGTCAACAGCAACCGGGACAGCCAACAATTCCCCTTCCCAATTGATGTTGATTACCACCTCCTTGCCGGAAGCAGCGGGAACGGAAACGGAAAGCATAGGCTTGCCAACCGAATTTTCCACAAGCCGCCACGCGGCAGGCTGTCCGTTCACCGTCAGACGGGCTACAGCGGAACGGCGGGCAGGGAATTGCAGTTCCAAATTCCGCACGGCGGGCAGACGGTGCGTAACGGTATAGAGCGAGCAATCGCGGGCAGAATACTTGCCGCCTGCCGCCTCGCCAGCCTTGAAATCGAAGTCGATGTCCGGCGTATGCAGCGAAGCATATTCCCACGCTTCGGGAAAACCGGGTTTTATCAACAGGCGGTGGTTCAAGGCATCGGGCAATATGCCGTATAGCCCCTGTACCAATGCACGGGAAGCCACTCCGATAGGGTCGCCGAAGTCACGGTAACATTCGCCGCGGGCGGCATCGTAGAAACTGATCTGACCGAAATTGCCCGGGCTTTCGCCCAAGTACATGCCATCCAGCACAGAACTTTTCAGCAACTTGAAGCCCGCCTCCCTGCGTCCCGCCTGAAAATAGGCAAGCGCCGTGTGCATCACCTCGGCAAAGGCTACATTGTTGATACTCCACGAATAGGGCATCCAGTCGGTAGTAGCCACCGTGGCATACGCTCCGGCATTAATGGCAGCACCCGCCTCCTGCAACCGCTTTTGCCAACAGGTATAGGAAGCCGCATTGACCGGCAAGGCGGCAGCACCGGCGGCAATCACCTCATCCGAAGTAACGACGGGGATATGAGGAATTTCACGGTCCACATAACTTGTGGCAAGGTACGCCTGGAACGGGTCTGCCACATCACTGTCAAGGGCATGATAAATAGTCCATACGGCGGCATGTTCATGCAGGCGGCGATGTCCCATGAAGTCTTGGAACTCCGCCCAATGTCCCTTCTCCGGCATCCAGAGACGGGCGTTGAGTGCTTTCAGTATCTTGTCGGCTTCTTCTTGATAGGGCGTAGGATCTTCACCGATTTTCCCGGCAATCAGCGCCGCCAGCCTGTTGCCGCGATAGTTATAGGCAGAACTGTGCGTTACGGCTCCACTGTTATAGTACAACGCATCGCTTGCCCAGATACAGGCGTAGGCATCGTAAAGCCCGTCGTTATCGGGGTCGAAATTACGCTTTTCCCAAGCAAGGTGCAGCGTCAGCAACGGCCACATACGGCGGGCATACTCAAGGTCGCCCGTCCAGTTGAAATGCCACAGCAGTTCGTCGATGTAGCAGAGGTTCATGTCATAATGGTGCATCTGGTTGTTGCGGCGGGGATTGCGGCAGATGTATCCGTTGCTGTAGTGCGGCGTTCCCCACACCTTTGCCGAACGTGCCAGCGCCAGGGCGGAGTCTTGTGCCGGATGCGGGATTGTATCGGGCACCCCGGTCACCTGGCTGGCGGCATAGTTGTCGAAATGGGTACGTGCGCGGTCGTGCCAGCCCAGCACATCGCCCACGTATGCGGCACGCCAGCCGCTCAACGGCATGCGCCAGCCGATGGCACCGTGCATCCAGACGCCCTCTTCCCCCCAAATGCCATCGGCGGCAACGGCAAGCGCGCCGCCCAGCGTATTGAAATAAGGATCGGGCGTAGTGATTTTGACGCGTCCAGCAAGTTCGCGGCAAGCGTCCCGAAGGGCGGAATACCGTACACTGCCATCTGCCGTTTCCTTCAGTTCATTGCGGGAGATACTGATGTACAGACACCCATCGGAAGGGAAACTGCATTTCAGCGTTTGCAATACCGTGCCGTCTTCCGCAGGTTCAAAACATCCCGGCGGGTCTGCCCCCATATCTCCGTTGCGCGAAAGCCTTTTCAGGCGGATAGGCGCGTTCAATGCTTCCAGTTCGCAACCGGCAGGCAAATTGCCCGAAAACTCCCACATCGCCGTCTCCTCCGTAAGGCTTGCCAATACGGAGACTTGCAACGTACAGTCCTCGCCCCACGCCTTGTCTTTCAACTGATAGACGCGGCTGCCGGGAGTGTAGCGCGCCTCGCACCAGCCGGTTTCTTCCAGCGGCGTCACCGTGCCGTCCGACAGATGCAGGCGGAAGCGGATATTACGGCTGTCGTTCTTGACGTAAGTGGCAAATATGGGGCGGTCGCTGGTCTCCAGGCGCCATGCCGTATGCCCGCCATAGAGAGCACGCGTGTAACGGTTCTTGCCGTTGACACAAACAAAATCCTCGCCCGAAGGCAGGTATTGCAACGCACGGGGAGTCCCTCGCTTATGGTCGTTGTAGGAGGTGGATTCTATCAGGTCGCCCGCTTTCTTCGACACATTCGAGGAAGAGGCATATTGCGCGCAGGCACCTAAAGGGACAAGAAAAGTAAAAATTATTGCTAAAATAAAGTTGCGGTTCATAGCGTCGATAATTTCAAAAAGTTGATGATAAAACCGAAACACATTCAGTATACGACTGAAAGGCATTCAGTCGTATACTGAATGTGTTTCGGTCGTATACTGAATCCTCCCCCTTCCACAGGCCGTTCCGGGAAGGGGGCATGATAAAAAAGCACGGCTTAACGTTTGGAGTAACATTTATATACATCCAATGCAGATTACGGCATCGGTTTCAAACCTTCCCAACGCACGTTCCATGTGCCGTCTTGCGGGAAGCCGGGGTTCTTCACCTCGCAGCCGTCCCAGCCGGCACACATCAACGCCACGGCTGTCAGCAACCCGCCGTTGCCCGGCAGGTAGCAACGCAAACGACCGTCCTGATAGTTGTGTCCGTTCAGCAAGTACGTATTGGTGCGCTTGTCCATCAGCAATGCGCCCACAGCCTTTTCGGGCTCGCCCAACCGGGTGGCATTCATGGCTGTCATCGGATAGTCCCAACCCCAGGTCTTGCCCCAGTTCCAGTTGTCCCACACCCAATGGAGCGTGTTCTTCATATAGTCGGCACGTATCAGTTTGTTCATGGGCAGGATGCCTACGGAACCGAGTACTGCCATGTGGTCGCTGGTAAAGCGGATGTCTTTATAAGTGTCCACCGCATCTTCGGCGGCAAGATAGAGACACTCTTCGTTATAGGCGAGCGGAGAGAGCTTGTCTATCAGTTCGTCCCACTCGAGATTGCGCTTTTCGCCGGCGCGTTCACGCCACTGTTGAGCCACGTTCATGGCATAGTGCCAATAAGATAGTTCGAACGGCGGGTTGATGGTGGTGGCGGCGCGCAGTGTCTCCTGTGCAGGAATGGCACCTTTCAGGATAAAGCGTCCGTGAAACTCGTCGTATGTGGCAAAGGAGTACATGAACTTGGCAGTCTCCTGCACCAGGCGGTTATATTTCCTGATAATCTCGTCCGAAGGGTTGGCACGATAAACGAGTTCTGCCAGATAAATGAAATGAGGTTGCTGCCAAATCAGGAAACTGCCCACGTTGGACGGGGATTCCGTGCCGCTGGGGTCGGTCATCTTCATCCAGCGTACTCCGTCGAAACCCTGGCGGCGGGCTATCTCGCGGGCAATAGGCTCTACCGTCTCGTACCAGCCGAGTGTGCGGTCCAGCAGTTCGGAGTGTCCCCAAAGTGCCAGCCAGGACTGGTGCCACCAAATCATTTCAAGGTGGGGCTTGCCGAACCATGAGTTGTAGGTCAACCCTGTCTCCTGCGGCGGCACGCTGCCTGCCGACTGGATGGCGAGCAGGTATTGGCTCAATACGACACGACGTTCCAGCTCTGCTGCGCGCGGGTCGGTGCAATGCGAGAAGTCTACGGCAGCACCGTTTTTCCAGAAGCCGTTCCAATATCCGTTGCCGGCAGCCAGCGTTTCGGCAAAGGCGGGCAGAACATCGGCTACGTATGAAGCGGGTTCGCCCTCGCCTACGGTTCCGGGAAAACCGGATGTGAACTTACAGGAAAAAGCAAGCGTGTCTTCTTCCGGTGTCAGCACGAAGTAGTTTGCCGATTTCTCCTTAAGGGATGCTTTTCCCTCCCAACGCAGAGACACGTAGTAGACCGTAGCATCGAGCGTACGCTTGAGAACGGCGCTTTGTGCATCTGCACAGACTATGCTTGTGGTATGTTTGTCGTTGGCATCCCAGTTGCAGGCATCATCGGCATGGGCGCCCGTGGGATACGGAAAGTGAAGCTTCACTCCCGCACGTGCCGGACTGGTGATGCTGGCGGAAACCATATCCATTTGCGGATGGCATACGGTCTGTACATCGAAAGCGTTGCCCTGCAATGTGAAATGGCTGTTGATAACCCCGTTCCACATATCCAGTGTCTGGGCAATGCCGGTGATATCGGCGGGGGTTACATCATCGCCCAGTTCCAGCCCCACAACACCCAAATGCAGGCGGTGAGGATTTACACGAAACCAGTTGGAGGCTTCTTTCTGCCGTCCGTCTTCCTTGAACTGGCAGGCGTACAGTTCCTTATGTCCGCGACCAAAGTCATATTCCTTCAAGTATTCTTCCGGCTTATATTGGTCGGGATTGTCAAAGCTATGCCAGCCCCATTGGCTCTGCGTGCCCAATGGCACACCTTTCCTATATAGTGCGGGGAAAGTCTGAAGACCGGTAGCATCTACCGTAAAGGCGAACTCGCCGTTACCGACCGAGAGCGATGCCAGCGAATCGAACGAAGATACCTGAGGATTGTTGCGGGCAACCAACGCCTCACGGTCTATCGGCGCCTGCTTTCCTTCCGAACCGCAAGCTGCCAAGACAAATGCCAATAGAGAATAAAATAGCTTTTTCATGGTATTTTTAGTATAAGTAATAAATCTCGTAGTTGTGAACGGAACAAAGATAGCGCTTCTCTGCCAAACGGTTTCTGTTCGGTTTGGCAGAAATGCTACGAAAAATGATTATCGGCATTTATATCAGCCTTACCTCAAAAGTCCGTTAAGATAAACCTCGACATTGGTATATGCCTTGTCCAGCGTATAAGCAGAGGCATCGGAAGCATCTTTCGGATTCAGTCCGTGCCGAATTTCCCAAGCATCCGGCATGCCGTCGGCATCACTGTCTGCCGGAGCTTTGCCGGCCTTCAAGGCAGGCCATCCGCCTACATCTGCCGGAGAATTGATAATGCCGTTTTTTCCGAACGTGCCTATCCCCTTTTCTACCTGGCGCAACACCTCTTTATCATAAGCATCACGCGAGAAGCTGCACCCCACATCTTTCAGAATGCGTTGGTAAGCCACCCCGGGGGTATCCTCGTCTATAGGCTCGTAGGGGAACGGCGCATCTACCAGGCAAGAAGCGGACTCCTCGCCCGGCGTGGGAACAGCCCCGGGAGCGATGCCGGAGTCGGGCGCGGCACTCTTCCGGTGGCGGATGTAACGCTTTCCTGCACGGTCGGTTACCGCACCTCGGTTGTTGCGCGTCACGGCATCATCGCCTTCCATTACATTGCCGGCTACATAATAACGCCCCGTACCATCCTCCGCCACATCAAGCAGGCGATGATGCTGCGAGGCAGGTCCCGGTTTATAATAGTTGTTTACCATATTTATCTCACCATGATGACCGCCGCCGTATGCGGTCTTGAAGCCCCAGTTGTACACCGCATTGTTACGATAGTCCACCCATTTCGTACCGTCTACCGAAGAGAACCGGGGATTACGGCTGGCGTGGTTTGCCAGCAGATTGTGGTGGAAAGTCGCTTTATAGCCGCCCCAAATACCTCCAAAACCATGGCTTCCTTTGGTATGTACGGACGTGTTCAGGCTGTGCGCCACCAGGCACCACTGCACCGTAAGGTTCTCCGTCTTATAAATGGAAAGGCATTCGTCAATGCTCCAACTGACGGACAAGTGATCGAGCACCACATTTTTCTGCCCGTAACGCCCGCCGCCCAATCCGTCGCTATCCAGTTTATGGCGGTCTCCCACCCGGACACGGATATAACGGACAATCACATTGCCGGCATTCACCACCAACGGGTAATCTTTCAAGCAAATGCCGTCTCCCGGAGCAGACTGCCCGGCAATGGTAATGCTGTCGTTGTTTATACGGAGCGGAGATTTCAACTCAATGGTACCGTCTACGGCAAAGACCACAATGCGGGGACCTTTCTGCTCCACCGCATCACGGAAGCTGCCCGCACCGCTGTCATTGAGGTTGGTAACCGTAAGAACACGACCGCCACGTCCGCCGGTGGTGTATTTGCCATAGCCTTCGGCGCCGGGGAAGGCAAGGGGTTGTGCTTTGCCACCAACAGATACAAGAAAAAAGCAAATGGCAAAAAAATGATTTATTATAACCTTCATCATCTTACTACATTTACCAGAAAAAGGCGAAGTGCCCAATCAGAAGCCTTCGCCTTTTCCTGTTTAACTAATTTAATATCCAATCATTAATAACAAGGATGTTGTTGCCCGATCAATCCCGGATTCACATCAATAATGTTTGTCGTATTGAACGGAAGAATCTCAACCATATTCTTCTTCAAGCCATAATATACACCGGTCTTACCCGTAATCCACGCATTATCGGAAGCGAGTCCTTCCACATCTTCCACACTCAAATTCCCTTTCTGCTTGATGGTATTGATACTAAACATATTCAATATAGTATATTTCACCTCTTCCACCTTAGCAGCATCAGCAGGAACATCTTCTCTCTTAAAATAAACATTGCCATCCGCTTCGTAGAAGACTACTTCCAAAGCACCCTTAGAACCGTTATTCAGAACATGTAAAGTATTCAGATTTTCTTCAGTCAATCCCATTTCTACCAAATCCTGCTCGGTCATGGCAATATACGGCAGTGCAATAGTGGGATCTGTAAAGCCCGGTACAGAGGTTAACTTATAGGCACGATATACATCTACATCGGCATACTCGCCTTCGCGTTTTGCCAAACGAACCAATTTTTCCTTTTCTGCTGTCAAATAATCTACCAAGATGCCCCAACGAGCCAAATCACTTTTACGTAAGCCTTCATTAGAAAGTTCCAATTTGCGTTCTTCGATAATAAAATCCTTGAACTCCTGATAATCGGTAGGAATCGTACCTATCAAAGAAGCATCACCACGGAAAGCACGTGTACGTACTTCCTTCACTGCATTCACAGCATCGGGTGTAGCACCATTATTCAACTCATTCAATGCCTCAGCATACATCAACAACACATCCGAATAGCGCAGTAGCGGCCAATTGATGTCACGCTTACTGTCCGAAGATCCTCTGGTACTTTTCCAATTGATACGGTACTTACCCACACCCATTCCTGCAAAAGTATTCATCTGATAAGCATTTCCTTTGTCAGAAAGTTTAAGACCATAGTTACAAACCGAAACATCACGGCGTTGATCACCCTCCTCAAATTCAAAATAGAAAGTAGGCATTGCCATTATCTGGCTGCCGCCTTTACCCAATCCTTCCTTGTCCGTACCGGTGGTAGGAATACCATTGGTGTAACCGGTACGCACATCTTGTGCATTCACGCTGAACATACCATATTCCAACATGGTCTCCTTGTTATAGCGCTGGTTTGCCAAGTCACGGAAGATTTGGTCATAATCATCCATCAAACCGTTCTCGTTCTTGTTGATAACTGCCTTACAGGCATCTACGGCAATTTGATACAATTCTTTTATGCGAGCGGCGTCACTGCGTTGGGCAATCTTCACTGTACTAGCGTTGTAAGGTATCGTATTCAGGTCCCAACGCAGGGAGTATCCGGCAGCATACAATGCCACGCGTGCCAAAATGCCATAAGCCGAATTCTTCGTAAAGCGTTCAGGTGTCTCCACATACCCTTCACTCTGCCAAGGCAGTAACTCTACGGCACGCTTTAAGTCATCAATGCAATGGTCATAGATTACATCGCGGCTTACACGCGAAGAAGAAAAAGTGGTCAGTTGCGAAGTCGGGATGTCGGTATAAGGCACATCACCGTAGAAACGTACCAAATTCCAATAAGCATATGCCCGAATCGCCAACGCTTCACCCAACAAAGCATCTATTTTTTTCTGGTCGCTTTCCTTTTCCGCTTGCATGTTCGGCAAATTACTGATACAAACATTGGAATACTCAATAGCTTGATACATCCAAGTATAGGTTTTACTCAGCATACCGGTTAAGTTGGTATAGTCATAATTGGACACATTGTATTTCGAGTTACTTTCAGTAGAAGCCGATTCGTCCGTTCCCATCAGTAACTGATAACCTAATTCCTGGGAATGCAAGAACGTATAAGCTCCAGCAGTTGTCATTTCTGCCCGTCCAATTGTATTAAAGATGGAAGAACTGTCCGCTTTTGACTCGGAAGGCATGTCCAACCAATCTTCACAAGAAGTCGAAAACAGTGTTAATGCAGACAATGCCACTATATTGAATATCTTTTTCATGTTTTTGTTAATTTAGAATGTTAAGTTTAAACCTACTACCCAGCTCTTTGCACGAGGATAAGAAGAGTTGTCAACACCCGGAGTCAACGCACTGCCTGTAGCAGATACTTCAGGGTCATAACCTTCGTAACCAGTGAAAGTATGGATATTGTTCAACGTACAATAAATACGGGCATTGCTGATATGCGCTTGTTTCAACAAATGCTTCGGCAGTGTATAACCCAGCGTAATCGTATTCAATCGAAGATAGGAACCATCTTCCACAAAACGACTGCTACGGTCGGTAATGGCAGTTTTATTATTGCCTGAAATGTTCCACATAATATCCTTGCTATATTGTCCAGGATTCAAAGCCGCCAGACGTGCCAAATCGGTTGTTTCCTTTCCGGTCTGAGGATCGATTAATGTAAAACGGTTAGCCATCCCGGCTATGGTATTCTGGTTGGCAAGATATGGACCTACAAAGCGCTGTGTACTCATATTGAACACGTCATTACCCACCACAAAGTTCATAAATACAGTCAAGTCAAAACCTTTGTATGTAAACGTATTGTTCCATCCACCCGTAAACTTGGGAGCTGCATTGCCTATCACAGTACGGTCGTTCACGCTCCATACCGGATTTCCATCCGTATCTGTCTCGCCAACCGTTGGTTTGTATTTGGCATCTCCGGGTTTTACAGCATCACGATTAAAACCTTTCAAAGAAGGCACACCCGGCTTCAAAGTATACTCGCCATCGTCAGTCTGCACAAAATCGTCTGTAGTATAGATACCATCGTAAAGAAGACCGAAGAATTGTCCAAGCGGCTTACCTTTCTGAACTTTAAAGCCAATCTGCTCATACTCCTGAATAAAGTTATCAGTCTCGCTGTCTCCATAGATATCCATCACCTTAGAGCGGTTGAAAGCTATATTAAAGTCCATAGACCAAGTAAAATCTTTCGTGCGAATATTAGTTGAATTAAGCACAATCTCAACACCCCTGTTACGTATGGAACCTACATTCTGAATTTGCGTCGAATAACCGGTAGATGTCGGAATTTTATTCTTAATCAACAAGTTGGCAGACTCATTATTATACCAATCCACCGAAAGGTTTACGCGGCTGTTCAATACCGAGACATCCAATCCTACATTGACGGTCTTGGTTTTTTCCCATTTCAAATCCTTGTTTCCAAGGGTAGTACCCGGCACATACGTAATATAATCCTTACCGTTGTATCCATAATGTCCCGAACCATAGGAAGTGGCATACATATTGTTGTCGATCTTATTGTTACCGGCTACACCATAACCTGCACGCAATTTCAAGTTTTGAACAACCTCTTTTGCACCTTCCATAAAGGGTTCTTCCGAAATACGCCATGCTGCAGAAGCGGAAGGGAAATAATCCCACTGGTTTCCTTTGGCAAACTTGGAAGAGCCATCAGCACGCAAAGTCGCATTCAGCAAATAGCGATCTTTCAAGTTATATGAAAGACGGCCGAAGAAAGAAACCAATCCCACTTTACTTTTACCCGACTTCCATGTAGTAGGAGTACCCATAGATACATCGTTTAGTCCGAAATTTCCATCAGAGAATTGGCGATATTCATTATCCAAGTTCATTGATTCCCAATAAGCCGTTTCTTGCCCCAACAAAACATTGAAATGGTGATCCGATTTAACATCAAAGGCATAGTTCAACGTATTGGTTATCTGCCACTGGAATGCCTCGTCATTGTTGCGGTATCCATAACCATAGGGACTCAGATTAGACGAAGCCGTCTTCGTACTACCATCATCCCAATAATCATGGCGTATCTGCTTCCACTGGTAGTTTCCGGCAGTACGGAAAGTCAGGTTCTTGATAATATCTATCTCAAGACCCGCATTCACAGTCGCCATACGGGTATATTTTGTATTCGTAATGGCATTGTTATTGAGAATGGGGTTATTGGAGTCGTAATTATTACTACCCGGAATCTCATCAAAGTAGCTACCCAAATCCGTGCCAAGCAACTGCTCGTTGGTCCACAACTGACCGCCGGTCACCGGCTGCAAAATAGTCTGCTTCAATGTACCACCCAATGAACCGCCACCATCAACTTTCGTCATCTGCAAACTGGTAGAGAAATCAAAACGTATACCCTTCCACAACTCATGATTGATTTTGGCACGGATACTGTTCTTTTCATAGCCATGCTTAGCCATAATACCATCCTCACCAGTATAGTTGTAACTCAACATATACCTGGTCTTGTCACTACCGCCATTAATGTTTACGTTGTGATTTTGCATGACACCTGTGTTTCCAAACACCTCATCCTGCCAATCCACTCCCGCACGATTACCGTATTCACTGGCAATACGTTCATAGACACTGCTATAGAAATCAGCAGAATTAATATCACCACCAAAGATTCCGGTCCAATTGTTTTCGTTACCACGCAACAACTGAAATTCGTATTGGTACTTCACATAGTCTTCCACACCCAGTAAATCCAATTTCTTTCCAAGCTTGGAAAAGCTGACAAAGCCATTATAATTGACTTCCGTCTTACCGGATTTACCCGACTTTGTCGTAATCAGGATAACGCCGTTAGCACCTGCCGAACCATAAATAGCAGTGGCAGAAGCATCTTTCATCACGTCAATGGTTTCAATATCATTGATATCTACATTCTGAAGACCGTTGTCCATCTGAAAGCCGTCTACAATGTAAAGCGGTTCGCACCCCTGTGTAATAGAAGTACCACCACGAACCGTAATCTGGATGTCAGCACCCGGAGCACCGCTCTGCTGAATTATATTAACGCCGGCAGCCTTACCTGAAAGTGCCTGTGCAGCAGTGGTCACAGGAACCTTTGCCAATTCCGCACCACCCACTGAAGCCGTAGCAGCTGTCAAGTCCTTACGTTTCACCTTTGCATACCCAATAGCAACCACCTCTTCCAACATCACTGAAGATTCCTTCAACGTAATGTCAAAATGAGTCTTATTACCAATAACTACCGTTTGGTTATCATAGCCGATAAACGAAACAACCAGTTCCTTGGCGGAAGTCGGCAACGAGAGAGTAAATTTACCATCCATATCGGTAATGGTACCGACAGAGTTGTTCCCTTTCACCGTTACAGAAGCACCGATTACTACATCTATCGCATCGCGAACCGTACCTGTAATCGTCTTGTTCTGAGCAAAAAGTCCGAAAGGACAGCTTATCAACAGAAGCATCAATAAGCAGAGTTTTTTGTGTAAGATTCTCATAGACTATTAATATATATATTTGATTAATAAATAAATTCAAGATTAATCAGACAGAATCCATTATCAGACATCGCCTTTACGGATGCAAAAATAGAGAAGCCACCAACTACTTAGCATGTCTGTTTTGATGATTGATATTAATTTTTTGACACTATTCCAACTAAATTAGTCATAAAAAACGTAAGTTCGATATAATATCTCCAAGATAGAAGTGTCACTAAGATTTCAATCCCCCGTTTGTTGAGATTATACAGATAATTAATGGAAAGTTATAAAAGAGTAAATGGCGGCTGACTTATAAAAGTCAGTCGCCATTTACTTGCTCGCCAATTATAATATCCCCTATCAACTACAAGGAGACAATATGGCTCATTATCACTCGCCCGGCAACGGCCAATTAGGTGTAGGAACCCGCATTGTTTTCATTTCTTTTTCAAACTGCGCCACCATTTCAGGATATCGGTTTGCCAGATTGACAGATTCAGTCATGTCCTCTTTAATGTTATACAGTTCTAACGGGGCATCTTTCTTTATGGTCACCACCTTCCAGTCTCCACGTCTTGCCGCACGCTGTTTTCCGGGAAACTCCCAATATAGCAAACGATTGTCCGTGTCAATCTGTTGCCCATAGAATAAGGGAAGAATATTAATGCCGTTAAGTTTCTGCGGCAATTTATCTGTCGCCCCTGCCAAGGCAGCCAAAGTGGGCATCACATCCGGAAAATAGATAATATTGTCCAACTTCTGTACCGGAACCTTCCCCCGCTGGTTTACGATAAAAGGCACACGGATCCCTCCTTCATAAAGCTGGCCTTTCATTCCTTTCAGGGAACCTTTACATCCTAATTCTTCCAAAGGAGCTTGCTTGGCGACACCATTGTCCGATGCAAAGATAATCAATGTATTCTCACGCAGTCCCAGCCTGTCAAGTTCTGCCAACAAACGCCCGATAGCCCGGTCCATATGAGTAATGAGCGAAGCATAACACTTGGTATTCATGTCCCAAGCCTCGTCGTCATACCAAGTGGTCTCGTCTATATTATAAGGCTCGTGTGGTGCATCATAAGCCAAGTACAAAAAAAACGGATTATTTTTATTACGATTGATGAACTTTATCGCATCTTCCGTCGACAGGTCTGTATTGTGCTTAATATGCTTATCTCCTTCGTTCTCTTTTACGTTCTCCAATTTTGTGTTGTTGAAACGCCAATAAGGATAATAGTACGGATCATTGGAATATGCAGTACTGATAAGCCAACCGTAAAACTCATCAAACCCTCGGTTCAAAGGAGTAGCTTCCGGATTAAATCCATCCAAATGCCATTTATTTACCAAACAAGTCTTGTAACCGGCAGCACCAAGCACTGTAGCAATGGTGGTGTCATTCGGCTGAAGATGCATACGGCGGATGGGCTTTGTCCCTTTCAGTCCTTCAATGCCACCGGCAATGCAGAAATTGTCACGTATAGTCGTATTTCCCGTATTCTTACCTGTCATCAAAGAACAGCGGGAAGGTGAACTGATGCCAGAACCGGCATAACATTGGGTAAAAGTAGTCCCCGTAGCCGCCAGGCGGTCTATATTAGGTGTTTCTATATGCTTGTTTCCGTAACATGCCAGGTCGCAATACCCCATGTCATCGGCTAAGATGAAAATGATATTGGGT
The DNA here is from genome assembly GCF_910578895.1 of uncultured Bacteroides sp. Classification (GTDB taxonomy): domain Bacteria; phylum Bacteroidota; class Bacteroidia; order Bacteroidales; family Bacteroidaceae; genus Bacteroides. The sequence continues at coordinate 142,422 of NZ_CAJTSC010000002.1, forward strand.
TTATTATCCTGCACTGTAACGGTTTGCTGCGCCTGTACAGCCAACTGAGGTGCGGCAATCATCCCCAAAGTACACATTCTATTTAATGCTGTTTTCATGTTTTTCCAAATGAATCAATACAAAGATGAAAAGAGGTCGTCCCCCGCACAAGACTTAAGTCGCAGGAGTCTGCCATAACCTCTTTTCTCTTTTACAATAACCTTAAACTTTATTTATCTCAAACCACGAATACTTACTCTCGATATCCTTCATTTTGCTCATACAGACCGGGAGTAACATTCAATTGGTTTCTCGGTATAGGATAGTAATGACGTCCGTCTTGTAAGTTGGATTTTAGCTCGGAATAGTTATAACGGTCAAACTGCGCTTCAGCGTCCGACTTCCACGAACCATAACGAACTTGGTCAAACCAACGGATACCTTCACCCATCAACTCAAGCTTACGCTCAAGTTTGATGTAATTCATGGCATCATTCACATCAACAGCAGCCTCGTCCCTCGGGTCACAATTGACTCTTGTACGTATCTTATTGACTATCTTCATAGCATCTGCAATGTTTCCTTCACCCGCCAAAAGTTCGGCATACATAAGTTGCATATCTTCAATGCGTATAATCGGAAGATTTACCCCCCAGTCATCATAATTCTTCATGCTTGTTTCATCATAAACCGTATTCATCATCTGAAGTTTGGGCTTGGAAGGCAGGAATTTATAAAGCATGGCTTCCGTATACACCATATCCGAAGAACCGTCTTCAAATGTCATCATCTCCTGCTTGCTCTGATAAGCATTGACACTCCCCTCTGCCGGAATGGATGCCAAAACCCCGAAATCATATCCACGTCCGTCTTTCTTGCCACTGACAGAATAAGTCCTATCGAACTCATGCATCAATGTCTTGTCTATAAATATTTTATTGGCAGAGCATACCCATTTAGTCCATGTTTGCGGCAAGTCCTTAACCGCAATTGTATTAAACACCGCCGGATTTCCGGAACCGCCACTACGGTATTGTATGGCAAATATGGAATACTTGTTATAATAATCTTCAGACGGCATCCATTGCATTCTCCATTTTTCCAGGTCCGGTGCCCAATAGCCAGCTGCATGCGAGTCATTAAGCACACTCTCAAGCTGTGTTTTGGCAAGACTCTTTGCAGCAACATCATTATACGGATACCCCGCCAAAGTCATGTATACACGCGCCAACATAGCCTTTGCAGCCATCTTGTCCGCACGTCCTTGCTTTTCAATACCTTTTTTGCCCTTTGCATCCTGCATATCTTCCTTATACGGAAGATTCTCCGCATTCTTTAAATCAGGAATGACAATATTGTTAATTACATCTATTGCAGATGACTGCTTGACCGACTTTATTTCTGCAGGCGACATCGGTTTATCCACAACCGGAATATTACCGAACAGACGTGCCAGCTCAAAATAGGCCCAACCCCTTAAAAAATAAGCTTCATTCAAGAACTGGGCTCTGATTTCTTCCGAGTCGAAAGAACCGCCCGGAATTTTCGAAATGGCAATATTGGCATCATAGATGATTTTATACCAAGTATTCCAAGTAGTATTGAACATGGTGGTATTCTCCAAAGCACGAAATGTCCCGATCTCGGAGTACTCGCGATAGGCATCCGGATTAGGCTCCACCCACATGATATCGGAACGGCATTCGGACATAAACCAATAAGAACAGTTGGCTATCTGACGTAAATCGGCATAAACACCTATAATGCCTTGTTCCGATTGTTCCTGAGTCTGATAGAATCCGTCCGAAGTAAGCCTGTCCACAGGAGGAGTATCCAAAAAGCCATCACAGGAAAGGACGGTGAGTGCCAATGCACTCGTCCAAAGTATATTTTAGATTTTCAATGGTTTGATACAACCGCTTGAGAAATAAACATTTAACTGCGTATTCGATAGATAGTGGTAACGAGTTGGCAACCGTGCGAATTTCAGTGATTTACGGTGCTATGCTGTCAAATAACTCTTCCATGTACAAAAGTATGATAATTCTCTGAAAGGACAATGTATTTGACTGATTTATCACGACAGTGTATGTTGATTGTCATTCTCACAAAAGCAATAATGAAATGGGAACAAACACTTCTGCCATGTATCAGAGTGTTTGTTCCCAATTTTTACTTTGCATTATAATTCTGCATGTATCTTCCTCCAATATTATTTTCCACAACTTTGGAAATGGGAAATTTATCAAATAGAATCATATAACAATGATGCAAACTAAGAATAGCATCTTGTAAATCAGAGTTTGTCTCTAAGTCCACAATATTCAACCCTGCATTTTTGCAATCCTGTTTAGATAAATGTCTGCTGTGTGAATAGCTCTTATTATGATTCAAAAATACATTCTTGATTTTATCAAAATCTATCTGAGGATTAACTTCTTTCAGCCATTGCTCTGCCAATTGAGCAGACCATGCAACTGCATTTTCACACGCTGTTAAAAATGTAGGATGATACTTAGAAATAATAGTTTGCCATAATCCTAATGAAGCTTGATTAGCAGATACCTCATTAACAGCTCGGTTGAATTCATCTATAACAGCTTGACACGCTATTCCACCCATTTGAGGGTCTATGGGACCTAAAGAAGATTGTTCCCCCATTATAATCTCTCTGCAAGACATGGCAATCATAGTACCTGCCGACATAGAAATTTGAGGGATAAAAGCTCTCACATCGCCATTAAAAAGACTTTTTAGATATGTAACGATACTTTCTGTTGCAGCAATATCCCCCCCTGGTGTATGAAGAATTAAATCAAGTCCTCTTGCTTTATCTAACTTATATACTGTTGTCATAAAAGCATTTTTGTCTTGTTCATCAATTGACACATGAGGAGCATCAGGCGTTTTCAGCCAACCAGAATAGTATGCTATCACATTTCGTCCTGTAATAGAATGTATTTGGGTTAAATACTGTTCACGTTTTTTATCCAACTCTATCCCTACATTAGAATACAAGTTTACATCTGTTATTATTTCACTCCAACTTGGCATATTCTCTTTATTTATTAATTATAGTACTTGAGGACAATATAGTTTCATATTTAGAGGTATCATAAATAGAAAACTGCTTGTATACATCTCCGGTCTTTTCCCATTTTGAAAAGTCATAATTTACAGAGGATTGCGTATGCATCATTTTGTTATACATATCCTCTAAAGAAACTCTTTTGTTATTCTTATCATTATTCATTTCTTATAAATATTTATCAAGTATAACTTGTTTCTTACTCGCTGCATTCTCTATCAAATTGCGGGCTTTTATAATTTCTGATTCTAATGCCTCAATCTGAGTTACTATGCGCTTCTGCTCATCAATTGATGGCATCGGGATTTTAAAATTATCAATGTCATCCTTGTTGATGCTTGGATATGCAGCTTTAGGCATGGCAACCTCCATCTGTTTCATTAAGTCGTCAGAAAACATAAATAAGAAATATAATAGCTTCGTTATATATGATTCCTCTTTTTGAGACTTAATAAGGGCAAAACCTGTTGAAAATATCGTCTTGTCAGGAACACTTTCTATATAGGCAAAACCTTTAAGATATGGCCGGACAGTAGAAACAATTGTTGTCTTATCCAAAGCAACTCTTCTTGCTCGTGACGGTGCATCTTTACCCAATATTTGTTTATCATAAGATATGATACCGTTACCTTTGCCTATAGAGTCAATATCAATATAAGTAAAGTATCCGTTTCCAAAACTATTTACAGGATTAAGGGAATTAGTATTTATGTCAAAGTAATCTTTAATACATACCGTAGAATCCAAGTTGTTTATTATGGTTCTTATTTCGGAAGTCTTAGCATCAATCAACAGTTTCGCATCAATGACAACTTTATCAATCTTATCAATCTCCTCTACAATCAGTTTTTGAACATCAATAGGAGGAACGGGAATACGTATGCTCTTAATATTTGAGATATTAACACTTGCTTGATTTGCTGCTTTTATTGCATACTTTTGAACTTCAGCCATAAAAACAGGCAATTTAAAAATAGCATAGGCATATTTCGGGATAATGAGATTGTTAGCTCTAAATCTAAGCAGATTTATCCCATGCACAACTTTCTCGTCCGACTCAAAAATGCCTGTTTTACCTAAATACTTAACACTATTAATATGACTAAAGAGAATATCCCCATTTTGTAAAAAGTCTTGCTCTTCAACTTTATCCGTAGTCCACTTTGTCGCATTAATATCAAATTCGGCGTTTGCTATGGATTCTATACGAGAAACACGATATCCACCAATAGAATCAGACTGTTTTACATTTTTACCATTCTTTATAGTGATAAATAGATCTGCAATTTTTAATTGTGGATATAGACTATCAACTATTACTTTTTTTTTTACGGTTAAAGAAATACCTTTGTCATAGGTGTCTCTGTCAAAAGTAAGCATATCAATTAATGCAGAGCGAGAGACATGAGGCTTCATATTCTCTGCAATGATAGAGTGGTAATTTCCTCCAAAAGCTTGCTGAATGTAAGTACTTGCCTTCTCTGGATTATTCTTACTATTTATATCAAAGAGTTGGGTACATTCGTCAATATTTTTGCCTCTTTGCATAGCATGAATTCCCTCATTACCTCGACGATTCGAGAACTCATAGCCTAAGAATCGTTTTTCTACATCTTTCTCTCCACTTCTGACAATAACAACTTTTTGAGGATATGCCAGAACAAAGTACAATAGTTTTTCTGCTTCTATGCTTAGTATAGTTTCCAACAACTTAGCATCATTTTTTGCAGAAATCTTCTTTCTATACTCTGAATATATTTCGTGTGCCTTAACCTTGTCATTTGGAGATTTCTGTAGCAATGTAACATAATCAACATAATCGAGTCCCTCCCAAACATGAGCCACATATTTTGAAGCAGGGGTTTCTATACCATTTATGGTAACATCATTTAGGGTACGGAAATAAGCATCAACAGCTACCTTTGTATTAGTTGCAAAATAATTATCTCTACGGCGTAGGAATAGGACAATAGTATTTATTGGGGTTGCCATAAACGTATTGCTACCCAACTCTGCAATAGCTACAATATCGAAGTATTGCAAAATAATCTCACGCGCCTTAGTGTAAACACCCGAATTGCTTAGCATGGAACTGGGCAGAACTATTCCTGCTATACCACCGTCTTTAAGTAACTGCTTCGTACGCTCAACAAATAAACACTCTATTTCAGAACTATTATCTGTTAGTGAATTATACAACTCAAAATCTTGTTCTGTATAGTAGTCACGAGTAGTTTGACGGAATGAAGATACGGAATACGGAGGGTTACTCAATACTATATCGAATTGTTGGTTATCCTTTTGTCCATCATTTACCAATTTGCGCAACTTACCCTTGTACTCTTTGTTATTACAGAAATTGGCGAGTCCATCACTGAGGATAACATTGGCTAAACCATCACCATGTAAATAACAACCAACTTTACCAACTTTTACAAGTCGGTAATCCTTTTCGATGCCATATACATAATCAGTAGCCCAATCGAAATGGCAATTCTGCCAATTGACAAGGTGCTTTCTAGTCTCCTCAATATACTTAGAGGTATCGCAATCGTTTATGATGTCTTGTATTTCGTGCATAAACTCTGTGATAAAGTGACCGCTACCAGCTGCATAGTCAATCATATATGGCAAAATTTCACCATCCTTACGAGATAGTTTTTCTGCCATAATAGAATCCAGAGGAAGACTCTTTATGATGAATTGTGCGATAGGCACAGGTGTGAAATACTGTCCAGCCTCTTGTTTGAGGCCTGTAGTAAGTAGTAGTTCGAAGAAGTCAGACAAATACTGCTGTCTCTTGTTGTATCGAATTCTATATCCCTGAATCAATTCTACAACCTCTTTTACAACCTTTGCATTTTCTTCAAATGAAGCATTGTCATACACCTCCTTGATTGCAAACTCATTATTCTTTTCAAGACGAAGTTTGTTTACCTCTCTTAAAAGGTACTGTTTAGTATCTTCATTTAGGTTAGCACAACGCTTATCAAAGTCCTCATTATTGAAATCGCTAACAGTTCTGTCCAAAAATTTTTTCATTCCTTTGCTATAAAGGTCTGTCAAGCGAAGTTGGAAATCAACATGATTGTCTCGTCCTTCAAGCCATTGGAACTTTAATTCTTCACCCTCACCTGTAGTTGTTTCATCATAAACCTTACACAAGAAGAGCGTAAATATCTTATTGAAAGCATTTCCCTTGTCAGATACCACATTGTGGCGCAGTATTTCCAGGAAACGGTTGAAGATAAAGCTCGAATCTTCGGCTTTTATCTCTTTCAATTGTTCCTTTGTTAATGCTTTGCTTTGAAAATTATATGGTTGTACCCATAAATCAAAGATACCATTATCTTTGGTTAGTTTGTTCCATTTCTCATAAATGTCTTTCACATCACCATTACGATAATCGTCTTCAATCTTGACAATCTCATTCACATATACAAATTTATTACCTTTCAATTCTGATGCGTATAACATTAGTACATCAGCCTTGCCACCAGATAATTGGAAATACGTGAATAATTGTCCACCATCCTTATGAATTCTTGCTAATTCCTTATTGTATTCTTTGCCAAATGTCTTACATTCGATAAGCATATATGGCGTACCATCTTCTCGATTAACACAAATATCCAATCGTCCTGATGTACCATGTCCAGATGGCCAAGTCTTTTCAAGAACTATATTTTGAGGTTTATATCCTTTGATAAGTAATCTATCAACACATTCAAGCACTACAAAATTTTCGGGCTGTGAAAAATTTTGAGTAGTCTTACTTTCAGCGATAATTTTATCACCATATTCAATATGCCCAGTATTAAAATCAATGGATATGACATAATTATTATGCTTTGCATATACCTTATGGTATATGCCATTTGTTCCATCTTTAGGAACAAACTCCAATTGTGCTATGTATTTCTTTATGTCCATAATAATCCATTTTATAATGCAAAGGTACAAAAAATCCGTGATATGCCATTAAACAATCACGGATTTTATTTTGATTTACAGTTGCATACCTCGGCTTTGTCTTGACTTCGGTATTCCGATTGCTTCCCTAAGCTCACTCATCTTCTTTCTGAACCAGCTTACGTGTGATACTCCGTCAATCTTGAAATCGAACTTTCCGTTATCATCCTCTTTGATGGAGCAGACGGCATGTTGGGTTTCAAAATCTCGGTTGAACTCGGAAGAATGGAGCTTGCCTTTTATGGGAACATCCTTGAATGTGCATAGTCTTCGGATAATATCATCATTGAAGCCCAAACGCTCACGCAGGAAATTTATTGTCGGTATCAGTTTCTCCACATACGGGAAGTAGCGTTTCACAAAGTCCGTGAATTCTGACAGCTTGCGGTGTCGCTGCTCGTAAGCGTCCGTTATCTCCTGTATGTGCTTCGCCTGTTGCCGTTCCCTTTGTCGGGCTTCTTCTTCAAGTTCAGATACACGCTCCTGTAAATCCCTGTTCTCCCTCTCCAATGTCTTGACCTTGTTACTACCGAAAAGAGAACCGACGCTCGCGGCTATGTTGGTCGCTGCGGTCGTGGCTGCACCTTTCAGTTTCTCGGTCTGTACCTCTTTCTTGGCTCGTTTTAGTTCTTCCTGCACCGTCTCTTTACGGTCTTGGAGTTGCCCTATATCAGTCTGCAACTGTTTCGTCTGCTGTACCAAATCACGGTAATACTGCCGTGTGGTGATATGCCTTGCTTCCGAACCGTCAATGCCACGCTGTAATCCATAACCGCTCATAGATTGGGCATAGGTGTCCTGATAGGATTTGAGTTTGGTACGTGTCATAATATCATCGGTACACAGTCGGGCTATGTCAGTCGGCTTCTTGCGATACCGTTTCTTTACCTGTTCCTCTTTCTTCCTGCGCTTACGCTCTCCTTTGACTATCGGAACAAGAGTGGCGTGTATGTGCGGTGTCTGCTCATCCATATGCAAGACTGCTGACACGATATTCTCCTTGCCGAATGTGTCGGCAAGGTATTTCAGATTGTCGTTGCACCACTCATCAAGTCTGCCCTCGTTGGTGATGCGTTCCATATCCTCGTGGGTTCCCGTAAGCAAGATGCGGATAGCCCTCACTTGATTGTTCCCGATTTTGCGTGTCAGCCCTGCGGTGTCCAATCGGTGCTGTATGGCTTGTGTCCTGTTCTCCACTCCGTCAGGAAACTTTATCAGTTCCCGATTGAGGTGCGTCCTGCTCTCATCGGCATTTTTCGGTTTGATGGTGCGTTCTATGTGCGCTGACATGGCGGAATCCGTTCCGCTTGTCTTTTCCATGTGTAATACTGCATAACCCATATAATAAATCTTTCTTTTTACCTTGTGAAACAATGGTTGGTTATTCTCCTGCACGGCTCTTGCCGTTGGTCTCGGGAGAGTCCGGAGAGGTGCAACCTCTTTGGCTTATTGGGGAATTTTCAGCGTTGCTTGCAATGCGGCCCGGAAAATTCCCTAATAAGCTATGGTATTTTCCGTTGGCAAATATCCGCACGGCTGCAAGCGTTCCCACTCCCTACATCTTCAGCCCTCGCTTTTTCGGTGGCTGCACCATTCGTTTTACGGATTGGACTTGTCTCTCCTGCTTCATCGGCTCTGCCGATTGGGACAAGGGCTTATCGCACAGATAGTCGTTCAAATCCTTGTACTCACGGTAGTATATGGATTGTCGGAAAGGCGTTCCCCGAACTTTGCTTGCAGATACTTACAGGCTGTCCGCCCTGCCGTGTCATTGTCAAGGAAACAACCGATTTCGGAATAGGCAGCCAATATGCCCTCCGCCTTTGATAGATTGGAAACGGAGTTCAAGATGATGTAGTCATGTGTGGTCAGTCGGGGGTATTGCGGATTGTTCCTCACACGGATGGTAAGGAACGAGAGGTAATCCATGAAGCCCTCGAAAAGATAATACATACTTCGTGGGTTCCCACTCTGTCGGATATGGGTAATGTTCTTTGGAGTGACACAACCTTTGAAATATCGGTTGCGTACCTCATAGCCACCTGTCATGTTCGGGAAGCCGATGGCGAAGTATGGTCTGCCCTTGTTCTCAAAACGGAGTTCCCTACATTCCCTCTTGGCGAGTTCGGCGTTTATCCCACGCTCCTGCAAATAGGACAGCAGCGCAGGAGAGGACAGTTCCGTAATTTGCAGGTGTCGATACATCAGTTTTGAAACGGATTGCCGACCAAAAGAGAATGGTGTATGATTGGCGGTGTGTAGGTGCAGTGTATGCTTGGCAATGCACTCCAACAGATACGGCACATTGTAGGAACGGTAAAGTTCCGAAGCCAGTGCGATGATATTGCCGCACTTGCTGATGCCGAAGTCGTACCATTGGTTGAGTTCGGTGTTCACCTTGAACGAGGCTTCGGCTTCCTCTCTCAGCGGTGACTTGTACCAAAGGCTGTTGCCCTGTTGCTTTACGGGCTTATAGCCCAGACTTTGCAGATAGTCTGCTATTCTGATTTGTTTTGCTTCCTGTATTGTCATAATGTATATTCCTACGGATTTGATGATGGTTAATAAAGCGATGATTTGATGAATGGGTGGTTTAATGCATTGATTTATACTTATATATCCTCTCATCATTTATTCATCAAACTACTTACGAAAAGAGAAATTCATCGTTTACGGTGTCGGGCATGGTCTGTCCGTCCTGTTTTCTCTTTTCATCAGTAAGATACTTTTGCTGAATGTTTGATGAGAATGTAAATGTCTATATTTCAATATATTTATAGACTTATTCATCATTTCATCAAAATAATTATAGTGTTTCTAAAAACGCTTTTGTCACGGTGTATAACCGTCCTGTCTTCCGCTTGGGCGAATAGTGGCAGTCACGGGTATAGTCCACTTGGTAGGTGGTATAGGTAAGCGTATTGGGGGCAGGATTAAGTTGCCAGCACTCTTTCAATACCTTGCGAACTTGGTGTTTCTCCACTTTTGCCTGTGAATACCGCAACAAAAGAAAAATATCATTGCTGTCAAAAGAGAAAGTGTCCGTGCCTACACTCTCCATAATGTCAAGTATAAGCTCGTGCATCTCTATCTCCAATCTGTTGCGGTTGCTGCGGATAATACGCTGCAAGGCTTCGGTATGCAGCAGCGAGGGGGCGAACCACATACGGCTCTTCTTTTCGGTGGAGAGGCTTCTATGTTGTAGATGGTAAAGAAACGCAGGTATCTCGGCTTTCAGTTTTTGCAAGAAGTCGGTATCATCCGACTGCAAGCGGTCTATCCTGCGCACCCAATAACGAGTTTCACCTGCATCAATGATTACAGGCAGATACTCGTTGTTTGAACACAACACGAACTTGGCGAAGAATGCTATCTCGTTACGGTCTTTGCCTTTGGCTTCCACCTTGTAGGATAGTGCCGTGCTTAGGTTCTTTAACCGCTCGCTATCCTCCCTGCGGCTAAGCAATACCTCGTCCACTACGATAAGGAGCTTCCCAGCCCAGTCGGAATTGAACTGGCTGCGGAAATCCTCATTGGTGTTAAACGTCACATTGTTCTGAAACAAGGCTTTCAGAAAATTGAGGAATGTACTCTTGCCTGTGTTCCGTTCTTCCGATACCAGCAGCAGGATGGGCAGCTTCTGTATGGGTTGCATGTAGAGCAGTTGCAGATAATCCATCCCCAACTCGTATTGCTCCCCGAAGATGTGTTCCACCAAAGAGCGGATAGAGGGGAAATCGCCCTCTTTCGGTTGGTGGTCTATCGGCTCGTAGAGATTGAGAAACTTGCCGATTACAGGCTGATAGCTGACGTGTTCGGGTACGGTGCAGAAGCCGTCATACTTGGGTACGCTGCCGATATAGTCCTTGCCATAGTCTTGGCGCAGGGTCTCGTTGTTCCATGCGATGCGTTTCCTTACATACCCTCCGTTCAGTCTCGGTTGTTCCACAATCTTGTAGAGGGTCGTGCCGACACGGATAAACTCTTCCTTAGCCATGCCGCTATCCGTAGGCGGTCGATGGTTGTCTTTCACTTTGTTTGCTTCCATATTCCAATGATTTTAGTTTGAAAAAATGTCAGCTGCAAAAGTATAATCAACTGTCGGATAACTTGATACGCAAATCATAGCAGAACGCAGCAAAAAATACCTTGCTACAGAAAAGTGTGCGGTTCGGGGCTGTAAAAACAGAAAATCCCGAAGAAACAGAGCTGAAAACAGGAGCTTCTTCGGGTGTGTGAGTATGTGTGAATGGTAATACGCCTATGCGAAGTATTTCGGGCTTGACGTATCGGAAATGTTCAGCGAAAAGAAGATGCTCTGTTTTTCTTTTCGCAAGTACAGTCTTGCAAGGACGGTTCTGCGAACCTGCTCCGCTCCGAATGTATTGATACGGAAAGCAAGGGCGATGACGGCTGCAAGATTGTAAACCTCCATACAGCGTTTATCCGACAGTCGGATGGTACGTCTTATCTCGTATTCCCTCAAAACTCCGCTTTTGCAGAGTGCCTTTATCCCTGCTCGGATTGTAGGGGCGACAACCCCGAACAGTTCACAGAGTTCCCACTCGGTCATGGTAATGGAGCCTGTATCGGTCGGCAGGGTGATGTTGCCCTGTCCGTCCATCGTGATGATGTTTCGTTTCTCTTTCATCTGTATTCTATTTTATGGGGTTATCAAATTGCACTGCAAATGCTCTTCTCCATATCCCCCAGCTTGTCGGACAACTGTTTCAAGTCCTGACTTATCTTTTGGGCGGTTATCTTTGCATAGATTTGAGTGGTCTTTATGTTGGTATGCCCCAACAGACGACTGACTGTTTCAATGGGTACTCCGTTGGATAACAATATGGTAGTCGCTGCAGAATGTCTTGCAACGTGATAGGTCAAATGTGTCTTTATACCGCACAATTCTGCTATGGCTTTCAGCTTTTTGTTGCAGGTCGTGTTGCTTGGCATTGGAAACACCTTGTTGTCCTTTGTCATACCTTTATACTTATCAATAATCCTTCGGGGAACGTCCAACAGACGGATGTTCGATTCCGTGTTGGTCTTCTTTCTTCGGGTGATTATCCAAAGGTTGCCGTCAAAGAAAGTTTGCAGGTTGTCGGTGGTGAGGTTCTTGACATCGGAATACGCCAGACCTGTGAACACCGAAAACAGAAACAAGTCCCTCACAAGCTCGTGGGTCTTGTCGGGCATCTCGGTGTTCATAAGAGTGTGTATCTCCTCTTTTGTTACATATCCCCTGTCCACGCTTTCGGGAGAGTTGATATACCCTGCAAAGGGATTGAACGGCAGACGACCGTCATTCCTCGCTATGGAAATGATGTGCTTCAACACAATCATGTAGCCCCACACGGTATTGGTGCGGCAATTCTTCACGGTTCGCAGGAAATACTCGAAATCATTGATGAACGTGAGGTTCAACTCTTTGAGGGGAATATCCTCACGTTTGTAGGTATGGGGCAGGAACTCCCGGATATGCTTGCAGACGGTTATGTACCGTTGGAAAGTTCCTTTGGCACGGCTGTGTCCGACCTTCTTCGCAAACTCGGCATTGTGCTGTTCAAAGAGTTTCAGCAAGGTTTCCTGCTTGATACCGATGCCGAGATAGGCATCTTTCAGTTTGGCGGCTGTCACATACCCATCCGTCTGCATCAGTTCTTGGTATCGGCGGTTTACCTCCACCCGAATCTTGTCAACCGCACGGTTGATTCTCTGCGCTTCGGCACTCTTGCCCAAGGCACGGTTGTTCTTCACGTCCCACAAGTGTGGGGAAACGTCCATCTTGCAGCTGAACTGCTTAATCTCTCCGTCCACCGTAAGGCGGCACATCAAAGGCAGGTTGCCGTTGGGCTTTGCACTGCCTTTCTTCACGTAGAATAATACCTTGAATGTACTTCGCATAACTCACATTTTTTTTGGTTACAAAATTAGTTTACTGTGAGTTACCGACAGCTACGCAGAATTACGCAAATCGCAGAAAAATAACATCTTAGCGAAAAAACTTTTTCAATCATTCGGTAATGATGTGGTAACTGAACTCTTACGCTGTATGGCTATATTATGGCTTTCTTTGGCTTCTTACCAAGAGAAAAATATAGCGTAACGAGCACTTTTTTAGCCTATTCGCTACGCTATTCTCAAATTTACTCTTTGGTTATGTGTTTATTTTTAAATTTAAACATAATTCTTCGCATTAAATTAGAAATTAAGATTTATACCAAACGTAAACGTACGTGAATTAGGATAACCACCATAGTCCAAACCTAAAGCTGTTGCACCGCCAGGACCGGAACCTATATTCGCAGCTTCCGGAGAATAACCGCCATAGTAATTATCCCATTTTGCCAAGTTTTCGATAGACATGTATACACGTGCGTATGATATGAACTTCGAACTAACAGGCAGTTTATAGCCGAAAGTCAAATTTTTAATACGCAAATAGTTGGAGGAATATAACCAACGGGAATCTATGGCCGATGCAGTCGTAGAACTGAAAATAGACGGTATGTTTCCATTGCCCGGCTCATCTTCAGACCACCACGCATTCCGCCAATGTCCCAACACATTGGATCTGGCACCCATACTGGGGCGGTCAATGGCACGTCCCAAAAAGCTATAAATCTTTCCTCCTGTTTGTGCCGTCAGCAAAACGGACAGGTCAAAATTTTTATAAGAGAAACGGTTTGTCAAACCAAATACGAACTTTGGTGTCGGAGTGCCCAGATAATCCCTGTCGTTGTCTTTGTCGAACTTGCCATCGTTATTGACATCCCGATAACGAACATCGCCCGGATGTATATTCTTACCCTCGAAAGTCACAGGATTTCCACCATGAGCAGCACTGTACGCATCTATTTCCGCCTGGCTTTTCCATACCCCGATAGCTTCATACATATAGTAAGAGTTTACCGGTTTGCCAACAATCAGCACATTCGTTTCATTACCACTCCATCCGGAATAAACAGGCGTATCATCCGTACCTATTTTCTTTACTTTGTTTTTATTGTAAGACATATTGAATGAAGTATCCCAAGTGAATTCACCGGTCAAGTTATGCGTGTTCAATTCCACTTCAAAACCCTGATTGTGAATATCACCCAGATTATCCCAAATAGTACTAAAACCGGAAGCCCCTTCTACCGGAACCTGATACAGCAAGTCTGTCGTATTTTTAGTGTACCAATCCAAAGACAGCTGAATACGATTATTCAAGAAACCGAAATCAACAGCAATATCAGTACTGTGTGTTTTTTCCCAACTCAAATCAGCATTTGCCAAACTGTTGGTATAATAACCTGCAACACCGCCGTAAACAGCAGATGTCAATGTGGCATACGCTGCCGTATTACTGATAGAATTATTACCGGTTACGCCATAACTGGCTCTAAGTTTCAATGTATTCCACCACTTCCGATTCCAATTCTTGAAAAACTTTTCATTAGAGATTAACCATCCACCGGATACAGCCGGAAATATGCCCCATTTATTGTTAGCACCAAAAACAGACCCGCCATCAAAACGTAAACTACCGGACAACATATAACGTTCATCATAATTATACTGCAAACGTCCGAATGTAGAAAGCAATTTATTAGGAGTCTGTTCGGTCACCGTATTAGTCTTGGCTTTCAGCTTCGAACCATCAAACGTACCTGTTATGGCATCATTCGGGAAAGGTGCGCTGAAAGACTGTTCCGTCTTATACCCCAACGAAGATTGTTCGGACGAGAAACCAAGCATAGCGCTCACACCATGCTTGTCAAAAGTATGGTCATAATTGGCTACCGCCTGCAACAACGTACTCCATGTCCGGCTCGTGGTATGACCGCCACCGGAATTTTGCCCTTCACCGGCAGGCCATTTCGAACTGGCGCTTGAAAAGGTATAAGTATTTCCGTCCAAATCGAAATAATTGGCAGCAGCCGATAATTCCACACGGAAATCCTGAAACGGGGTGATACGTAAAAAAGCATTGCCTACCATACGCAAAGTGCGATCCTGACGAATCATACTCTCCAACGTATAAACAGGGCTTGAATTCGTATCTGCCCATCCGTAACGCGCATTCGGTTGCACATTTGTCATGTAGCCAACACCCTGTTCCGATACCGGTGTAGAAGCCAAAGCCTTATGTGTCTGTGAATCTTTGCCATTGGCTTTACCCGCCCCATCGGATACCGTATAAGTAGGAGCCAGATTAATGCCGACAGCAATATACTTATTAATTTTAGATTCCACATTAGCACGGAAAGAAAAACGTTTGTAGCCCGTGCCGGTAGCCAATCCTTCCTGATTCAGATAGCCTCCTGAAAACATATAATTTACATTGTCAGTAGCACCGGAAACACTCAGTCCATAGTCTTGCACCATAGCCGTACGATAAAACTCATCCTGCCAATCCAGAATGCTAAGCCCTTCGGTGGTTGCCGCATAAGTATGCGTATCCCTCATATCCTGGTTCATGTAGTTAAACCAACGGTCATCCAAAATATATTCATAGGCTTTATCAGTACCGGCAACCACACCAAGATTTGCAAGACGAGTAGCATTATCATCACGAATACTTGCATTGGTTATTCCTGCTTTTGCCGCATCAGCCAGGTATTTGGCATCGTTCCACTTTGTTCTGAACTCCATCCATTCCGTCGCACTCAGCATATCAAGTTTCTTCTCTAATGTCTGGAAGCCCACACTGGCGTTAAACGAAACTTTGGGTTTCCCTGTCTTTCCTTTCGAAGTGGAAACAATCACAACGCCGTTTGAACCGCGAGAACCGTAAATAGCAGCAGAAGCAGCATCCTTCAACACTTCTATAGAAGCAATATCCGCAGGGTTTATACCACTCAAAGTGGTCATCGGCACACCGTCTACAACGTACAACGGATCAGAATCCGCATTAACGGAAGCTGCACCACGCACACGAATTTGCATATCCGACCCCGGTTCACCGGTAATGGACCGCACCGATACACCTGCAAGTTGTCCTTGCAAAGCGGTTTCAGGACGTGCCAACGTACGGTCTTGGATGCCTTTCGCATCCATCTTTGCCACAGCTCCTGTCAAAGTGCTTTTCTTCACAGAACCATAACCGATAACAACGACTTCGTCAAGAACCTCCGTATCTTCTTCCAAAACCACCTTTATATTACTTTGTCCTTTCAAAGCAATATCCTGGGCTTTATAACCTACAAAACTAACTTGCAGGATGGCATTATCCTGAACATTTTTAAGTGTAAAATTACCATCAACATCCGTGATAGTACCATTAGAAGTTCCTTTAACCAGTACACTCGCACCAATAACCGTTTCACCAACTTTGTCCAATACAACCCCTGTAATGATTCTGCCCTGGGCAAAAACATACAGATGACAACTTATCAACAGAAGCATCAATAAGCAGAGTTTTTTGTGTAAAATTCTCATAGACTATTAATATATTTGATTAATAAATAAATTCAAGATTAACAGAATCGGATACCGACTATCAGCGAATGTTTTCGAATGCAAATATAAACTCGCACATTAACTTAGACATCTATGTTTTTGATAGTAAAACTCTCTCTTTTGATTTTTTCAAGTTGCCTTTCGAGTGGCGGCAACAAGGAAACGCTGCCGTTGTTTTACCTCACCTGTCCGGACGGAATTGGATAATGCGGTTGCTGCCATTTAACAGGCAAAGTCTTGCCACACTATTGGCAACAAACACGGCATGTATATACGGCAGAAACCGCCCAATCATGGCATATCACGATTGAGCGGCTTCTGCTATACGGTATACATATCCTTTGGCGCTACTCCGACTCTTCTATCTCAGTCTCCCGACCGAAAGAGCGGTATTCCAACGGAGTAAACCCAGTACGTTTCTTGAAGAGTGAAAAGAAATGTTCGGTAGATTTATAATCGAGCATAAAGGAGATTTCCTTGACGGAGTGTGAAGTGCCGACCAGCAATTGTTTGGCTTTGCGTAACTTCAGTTCCTGAAAGTATTTTGCCGGCGCATAGCCCGTATAGTCCTTGAACACTTTCCGGAACCAAGAGTAGCTGATATTCAGCTTCATTGCCAGTTCTTCAGGATCAATATCCTTAAACACATTCTCATTCATGATAATCTTCGCCTGCTCTATTTTCTGGTCGACATCGCCCAACTCGAAAATCTTATTCTTGGATATGGAGAGTATCATGCCCACCATGTGCAGCACGATACCTGCAAGGTATTGCTGGGAAGATATCTTATCTCCCTCCGTCACTTCCAAAGCCCGGGAAAAGAGTGATACCAGCTCCTCGTTCAAACCGACCTCGAGCACCTGATTGTCTTTCGACAGAAATCCTTCTTTCACCAGGTTATCCATGACAGGACCTTCAAAACCGATGTAATATTCATTCCATCCCGTCTGACGGTAAGGATGATAAGTGTGCCACTGCCCGGGGAACAGCACCATCAAGCGCCCTTTGCAGACCTGCTTTTCCGGAGTTGTCTCTGAAGAGAACAATCCGCGCCCTTTTGTTATATAAACCAATTGGTACTCACGCAAGACACGCCCTTTCTGGGCATTGAAATAGTAGCCGGAAGGATGGTCTTTCAAAGGATACGGAGAGTCCGGCTGAATGGACTGGAAGCCGACGGTATTCACCCACAGACCATACCTCTGGTCCATGTCGTTTACAATAAGATACTTAAATTCTACTCCTAAATCATTGTAGTTCTTAGTCATAACGCGTATCCTTCATGATGGGTTCGAGACAAAAATAGGAAATATTTATGAAATAAAGGTCAGTTATGAAAGATTTAATAGAAAAAATCCCGATTGGGAGTACGAACCGTATTCCAACCGGGATTATATATTTCCAAAAAGGATTATTATTTCCTGACTACTATCTTATCGTATTGTTGCTCAGCCTTAATCTCCGTATATTTCGGCGCATCTATCATTTCAACCAGTGCACGGAGGACAGGACCTTCGCCCATCGGGTCGTTCTCTTGGGTGGGACGGTTGTAGTAATACTCCGGCGACGGCATGATGCCTGTGCCGACACAGATTTTAGTGACATCGCCTTTGTCGGACATCAATGTCATCATCCCCTTCAGCCCTCGCTCGGCAGCATATATGAAATCGGGATGCAGCCAACCCTGCTTCACACCACGTGCTATGCCGAAAACAAACATGGCTGTACCTGTAATCTCTTCGTATGAATCTTCTTTGTCAAGAAGCTGGTGCCATAGCCCATGTTTACCCTGGTAACGTACCACACCGCTACACTGACGGCGGAAACATTCCAATACTTCAGGGCGCATGGGATGATTCTGCGGCATCACTGCAAGCAAATCGGCAGTTGCCATGAAGACCCAGCCATTGGCGCGGCTCCAATGGGCAACGCCATGTTCGTCCGTATCCGTGTGATAGCAATGGTAGAAAATCCGCTTTTCGGGGCACCACAGATATTTATGATATTTGATTACCTGATTGGCGGCATCATTGACGTAACTCATGTCGCCGGTCATCTTCGCCATGCGGGCAAGGAAAGAGATGGCCATAAAGGCATCATCTGCCCAGATTGTGTTTTCATGGGGCCAAATACGGGCAATGGTACCGTCTGCCAAACGGGGTTCTCCATAGTTCAGGTGCTCCGCCGTCTCATTGATATAATTCAAGAAAGAGGCATTCGGATGCTTCATCTGCAAATCAATCAGGCTGGCACCCATAGGACCGTTATCGTCCAAACGCTTTCCGCGGAATATCATGTGCCAGCTCAATTTGCGGACACCATACCAGCCTTCGTTTTTCATTGCCTGGTCATATTGCTTCCTGAAGAAGTCCAGGTTGCCCTCGTTAAATACGAAATTCATGTTCTTAAGGACATAATCATCGTACTTCCCGGCACCCGTTTTATCGGCGAGTTCCATTAAAGCGATGTGGGTCACCCCGTTGGTATAATGCCAGTTATTGTACTTACAGCCGACTTTGACATTCATATCCAAAGGCAAGTTCCTGACGGATTTATACGTTTTGCCGGTCTTGGTGTTCTTAAACTCGTAAGTGGTCGTTGCCAAAATGCGGTCCGCTATTTTCACGGCAAGGTCGGAAGCCGAAAGCTTAGCCTCGGCCGCCGTCTTCACGGGTGTTTGCGCGAGAGCCGACACGACTGTCAAAGACAGCAGGCACGAAATAATGGTTCTCTTCATGGAATTATCTTAAATTATATATGATTACACTTCATATTATTTGGGCAAATTAAAAGCCACGGTCATCTCTGTCATCTGTTCCTGGCTCATGCCGTCCGGTTCAAAGCCCATATTCTTGGCGGCAATGTAAATCAAAGCGGATTTGTTCAGCACATCTACCTGGTCAAAAGCGGACATGATGTCCACATCTACGGCAAAGACCCCATGCTTTTCCCACATCGCCACATCGTAATCTTCCAAAGCTTCGATAGTGGCGTCGGCCAGTTTTACGGAGCTCGGCAGTTCGTAAGGGATGATGCCCAAACCACGAGGACAGAAGGCTTTTGTTTCGGGAATCATACTCCAAAGCAGATTGGTAGCCACATCTTTCTGCAAGAACTTCTTGTTATGGGTCATGGCAATCAGTTCGATGGGATGCGTATGCAAGGATGCCCGGCAAGGGGAACCTTTCTCAAGCAGGTAATTATGGACGGCAAGATGAGAAGGCAATTCCGATGTCGGCATGACAGGACGGTCTGCTATAATCACATAGCTGGCACAGTCGTCGAGAATGCGGATTATCGAACCGTTCTCCATAGGCCAACGCGCCAAATCGCGCATGCGCATCTGAGTGCCTTTGCAATAGAAATAGCAGCCTTTCAGATAAGGAAGGCGTTTGCCTATCTGCTTAACTTCGCTAATAGCAGGCAAAGCCCTGATTTCATCATCCACATATTCGGTGATGTTTAAAGTTATGTTGCCGCCATTACGTTCCGCCCAACTTTTTTGCCAAAGATATCCGGCTACTTCTGCCGCCTGACCGACTTCATACGCCAGTTTGGGACGATTTTCAAGAATTGATTTCATGTGTCTATTTTATTATAATTTATTTTAATAAGTAAATGTTGAAAATCAAAATATATCATTGACCCTCTGTCATTCATGCCTGTGCCATTGCCACTACTATGATAGAGGCGATGAGAACTGCCAAGCCCGATATCAGCACGCTTATGGTGCGGGCACCGCATCCTTTCCACTCTTTCAGCAGAATTCCCCAGACATTGCTGAATGTCACATTGAGCGACATCAGTATGCTCCAGGAGAATGCAAGCAATACCGGACTACCGCCCAAGAAGCTCTTGCCCATTTCCAAACCGAAGAATTGCGAATACCACAATCCTCCGGCAAGTGCGCAGAACAGGAGATTATTCACAAAAGCATTGCCCCGGACCGACAAATATTCCTTGCCTGTCTTATTCTTTATATTCTGCTGGATGCAATAAGCCGCATTCGTACAGAAACCGCCCAAAGTCACCAGAAAGATAACAGGAAGTCCGGCATACAAAGGCGCCACCCCGCCTGCCAACGCCGCTTCCTTGATGGGTGTTCCGGCATCCAGCCCGAGAGCGAAACAAGCGCTCATCACACCTGCCAGCAAAGCGACCAGCAGCCCTTTCGTCAAGGCAAAATCCTTTACGGCCGCTTTCTTTTCCTCCTCGCTCATGTTTTTGGAACGCAAACCGCCCGCATAACCGATAACGGCAATCCCCGCCAAAGTAATGCAAACACCGATAAGAAGCATCAAACCATCGCCATGCAACAAGTCCTTACCTGCAAACAACGCCGGAAACAGCGTGCCGAAGCCGGCACAAGTACCCAAAGCGATACTCTGTCCCAAAGCAACTCCCAAATAGCGCATACTCAATCCGAACGTCAAGCCGCCGATGCCCCAAAGGACACCGTAAACAACAGCCGGCAATGCGCCGCCGGCCTTCCAAAGTTCCGGCAGGCTGCCGTGCGCCGGAATGGCAAGCAAAGCGCCCAGCAACGGAAAGACAAGCCAGGCGAAAATGCCCTGCACAAGCCAGAAGTTTTCCCAAGACCAGCCTTTGACTTTATTGATAGGCACATACGAACTGCTCTGTCCGAAACTGCCCACAGCGATAATTAATAATCCTATTAGTGTATTCATGATAATCAACGGTTAATATCCGACAAATAACGAATAATGAAAGCAGCGGGCAAAGATACGCTTTCCCCGCTAAACGCTATTACCGGCTTCGACTTAACTTACTTACGTTTTGATGTAACCTCAACTTCGTATTTCTCTATTTCCGCAATGAACTCCTCGCCTACCGGCACATTGTTCTTCAGGCAGAACATATCCCAAACCGCATTCCAAGGCAAGGCTTTGGCCTCTTCCAGCAAGGCAAGGCGTTGGAAACCCTGACCGGCAGCCTCATACTCACGGAGTTTTGCCAACGGTTCCAACAATGCGCGCAACATACATTTCTGTGCGGCACGGGTACCGATGACATAAGCGCCTATACGGTTGATGGAAGCATCGAAATAGTCAAGACCGATGTGTACGCGATCCAAGGCATTGCAACGGACAATTTCCTGGAAGAGTTCAAGCGTAGGATCGTCCATGATAGTCACGTGGTCGGAATCCCAACGTATCGGGCGGCTTACGTGAAGCATCAGTTCGGGCACAAACAGCAGCATGGACGAAACCTTGTCGGCAGCGCTTTCCGTAGGATGGAAGTGTCCCGTATCGATTGTTATCAGTTTCTGATGTTGTACGCTATAACCCACACAGAATTCATTAGAGCCTACGGTATAGCTTTCCAAGCCGATACCGAATACTTTAGACTCCAAGCAGTCCTTCATATTCTTATATTCCGTAGCAAAAATCCGGTCGAGAGAGTCTTTGAACAACTCACGATATTTCATGCGGTTTACCGTCACATCCTTGCTACCGTCGTGCACCCAAAGGTTCATGATACAAGGATCACCCTGGCGACGTCCCATCTCTTCCGCAATGGCACGGCAACGTCGGGTATGTTCAACCCAAAAATCACGGATGCCCTTATCGGGATTGGCAAGAGACAGGTTGCCGCTTTTGGGGTGCGAGAAAGAAGTCGAGTTGAAATCCAGCTTCATGCCGTTTTCCGCCGCCCACTGCATCCAGCTCTCAAAGTGCTTCACTTCCACTTGGTCACGGTCTACAAACGTGCCGCCGAAATCGCCATAAATCTCATGCAGGTTCAAACGGTGCTTGCCGGGGATATAGGAAACGGCTTTCAAAATATCGCCACGCAGTTCCTCGATGTTACGAGCCTTGCCGGGATAGTTTCCGGTAGTCTGGATGCCGCCCGTCAGCGAACTGCCCGACTCAAAACCGATAACGTCATCAGCCTGCCAGCAGTGCATGGAGATTGCCACTTTCCGGAGTTGCTCCATTACCTTTTCCACATCTATTCCAAGAGCGGCATAACGTTCCTTAGCCACTTCATAAGCCTTTGTGATTAGTTCTTCTTTCATAATACTGAAGTATTTCTTTATTAATTATTAAACATCAAATATCCATTGTCACTTGTTTGAAGTGCAGATACGCGGCATCCCACACTTCCACATCCACCGGTTGGAAAGTTTCCAAAGGCACAGAGCGGTTAATCAACCGGCGCATGGAAGCAATATCCTCTGCCGTTCCGGCTGCCAGCGCCTGAAGTATAACGTTACCGATTGCCGTAGCCTCGGACGGACCTGCCACCACAGGAATGCCGACAGCATTGGCAGTCCACCGGTTCAACAATTCATTGCGGCTTCCGCCACCGATAACATGAAGCGTTTCTATCGGATGAGGAGAGAGCGTGCGAAGATTGTCCAATACCTGGCGATAGCGCAAAGCAAGGCTCTCAAAGATGCAACGCACCACTTGTCCACGCGTCTGCGGAACCGGCTGGTTACGTTCCGCGCAATAGGTCCGTATAGCCTGCTCCATATCTGCCGGATTGGCAAACGACACATCATCGGGATTGATCAGGCTGCGGAACGGTTCGCTCGCATTTGCCTCGGCTATCAGTTCAGGATAAGAGGTTTCCCCCCACGCAATCCGGCAACGCTCCAGCAACCACATCCCGCAAATGTTTTTCAGCAACCGGATGGTGCCGTTCACGCCGCCTTCGTTAGTGAAGTTCAAGTTTTCGGTCTCTTCCGTAATGACCGGTCCTTCGGTTTCCACTCCCATCAACGACCAGGTGCCGCTGCTCAGGTATGCAAAGTCCGGGTTCATGGCGGGAACGGAAGCCACGGCAGAAGCCGTGTCATGTCCTGCCACGGCTATTACAGGAATCTCGCCAAGCCCGGTCATACGCTGCACCTCTTTTGTCAACGTTCCTATTCTCTCGCCGGGATAGACAAAACGTCCGAAATTATTTTCCGAAAGTCCAAGTTCTTGCAGCAAGGCATTTTCCAGTTTACGGGTTTCCGCATTGACCAGCTGCGCCGTACTGGCAATGGTATATTCCGTAACCATTTCTCCGGTCAGCATATAACTCAAAGCATCCGGCATGAAAAGCAACCTGTCGGCAGCAGCCAACGCGCTGTCGTCGTTGCGTCTCAATGTATCGAGTTGGAACAAAGAGTTGAAATTCATCACCTGGATACCCGTCCACTCATAGACCTGCTTGCGGGCAATCTTTTTAAAGAAAGCATCGGGCGCCCCGACAGTATGCGGATCACGATATGAATAAGGCTGACGCAGGAAACTTCCGTCTTTGCCCACACAGACAAAATCCACGCCCCACGTATCAATGCCGATGGAAGTAATCTCCACATCCCCCTTTCGGGCAACTATTTTCAGTCCTTCGATTATATGGCGGTAAAGTTCATGGATATCCCAGTAAAAATGCCCGCCGGTTTCAATCAGATGATTCGGGAAACGGTTTACATCTTCCATTTCCAATCCTTCCGGCGTGAAAGTCCCCAAGATGGTACGGCCGCTGGTAGCACCCAAATCGACCGCAAAAAAACATTGTCTCATGGTAATTGGTTTTAGTCGCTGTTTCACGATACAAAAATAGGGGAAACCTCCCCTACCCTTTGTACTTATTTTGACTGAAAGGATGTCAGATTTGACAATCCGTTTCACCATCACCACATCCGTATTCTTACTCCATATCCTCACAAAAGCGGGTGACAACCTGCTCGCCTTCCGCATTGCGGATAGTGACATTCTTCATTGTAACAGCCTTGCTGTAAACAAACTCCGCCCCCAATCGCGAAGTGATGTCGATATCTTCCAAAACCACATTCTCAATCGGCATTTCCGGAATGCCGTTAAAGAACAACGCACGGCGTGCTCCGGCACATACCAGATTCTTGACATGGATATTGCGGAAGCAGGGAGTCGTCTCGTCCACAGGAAGCGGTTCAACCTTAACCGGTACTTTTTCACCGCTTTCCAATACTTCAACGGCAGATTTGCCTCCATAGTAAAGATTGAAAGTGACCGGTTCGGTGGGAATATCCATCATGGAGACATTCGTTATCCATATATTCTCTACGATGCCGCCGCGTCCGCGCTTACTCTTGAAACGCAACCCTACATCCGTTCCCAAGAACTGGCAATTGCTGACGGACACGTTGCGTACGCCACCGCTCATCTCACTGCCGACAACAAAGCCGCCATGTCCTTTAAACACCGTGCAGCCGTCTACCACCACATTCTCACAAGGGCGTGCACGACGGCGGCCGTCCTCATCCTTGCCGCTTTTCAGGCAGATGCCGTCATCGCCCACATCAAACGTGGAGTTTACAATCAGCGCGTTCTTACAAGATTCCAAGTCCAGCCCGTCACCATTCTGCGCATAGCTCGGATTGCGCACCTGCACATCCTCTATCAGCACATTCTCGCACATCAGCGGATGCAAGTTCCATGCCGGAGAGTTCTGGAATATCACCCCTTGCAACCATACATTCTTACACCCGGCAAGGCTCACCATGACCGGACGAAGGAAATGGCGGACACTTTGCCACTCTTCTTCCGTTTGCAGATTCTGAGGGACGTTCATATTGCTGATGGTATCTCCTTTCAATGTTTCAGGATACGGAAACCAGTAAGTAGGGCGTTTATATACGCCGCCACGGGCTGTGGCCTGCCTCCAAACACTCTCCGTAACCTTCTCACGCTTCAACGGCCGCCAGTAATGCCCGTTTCCGTCAATCGCTCCCTCGCCCGTTATAGCCACGTTTTCCAAGTTACGACCGGAAATAGGAGACTGGCAGCGGCGGGTATCCAGTCCTTCAAACACGGTTTCCACCAACGGATAGAGGTCTACATCCGGCGAGAAAAGGATTACGGCTCCCTTCTCCAGATGCAAATCAATGTTGCTTTTCAACACGATAGGACCTGTAAACCAGACACCGGCAGGAACGACAAGATGTCCGCCGCCCCGTTCGGCAAGGGCATTGATTGCATCTGCAAACGCTGCCGTGCAGAGGGTTTCCCCATTGCCTACAGCATCAAACTCTTTCAAGTTGACCGTACGGTCGGGAAATTTCGGCGCTTCCACGCGAGGCATGTCAAAAGGCAAGTTGCGATAGACCGCCTCATACTTATAACTTTCAGATTGGCAAGAGCTAAGCATCCATACACAAACGGCTGCGATTGCATACAGTTGTTTCTTCATTCTTAACAGCATATATTTTTAATTAGTATAGTAAATCAAGACAGTTCGGTTATTGTCCCAGATAATAAGACGGCACGGGGGCTTGGGGATATCCCATGCTGCGATGAGCCACGTAGCTACGATACAGGGGATCTTGCATCAATGTCACACGGCGGTCGCAGGCGGGAATGTTGGTATGATAGATACGCAATTCACCCGGCAAGGCGGTAATCAGCTCCTCACGCCAGTCGCCTTCCATATCCGCCATCAGCAGGATATCCCCCTCAATGCCTTCCGTCAGTACTTCGCCTTTCCATTTCCAGATGCTCTGCCTGCGGCCACCGGAAGAGGAGCCTGCTCCCCAACGGTTGTCATCGCCCTTGAAAGTCTCGCGCAACAAATCCGCATCCCACCATATCCAGTTGCGGCATCCCGGTATATCCTCCTTAGCCACATCCAGTTTCCTGCCGTCCGCTGTCAGCAGGTATCTGTCGGTACTTCCGCCCTTGCGGTCTTCGCTGGCAAAACATTCCAGTCCGGGATGTGCAGGGTCGAAATCAGTTACCATGCCGTCTGCTACATGATACGTCGTATGACCGATGCCCCATATCAGTTTTCCCGTAGCGGCATCAACCACGGAAACGCCGCGACCGTCTTCTTTCTTCGGTTCACTGACCATGAACACCTGCATGCCTTCCATATCGGGACGCAACTTGCAGATATATGCCTTGTCGCTATGTCCCAAACCGGAAGACCATAACATCGTGCCATTATCATCGAGCATGCAAGAGCCCAACAGGATTTCATCCCTTCCGTCACCGTCCACATCGGCAGCGACCATGCTATGCGCTCCCATGCTCCGGACAATCGGGTTTTCCTCGTCGCCGTCCCAACGCCATACGCGCTCCAACTTACCGTTTTTCAACATCCAGGCATCTACCACCATCAACTTATACGTGCCGCGCGCCGCCAATATGAACGGAGTCTTTCCGTCCAGGTAAGCCACTCCCATCTGGTTGCGGTTCTGGCGGATCAAGTTTCCATAGCGGTCGTTACGTTCCGGCCAGTCCACGCGGTCGATGACCTTGCCGGTCATGCCGTCAAGTACGGAAAGGTATTCACTGCCACCACAGACACGCCCCTTTTCATTCTTTACATAATCGGTTCCCGCTGTCTTGACAGCCACCTCCGCCTTGCCGTCGCCATTGAAATCATAAACGATGAAAGGCGAATACCAGATGCCCGGCTCGATACCCGGTCCCATGTCATACGTCCATAAGTAAGTGCCGTCACTTAAATAGGCGGAAATCTTGTAAGTCTTTCCGGTCGTATCGCCCGGCATGCCCGGGTCTACATTCGTCTCAGGGGTACGGATGACGTAATCGAAAGTACCGTCACCGTTCAGGTCGGCAAGAGCTATCTTTCCCGCCTTTTCATTGTCTTTCAGGCGGATGGAAGTGTAAGGCTTCAAATCGGCAAGCACCACCTCCCGCTTTTCCGAAGCAGAAGGTCTCTTTCCTTTCACAATGGCTTCCACCCAATAAGAAGCCTGCTTGCAAGGAGCCGCATCTACAAAATCGCAAGTCCCGGCAACGGGCTTCTTCGTCAGGCGGCGTACTTTGCCGTCCGATTGCCGGTACACATGGAAAGTAACGGCAGCATCGTCCGAGTTGAGCAAACGCCAACTCAGATAGACCGACCCGGCATCTTCGGCAGGAACCGCCACCAAGCCACGGTTCATTTGTTCGGCAACCCGTTCGCGGGCAAACCCCTCTACCAACGGCTTCGGTTCATGCCGAGGGTCAAGGTTCTCATAAAAATAATGGCGCTCACGCGGGTCTTGAGCATGCAACGCACCTGCCATACAGGCAAGCAACGTACACAAGGAGAAGTATCTTTTCATCATATTCATTTATTTGTCGGTTTTAACGGTATAATACGTACGGGTCCCAGCAGCCCGCTCGGAACGGGTTGCCAGCCGGCATACGTTCCTTTCTTATAGCCAAGCGCCGCTATATTGATATCCTTGAAGATGCGCCACTTCACGCCACGGCGGTCCATATCGGCTATGCGGTTGGCAGGCAGATTGGTTACTTCGATTTCCAGCGTATTCTTCCCCGGACGCAGATATTGCCCGACGGGGCAGACATAAGGCACAGCCCACAGCGTGGCGACTTCCCTGCCATTGATACGTACACGGGCACTCTCACGGACATCACCGAGCGAAAGCAGCCAGTCTTGTGCCGAAGCAGGGTTTTCAATCACGAAAGCAGTGGTGTAGCAAGCTGTTCCCATTGTCGTAGCGGCACCCTCAAAGGATAAATCCGTCCATGAACCCAAAGAGACGGAGTCCGGCACATGCCACACCGCAGGAGCGCTTTCCACAAATCGCAGGCCCCATAAGCCGGACAATTCGACGGCTCCTTGCGAAGCAGTCCGATAGTTCCATTCCGGAGCCTGCACATCGGCTTCCGTAAATGTTTTCAGGATGACAGACTCTCCGGAAGCCAGTTGTACATAGACCTCCGTCTTTCCGTCTTTCTGACGCAAACAAGCCTTACCGGATGTACCGTCCATCGGATTGTAGAGCATAGCCGAACGTGCAGGCACGGCAAGCGGTATCCAGCCGTCCGTATCCCTATCCGTCAACGCCGAAATAAAATAATGGTACCCCTCCGGATTCTTACGGCGGATGCAACTTAAACCGAAGGCGGTCTTCATGCTTTCCGGCACGGCAGCGGTCTGTGCCAGCGTACGGGCATAATCCGTACCGAAACAGATTGTCTTATCGGTGCCGCGCGCATCGCCCAGTTCCTTCACCGACTTCAGCACACGTGCAAATTCCTTGCGGCGGCGTGCCAGCCCGGCATACCCCGGAACGTCTTCCGGATATCGGTCCAGAAAGACAACGGTGGCCCCCGCCTTTGCCAAATCGAGCAGGCGGGCAAGGACATCGGCTGGCATCAGGCGCGCACCGGGAACGACCAGTGCCTTATAAGCGGCTCCGCCCGATGTCACAATCTTCCTGTCACGGCAAACAGCCGTGCGGATGAAATTATCGGAGACATAATCCATGTCATAACCGGCATCGTTGATGCGGTGCACCGCTTCTATAAAACGGGGAGCACGCTTCGCCATCTTGTGAATGTCGAACATCAGCAGGCGTCCGTCCTGTTCCTGCCACATATCATATACGGGCAGGTAGACAAGGAAGTCGTTATCCGGCTGCCCCATTTGCAAAAAGCTCTGGCAACGGGATATATATTGGAAGAACGCAGGCGCATCCCGCCAGATGCTGTTTGTCGGACTCATGTCCACCGTGGCATAGAACTTCCACCCGGGCCATGCAGCCTCGGCAGGCGAGTAAGTCGTGCCGTGGAAGAAGGTATGGTTGACACCGGACACAAACATCAGGTCTATATCGGGTTTGCATTGCGACAACGAGGTGCGGAAATGCTCCGTCAGCCAAGTGAATGTCTCCGAAGAGGTATAAGGCTTGCCTGCGATATGGGCACCCGAGGAAGCATACTTCAGCATGGAGAGGTCGGAGTCGTTGGGACGTGTCAAGGAGTCCTTGCGCAACCCACGGATACCGAAATCAGACAGGCCGAAACCTTCGCACTCGGGAATGTCCACCGTGGCATAGAGGTCTATCAGGTTTCCCGGTGAGCCATGCGCCTGGTTTCTTGTCCGGGAACCGTGCCGATGTGCCCATTCCGTCCATTGACGGGTGAAATTCTCCTGCAACAACTCGCCGAGCGTCTCCCGATAATCGGAAATGATACGCCGGGCATCGTCCGAACGTTCTCCTGCCGCAAGAAATTCCGGCAGATGCTCCTCCAGCCTGTAGCCGCGGCGTGCACGGAATTCATCGAAAAGCCCTTCCGACCAATCTGCCCCGTAGACTTCGTAGGAGTCGTTGAAGAAGTTGTGGGGATAGGCAGTGGCAGTGCCGGCGGCATCCTTGAAGTTGCCGTCAAAAGCACGTTCAAAGCGCCCGAGATAGTTTTTCACGGCACGGGCGGAGAAGTGGTTCATCACATAACCCTCGCCACCGGGGGCGGCACGCTTCACTTTCTGCAAGGTCTTTCCGCAAAAGGCTGCAATCAGGCGCCAACTGCCTTCCGGTGCTTTCCAGCGCAGCACCCCGTCTTTCACCTTAGCCGTCAGGTCCAGGCATTTCCCCGCATCGGAGAAAGCCATGAGACGTTCCAGCACGGCGTATGGCTGTTGCCTCTTGTCGGCAACTTCTATCCTTTCATCAAGCGTATTTCCGCCCTCCAGCCGGTACTCCGTAACAAACAGCTTGCATGCCGCATCTTCTATTCCCACTTCAGGACCGCCGAAAGGCCAGCCCGTGCCGGTATTCATGTCAATCTGCATGCCCAGACGGGCAGCTTCGCTCTCCGTATATTGCAGCATCCGCATCCACCGGGGAGAGAGAAACGGGATATCGTTCGCATCATTTCCCTGCACGCCGTAAATGGGGGTGATTTCCATACTGCCCATTCCCGCCGCGGCATACGCCTCCAAATTGCGGGTCAGGTTTGCCTTATCCACCGCACTGCCCATCCACCACCAGCGGGCGGCGGGCTTGGCGTCCAGACCAATTTCCGGCCACGCGGCGTTTTGTGCGGATAAAGCACCCGCACAAAACGCCAACACGGCAATACCAAACAACCGTTTCATACCTAATCCAATCTTTCCAGTTCCAGGCATCCCATAATGAACGGACCTGTCGCCTTCGCATCGTTATCCCTCATCTTCTCGCCTATATAATATTCAAAACTCCCGTCACGATAGGGATGACCGCCCAAGCCACCCACCTGGCAGCAACGTGTCAAAACCAGTGTGCCGTCCTGCTTCTCTACCAGCAGCTTGTCTTTCAGTCCCTGCAGGGCTTTTTCCGCCACCGCACGATATTTCGCATCGATATATCCTTTGTTCACAGCCTTTGCGTAGGCATACATGCACTGGGTGGTTACGGAAGCTTCGGGAAAGTTGCCCTTGCGTTTGGGCTGGTCGATGACCTGATACCACAGCCCCGCCCTGTCCTGATATTTGGGCAACGCCTCTGCCAACCCGCGGATATACCCAATCATATCGGCACGTCCCGGATGCGCTTCCGGTATAAAGTCCAGCGCATCCACCAGCGCCATGAACCACCAGCCTATGCTGCGTCCCCAGAAATTGGGCGAGTGTCCGGTCTGCGGGTTTGCCCAACGCTGGCTCTTGCTCTCGTCCCACGCATGGTGATAGAGGCCGGTCTCGGCATCATACGTATGCTCGTGGCAAAGGCGGAACTGCTTCACAGCTTCGTCTATCCATTCCGGTTTATTGAATTCCGCACCATACTGTGCCATAAAAGGCGATGCCATATACAGACCGTCCAACCACATCTGATGTTGATAAATCAATTTATGCCAAAATCCGCCCTGCAGTGTACGGGGCTGGTTCTTCAATTGCCCGATAAGCGTATCCATCGCTTTCTTGTAGCGTCCGTCGCCCGTTTCACGGTAAAGGTCAAACAAGACTTTGCCGGAATTGATGAAGTCCAGATTGTAAGCGGACTTGTCATACAGATGGATTTCTCCCTTCCCGTTAATCAGAGAGTCCGCCCATTGCTTCACATAATCATAGTAACGGCGCTCGCCTGTGGCTTTCCACATCTGCAACATGGCGCAGCAGCCTACTCCCTGGGCATAGCCGAAGAACAGGCGCTTGCCGTGGTCCAGCTGATATGCCTGCGGGAAGCGTGCCATTTCGGAATCGGCAAACCAACGGGCATACGAACCCTGCTCCCACGCATCCGTGCGGAAAGGCACTGCGGGCAGACCCGCCTTATTATAAAGGTTTACGCGGAAGAAATTACAGAAACCATAGCGCACGGCAACCGGCTCTGCCACCTGCGGGGCGGAAACTTCCAACCGGCTGCCTTTTATTACTGCCGTTGCCGGATAGAAACGGCGGTCGGCACCTGCCACCAGGAAGCCCTTGACCGGCGCACCGTCCGGTGTCATCAGCCCGTCCCCGGCATATTCGAAACTCAGCACCGCCTTGTTGCCGCTGACCTGCATCGCCTTGAAGAGCGGACCGGAATAAGCCACATCCTTGCCATACTGCTTGGCAAGCGCCCACAAAGCCATGCGCTCGCCTGCCACGCGCTTGTTGCGCGGATGGATGTCCGTAGAGTCCGCCGCATCGGTCACGACCGCCATGCCGACGTTCTTCAACCCGCTCTGCCACGTCTTGAGCTGCGCCTCGCGGATGCCTGCCGGCTGCCCCTTGTGCGGGGCTATCTGCATGAAGTAGAAAGGCATGTCGGGCTGTTTCCACTCCTTCCGCCAGCTGTTAATCATGTTGGTGAACACCTGCCGGTATTTCTCATGACGGATGGCATTCGACTCCCCCTGATACCAGATGTTTCCTTTTATGGTATAGCCCAGGATAGGATAAATCATCCCGTTCCACAGCGTGGCAGGAACCTTGCAAGAGTCTTTTTTCTGTTTCACGTTTTTCAGTGCGAAGCTCTCGAGCACATCCGCATACAGCGGATTGTCCTTCATCACGCCCATCTTGGTCCACGACTCCGCATGCGTGCCGCCCCAGGTGGACTGTATCATGCCCACGGGTACATCCAACTCCTTGTGCAGCCTGCGCCCGAACACAAACCCCACCGCCGAGAAATCGTACAGGTTTTCCGGCGTGCACACCAGCCAACGGCCCCGGCAGTCGTCCACTTCGCCGTCGTGTGCCAACTGATGTTCCACGCGGAACAGGCGAAGTTCGGGATAGTCCGCATCCTTCAGTTCCTCGGCTTCGGTCAGCATGCCGGTCATCCATTTCATATCCGGATGCTTGCACACGGGATATTCCATATTGCTCTGTCCGGTGCAAAGCCACACTTCGCCTATCAATACATTATTAATAATAAGCGTATTCTCACCGCTCACCGTAATCGTCTGCCCCTTTGCGGCCGCAGGCGTTTTCAGTTTCACCGCCCACTTGCCGTTGGCAGCCGCTTTGGCGGTCACGGCTTTGTCCGTCCACGATGCCTTTACCGAAATCCGTTCGCCGGGCGTTGCCTTTCCCCACAGGTTGACTTGCGCATGCTGCTGCAGCACCATATTGTCGGAAAAGATAGCCGGAAGTACCACTTTGGCAGATACGGAACCTGCCAACACTAAAAGAAAGGAGATAAATCCAAGTAGTTTTTTCATGTGCCTTTGATAGTTTTTTTAATAGAATTAAGAAATGAACTTTCTTCTGCATGGCAAAAGTAAGGATTTTGCCGCAAATAGCCTCTGAAGGTTTTGGCGGTTCTCTTATTGTTTTTGTCGTTTGAGGGAAGAGGGAACGGCACAGCCGGAAACCTGAGGATTAAGCCGCCGGCTCCCGACATCCCCTGCAACCCCTTCCGACTTCCGCAAACGAAAGAACCGTGCCCGCGCAAGCAGTCGGGCAGACGCATGCAGACGGGCAAACGCCGGAAACCAACCGGCACCGGCTGTGTGCGCAGGTGCAAAGCGAAGCATCTTCCGCCCGCTTTATGACAAAAAGGCGGCGAAACAGCCTTTTCGCTTACTCCCCTCCCCGCCACCTTTTGCCGGAACAGGAACATGCTGCATAAAGTGCGGATAAACATGCCCCAATTTTCGATAGATATGCGTTGTTTATGCAGAAACCGGACATTTCCGCCGATGGATGCAGGTGTTTCGGGCGACAGATACAAGTGTTTCAGCCGAGCGGCATTAACATCGC
>NZ_CAJTSC010000003.1 GCF_910578895.1 uncultured Bacteroides sp.
TCACATAGCCCGCTCTGCTCCTCATAAAAACAGAAAAACACCCTCGAAAAGAACTAACAAAAGAAAGCTGAACAAAATTAAACAGATTCTGCAGGCGACCTTCGTTTCTTAAAGAACCTGTTCCTGCGGGTAGTTCACCAAATACAACGTTCCCGTAGCACGGGTAAAGGCAGTATACAGCCAGCGGAAATAATCGGGAGTCAGATACTCGTCCGTCATATAGCCCTGGTCAAGGAAAACATTCTTCCATTGTCCACCCTGCGCCTTATGGCAAGTCACGGCATAAGCGTACTTCACCTGCAAGGCATTATAATAAGAATCGGTCTTCATCTTCTTCATCCGTTCGCGTTTCACCGTTATATCCGCATAATCTTCAAGAACAGCGTAAAAAAGCCGGTCATTGTCCGCTTTAGGCAATGCAGGAGCATCACTGTGCAAGGTATCCAGCAAGAGATTTACTTCCAACTCAAAATCATTGTAGTCGGGAAATGCCAAGGTTACATCGGCAAAGCGAAAACCATATAGTTCACGGGTACGGCGCACCCGGCGCACTTCGGCAATCTCGCCGTTGGCTATGAAATCGGGAACCTGTGCCACCGCCTCCTTTTTCTCCCCGCCACGCAGCATGTCCGCCCGAAGCTGCTCCGTCCAAAAATAGTTATTTTTCGCCACCATCAGCAAGTCGCCCGTATTCAGTTCGTCTTCCCGCCAAAGAATCTGGGCACGAATACCGTTATTATAGATATTCGCCCGCTTATTGGAGCGGCATATCACGATTGTTTCATCCGGTCCGTCATGATCGTAACACGCTTCGAGCACGTCTATCAACTCATTGCCCGGCAATACTTTTATATCTGCAAAACCCGCCACCCTTATCTTCGGCAATGCCCCGCAAGCATCTTCGGCTATCAATTGCCGCAACCGGGTAGCGTTCCACAGTATGCCCGATTGTTGTTCCTGTCGAACGACCTGAGTCAAATCCGTCTCCTGCACCTCCAACCCGTATCCTCTCAAAGCGTCCGCCCAAAGAGCAGGGCTTTGCTCCTCGCCCACCGGCGGAAGCTGTGCCGTATCGCCCATCAGCAAAAGACGGCATCCCGCACCGGAATAGACGAACTGCACCAAATCGTCCAGCAAACGTCCCGTCCCGAACGATGCTCCCGACAAACCGTCGTTGGAAATCATCGATGCCTCATCCACGATATACAGCGTATGATTTGTTAAATTGTCGTTCACGGAAAAATTGTCCGTCTCATTGGAAAACGATTGCTGCCTATAGATTTTTTTATGAATTGTAAACGCCGGATGTCCCGCATAAACAGAAAACACCTTTGCCGCCCGCCCCGTCGGAGCCAGCAATACCACCTTCTGTTGCAACTTATCCAACGTCCTGACCAAAGCGCCTACCAACGATGTCTTACCCGTTCCGGCATAGCCACGAAGCAGGAAAACCGCCTCATTATGGGGCGCCAAAAGGAACTCTGACAAAGATTTTATTGCAATTTCCTGCTCCGAAGTTGGTTGATAAGGGAAATTTTCCTTAATTTGCCTTTCTAAATAGTTATTTATCATTTTTGTAATAGAAAAAAAGTAACGGGAACTGTCGTTTTTAAATTTATTTCTTTTATTTTTGCGGTGCGAATATAACAACTAAAAAACATATTTATCATGAAAACAGTATTTAATATCGTTTTAGGCTTATGCGCCGTGGCATTGGTTTATATCTGCTATGCCAGCATCATGGGTCCTATAAACTTTGAAAAAGCCAAAAAGCAGAGAGACGCGGCAGTTATCGCACGCTTAATGGACATCCGTAAAGCACAGTTGGAATATCGTGGCTTGCACGACCAACAATACACTGCCAACTTCGATACACTGATTGACTTTGTTAAGAATCAGAAACTCCCGTTCATCTTCAAACAAGGAGAATTGGACGACAAGCAGCTGGAAGAGGGTTTGACAGAAAAGAAAGCCATCAACATCATCAATAAAGCCAAGAAAACCGGCAACTATTCGGAAGTAAAGAAATGGGGATTGGAAAACTTCAAGCGTGATACAATGTGGGTAGCCGTATTGGATACAATCTTCCCGAAAGGCTTCAATGCAGACTCCATGAGATATGTTCCTTTTGGAAACGGTGCACAATTCGAGATGGCCATCCGCAACGATACGGCTAAATCGGGTGCTCCTTTCTGCCTGCTCGAAGTCAAGACTCCGTATGAAGTATATCTGAACGGTCTGGACGTACAGGAAATCGCTAACCTGAAAGACGTTCAAACTAAGTTGGGCAAATACTCCGGCTTGATGATCGGTAGTTTGGAAACTGCCAACAACAATGCCGGTAACTGGGAATAATCCACCGACACACGTATGATAGAAAAGACTGATTTTAGTAAATCGGAACAATATACATTATCCATCCGTCTCAGTACGGATGGATTTTCTTTTTCTATATTCAACCCTTTGGGCAACGGTACGTTTTCCTTCTATGAACGTGCGGTAGACCCCTCTTTATCGCTTACTGCCAACCTCAGACAAGCGCTTCGGGAAGAGGAATGGCTGGGTTCCCCGTTCCGCCGTGTCAATGTACTCATGGCAAACAAACGCTTTACGTTCATTCCCTTGGAATTTTTTGAAGACGAACAGATAGAAACCGTATTCTATCATAACCATTCCAGGCAGGAGAACGAGCTGGTGCAATACAACATTCTGCGCAACAACAATATAGTCGTACTATTCGGAATGGACAAAAGCACCTGTTCCCTGTTGTGCGAACAATATCCCGACATCCGTTTCTACTCCCAGGCAAGCCCGTTTATCGAATACTTTGCCGCCAAAAGCCGTTTGGGCAACTGCCGGAAAATGTATGTACACCTACGCAAGGAAACCGTAAACATATACACTTATGAACGCGGACGGTTGACATTCGCCAATCTCTTTGCCTGCAAAGAGGTAAACGACCGCATCTACTACATCCTTTATATATGGAAACAACTCGGCATGGAACAGGAGCGCGACGAACTGCACCTTACAGGCGAACTCTCCGATAAAGAGCAACTGTTGCCCGAACTGAGAAAATTCATCCGGCAGGTATTCATCATGAACCCTGCCGCTAATCTTGACCTACAAGCCATTCACTTATGCGAGTAATCAGCGGAATATATAAAAGAAGACGCTTTGACGTGCCCCATACCTTCAAGGCGCGCCCCACTACGGATTTTGCCAAAGAAAACCTGTTCAATGTACTATCCAACCATATCGATTTTGAAGAAGGCGTACGTGCCCTCGACCTGTTTGCCGGCACAGGAAGCATCAGCATAGAACTCGTGTCCAGAGGTTGCGACCAAGTGGTCAGCATAGAGAAAGACCGTGACCATTACGCCTTTATCTGCAAAGTGATGCAAGAGTTGAAAACCGACAAATGCCTGCCTGTCCGCGGTGATGTGTTCAAATACATACGGAGTGGCCGCGAACAATTCGACTTCATCTTTGCCGACCCGCCTTACGAATTAAAAGGATTGGAAACCCTGCCCGACCTGATTTTCGAGAACGGCCTCCTGAAAGAAGACGGCCTGTTTGTCTTGGAACATGGAAAAACGGACAATTTTGAAACCCATCCTCACTTTGTGGAAAGAAGAGTATATGGCAGCGTAAACTTCTCCTTTTTCAAATGAGGTTTGGGAAGCGTCACAACAGCGGCGCCAGCAAGCGCACCATGCTTTCCGCCGCCTTGCGATACCACGGGCGTTTTTCCCAATTCTTGGCGAACACCTGTACGCACTCCCGCTGATCCTGTAAGAATATCTCACGCATCTGAAGGGCGGTTTCCGTATCGTATATAAATGTATTCACCTCAAAATTATGCTCAAAGCTGCGGAAGTCGACATTTGTAGACCCTACCGTAGACAATTCATTGTCCGAAACCATCAATTTGGAGTGCAGAAAACCTTTTTTATAAAAATAGACTTTCACCCCTGCCCTTAACGCTTCCGCCAGATACGAACAAGACCCTAAATGCGTCAGCCTGTTGTCCGCACGATAAGGAAGCATCAGGCGCACGTCGACTCCCGCCAAAGCAGCCGTCTGCATGGCAACGGCGACCGCTTCCGTAGGAAGAAAATAAGGAGTCTGTATATAGAAATATTTCCGTGCACCGGTTATTGCCATGACAAGCCCCTGCATAATCTCTTTCCAGGGACCTATCGGCTCACTCGTCACAATCTGCGCCAACGAACTGCCGCAATTATCCACTTTCGGGAAGTAACGGGCAGATGTCATCAAGGTGCGATCCACAAAATACCAGTCGAGCAGAAAGGCAGTCTGCAAACCGTGCACCGCTTTGCCCTCCAGCAGCACGTGCGTATCCCGCCAAATGCCCCAAGAGAACCCGCGCATATAGCGTTCTGCCAGGTTCATACCGCCTACAAAGCCGATACGCCCGTCAATCACTACAATCTTACGGTGGTTACGATAGTTCACCTTACTGGTAAACAAAGGAAAGCGGACCTTCAGAAAGCTGCGCACTTCCACTCCCGCCTCACGCATCTGTTCATAAAAACGATGAGGGACATGCCAGCATCCCACATCGTCATAAATAACGCGCACCTCCACTCCCTGCCTTACCTTATCTATCAGCACATCCCGCACCATACGGCCGATGGCATCATCCTCAAAGATATAGAACTCCATGTGGATGTGCCTCGTAGCTTTCTGCAACTCGCGCAGCAAGGACTGAAGCATGGAAAGCCCCCGCGTATAGACCTCCACGCGGTTTCCATCGAAAGGAAAAGCCTGATTAGTGTTACGGAACAGGGAGATAAGACGGCTATAGTTCATCGGAAGCATGCACGACTCTTGGGCAAGATATTCCGCCATCGGCTTTTTCAGCAGGCGGTTGTAGCTCTTCTTTCCAATGATGCGTTCGCGCCGTTGGCTCCTGCCGAAAAAGAAGTAGAACACAAGCCCTACGACCGGCAGAAACATCAACACCAGTATCCACGCCATCGTCTTTACCGGATTACGGTTATCGAGGATGATAACCGTAATTGTTCCGATAATGGCGCCAAAATAGATTATATCGAATGCTACCGTGGCAATCAGGCCGGCAATGAAGTTCCAATCAAACATACATTTGTCATAAAGAGTAAAACAAATGTATGAAAAACAAAGGAACTTCCGCCACCTGTTACATTGATTAACATTAGAACGGACGGTGTCCTCCGCCAAATCCGCCTCGGGGACCGCCCGGACCGCCGAACCCTCTCCTGCCCTGCGTGCTTTCGCGTGCAGACTTGCTGCCAAAGATGTTCAGGCGATAAATAAAGTGCAACATACAATAGCTGTTGATGCCATTATAAGAAGACACCGAACGCGCGTCTGCCGTCAGCGAACGGCTGATATTGCTCTGTTGCTTCAGGATGTCGTACATTTCAAAGCTTACGGTAGCCGCGCCTTTCAGGAAAGACTGCGACAACTGGGCATTCCAAATCAGTTCGTTACGATTCATGCTGCTGTCCCTATACCCGCGACGGCTCTGGTTGGTGATATTGGTAGAGAGCGTCATCTTCCACGGCATCGTGATGTTGGTCAGAGCGCCGTAAGAGAAAGTGTAAGGTTCCTGATTGTTCTCCGGACGCAATTTGCTGCGTTCGGCAGTATAGGAGACAGAGCCGTTCAGCCCGAATTCAAACCAGTCGTTGCGATAAGCACCATTCAGCCGCTCGCTCAACGTAAGTCCGGTGGTAGTGTTCTTATCATCCGCCTTCGTATCGTTGTTATACAGGAAAGCCACATTGTTGTTGTAATTGATATTGGAGAAAGAGTTTATCGTGAACTTCTTGTTCTTCAGTGCCGTATTAAATCCAAACATACCGAAAGCATTCCAATTGCCATTGATGTTCTTCGGTATGGTGGTCCGCGCACCGGTCTGCTCATTATATATCGTACTGTTGCTGATGCTGTTCTGCGTGGCAGAGAAGTTGACATGCGTCATAATGCCGCGCTGCAACTCCGCATTATATGTATTATAGAACAAACGCATGGTGTGCGTAAAGGCAGGCTTCAAGCCGGGATTACCCACCCTGATATTCAACGGATTGGAGTTATCGACAATCGGCAACAGGTTTTCCATGCCGGGCTGGCTGCTGCGTCCGCGATACATAAGGCGCAGCTGGCTCACTTTGGAGAAGCGGTAGCGGAAATCAACGTTCGGAGCAAAGTTAAACACATTGCGCGCCGTATCAATCATGTAATCACCGCGTTTGTAGGAGAGCACCGAGTGCTGCGGCTGGAAAGAGACTCCTGCGCTCAACTGATATTTCTGGCGGAGGAAACGCAACGCCACCGACGCGTCATGATTATAGTACCTGTATTCCGCATATTTGCCCAGGCTATCCACCGAATGCGTCTCATAGCCGGAAGGCAACGGCCCGTTGATGTCCCATTCGGGAAAGCCCAACATGTCAAACGTAGTCTTGTCGCTCTCGCTATACTGGTATTGGAACTGATAGCTGAACTGCAAGAAAGTGGCCTTGGCAATAGGTTCGCTGTACGTCACCTGGGCACTATAGTTATAATTGTTGGTGGGGGTTGTGATGTATTGGTTACGATACAGCACGGAGTCCCCGCCCGTTATGGCGCTCAATATCTGATAATAGCGCGTTTCCGACTGCGTATATTGGTTGTTGTCGTTGTCGCCATAGCCGAAACGCCCGCGGAAAGTGATGTTGCGTCCCCTGTCATTCAGCTTTCTGTTCAACTGCAAGGTAGCCGATGTAGAGATGCTCTTGCTCTTATTCAAAGAAGCCGAGTTCGTGGCATTGACGCGGATATCTTCCAAGTCGGAGTCGTCCTCCTCCATCCGGTCGAAATCGAGGAAATCATTCGGATTGGCAACACGGGTATACGGGTCTGCATTGAACGTTCCCGACTCCGAACCGGACGCGTTATTCGTTCTGCCATAAGAGAAATTCGGACGGAAAATGATGTTTGTCATCGAGTCCGGTTTCCACTCCAGGCGGAAGTCCGCATTGAAGTCCACACCCTTGTTCTTATTGAGCGAATTGGAATTGGAATACGAATTCCCGTTTTGCAGGAAGCGCTCGGAAGAGTTGGAGCTGATAATGTCCGCACCTTTATAATTATAGCGTGCGCTACCGCCCACCTCCAGCTTGGACGTCTCTACGGCAAAGTTCGCACCCAGCGTCTTGGTGGCTGTCAGGCCGTTGTTCCTACGCCAACGCGGACCGCCGCCCCCGCCCGAGAATCCCTGGTC
This sequence comes from uncultured Bacteroides sp., assembly GCF_910578895.1. Taxonomy (GTDB): domain Bacteria; phylum Bacteroidota; class Bacteroidia; order Bacteroidales; family Bacteroidaceae; genus Bacteroides. Next base: position 7,274 of record NZ_CAJTSC010000003.1, read on the forward strand.
GTTGACATTATTTGCCGACCCGATGAGAGAGAACTGCATCTTATCCACAAAATGGTTCAACATCATACGTGCCATATAACGGTCTTCCGTGCCGTAAGCGGCATCGGCGTTGCCGAACCATCCCTTGTTCATGCCCTTCTTCACAGTGAGGTCGAGCACCGTTTCCTCCTCACCGTCGTCTATACCGGTGATGCGTGCCAGGTCCGACTTCTTATCGTAGGTTTTCAGCTTGTCAATCATGTCGACAGGCAAGTTCTTCAAGCCGGTCTTCACATCACCGCCAAAGAACTCCTTGCCGTCTACCATAATCTTCTTCAGCTCCTTGCCGTTAATCTTCACATTGCCGTCATCATCAATTTCCGCGCCGGGAAGCTTCTTGACCAGCTCTTCCAGCATCGCGCCTTCCGGAGTGCGGTAGGCGGAGGAGTTATACATCAGCGTGTCTTCCACCACCTGCACCTGCGGCGCCTCGGCAGTAATCACCGCTTCGGAAAGCATGATGGCATCCGTTTCGAGCGTCACCGTGCCTACGTTCTTGTTCAGCACATTGGCATAAAGATGCAGAGGGATAAACTTATTCTTAAAACCGATATAGGAGACTTTCAATACATACTTTCCGGCACTCACCTTCGGCAAGGTGAAATAGCCGTTTCCCGTAGTGGCACCGCCGGCAGCATAAGCACTGTCCGGCAACGACAGCAACTGAACAGTAGCTTGCACCGCAGGTTCGTTCGTATCCTCAACCACACGGCCGGAGACGGTAATGTTTTTTGTTTGCGCAAAAGCGGAGAATGTCGCTGCCAGCAGCAACACGGTTCCGGTGATAATTCTTTTCATGCCCTGTTTTCTAAATGATCCACAATATTTATTTGTAACTGCTTCATTTGACGAACTTACGGGCAAAAGGTTTAACGGCACCGGAAGATTGATTTCATCCAATCACCGTCCGCCCCGCTTAAACAACTGGTCGACAACAGCTTTCTTTATGCCAAATTCAAGGCAAAGCACATTTATAATCAGGAATATCAGGAAAGAAGAAGAGTCAACAGACATCAAATCGCCTTTTGCCACCCGATAGAGCATGCTGCCGAAGATGAAAAGCACCGTCAGGAACATGGCGTTGCGCGTAGCCTTGTTGCGTATCTTCTCCACCTCCTCACATTCGCCTTTCGCCAAGGCAAACAGTATCATCAATGCCCCCAGCATCATCAGAAGTTTGGAACACTCTCTATAAAACAGCAGGTTGGCATCTGTCACCTTGCCCATCATCGCCATCAGGAACGGCAGGAACAAAGCCGCCGCAATCACACAATATCCAAGCGGACGACAACATACGGGAAGTAAAGCTTTCATTTGGATTTCAGAATTATGGTTTATGATTTCAGAATTCAGATTTCAGATTTATGATTTCGGAGACTGTTTGAATTTTCTTCGAAATGTTCTCCTACGGCATCCTCCCAAGCCCCTTTCCAGCCTGTCTTCCTCTTTCTATCCATCGCATGCCCCTCTATGCTCCTCATAAAGCCCGCCATGCCCCTTAATAAAAACAGGAAACCATCCTCGAAAAGAACTCCCGGAAGAATGCCGGACAAAATTCAGACCGGCTCTTATTTTCGTGAAGCAAAGGTAGCATTTATTGTCGAAAGAACTATCTTTGCCCTGCAATAAATCAAAAAACAGCAATTTTCTCATGAGCAGACAAGAAGTAATCCTTTGCGAAGAACTCGAAAGCAGCCTGACGCACGCCATTGAAAAGTGTCCTCACGACAAGCTCTTTATCCTTACCGACGAACATACCCATCGTCTTTGCCTGCCGCAGGTGCGGTGTATCCCGGCGCTGCAAGACGCCGCCGAAATCATTATCGGGGCGGAAGACGTACATAAGAACCTGGAAACCTTGGCTGCCGTGTGGCAAGCCCTGAGCGAGCAGGGAGCCACCCGCCATTCGCTGCTGATAAACCTGGGCGGCGGCATGGTGACCGACCTCGGCGGTTTTGCCGCCTCCACCTTCAAACGGGGCATGGCATATATCAACATCCCCACCACCTTGCTTGCCATGGTGGACGCATCGGTAGGCGGAAAAACAGGCATCAACTTCAACGGGTTGAAAAATGAAATCGGGGTCTTTGCGCCTGCCGCCAGCGTGTTGCTGGAAACGGAATTCCTGCGCAGCCTCGATGCCCGTAATTTCTTCTCCGGATATGCCGAAATGCTGAAGCACGGGCTTATCAGCACTCCGGACCATCTGGCGGAAATACTGTCGTTCGATACGGAAAACATCGACTACACGCTCCTCAAAGCAATGGTAGGGCGCTCCGTCCATGTGAAAGAAGACATCGTGGAGCAAGACCCCAAGGAACTTGGCATACGCAAGGCGCTCAACCTCGGGCATACCGTAGGACATGTTTTCGAGAGCCTTGCCTTGGCGGAGAACCGTCCGGTGCTGCACGGATATGCCGTAGCGTGGGGAATCGTATGCGAACTTTATCTCTCGCACATAAAAACGGGATTTCCCAAAGAGAAGATGCGCCGTACCATCCGATTCGTCAAAGAGAATTACGGCGCCTTCGCCTTCGACTGCAAGCAATATGACCGCCTCTACGAACTGATGCGGCACGACAAGAAGAACACCGCCGGCATCATCAACTTCACGCTGCTTAAGGAGGTGGGCGATATCTGCCTGAACCAAACGGCAGACAAGGAAACGATATTCGAAGTCTTTGACTTTTACCGGGAATGCATGGGGCTGTAAGCAGCTCCACGACATCAGACAAAAGCGCAAAGGAGACAGAAGGAGTTATCGCCCTTAACTCCTTCCAATCCCGACTCCTCTAAGAGCCTGTTTAAATTTTGTTCAGCCTTCTTTTGAGCGTTCTTTTCGAGGATGTTTTTCTGTTTCATGAGGAGCATAGCGGGCTATGTGACGGATAAAAAGAGGAAAACAGGCAGGAAGGAAACTCAAAAGAGACCGAAGGAAAACTTTTTGAAGAAAGAGAGTGTGTCGAAACACCTCAAATACACAAATCACCCCTACCATAGATGTGGCAGGGGTGATCTGGTTAATAAGAGAGTTTCGAAACACCCTCATGCGTTGGCTTAATTCCGTCTATATACTCTTAACGTATGCTACAAACCGGTTTCGGCATCTGCCCGGCGCTGAATGGCGGGCGGCTTACCGCAGCATGGCGAGCGCCTTGTTTTCGGCGGCTTCCATAATCTCCCGTTCGCCCGGACCTTTGTCGTTGATGCCGCAAAGATGCAGGATGCCGTGGATGATGACGCGGTGCAGCTCACGCTCGTAGTCGCTTCCGGCAAACTGTTCGGCATTGGTGCGCACCGTGTCAAGGCTGATGAAGAGGTCGCCGCTCAGGCGGTTTCCTTCGCAATAGTCGAAGGTGATGATATCCGTATAGTAATCGTGCCGGAGATACTGGCGGTTCACTTCGATAATCTTCTCGTCCGAGCAGAAGATATAGGCGATTTCACCGACTCTTTTCCCGTAAGCGGCGGCCACCGCCTTGATCCACTCCGTGGTTTCGCGCTTCTTGATGGCGGGCATTTCAACACCGTCTGTCTGGTAAGTTATCATATTGTTTTAGGGTTTTGGTTGGTTGTTTTTGTTCAGCATATAGAGATATGGGGGAAGCAGAGGAGGGCTTTCTTTGTTGCTGTTTTTGGGGGACACGGACGTAGATACAGAGGGGAGTTGTTGTCTTCGTTCGGTTCTCTCTCTTTTTCTTTAACCGCTCTCTTTGCTTTAATATCCTCGTTTCGCTTTATATCCTCATCTTACTTTACATCCTCTTTATGCTTTTATTCTCTTATCCTCTTATTCTCTTTTGCTCCTTTTGTGTCTCCGCGTCCCTGCGTCTCCGTGTTTTAAAAGAAAAACATGTAACTGATAATGATGGCGGCTATGATGCCCGAGAAGTCGGCTATCAGGCCGCAGGTAACCGCATTGCGGGTTTTCGTGATGCCTACGCTGCCGAAGTAGACGGCGAGGATATAGAACGTGGTGTCCGAAGCACCGCGCACCACGCAGCTCATGCGTCCGGCAAAGGAGTCGGCGCCATATTGCTTCATGGTATCTATCATCAGCCCGTTCGCCCCGCTGCCGCTTAGCGATTTCATCAGCGCAGTGGGCAGTGCATCCACAAAGCCGGTGTCTACACCGAACAGCCCGACGACATAGCCGATGCCGTTCACTATTATATCCATCGCTCCCGAAGTGCGGAAAACGGCGATGCCGACAAGGAAAGCCACCAGGTAGGGGATGATGCGTATGGCAGTGGTAAATCCTTCCTTGGCACCTTCGATGAAAGCGTCGTATACATTGATTTTCCTCCACAATCCCCACAGGATGAAAAGCAGGATGATGGAGAAAAGTATGATATTGGCAACCAACGTGGAGTAGACGCCCATTTCTTCGCGGCTTATCCGGGTGAACAGGTAAATCAATCCGGCAAAGAAGAGGCTGATGCACCCGATCAGGATAAGGATAGGCTTGTTCAGCAGGTTTATCCGCTGCGAAATGCTGACGGCGGTCACGCCGACAATGGTAGAGATGGCGGTGGTGATCAGCGTAGGGATGAAAATGTCCGTAGGCTGCGCGGCGCCCATCTGCGAGCGGTACATCATGATGCTGACGGGTATCAGTATCAGTCCCGACGTGTTCATCACCAGAAACATAATCATGGGGTTGGTGGCGGTGTCTTTTTGGGGGTTCAGTTCTTGCAGCTCTTTCATGGCTTTCAGCCCCATGGGAGTGGCAGCGTTGTCAAGCCCCAGCATGTTGGCGGAAAGGTTCATGAAGATGGAGCCCATGGCGGGATGCCCTTTGGGTATTTCCGGGAAGAGCCGGCAGAAGACGGGGCTGAGCCAACGCGAGAGCGCATTGATCATTCCGCTGTTCTCGCCGATTTTCATGATGCCCAACCATAAGGACAGGATGCCGGTCAGTCCCAACGATATCTCGAACGCAGTCTTTGAGGAGTCGAATGTGGAGGTGACAAGTTCCGTAAAGATTCCTGTGTCGCCCATGAACAGGAGTTTGCAAAGTGCCACAACGAAAGCGATTACGAAAAAAGCTACCCAGATGTAATTTAAAACCATGTGTCCTTATCTTTCTTTGTCGCAAAATTAAAGATAACTTTTCATAGTTTCTATAGATTTGTTGTATTTTTGTGCTTTGGCAAAGTAATTCAAGTATATGTAAATCAAAAGGTGAGTGATGGACAAGAAAGAAGTGGCAACTGCCGTTGCGGATATCCGAAACGACTTGGAGAGCTATATCGACCCGGTGAAAAGGGATTTCCTGCCCCGTTTCTTCAAGACAGGCAAAGGGCAGTATGGCGAGGGTGACAAGTTTTTGGGGGTAGTGGTTCCGAACACCCGTTTGGTGGCGAAGCGGCATAAGGATGCCCCTTTCGAAGTGATGGCGGAACTGTTGCAGAGCCCGTGGCACGAGTGCCGGCTTTGCGCCTTGCTGATGCTGGTGGAGCGTTTCAAAAAGAGCGATGAAAAGGGAAGGAAACTTATCTACGACTTCTATCTTTCGCAAACGGCACGCATCAACAACTGGGATTTGGTGGACCTGTCCGCCCCCTACATTGCGGGGGAATATCTGAAAGACAAATCCCGCGAAGACCTTTATCGGCTGAAAGACAGTGGCTTGCTTTGGGAACAACGCATCGCGGTAGTCTCTACTTATACGCTTATCAAAAACGGCGATTTCATCGATATTCTGGCACTGTCGGAACATTTCGTCACTTACGCCGCATCCCATGCAGGCAAACTGCACGACCTGATGCAGAAAGCGGTGGGCTGGATGCTGCGTGAAATGGGCAAGCGGGATAAAGACCTGCTGGTGCAGTTCCTTGAGAAATATTGTAAGGTGATGCCGCGGACAATGCTGCGCTATGCCATTGAGAAATTCCCGGAAGAAGAGAGGAAGGAGTTTATGAAACGTTGAAAGATTTCTCTATCTTTGTCGTTGTATATATTGAATTTTAATGGAACAAGAAGATTTTAACATACGCGAGCACCAGTTGACCAATAGAGAGCGTGACTTTGAGAACGCGCTCCGCCCGTTGAGTTTCGAAGATTTCAGCGGACAGGACAAGGTGGTGGACAATCTGCGTATTTTCGTGAAGGCAGCCCGTCTCAGAGGAGAAGCTTTGGACCATGTGTTGCTTCATGGTCCTCCCGGATTGGGGAAAACCACGCTTTCCAATATCATAGCCAATGAACTGGGAGTGGGTTTCAAGATTACTTCCGGTCCGGTGCTCGACAAGCCGGGCGACCTGGCGGGTGTGCTTACCAGCCTGGAACCGAACGATGTGCTGTTCATCGATGAAATACATCGGTTGAGCCCCGTAGTGGAAGAGTACCTCTATTCGGCTATGGAAGACTACCGCATCGACATCATGATAGACAAAGGCCCGTCGGCGCGGAGCATACAGATTGATTTAAATCCGTTCACGTTGGTGGGCGCTACCACGCGCAGCGGTCTGCTGACGGCTCCGTTGCGTGCCCGTTTCGGTATCAACCTTCATTTGGAATATTACGATGATGATGTGCTGGGCAGTATCATCCGCCGTTCGGCAAGCATACTGGATGTGCCCTGCTCTGTAAGGGCGGCTTCGGAGATTGCAGGACGCAGCCGGGGCACGCCGCGTATTGCCAACGCTTTGTTGCGCCGTGTGAGGGACTTTGCGCAGGTGAAAGGTTCGGGCAGCATCGATACGGAGATTGCTAATTTCGCACTCGAAGCGCTCAACATCGACAAATACGGCCTGGATGAGATAGACAATAAGATACTTTGCACGATTATCGATAAGTTCAAGGGCGGTCCGGTAGGGCTGACCACCATTGCTACGGCTTTGGGCGAAGACGCGGGCACAATCGAAGAGGTGTATGAACCGTTTCTGATAAAGGAAGGCTTCCTGAAACGTACTCCTCGCGGGCGCGAAGTGACGGAACTGGCTTACAAACATTTGGGAAGGAGTCTTTACAGCAGTCAGAAGACGTTGTTTGATAATGACAGATGACCGGTGGTATAGACTGTTTCCGGTTGAACAGGGGCGAGGTTTATCTGAAGGAACTGCTTCCGCAGGCAGAACTTGATGCGCTGGCGGGAGCAGGCAAAGGCATGCGATAGAATATAAACTGGAATTGTCGTAAAACAAAGAAGTATAGAATAACGTGGCTGGATTGAAATCATTGGCAAAAGAGACTGCCATCTATGGGTTGAGCAGTATAGTGGGGCGCTTCCTCAACTATCTGCTGGTGCCTGTGTACACCACGGCGTTGTCTGCGCAGTCGGGCGGCTATGGTGTGGTGACGAACATTTATGCGTGGGTGGCATTGCTGCTGGTGTTGCTGACGTGCGGTATGGAGACAGGCTTCTTCCGCTTCGTCAATAAAGGCGAGGACGACCCGATGCGTGTGTATTCCACCACGCTGCTCAGTGTAGGTGCCGGTGCGCTGGCATTCCTTGCTTTGGGACTGTTGTTTCTGCAACCCATTGCCAACTGGCTGGAGTATGGAGAGCATCCCTGGTATGTGGGGATGATGATGATTGTAGTGGCGATGGATGCCATTCAAAGCATTCCCTTCGCCTATTTGCGCTATAAGAAGCGTCCCCTTAAGTTTGCGGCGCTCAAATTGCTGTTCATATTCCTGAACATCGCGCTCAATCTGGTTTATTATGTTTGGATGAAAGGCGATGATGTGGCGTATGCCTTCCTCTTTAATCTGGTGTGTACCTCTACCATTATGCTTTGCATGTTGCCGGAACTGCGCGGCTTTGCATACGTGCTGGACAGGCAACTGTTGAAACGGATGCTTGCCTACAGCCTGCCGTTGCTGGTACTGGGCATTGCGGGTATCCTGAACCAGGTGGCGGATAAGATTATCTTTCCCTTTGTCTATCCCGATGAGGTGGAAGCCACCGTACAGCTCGGCATCTATGGAGCCGCCAGCAAGATTGCAATGGTGATGGCGATGTTGACGCAGGCTTTCCGCTATGCCTACGAACCTTTCGTTTTCGGCAAGAGCCGCGATAAGGACAACCGCCAGATATATGCGCAGGCGATGAAGTTTTTCATCATCTTTACGCTGCTTGCTTTTCTTGCCGTGGTGTTCTACCTGGACATTCTCCGCTACATCATCGGGCGCGACTATTGGGCAGGGCTGCGGGTCGTTCCTATCGTAATGGCTGCGGAAATCTTCATGGGCATTTATTTCAATCTCTCTTTTTGGTACAAGCTGATTGACGAAACACGCTGGGGAGCCTATTTCTCGTTGATAGGCTGCAGCGTGCTGGTGACGATGAATGTCCTGCTCATTCCGAGGTTCAGCTACATGGCTTGCGCATGGGCGGGATTTGCAGGCTATGGCGTTGCCATGTTGCTCTCTTACTTCATCGGCCAGAAGAAATACCCCATCCGGTATGACCTGAAGGCGATAGGAAGCTATGTGCTGTTGGCTGCGGTGCTTTATGCTGTTGCAGAATATGTGCCGGTTGAGAACATTTGCCTGCGTATGGCGTTTCGTACATTGTTGTTATGCGTGTTTATAGCCTATGTTGTAAAGCGCGATTTGCCGCTTGGCCAGATACCTGTCATTAACCGTTTTATCCGAAAATAGATTTAGCTTATGAAACAGCCTGTCAATTCTTCTAACAGAAACACATTTGTAATCAAGAATTTCCTGAGAGAGTATCTTGATTTACGCAAGGATAAAGACAATGAGTACCAGACGGTAGACTCCATCCGTAAGGGAGTTGAGTTTAAAGGAGCCAATTTGTGGATTCTGATATTCGCTATCTTTATGGCCTCGCTCGGCCTGAATGTCAATTCTACTGCTGTAATTATCGGCGCGATGCTTATCTCGCCGTTAATGGGGCCTATCATGGGGGTGGGACTATCGGTCGGTCTGAACGACTTTGAACTGATGAAGCGTTCGCTGAAAAGCTTTCTGATAACCACGCTGTTCAGTGTCACCACGGCTACCGTGTTCTTTTTGGTCAGCCCGGTTGCCGAGGGACAGTCGGAGCTGCTGGCGCGCACTTCACCTACGATTTATGACGTATTCATCGCGCTAATGGGCGGTCTTGCAGGCGTAGTGGCACTCTCCACGAAAGAAAAAGGGAATGTGATTCCTGGTGTCGCCATTGCTACGGCATTGATGCCGCCGTTGTGCACGGCAGGTTACGGACTGGCAACGGGCAATCTGATTTATTTCCTTGGCGCATTCTATCTTTATTTCATTAATTCCGTATTTATCAGTCTGGCTACTTTTATCGGCGTGCGGGTGATGCACTTCCAGCGCAAAGAGTTTGTGGATAAGAATCGTGAAAAGACAGTGCGGAAGTATATCGTGCTGATAGCCGTCCTTACGATGTGCCCTGCCGTGTATCTTACGGTAGGGATTATCCGGGATACTTTCTTCGAAGGTGCCGCCAACCGTTTTGTGAACGAACAGCTTGCCTTTGAGAATACGCAAGTGCTGGACAAGAAGATACGGCATGAAGGGAAGAACCATGAGATACGTGTGGTCTTGATAGGACAGGAGGTGCCGGAAGCTTCTATCGCCATAGCCCGCAGCAAGATGAAAGATTATAAACTGGACAACACCAAACTGGTTGTGCTTCAGGGAATGAACAACGAGTCGCTGGATATCTCTTCTATCCGTGCCATGGTCATGGAAGATTTTTACAAGAACAGCGAACAGCGCCTGGTGGAGCAGAAACAACAGATATCTTCGTTGGAAAAGGACTTGGAACAGTATAAAAAGTACGATGAATTGGGCAAAAAGATTATTCCCGAGTTGAAGGTGCTTTATCCTTCCGTGAAGTCGGTTTCTCTCTCTCATGCGCTTGAACTGACGGTCGATTCGGCACGGATAGATACGGTGACATTGGCTGTCTTGAAGTTCGGCAGGCACCCGGACGCTCATGAAAAAAAGAAGATGACCGAATGGCTGAAAGCGCGTACGGGTTCCAGGCAGTTGAGGCTGATTGCGCAATAATAAAGTAAAGGACGATATGAAACCGAGGCTCGTAATCGTAGCCGTTTGCTGCCTGCTCGCATTGACGGTACAAGCAGACGAAGGCATGTGGATGCTGGGCAATCTGAATAAACAGACGCGCCGCGCAATGAAGGAACTCGGCTTGCAGATGCCGGCAGATAAGTTGTACAGTTCCGGGCGTCCCTCATTGAAAGATGCCGTCGTCAGTTTCGGCGGTTTCTGTTCGGGAGTGGTGGTGTCGGAAGACGGATTGGTATTTACGAACCATCATTGCGGCTTCAACAGTGTCCGGCAGCACTCTTCCGTGGAGCATGATTATCTGAAGGACGGTTTTGTGGCGCATAGCCGCGGCGAAGAGTTGCCGAATCCGGAGCTTTATGTCCGTTTCCTGTTGCGCACGGAAGATGTCACGCGCCGCGTACTTGGTGCGGTAAAGCCGGAAATGACCGAGCCGGAACGTTCCGCTGCCGTGGATTCGGTGATGTTTGCCATCAGCGAAGAAGTGGCGCATGAAGACTCTACGTCTGTAGGGGTTGTGGATGCGTACTATGGCGGCAATGAGTTTTGGTTGTCTGTCTATCGCGACTATAATGATGTCCGGCTGGTGTTTGCGCCGCCTTCCTCGGTGGGGAAGTTCGGATGGGATACGGATAATTGGATGTGGCCGCGCCATACGGGCGATTTCTGCGTGTTTCGTGTCTATGCCGATAAGGACAACCGTCCGGCGGATTATTCGCCGGAAAACGTCCCTTTTCATCCCGAATACGTGGCTCCCGTTTCTCTTGACGGCTATAAGGAAGGCTCTTTCTGCATGACATTGGGCTATCCGGGCAGGACGGAGCGTTACCTCTCTTCGTTCGGCATCGAGGAAATGATGAATGGTACCAACCGGGCACAGATTGATGTACGCGGTGTCAAGCAGGCAATCTGGAAGCGTGAGATGAACAGGAGAGACAGCATCCGCATAAAATATGCATCCAAATATGACGAAAGCTCCAATTATTGGAAAAACAGCATCGGGGTGAACCGCGCCATACGGAAACTGCATATTCTGGAGAAGAAGCGTGCTTTGGAGCAGGAACTCCGCCGCTGGATACGGCAGACACCCGAGGAGCGCGCGAAGTTGTTGCGGTTGTTTCCCGATTTGGAGTTGGATTATAAAAACGCGCGTGAAGCCAACCGTGCATTGGCATACTTTGCCGAAGCTTTCCTGAATGGTCCCGAATTGATACAACTGGCACTGTCCGTTTTGAATTTTGATTTTGAAGGAGAACCCAAAGCCGTTGCCGCCAATCTGAAAGCGATTGCGGAGAAGTATGCCAATCTGGATTTGGAAATCGACAAGGAAGTCTTTACGGCTATGCTGGAAGTGTATCGTTCGAAGGTCGGTCCCGCCTATTTGCCGGAGTTTTACGATACGATTGCCGTCCGGTACGGCGGCAATGGCAAAGCCTATGTAGACAGCCTGTATGCCGGTTCGGAACTGGTCACTTCCCGCGGATTGAGACGTTTCCTGGAGCGGGACACTACCTATCGCCTCTATGATGACCCCGCCATAAACCTGGGCATCGACCTCATTGGCAAGATGTTCGAAATCAATATGCAGACGAGAGAAACTGCCGTGAATATAGCCCGCAACGAGCGTTTGCTGAATGCTGCCGTACGCAGGATGTACTCTTCGCGCAACTTCTATCCGGACGCTAATTCCACCATGCGTTTGAGTTTCGGCACGGTATGCGGGTATGCTCCGTTTGACGGTGCCGAATACGGCTATTATACCACAGCCGGGGGTATTCTTGAAAAAGTGAAAGCCCATGCGGGCGATGTGGACTTTGAGGTGCAACCGGAAATCCTTTCCTTGCTCTCCGGCGGTGATTTCGGCAAATATGCCGCTGAAAAGGGCGAAATGAACGTCTGCTTCATTTCCAATAACGACATAACCGGGGGCAATTCGGGAAGCGCCATGTTCAATGCAAAAGGCGAGCTTCTCGGGCTGGCTTTCGATGGCAATTGGGAAGCGATGGGCAGTGATATCCTCTATGAACCGAAGATGCAGCGTTGCATCGGGGTCGATGTACGCTACATCCTGTTCATGATAGAGAAATACGGCAAAGCCGGACATCTGATACGGGAGCTGAAAATAGCTTCCGGGAAATAACCGTTTATTTCTTCTTCGGAGTCCGTTTTGCCCAACCCTCTTCGCTGAAGTCGGGTTCTACATCCTTAAATTCGTTGTTCCCTTGGAAGAACTGTTTCCAGTCGTCTTTTTTACCGCGTGCTTTGGTGTAACCCCGTTCTTCGCGGCTGGGTTTGCTCTTTTTCTTGTCGGCGGCATATTCCGCCTTATCGTTTCGTTTGCCGGCAGATTCGCTGCGGCGGTCGTCTTTGCCGCTTCGTTTTTTGCCGCCGGACTCTTTCTTGCCACGGTTTCCGCCTTCGCTTCTGCGCTTTCCTTTGGGAGCGTCTTTCCCTTCTTCTCCGGCAATTTCCACAGAGACCTTACGACCGTTCCAGTTGCTACGGTTCAAGGCTTTTACAACGTTTCCTGCCTCTTTCTCTTCCACTTCGAAGAAAGAGAACTTCTGCATCAGGTCAATGCGTCCCAGCTCGATACGTCCGCGGGTATTGCTGTTCAGAAGGGTAATCAGTTCGTGGGGGAAGAAATTGTCCATCTTGCCGAGATTGATGAACAGGCGTTTGAATCCCGGTGCCGCCTTGCGGGCACTGCCGCCGCGTTCGCCGTTTTTGGCGCTGCGTTCGCCGCCGGTGGCAATCTCTATCTCTTCGCGGTCACGATAGTAATCCAGGAAACGGTTGAACTCGAGGGAAACCATGCGCTTAATCAGGTCCTCTTTGCTCAGCCAGTCCAGCTTGCGGTAGATGTCGGGCATGAAATCGCTGATTTCGTCCTCGTTCACTTTCACCTTCTCGAGTTCGTCGATTACTTTCAGCAGCTGCTTCTCGCAGATTTGCTTGCCGGTAGGCATCTCTCCGGGGATGAACTTCTTGCCGATGATACGTTCTATCTCACGCATCTTGCCTTTCTCGCGCAGGTTGATGATGGCAATGGATGTACCTGTTTTTCCGGCACGTCCCGTACGTCCGCTGCGGTGCGTGTAGCTTTCGGTGTCGTCGGGCAAACCGTAATTGATGACATGGGTCAGGTCGTCGACGTCCAGGCCGCGTGCGGCAACATCCGTAGCCACCAATAGTTGCAGGTTGCGTATGCGGAATTTCTGCATCACGGCATCGCGCTGTGCCTGGCTCAGTTCGCCATGCAGGGAGTCTGCGTTGTAGCCCTCCTGCATCAGTTTGTCGGCTATCTCCTGCGTCTCCTTGCGTGTACGGCAGAAGATGATACCGTATATCTGCGGATAATAGTCTGCGATACGCTTCAGGGCGGCATATTTATCTTTGGCATGGACGGTGAAGACCACGTGCTTCACATTGTTCGTGCCCTCGTTCTTGCGTCCGATGGTAATCTCTTTTGCGTTATTCAGGTATTTCTTGGAGATACGTGCTATTTCGGGGCTCATGGTAGCGGAAAACAACAGCGTGTTGCGCTCTTGGGGCACGTCTGCAAGAATGGCATTGATGCTGTCCGTAAATCCCATGTTCAGCATCTCGTCCGCTTCGTCCATGACTACGTTCTGGATTGTGGCGAGCGAAACGGTTTTGCGCTCCATAAGGTCGAGCAGGCGTCCCGGAGTGGCAACGATGATGTGCACTCCCCGTTTCAGGGCGCGTATCTGGCTCTCGATAGAAGAGCCGCCGTATACGGGCAATACCCGCAGCCCGTCGATGTATTTGGAATAATCATTCAAGTCGCCTGCTATCTGCAAACAAAGTTCGCGTGTGGGGCAAAGAATAAGTGATTGGGGAATTCTGTTGTTGACGTTAATTTTCTGTATAAGCGGCAGACCGAACGCTGCGGTCTTTCCTGTTCCTGTTTGTGCCAGTGCTACTACATCATTATTTTCTCCTAAAAGGTAAGGGATTACTTCCTCTTGTACCGGCATGGGACACTCATATCCCATTTCTTCAATGGCGCGGCGTATCTCCGGCGACACACCGAGCTCTTCAAATGTTTTCATTAAATCTTTGTATATCTATATATTTCGGGTGCAAAGATACGAATTTTTTTTAGTTATGAACGATAACTGATGCTACAGTTTCCTTATAATACGCGACTTTTCCGTTTCAGGGAGTTATCGGAAGTTGTCGTAGTTGTCAGGACTTAAAGGGGGGGGAAGGGGGGAAAGGAGTCAGAGGGGTTAAGTGAGTTGCAGGAGTCAGGAGAGTTAAAAGGAGTTACAGGAGTTAGAGCCGATACTCTTGTGTATGACATTGTTACAGAAGTATCGGCTCTAACTTCCAAGCCGACTTGGCGGCTGATAACTCCTTTTAACTCCCCTGACTCCTGTAAATGAAAAAGCCGTAACCTCACAACGGCAATTCCCTTCAATGAAAGAGCCGTAAGCAAACAGGCTCCGTTTCATGACAAAAAGGCGGCAGAACCGCCTTTTTGCTTACTCCCGTCCCTGCACCTTGCTTCCGAAACAGAAGCGCCTTGCATAAAACGCGGATGGATATGCTCCTTTTCCCGATAAATATGCGCTGTTTATGCGGAAAACGTTTTTTTCTCCCGTCGGACACAAGCGTTCCTGCCGAGGGATGCCAGTGTCTGTGGCGAGGGACACTAATGTTTGTCACAATAGACATTATTGTCTGTCACGATAGACATTAATGTCCATTACGAGCGGCATTAATGTCCGTCATCACAAACACCGATATCGGGCAGACGGGATGCCCGCACAGGGCATTTCCGATGCTTTTCCGCGCTGGTTGGTTTGTAAGGATTTCGCTATTGCGCTATATGTGTGCAAGATAAGTGTTTTTCGTTTCGTTTTTTCCGGCCAATCGTACCTTGGGGCGGAAATAAACGATTCTAAGGCGCCGGAAAATGCAGATTGTCAGAAAGCCGAGTATGCCGGCACTCTCTGTCCGGCGGAGCGGGCGGGGAACGTTCATTCTCCGGTAAGCAGAATCCCTTTCAGTTTCTTTATCTCGTCCTTGCTCAGCCCGATGCCTTTCTGCAGGTAAGTGGCGATATCCCCGTATTGGCGCTCCGCTTCGTCTTTGGCGGCGTTCAGGAAGTCTTCGCGTGCCGAAAACAGCGTGGTAATGGCTTCCTGCGAACGTGTCGGCAGTTGATAGGCATCTTTAGACGCGCTCGGGATGTTGAAATAGTCGTTGCTCAACCGGTAGTCTTCCATGATTATGTCCTCGTTTACCCCCAGTGTGGCAAGCACCAATGCGGCAACGATGCCCGTACGCCCCTTGCCGGAAGAGCAGTGGACAACTACCGGATAATTCTTCTTGTCCAACAGGATATCGAATATCTGCCGGTACTCCTTGGTATATCTGCCTATCAATGCACGGTTCATCCGTTCCACCATGCGGTAGACGGTATCGCATTTTATCTTTTCTTCCCGTATTCCCTTCAATATCCTTCTCATGTTTCCGGCGGCAAGCGGGATGTGCACGACATTGAACCCTTTTTGCAGGGGCGGGCGGTTGCCTTTCTCCGACGAAGACCGCAGGTCGATAATCGTTTTGATTCCAAGGTTCTTCAGCTCCTTGCGCGAGTAGCATTCAAGGCTGTCTATCTCTGCCGAGCGGTAAATCATCCCCCAGCGCACGTGTTTTCCGGAGGAGTAGGAAGGATAGCCGCCCAAGTCGCGGAAGTTCTGTATGCCGGGAATGTTGACATTGCGCGTGGCTATCTTTACACGGTATTTGTCACCGAACAGAAGCGTATAATAATAACGTTTGGCAGGATTGTCCGGAATGATGGTCATCCTTAAGTCTGAAATGTCCGTTGCGGCTATGGGATTGTCTTCCGGAATGCAGTCAGGGTCGGTCGAAGCATATACCTTTACATTTCCTTTGATGAGGGGCGCCATTTCCCATTTCACGATACAGTTCCCTACGTTGTTTTCTTCGCATACAACGGATATATGCGGGGCTGTTCCGCTGCAAGAGGGAAGCAACACGGCAAGGGTAAGCAATTTCAACAGACTTTTATACATAATGCGTAAACATTCTAACTGTCGTTTACGGCAAATATATGTTTTTTCGTTACAGGTTATGCAGCAGGCATGGAGGTTTTATGATTATTTTAAGTTTCGCAAGGAAACGGGAGATAAAGGACGGGCGGAGAGGAGCCCGTCAGCTGTTGCACCCGTCTTTTGAAATCCTCTCCGCAAACTCGTACGACACCGAGTTGCTGTAGCTTTTGCACACTTCTGCGGCAAACTCCATGCCGTATCGGATAATCCTGTCCCACTTGGCTTCGCTGATTGTATTCAGGTCGTCATGGCGGACGTCATATTTCAGCAAACCGTAGATGATGCCCGCGTTGAAGTTGTCGCCCGCTCCGATGGTGCTTACGGCTTTCAACGGCGGTATGTCGTATTCTTTGGCAATTGAGGCGGTGCGGAGCGTAATCTTTTCCGCTCCTGCCGTGCACAGGAAGTTGGGGCAATAGAATTTTATCTTGTCCCTGTATATCTTCTCTGCATCGCGCAGGTTGTACATATAGTAGAAGTCTTCCCGGGAGCCGCGTACGATGTCGGCATATTCCAGGTTCTCGATGATGGTCGGCGCCAGTTTTATGGCTTCTTCCTTGTGGGAAGAGCGGAAGTTCGGGTCGTAATATACGATGGCTTTCTTTTCGCGCGCCTGCTCCAGCAGTTCCAATACCTTTTCGCGCAGCACGGGGTTCAACGCATAGTAAGAGCCGATGACAACGATGTCGTCTTCTTCCAGTTTGGGGTAGACGACGTCCAGCCGCTGTTTGGGGTAATCTTTATAGAAGATGTATTCGGCGTCGCTGTCGTCGTCCAGGAAAGCGAGCGATACGGGAGACTTCCCGTCCGGAAATACATTGACGTGGTCTGTGGAGATACGGTTGTCCCGCATGAACTTGAGGATGATATTGCCCACGTGGTCGTTGCCCGTCTCGCTGATGAAACAGATGGGAACGCCCGCACGGCTCAACGAGACAATCCCGTTGAACACAGAGCCGCCGGGAACCGCCGCCGAGGGCTGCTCGTTGCGGAAAATCACGTCTAATATCGTTTCTCCGATGCCGATTACTTTACGCATAACGATCTTGATTTTTCTCCGAGGTAACCGCCGTGATGGCGCTTGGAGTAGTCTTCGATGGCAAATCCGGTTCTCTGCATGGTTTGTACCACCAGGATGTCTCCTATAACGGTCATTACCGTTGTCGAAGTGGTGGGAGTCATGCCCAATACGCACACTTCCTTGGGGCTTCCGGTGCTGAGGCATACATCCGATTCCTGTGCCAGCGGGCTCTCCGGATTTCCGGTGATGACAATAAACTTCAGTTCCGGGTTCAGGTTGTGTGCCAGCTGTGTCAACTCCACAATCTCGCGTGTCTTGCCCGAATTGGAGATGAGCAGCAACAGGTCGTTTTCCTGCAGGATGCCCAAATCGCCGTGTTGTGCCTCGCTGGGATGCAGAAATACGGAAGGGATGCCGGTGGAGCAGAAGGTAGTAGCAATATTCATGGCTATTTGTCCTGCCTTGCCCATGCCGGAAGTTACCAGTTTCCCTTTTTTGCAGTGCACTTGCTCTACGATAAGCTCTACCGCTTTTTCGTAGGCGTCCGTTACGGGGATATTCAATACGGCTTGTGCTTCTTTCTGCAAAAGCTCTTGAATGGATGCTATCATTGTCTCAATTTTGGTTTATGGATTATAAGTTCGCAAATATCCGTAATTTTCCATAAACGGCAATAAGTTTTATTGTATTTTTGCGTCCCCAAATTGTTTGTAACGTAAGAATGACGAGTTTAACAGAGAATGTGCAGTCTCGCTATCATCTGCACACATTGCCGAACGGCTTGCGCATCATCCACGAACCCGCTTCGTCGAAGGTGGCTTATTGTGGTTTTGCGGTGGATGCCGGAACGCGCGACGAACTTGAGAACGAGCAGGGCATGGCACATTTTGTGGAGCATCTTATCTTTAAGGGTACCCGAAAGCGCAAGGCGTGGCACATCCTGAACCGCATGGAGAATGTGGGGGGCGACTTGAACGCCTACACCAACAAGGAAGAGACCGTTATCTATTCAGCATTTCTTACCGAACATTTCGGGCGTGCTTTCGAGCTGCTGACGGATATTGTCTTCCATTCCACTTTTCCGCAACGGGAGCTTGAGAAAGAGGTAGAGGTTATCATCGACGAAATACAGTCGTACGAGGACAACCCTTCCGAACTGATTTTCGATGATTTCGAGGATTTAATCTTCCGCGGACATCCCTTGGGACGCAACATCCTCGGCACTGCGGAGCAGTTGAAGAAGTTCCGCAGTGAAGATGCCGCCGCTTTCACTTCCCGCTTTTATCATCCCGGCAATATGGTGTTCTTCGTGCTGGGCAATGTGGACTTCAGGCAGGTGGTGCGCTGGGCGGAGAAGCTGTTGGCAGACATTCCGGCGGTGGCGGTAGACAACCGCCGTACGCCGCCGCCCTTGTATGTCCCGAAAAACCTGGTGCTGCACAAGGATACGCATCAGGCGCACGTCATGATTGGCAGCCGGGGCTATAATGCCTACGAGGACAAGCGCACGGCACTCTATCTGCTGAACAATATCCTCGGCGGTCCGGGCATGAACAGCCGGCTCAACATCGCCCTGCGCGAACGCCGCGGCCTGGTCTATAACGTAGAGTCCAACCTGACCTCCTATACCGATACGGGCACTTTCTGCATCTATTTCGGTTGCGACCCCGGGGATGCCGATTTCTGCATCCGTCTGGTACATAAGGAGCTGAAACGCCTGCGCGACATCAAAATGACCTCTTCCCGGCTTGCCGCCGCACAGAAGCAGCTTATCGGCCAGATAGGCGTGGCTTCGGACAACAACGAGAACAATGCCCTCGGCATGGCAAAGACCTTTCTGCACTACAACAAGTGCGAAGCGCCCGAAGCCGTGTTTCGCCGCATCGGGCAGCTCACTCCTGAAATTCTGTTGGAAGTGGCGAACGAGATGTTTGCAGAAGACTACTTGTCGACACTTATATACGATTGACCTCTTTCCGGGTCCTGTTGTTCCAGCCGTTTCCTGCTGAATTCGCAACCGCAATACAGTTGGTTGTAGAAGTCATATTCCTTCAGCAACCGGTTGCGGCGCTCTTGCAGCCCGCCTTTCCGCCAGTTCTGTTCCCAGAAGAGGGTGCCGGGATGGCAGGCGGCGGCACGCCGTCCCGCTTCGTTTATCTGGTCCAGGCTTTTCCAGCGCGAAGATGCCAGGGTGGTGGTAAAGACGGAGAAGCCGTGTTCGGCGGCATAGCGTGCCGTTTCCGTCAGACGCAGTGTGAAGCACTTCAGGCAACGGCAGCCGCGCTCCGGTTCATCTTCCAGTCCCGCCATGGCATTCCGCCAATGCGCGTAGTCGTAATCCGCATCGATGAAATCGAGGTTTTGAGCCGTTACGAAGCGGATGGCTTCCTGTTTCCTGATTTCGTACTCTTCCTGCGGGTAGATGTTGGGATTGCAGTAGAACACGGTGGGGCGGATGCCGTTTGCCAACATGCACTCGATGATGGCGGAAGAGCAGGGGGCGCAGCAGGAGTGCAGCAGCACCTTGTCGTCGCCGTTGGGAGTTTCTATCTTTAGCATAATCGTTTCTTAGAATTTCTGAATGAACTTGTCCCATAAATCCGGAGTTCCCGTTTGGCTATGGGTTCTTTCGTATAGCTTTTTGCGTGAAGAGTTGATTGCCTGCTTGGAACGTGCGGTCAAGTCGGCAATGCTTATAGGGGGGATTCTCATCTTCAGTAACATACAGATACGTATTTCGTGTGTGCTGATGTTTGGGTAGAACTCTATCAACCGTTCTGTGAAATTGTTGTAGGTTTGGTCAAGTGCTTTGCTCAGCTCTTTCCAATCATCGAGGGTGAGTTTTTTCTTGTCGGAGATACTTTCCGAATGGGGCATTCCTGCCACGTGGCAGAAGTCTTTGTACACTTGCGATGTCCTGAATGCTTCTTCCGATAGAGTCTGTACCTTTTGTTTGGTTTCTACTTGTTTGTTGATAAGTTCCAGCAGCTCTTTTTCAGACTCTTGCAGCCTTTTTTCCATTTCATCTTTTTGACCTTCGATGTTTTTCAGTTGGCCTTTGATAGTTGCTATACGCTTTTCATTCACTGTGATAAACTCTTGACTGTTTCGGTATTGTTCTTCGGCAATCTTTCTCAGCTTCTCTTTCTGCCGCTCGATGAGTAGTTTTCTTTTCAGTGCGTAGACAATGCAGGCTGATAGAACAAGAATAAAAATACAGATGATTCCTGCCGAGAGTATGACAATTCGATTCTTTTGCTCCAGAATGACACTTCCAAGACGTTGGTTCTCTTCTTCGCGGGCATGATAGTTGTGTAGCCAGCTGTTTTGGCTGTTCATAGTCATGACCAATGCCGGTAACAAGCTGTCCACATAGAGTAGGGAAGTGTTGAGATACTCCAACGCTTCTTTTGTCTTTCCTTGCTTGTCGGCTATTTGACTCATCATCTTATAACCGTTTTTCTGGTCTTTGTAGTAAGCGTCTTTGTTATGATACCAATTATTGGTAGAGAGCATTTGCCTGCAATAGTACTGGGCAGAGTCCCATTTAGCTGTTTCATAAAACAGGTAAGTACGGGTGAAGTAGTAGGTTGGTAAGTGTTTTAAGGAATCCCAATGAACAACATGAAAGGCATCGTATGCTTTCTGATAATTTTTTTCCTGAAAATGGCACATCCCACATTCGGTATTGATGTCATTGTATAATCCTTTATTGTTTATTTGTTGTGCCATGTCGCTTGCTTTTCGGTAATAATACGACATACTGTCTGTATTTTCTCCCTGATATCCTCTGGCGATAAAGAGTAGTCCATAGGCTATGAGGGTACTGTCGGTACTTAATTCTGCATAATGGTTGGCTTGCTTAAAGAGTGGGATAGAGTTTGCGTGTGTGGCATGATTCAAGTGACATATCATCCCAAGGAAGTGATATATTTTATAGAGAATGCGGTAATTTGTACTACCTTTGAATGCGTTTAGTGCTTTTCGTAGGTAGCTTTGTGCTTGTGGCGAATCTCCCATGGTATAGTAAATCATTCCCGCATAATAATATATTTCCGGTAATCGTTCTTTGTCATTCTTGTAATACTCTAACAGAGGTATGACGAGACTGTCGGAAGTAAAAAAGGTACGCGTGTTTTCTTTCGCTCTGATGGTTAGTATCTTATGATACATTTGCGTGGCTTCGGGTTCTTTGTCAATGCTCCCTTTCAGTTGCATCAACAAGGACAGGGCACTGTCCGGGCGTATATCTACCAATGAGTCCGCCACCTGCATCAGGCGGGGATAGGGTTTGTTGTCACAAGAATAAACAGCAGATAACAGAACTATTGCAAGCAGGAATTTTATAGCTTTCATAAATACATTTCCATTAAGATTATCTTGTACCGATGGGATTTCTGTTGAATCCGTACATTCAGATTATTCAATATGATGCGGTAAAGGTAATATTTAAAGAGTTAACCCGGGTAATACAGGATGTTTTATTTCTGTTTTCTGTCATTTATTCTTGTGCCAATACTTGGTTAGTCCGCCCTTTGCAACATTTTCTGGTTTCCGCTCTTGTTCCGGAAGTTTGTCTTTATGGAGTTGAACGTATAGCGCAGTGTCAGGCTTACGCCACGTGTGTCATACCTGTTGTGTCTCTTGTATTCCGTATCGGCATAGTTGTTGGTCCATTGGGGAGTCACGCTTTTGGCGAACAGGTCTTCTCCGCCGATGGATACATACAGCTTGTTTTTGCAGAAACGTCCGGAAATGCCGATGTTGGTATTGAGCGAATATCCGTTTTTGTGTGTTCCGCTTCTGCTGGGAGAATAGTAATAGGTGTTGGCGTATGCTTCAAAATATTGGCAGAAGCGGTAGCTGGCGTATATCCCCAAGCTGGCAGAGAGATCCCGGAAGAAAGTCTCCTTCCCTAAATAAGGATAGGTGATGTAGCTGCAAGTCAGGTAGCCGAAAGACGAGATGCTGAATTGTCCGAATGATTCGGAGTATTCCAACCCGAGGTCCCAGCTCTGCGAATGGTCGATGTTTTGCGGCCTGTTTACTAAGATATTGGGGTTTTCGGTGTCGTGTGTATAAGACGAGACCGTGGGATTTGTGGTGTATTTATAAATAGCCCGGATGGTCAGGCTCTTCAGGTTGGCTGCCAGTGCAACGGTATTCTTAAACGAGGGTTTCAGCAGCGGGTTGCCTGTCCAGTAGTGCAGGGAGTCTTCGTAACTGACGATGGGGGTCAATTCGCTGAACGACGGCCTGCCTATGCTTCTGCGGTAGCTGAGGGTGTAGCTGATGCCTTCTTTCTGTTTGTAGGTGACCAGGGCATTGGGGAAGAGGTTTGAGTAGGTCTTTCTTAGGTCGACGGACTCTTTGTTTTCGATGGTCTTGGTGTCCGTGTAGTCGTATTCGTAGCGCAGACCCAACGAGACACTGAACTTTCCCCATGTACGCATGAAGGTGGCGTATGCGGCAAGCCACTGGTTCTTCCGGTCGATGTCCTGCGGCTTGTTGTTGATGGTGGTTCCCGAGTTGTTCTGGGTATGGCCGGCTTCTACACCTATCCGTTCCCGGTCTTCCTTGCCTATGCCGAAGGAGTAGTCGCCGTTGAAGGTGTAGATTTTATAGTCTGTGGTTGTCTCCGTGTAGGTGGGGTAGAGTTTGCCGGTGTTCAGGTTCAGTTCCCGCATATTCTTGTCCTGGTCGTTTTTTCTGAAGGCATAGTCGGCAACGAGGTTCAAGGCAGAACGTTCGTTGCGGTTCCAGGTATAGTTGGCGGAGACGCTGTGCAGTTTTCGGTTTAGCTCTCCGTCCGAGTCGCTCTTCTTCAACGTTGTTTTTCCATTGTCATCAATGGTGATGTCGTGGAAGTTATATTGGTCGCCGTTTATGAAGTTTCCCGAATATTGGATGCCCAGTTTCTGCTTGGGCGACAAGTCAAAGCCCAGCCCTCCGAAGACGGTATAGTTGTTGGATGTCCCTCCGAAGCCGCCGTCCGAACTGTTTCTGAAGATGTCGTCTTCGGAATGCCGGATGGTGGTCAGGTAGTCATCATACGCGCGGGTCTTGGTATGGCGGTAGTTCAGCGAGAAGTTGCCCGAAACGATGCCGCTTTTGCCTGCGAGGGTGATGCGCGGGTTTTCCGAATACCGTCTTCTGACGGTGAAGTCGTTGCTGACTGTGGCGCCTAAATAGTCCTTCAGCTGCTTTCTCAGGTAAATCTTCACCACGGCATTTGTTCCGTTCTGGTAGCGTGCGTCCGGTTCCTTGATAATCTCTATCTTGTTGACATCGGTCGACGACAGCACGTCCAACTCCGATTGGTTGGTTATCTTCCGGTCGTTGATGTAGATGATAGGCGTACCGGCACCCGCGACGGAGATATTGCTGCCGTTCGTCACCATCACTCCCGGAGTCCACTTCAACATATCCATCAAGTTGCCCGCATCGCCCAGGTGCGTGCCTTGTATGTTTCGGATGGTGTAGTTTGCACCGTTGTGTTCTATCTCGTTTTTCTTGGCTTTCACCACTACCTCCTGCAGTTGCACGGACTTCTTGTAGAGGATAATTTCTCCCAAGTCGTTCGTGGACGGTTGCAGTGTCTTCCGTGTCTGATAGGTTTCATAGCCGTCAGAGCTAACCGTCAGTGCTATCTCTCCAATGGAATCGAGAGGAATCTCGAAATGCGGTTCATGGAACGAGCCTGTCATGGTTTTGGCGGCGTTGGCGTATTCCACCTTCACTTGATAAATGATGCTTTCATTGTCGGAAGCAACGACTTCTCCTGCAATCCTGTTTTGTGCGAAAAGATGAAACGCGGAGGAAAAGAAAGATAGAATGAGGAATAGTTTGTTCATAGTGTCAGATGATTTTCTTCATTAAACATGTTTTCAATAATAATCGGTAAACTCTTGAATGATTCCCGCATTTCGAAATGATTTGCAGGCATACGGCACCGCAATCCATACAATCAAGCTGTATGTAACTCGGGAATTTCATAGTATCACAAAAATAAAAGCCTGTCGCTTTTTTGCAAAAGAAAGGAGTACGCTGTTGGTACGATGTATGTGCGGATATGCCGCTTCAGGTATACCTGCGGTACGGTGGTTTACGGGACAGTTGCCCGGCGACTACACCTTCAGCTTTATCTTCCCCTTCACCAGCAGCCCGGTCAGCTGTACGATGATAATGGAAAAGACGAGCGACTTGAGCAGTCCCGGCACGCCGCTGCCCAGTGCTTCCGGATAGCTCCAGCCCGCCAGTTGCTGAACGGAGTACCAGATGTAGGGAAGGGTGTAGCAAGTGAGCGTTGCCGTGCCTGCGGGTTTGATGATGTCGAACCATCCCGCCTTGCCTTTTACATCGGTCAGCCAATAGAAGAAACCGAAGAGCGGGAAGAAGGCGGCAAGGCAATAGAACAGCCACGACGGGGTTGCCTGTATCTTGGAGATAATCCAGTATGGGTGCGAGGCGAGGGCGAGGACAAGCATGGCACTGCCGAGGATGCAGAGCATGCCGATGAACCTGCCCGGATGCTCACGGCGGGCATAACGCTGCATCAGTAGCGAGGTCAGCACACCCGACATTCCGAAGGCGTGCAGCGTCCAGTCGCTGGGGATGAAAGGCAGCAGCAGGATGCGGCTGCCATATCCTGCGGGGATAAGCCCGGAGTGGCTGAGCACGGCAAGCATTGTAACCGCAAGCCATGCTGCCGTGTTCCGGCGCAAGCTTTCGCGGGTGAAGAGGTAGATGCCGGCACATACGGCATACGTCCAGCCGATAAGTCCGAGGATGCCCCACCAGCCTGTGTGGAACGGTTTGCCGTGCAGGTCCTTGTAGACCACCAAGGCGGCGAGCAACAGGATGCCTGCGGCTTTCATCGCGGTGAAAAGGTGTTTTCTTGCACCTTCCGCCTGCGGATACACTCCCCACGTCAGGAAGAAACCGATGACCATCAGGATGGTAAACCACGCGTGGGAGAGCCCGCCCTCGATGCCGCCGCTATTGAGCGAAAACAGTCCCATGGCAATGAGCGCCACCGTGCGCCGGAAGATGTGCGCGATGACTTGCGTGGTGGTGTCTCCTTTCCGGTAGCGGTTCTGTATGGCAAAGGATACGGACATGCCCATGCAGAAAAGAAAAGCGGGGAATATGGTGTCGGAAAAACCTAACATGTCCTCGTCGGCTTCGGCGTGCATCAGCCAGTGGGGGATGTTCTTCAAGCCGGGGATGTCGTTTACGAAAAGCATGAGGAACATGGTGAGGGCGCGGAATACGTCGACTGCGGCTACCCGTTGTTGTGTGAGGTTTTTCATCGCATGGTGGCTTTTGGGGGTTAGGATGGCAAATATAGGAAAGATTTTTGCATGCAGGTGCAACCTTGTGCCATTTCTTCGGATATTTCGCGGCGGGCTTGTCTCTTCATCCTGCCGTGACAGGGTGCTTTGCGCTTCCCATTGAGGTGGGAAGATGTTCCCACTTAATTGGGAACGCGTTCCCAACGAATAGGGAATTTGTTTCCAACGGACTGGGAATAAAGTTCCATCGCGTTGGGATGATGTGGAACTCATAGGTCTCATAAAAAAGGTGTATGCCAGTGAGGCACACACCTTTTCTTATGTGAGTTTCCAACCCGTTCTTGCGGGAGTTTATGACTCTTTTTACAGGAACTTACCCCGTTCTTACAGGCGTTTCCCGGAAACTTATTCGAACAGCGATTTGGCAATTCCCATTTCCAGTCCTCTCAACTCTGCCAGTCCTCTCAGGCGGCCGATGCAGGAGTATCCCGGATTGGTTTTCTTTTTCAGGTCGTCCACCATCTGGTGTCCGTGGTCGGGGCGCATCGGGATGGAGACGCCGCGGCGTTGCTGCATTTCGAGGAATGCCTTCATCACGTGATACATGTCCACGTTGCCTTCCAGGTGGTTGGCTTCGTAGAAGTTGCCCTCAGCGTCACGCTGCGTGCTGCGCAGGTGCACGAAGTTGATGCGGTCGCCGAACTGTTCCATCAGGGCGGCGCAGTCGTTGGCACTGCTCACGCCCAGCGAGCCGGTGCACAGGCACAGACCGTTGCTCTTGTTGGGGACGGCATCAATCAATGCCTGGAAGTCGGCTCCGCAGCTCATGATGCGCGGCAGGCCCAGGATGGAACAGGGCGGGTCGTCCGGATGGATAACCAGTTCCACACCAGCTTCATCGGCAACGGGACAGATTTCGCTGAGGAAATAAATCAGGTTGGCGCGCAGTTTCTCGGGAGTAATATCCTTGTAGCGGTCGAGCTCTTTCTGGAACTGTTCCAGCGTGAAGCTCTCTTCCGAGCCGGGCAGTCCGGCAATCATGTTGCGCACCAGCAGCTGTTTGTCGTCTTCGGTCATCTGCTCGAAGCGGGCTTTGGCTTTCGCCTTCTCCTCGTCGGTGTAGTCGGCTTCCGCGCCGGGGCGCTTCAGCAGGAAGAGGTCGAAAGCGATGAAGGCGGCACGCTCGAAGCGCAGGGCGCGGCTGCCGTCGGGAAGCTCGTAGGCAAGGTCGGTACGCGTCCAGTCCAGCACGGGCATGAAGTTGTACGTCACGATGTTGACACCGCATTTGCCGAGGTTGCGGAGGCTCTCCTTGTAGTTGTCTATATAGCGTTGGAAGTCTCCGGTCTGTGTCTTGATGTGCTCGTGTACGGGTACGCTCTCTACCACGGACCAGCGAAGCCCGACGGCTTCAATCATTTCCTTACGTTTCATGATTTCCTCCACGGTCCATACTTCGCCGTTGGGGATGTGGTGCAGGGCGTTCACAATGCCGGTGGCTCCGGCTTGCTTGATGTCCCACAAGCTGACCGGGTCGTTAGGACCGTACCAGCGCCAGGTTTGTTCACATAGTGTCATTGTTCTTGGTTTTTAGTGATTAGTTTTTTTGAGTAAACGAGGGAACGAGTTAACGAGACTACAGGGAACTGTTTCACTTTCCCTCTTTCTCGTAGACTTGTTAACTCGTCTCCTTGTTTCCTCGTCTACTTGAATTTAAATAGAGAAAGCATCGAAACCGCCGTCTACCACCGACAAGGCTCCTGTCACGAAGCTGGAAGCGTCGCTGATGAGGTAGTGGATGGTTCCGAACAGTTCTTCCGGTTCGGCAAAGCGTCCGCACGGAGTGTGGGCGATGATGGTCTTTGCACGGTCTGTATACGAACCGTCGGGGTTGGTGAGGAGCGCGCGGTTCTGGTTGGTGAGCAGGAAGCCCGGAACGATGGCGTTCACACGGAGCTCGGGGCTGAACTTGGTGGCAAGTTCGGTTGCCATATAGCGGGTATAGTTGCCGATGGCGGCTTTAGCCGAACCGTAGCCGACTACGCGCGTCAGCGGGCGCAGGGCAGACTCGGAGCAGAAGTTGACGATGGCGCCTTTCTTGTTCTTTGCCATGACGTCTACGAACACCATGGTGGGCAGCACCGTGCCGAAGAGGTTCAGGTCCACTACCTTGCGGAATGCGTCCACGTCAAGGTCGAGCACGGTCTTGTCCGGAGCGATGGTAGCGCCCGGCATGTTGCCGCCTGCGGCGTTCAGCAGCACGTCGATAGTGCCGAAACGTTCGATGATGGCTTTCTTGTTCTCTTCCAGCACCTCTTTGTTCAGTACGTCGGTTACGAGGAACAGCGCTTCGGACTTCTGGTTAAGTTCGGCTTCGAGTTCCTTGCCCACTTCTTCCACGCGGTCCAGCACAACGATTTTGGCGCCTTGCTCTGCGAGGTAAGTGGCGATGTTTCTTCCTAAAATGCCGCAACCGCCGGTGATTACGATTACTTTGTCTTTAATGTCGAATAAGTTCTTCATGATTCTTTATATTTTAGTTAATAAGTGAATGTTTAAACATTGGTATGTTGCTACAAAGATAAAGATTTAATCGTTTCTTTGTTATCCGTACCGTATCAGAAAATATTCAATTGGTCTCAAGTGTCTCTTTTCTGCCCAGCGCTTCCAGATAGTAGTAGTCGGCATAGTTCAACGGCACGTCTATCTCGCTGTTTCCGGGGTGATGTCCGGTGGAGTGGAGCAGCAGGAAGCCGTAGGAGCTGCCCGGTTGCGCCTGGTAGTGCTTGTTGAGGCTGTTTATCATTTTGTCGGCGATGTTTTTATAGCGTTTGCCGTCTTCCGATGAAACGTAGGCGGAAAGCTCGTACAGCGCCGAAGCCATGATGGCTGCGGACGAGGCGTCTCTTGGCACATCCGGTATGCCGGGAGCCTTCATGTCCCAGTAGGGGACGAGGTCTTGCGGCAGGTTGGGCAGGCTGAAGAAGAAATCGGCGATGTGGCACGCCTGTGCCAGGTAAGCCGGGTTTTTGGTGAAGCGGTAGCACATGGTGTATCCGTACAGCCCCCATGCCTGTCCGCGGCTCCAGAAGGAGTCGTCGGAGTAGCCTTGCGCGGTGTGTTTGTCCTGTACATCTCCTGTGGCGGGGTCGTACTCTACCACGTGGTAGGAAGAGTAGTCGGGGCGGAAATGGTTCTTGATGGTGGTGTCTGCATGCTTCACTGCGATTTTATGGTAAGTGGAGTCGCCCGTCTCCTGTGTGGCGCGGAAAAGCATTTCGAGGTTCATCAGGTTGTCGATGATGACGGTGAACTTCTTGTCGTTGTCGATTTTCCCCCAGGAGCGGATACATCCTACTTCGGGTTTGTAACGGGTGATAAGGCTCTTGGCGCTTTGCAGCACCACATCCTTGTAAGAGCGTTCGCCGGTAAGTTCCCAAGCCTTGCCGAAACTGTTGTTCATCATGAAACCGAGGTCATGATTGCCCGTATACCATTTGGCGTCTTCGATAAGCCAGGTGAAGCTGACGGCTTGCCGGCGCCAGTATTCGTCATTGGTATAGTCGTATAGCTGCCACAGCGAGCCGGGAAAGAAACCGGAGCACCAGTCGTGCGGATGTATCATCGCCAAGGAGCCGTCTTTGCGGATGGTGCGTGGCACTACGCGCCTTTTGCAAAGATTGTCCTGTTCTTTTCTGGCTTTGTCGGCGCATTGTATGGCAAGTTTCATCTGGTTGCAGGCAAAGGCGAAGGCGTTGTCCGTTTCGGTGGGTTGCATATAGAGCAAGTTGAAGCGGTCGTTCGGGGTGAGGATGCGGTTGTCGCGATACAGGCGGAGGTAGCGCTTGTTGCGGGCAAGCTTTTCGGGAGCAGCCTGCAGGTTTCCGATGTAGACGGCGGTGCGGTACAGGTCTTTGCAGAAGTTCTGTTGTGTCTCCGTCCAATTGCCGATTTCCTTGTAGGGCCACTCTGCCAGCGGCTTTCCGGTGTATCCCGCCAGATAGTCCATGGCTTTGTAGAAATTGCGTCCGTCTGCCGAAGTCGCGTTGTCCAGATAGATGCCCAGCTTCTGTGCCATCGTCATGATGTCTATGATGTGGGTCAGGTTGTATTGCGTATAGTGGTAGGCGCGCGTGCGGCGCAGTTCGTGCGGCATTCTGCCGTCCGGTTCTATTTGCTTGAACATGCGCTGTTCGGGCAGTGCGTTGATGATGCTGCGTGCCACGTCCAGATTGCCTACATAGAGGGCGAATGAGATTGCCTGCGCATCGAAGGCGATGCTGTGGTTGTTGGCGGCTGCGGCCTCTTCCTTGCCCGGCTGGCTGGTGAGGAGCCAGTCGAGCAGTTTGCCGAACCAGGCTTTCAGTTGCTTGGAATCTTTCTTGGTGAACGCCCCGGATTGTTCCAGCAGCTGCACGGCATCCAGCATCTCTATGAAGGAATAGGTGTCGATGACCCCGAAACTGCGTCCTTTGTTATTGTTGCGTCCCATGATTACCTGGGCATACTCCAGGTTGGGGTTCATGCGCGTGTCTTTGTTGAAGAACCACACCCGCAGGAGCTCCGTTGCTTTTCGGGCATATCTCTCGTCGTTGCTGAAGTACCATGCCAGGGCAAGGGTGGTGACGCGTTCGGCGGTCTCTCCCAGTCGGTTGCGGTCGAATTTGTCCAGTTCGGGGTTCGACTCGCCGTCGCGGCTGATGTAGGGAAGCCCGTCCGGTTTGGTCGGGTCGGGCCAGTAGTAGCGTGCCAGGCTCATGTAGTCGTGCTTGCTTCCGCTGCCGGGTGTTTTCTCTTTCATCATGACGGAAAGCGGCTGTACGTCCAGCAGCTTGTCTGCCTCTGATTTCAACTCTTGATAAGCCGTTGCATAGAACGGGTTTTGTAACGATTGTTTTACATTTGCAAGGTGTGTTGCGTCCCAAATGGATTGCGCCTGGATATTGGCGGCAAACAGCAATAAGAGGGCGGTCCATTGCATTACTTTCAGTCTCATGGCTTTTTTATTTTGAAGTTAGTAAATCTTTCGCAGTTTGATACCATTCAAGAAACTTTTTCCGCTTGCCTGCCTGAAGCGTATTTCAATATTATCTCTATCGTTTGTAATATTGTATCTTTTTCGCAACGCGTGGAAATATCCGCTCTCGCGACAGGGAGAAAGGTTTTCTTCCAGCAACGTTCCATTAGCGTAGATGTTGAATGAGTTTTCACGGCTTTCCTGCTGCTCGTTGCGGTCGAGCTGGTAAGCTATTGCGGCATTTTCGCGGAAGATGTCTGTAAAAAGAAATTCAACTTCGTACACGCCCTTCGGTACGTCAAAACGGTATCCTTCGATATCGTTTCTGAGCGTCTGGAACAACGGGCCGTCGGCAGTGTTTGCTATCTCCGTCTGAGTGCTTTTCTCTTTGCCGCCTATATAGCCCCAGCTGCCTTGCGTATAGGGTTGGTCGGGCAGCCAGGTCAATCGGCTTTCATCGGAGGTGAAGAAGCAGTTGCTGCCCACGTTGACCGCCAATTCCAGGTGGTGCAGATTGTCGCTGTTTAAATTTGCGGGAACGGGCGTGAAGCGTACGCTCATGCCGTCTTGTATCCGGTCTCCCTTGTAACGGCCCTGTACGGATAGGAACGGGCGTTTGCCGCTGAACGGGACGTTGAATGTGGCGGTATGGTTTTCAACCTTCCGTTTCCCTACCGGTTTGCCGTCGATGAAAAACTCCACTTCCGGCAGATTGGTATATACTTTCACGGGAAGCATGACGGGAGCATCGCCTTGTTGCACTCCCGTGCGCCAAGTCCAATCCCGGCTGGCAATGTGCAGTACGGGAATGTCCTTGCGCCAGGCAGCCTTGTAATAGTAGTACACGTCCTTGGGCGTGCGGTCTGCATAAACCAGCCCTTTGTTGTTGATGCGCGGCATGGACTCGTCCCGCAGGGCGGATGCGAAGTTGATGAAGTTCCAGTGCGTGCCGCCGCAGATGTAGGGCGTGTTCTCCAACACGGGAAGGTAATGTTCCAGATACATCTGCTGGTATTCGATACTGAAATCGAATGCGCGGGGCTGTAACGAATGTAGGCGTTGGTCGGAGCCGGCACCGTATTCGCTGATAATCATCGGGTGGGCAGGGTGGTTGCGGTGCTGTTCCGCCACAAACCTGTCGAACCCGCTGAAATCGCCGCCATACCAGCCCTGGTATAAATTCCAGCCGACGATGTCGGTGATTTGGCTTATGCCTGTGCTGTTGTACGCATCGCTTCCGTGGAATGCCATGGTGCTGACGCGGGTGGCATCTTCTTCTTTCAAGGCTTTTTCCAGACGGTTTGCCAGTGCCAGCGTGCGCTCCAGTACGGGGTTGAACGTCTCCCGGGTCTTATATCTGCGTTGGGTGACCAGCAGTATCTCGTTCATATATCCCCACGTGATGATGGAGGGGTGGTTGTAGTGCTGGCGGATCATTTCTCTCAGGTTGCGTTCGCAGTTATCGGCATATCCCGGTGTGTCGGGCACAATGTCTATGACGGGAATCTCTTCCCAGGCAAGCATGCCGAGCTTGTCGCACATCTCTAACAAGGCATCGTCTTGCGGATAGTGGGAGATACGGATGAAATTGGCACCCATTTCTTTCATCAGCCGGAAGTCGCGGCGGTGCATCTCGTCGGTCAGGGCAACGCCGACGGGTTTCTGGTCCTGGTGGCGGCAAATGCCACGGAGCTTGTAGGGCTTTCCGTTCAGGAAGAAACCTTCATTCCCGTCGAAGCGGAACCAGCGGAAACCGGTATAATGGTCGTTGCGGTCCAGTACGGCATGCGTTTTGCGGTCTCGTAGCACGGTTTCCACGCGATAAAGGTTGGGCGTTTCGGGTGTCCATAACCGGGGTTGAAGGATGGGAGAGGTCTCATGCCTGAAAGTGAAAACCTCTTTTCCCTTCAATTTTATCAGTTGTTTTTGTATCTGTATAAGGCTTCCGTCCGGATGGTAGACGGTGCTTGTCAGTTCGAGCATGCTCTTTTCTTCGGAGCTGTTTGTCACTTCTCCGCGTATCTGTATGGTAGCTTTCTCTTCCGACACGTGCGGAGTGCTGATGAAGATGCCGTCCGAGCCATGATTGGCAAGGTTGAAATGCTGTTTGGGCACGGCGGTAAGCCATACGTCCCGGTAGATGCCGCCGAAAAAGGTGAAATCCGCAGAAATGGGAGCGATGTCTTGCCGCGCATTGTCCACACGTATGGCAAGTACGTTGGGCGATGTGAAGGACAAATAGGGGGTGAGGTCGAATGTGCAGGCGGTATACCCTCCGGCGTGTTCGCCGATGTTTCTGCCATTGACGTAAACGGTGGCGGCTTTGCTTGCCGCATCCAGCTTCAGGTAAATCTGCTTTTCTTTCCATGCCTGCGGCAGGGAGATCAGGCGACGATACCAGCCTGTGCCCCGATAATAGTCTTTCGTGGTGTAGGCATCCGTATTCCAGGTGTGGGGCAGGTGTACGGACTGCCAGGCGCTGTCGTTGAAAGCGCTGTCTGCTGCGGCGGTACATTCTCCTTTCAGGAATTTCCAGCTGTCGTTGATTGTTTTGCTTTCGCGCTGCGCCAGGACAGAAGATGCCGGGAGCAGAAAGAACGTGGCAATGATTGCCCATAGTGAAGTCCGGTTTTTACCGGTATGTCTTTGTCTTTTCATGGGGATGAAACGGGATAGTTGGTTTATAGCATACAAAAGAAAGGATTATCCCTTGCAAGGGAAACGGTTGAAGTACATCAAAACTTTCCATATAGTATATTTTAACTATGTCAAGGATTTCTCTCCGTATGCAGGGCAAGTGAGAATGGACGGTTTGTCCTTTTGCCCGGTTGTTGCCAATTTACTGGCAGAACCTTGCCAATAAACAGGCAACGTCTTGCCAATTTACTGGCAACAAAAGCATCGGGTAAAAAAGAAGGGGCGGAAAAATAGAATGGATTTCCGCCCCTTTGGTCTTAAACTAAAGCATGCTTAATGCAAATACCTATTGAAATTACTTGATGGTTACTGTAACGAAGTAATTCTCGGTGAAGGCACGTACCTCATATTCGTTAGTCTTGACGATGGTGGTGCTGCTGACATCGGTCTGGTCCAGGCTACCCTCCTTTGCAGGGTCGAAAGTCAGGACCCTGAGTGAGCCTTTCGCTCCGTTCAGCGCTTTGATGTAGACATTCTGGCTGCCGCCTACGGCATTCTGCCAGGTCATGCTGTAGCCGCCGTTGCTGTCCGGAGTCAGTACTTTTCCGTCTTTATCCACCACTTCGTAGTCGGTGCCACGTACCAGCTGAGCCGGTGTGGGGTTGTTCTTGTCCGGCAGGACAGGTGCGGTGTAGTAGGTTACTACAGGACTATACGGACGTGTGTAAACACTCCAGAAATAAGTGGGCACAGTCACTGTCTCGTCCTGATTTACATTGTAGGTAAGTTCGTTTCCGCCGGGGAATGCCACATTGCCCAATCCATAGTAATAGATATGTTCCATTTCAGGATTGTTGTTACCCCATTCATCGTCTCCGCAAGCGGTGAACAGTCCACAGGTGGTAACCGTCATTAAAAATATCAATAATTTTTTCATAAATTTTCTATTGTTTGTTTTTACACTTTTACATTTTACCATTTCGGATTCTGTTTAATCTTTCCTCCGGAAGTACCGATTTCGTAAGTGGGTATCGGGTATAGATAATCGCGGTCAGGGTCAAAACTACGTGAACCGGCTTCTTCGATAACGTAAAGATTGGGTTGAGCATCAACGTAAACTTTATTTCCTTTGTAGTTGCCTTTATCATCAGTCAAGCGGCTTTTCACTGCCTCATACTTCACGGTTCCTTGAGAGTCTTCATAGTTATAAAGCAAGCCGATGACGGGTTGCGGCAATACTTTTTCAGCTGTTTTCCAGCGGATGATGTCATCGTAGTGGATGCACTCGTTGACAAATTCCACCATACGCTCGCGACGGATTTCGTCAAGCATGTTCAGGTTGTTGACTGTAACAAAATCGTTGGTAAGTTTCACGTTGAAGTTTACGCGTTCACGTACCTTGTTTACTGTTTTCTCCAGTTGGTCGTCGGTGATGCTGCCATTGTATTCATACAGAGCTTCTGCGTATGATAGCAATACATCGGCGTAACGGATAAGCGCTTTGTCAATGGTTCCTTTACCGCCCAAGGACCACTCGCTCTTTACCCAACCCTTCTTGATGGCATAGCCATAGCCGTGAGTCTGGTCATCATTCTTAAGCGGTTTGTATGGACCTTTGAAAGCATCTTCGCCGGGCAAGAATAATGTAAGCTTCAAACGCGGGTCGCGGTTGTCCGCCATGTCGGCAAATGTGATTTCGGGACGAACTACAAGACTCGATTTTTCACGCGGCAGCCCATCGATGTAAAGGAAGTTGTCCACCATGCTGCGAGTCATTGCAAGACCGGTCTCCAAGTCACGCACATATCCGTGAGTGATGATACCGGCGTTTCCAGTAGGACCATATATCTTTACAAATACGTTTTCTTTGTTCTGACGACCTTCGCCATCGAACTCAAACAGACGCTTGAAGTCGGGGAACAGGTCGTGTTCACCGTATTCACCATCGATTAATAACTCGCCGGCATCAATGGATTTCTTGAGGTGATCCTTGTAGTCGCCACCAGGAGTCTGGTGATATTTTTTGTGTGTACCTTCGTACAGACCGATACGCTGAGTCATACCTAATGCAGCCGATTTGGTGACACGTCCCCAATCGTTGTCGTTTACGGCTTTGTCATCGATAGTCGGCAGATGTTGCAATGCGAACTCAAGGTCTTTGTAGCACTGCTGGATGACTGTTTCACGCGGGTCGCGCGAACGAAAGATGTCTGGGTCAGTAGTGTTGAAAAAAGGTTTCAAAATCAAAGGTACATCACCATATTTCTTTACTAAGTCAAAGTAGTGGAAAGCACGGAAGAAGCATGCTTCGGCAGTCCAGCGATCTTTCACGGCTTGTGTGAGCGATTGACTTCCTTCTGTTTTAGCGATGATGTTGTTTGCCACGCCGATAGCATTATAATTGTTGGTCCATTCGTTTGCTGTGCCCGGTGTGCTGCGGTTACCGCTTGAAATGAGATCTTGTGACGAACCTACAAGTTCGTCTGAACGTTTGTCTTGGGCATAGCCCGGCAGATCGATGTAAAGTCTGTTACAAGCACCTCTTAACAGTGCTTCGGAAGTCCAGAATTTATTATCGGCTAAGGTTGTTTCCGGTTCTCTGTCTAATGTACAGCCGGTAACCAGTAATGCAGATATTAAAAATGAATATATTTTTTTCATAATATGTCTGATGGTTTAGAATGAAACATTTAATCCGACAGTCCAAGAACGGAAGAACGGATAGGTAGCTCGTTTGGTGTCATTGTCGATTTCCGGGTCGAATACGGAAAGCATATTGCTGTGTTCCCAAATATCCTCACCTGTCACGTATACTCTCAGGCGGTCGATGTATTTCTTGGAAACAGGAACGGTGTAACCTAAAGTTACGTTCTTCAGACGGCAGTATGCGCCGTTTTGCACCCATCTGTCAGACGGCTTGAAGTTAAAGTCGTTACCGCCTTTGTATTGGTAAATACGCGGGAAATAAGCATTAGGATTGTCTTCAGTCCAATGGTCTTTGTGGATAGTCCATGGCATTTGGGAGTCTGTCCATAGCGGGGCGAATGCTTCCCGGTTGATGATTACTTTACGCTTGCCGACACCTTGGAACATTACGGAGATATCAAATCCTTTCCATTGTGCAGCCAGGTTGATACCGTAGAGATAACGAGGATTGGAGTTGCCTAAACAAATCAAATCGCCCGAATTTTCGGGAGTGGCACCACCTACGCCAATTGTATGGTCGGGGGCACCTACCGCCACGTATTTCACGTCACCGCCGCTTATTTTTCCATCGTTGAAGGATTTGTATCCCGGGTGGTCTTTCTTATATTGCAGGTATTCATCACGGCTTTGCCAGAAACCATCGGTCTTGTATCCCCAAATTGTATTGATGGCATAGCCTTCCAATAGTTCTACCGCACCTTCTTTCAATACGCTGGCTCCGTTGTATTCCACCAATTTATTGTCGCTGTCCGAAAGGTTGAAGCTTACCTGATAGCTTACATCCTTGATTTTGTCTTTCCAGCCGATATTGAAGTCCCAACCCCAGGTTTTTAATTTACCCATGTTCAATTTGGGTACACCGATACCAATCTGATGGGGTACTTGGGGAGATGAAAGCATATCATTGTTATATTTCCAATAATATTCAAAGCTACCGGTCAAACGATTGTTCAGGAAACCGAAGTCTACACCAAGATTGGTTGTTTCAATAATCTCCCAAGTTTTTTCAGGAGAAGGTAGGCTTGCCTGATAGAACCAATTCTCGCCCACATAAGAAGTAGGAGTGTCTTTTTGTGTATTGGTCATCAGTGCGAGATAGTCGTAAAGTCCCAATACGGCACCGTTGCCCAATTGCCCCCAAGACGCACGGAGTTTCAGGTTGCTTACAAAGTCCGCGTTAAACCAATCTTCCATATTGACACGCCATGCACCAGATACAGAGGGGAATGCTCTCCAACGTTTGTCCGGAGCCAAACGTGAACTACCATCGTAACGTACGTTGGCCTCCAATAGGTAACGCTCTTTATAGTTATAGTTCAAACGACCGAAGTATGACATCATGGACCAAGGCTCGATGTTGTCGGCAATTTCCGTATTAGTTGCTACAGAAGCGTCAAAACCTCCATTGAAAGAGAAGAAATTATCAGAGATAAGATTCTTGGCTGTGATGTTGATTTCGTCTTTTCGGTAGTTTTCGTAAGAAGAACCGGCGAGGATACTGAAGTTGTGTTTCTTGTCGTCCAAGTCGAATGAGTAGTTTACGGTTGCTTCCAGCAAATCGTGATAGTCGCCATATTTTGCCTTATAGAGTGAACTGGGGTCGTTGGCTCTGTTTCTGATACCCGACTTGGAAATATCGTATCCACCCCAAAGCAGGGAGTGTTTTTCATTTACCTCTGAATAGTAGCCTGCCCTACGTGATGCGCTCAGGTTGATACGCAGTCCTTTCACTAAGTCTTTGATGGTCATGTTGGCCTTTCCGGTGAATGCTTCGAATTTTCTTTCTCTTGCACCGCCAGATTTCATAATCTCGATGGGATTTGCTTGGAGGTCACCGTTGTAGAGGTGTCCACTTTCATCGTGTACCGTCCCAAGGTAGTCTTGTGGAACCATGATGGATTGGCGACCACGAACAGAGTAGAGTAAACCAAACAACGCACCTGCTCCGTAAGAAGATGATTCTACGTTTCTGGATTGATATTGGATGTTAACGCCCAAGTCGATATACTTGTTGATGGAAGCGTTCATCTTGGCATGGAGATTGTAGCGTTTGTTACTATCCGGACCATATTTCAGCAAACCGTTCTTAGTGAAATAGTTGGCAGATAACATATAGTTCATTGCCTTTGTACCGCCGCTAACAGAAACGGAGTGGTTTTGCTGGGTGGTAAAGTCTTTTGTGCCCTCTTCTACCCAATTAGCCGCATCAAAGTAATCCCAACGTCCGTTGGACAGCGGTCGATAGTTGAAGTTCGGATTACCTACCCAAGACGCTTTCTCCTGAGTCCATTCTGCCTTGCCTGCCGCCTGAATACGGCTCTCATCAATAAACCATTGTTCATCCCAAGCAGTCATACGTTCGGGCATATTGCCTGGCTTGTTGAACGTAACCGAACCGTTATAGGTGATTCGGGGCTTGCCTTCCGTACCACTCTTGGTAGTAATCAATACAACACCTGCTGCCGCACGAGCACCATAGATAGCTGCCGAGGCGGCATCTTTCAACACGGAGATAGATTCGATATCGTTGGGGTTCAGCAATGTCATATCACCTTCCACGCCGTCAATCAAGACTAAGGTGGAAGTAGAGTTGACGGATGAAAAACCACGGATACGCATACCCGATGATTCGCTACCGGGCTGCCCGCTGCCGCGTAAGATGGTAACTCCCGGCAATTCGCCTTGTAATGCCGACATCACATCGGAAGAGGGCTTAGAGGCAATCTGGTCGCCTTCGATTGCTGATACGGAACCCGAAAGGTTCACTTTCTTCTGCACACCATAGCCCACTACTACCACTTCCTGCAACGTTTCGCTGTCTTCTTTCAGTTTGATGACTCCGTTGGCGGCAGAGGCTTTCAACTCTACAGTTTGGTATCCTATATAAGAAAAGACAAGGGTGGAGTTATTAGCGGCTTTCAGGCTGTAATTACCATCCATGTCCGTAATAGTTCCATTGGTTGTACCCTTTTCTTGGATAGATACGCCAATAAGGCTTTCATTGGTTGCAGCATCTATCACTTGCCCTTTAATGGTAATGTTGTTTTGAGCAAATACTCCTAAACTGGAGAGAGAGAACATACAGCAAAGGGACAATAACTGTATGAGTCCCCAAGAGAAAATCTTTTTTCTCATAATACACAGATTTAATTAATATTAATATGAACGGCACAAAATTAACAAACTGGATTGCACTTGACTATCAAATTTGTATCAAATGCTTTCAAAAGACTTTCTCAACTTTTTATTTTGACTACATCAAACTTTTCTTGTGTACTATGTAATATATTGATAAATAATTTGTTAATCAATCTTGGCTGGTGCGTTTAAAAATGATACATTTTTTACTGAAATGTTTATGGAAGTTTGCGAGCCATCCTGTTTGAATTTTGTTCAGCATTATTTTGATAGTTCTTTTAAACAGGTTCTACGGACAGGCAAGAATGTTTTTCTGTTTGTTGCTCTGCTGCAATACCAATAAACTTTCCGGACCCATGTTGAACAGCAGGTCGATGATGCTGAGGTTGGGAAGAAACCCGAGACGCTCCTGAAATACCTGATAGTAGGGTTGTGGAAAGAAATCGGGGTCTTCGGTACGGAAGTCCTTTTTGGGATGGATGCGTTCGCGGAAATCCGCTTCGCCGGGTGCAAATTCGGTTTTATATTCAGAGGTGCGTTGCATTGCAGGTTCTATGTCTATCAAGGAGCAGACAAGGTGGCAGAGTTCTTCGTTGAAATCGGCTAAAAACTCATATCTCTTTTCATAGAAGGGGCGGAAGTCATCCTTATAGTATTCGAAGAAAGGAGTATGGTTGTATGCCGACTCAATGGCATTCCAATGCAAATGGCGCCAGTTGCCGTGGTCGGAAATGCGGATGTCGCGCATCGGGCATTTCAATGTGCCGGGTTTTACGGTCGGAATGGAAAGTGCAAGCTCTCCGTCCGGTGCGGCGATGGTGCAGCGGTTGCGATAGGTCTGCTTGGTGTAATGGTCGTGCTGTTCGATATATGCTTGGTCGTATGCCAATAGTTTGACGTAATATTCGACAGGTGCCAGATAGGCGGATGAAAGATAGACGGTCATTTTGAATTGAGAATTATGAATTATGATTTGAGAACCGGGCAATAAGGATAGGGGATTACCTTACTTTTTTCCACATCCTGTCCCACCGGTAGCCGCTGAAAAGTCCCGTTTCCTCTTCCTTTGAGAGCCAGATGACGGCTGCCTTTCCGATGACATGGTCTTTGGGGACAAGCCCGAACAGGCGGGAATCCGACAGGTTTGTCGGGTTGTTTGCGCCTACCCAATAGTAATCTTTTGTGAACCGGCAATACTGTACGGGCTTCCCTTCTATAAATAATGTATCGTTTTTGATGTCCGCCCGTTTCTTCTCGTGCAGTACGAGCGTGTTTCGCAACAGTGTTATGTTCCAAGGATATACACGTACGGATTTTCCTCTGCCGGGGATGATGAGAGGTTTCAGCGCTTCCGCCGGATTTTCTTTATCGGCGGGTTCTATCCAGTTGCCGCTTCCCAAAGCCTGTTCCAGCAAGTAGTACTCGTACCTGCTGAAACTGCGTACATTCTCTGTCGTGTCCTGTCCCAGCAAGCGGTTGGGGCGAATGGAAAGGGCGGTGAGCAACGAATCCAGTTGTCTCTCTTTTTTCCGGGGATACTTGTAGAGGAACTTCTGGTCGGGGGCGCTCTTTTCGGAAGGGATTACGGAAAAGAGAGAGTCGACCAGCAAGGTGTCTCCCGGCACTCCCAGGCAGCGGCTGATGAATATTTCCCGTTGCCCGATTGCCGTCTGGGACAGGTTGGCGGGGTTGTTGAACACCAGTATGTCGTCCTTGCGTACGGGCTTGTCCGCCCAGCGGTGATATCCCCATAAACCCATAAAAGGGAGCCTTAATCCGTAACTCCATTTGTTTACCAGGATACGTTCACCGCGATAGAGCGAATTTTCCATTCCCGAGGAAGGAATCAGATAAGGAGTTGCAACACACCCCCGGAGCAATACTACTACGAGTATCATTCCTGCTATGGTAGCTGTAATCTTCCGGTTCCTTTCCCGCATACGCATACTGATTGCCAATCTTTAATCGTTAATCCTTAAACCACACCGTATTAGTGTACCCATTTGAAGATGCGGTTCCAACGAATCTTTCCGTCAAACCAACCGCGGTCTTTGTTCAACGACAGCCAGACAACGATAGGTTTGCCCACCACATGGTCTTCCGGCACAAATCCCCAGTAGCGGGAGTCGAGGGAGTTGTGGCGGTTATCGCCCATCATCCAGTAATAATCCAGCTTGAAGGTGTAGGTGTCCGTCTTTTGCCCGTTGATGTAGATGCCGTCTGTCTTTTGCTCCAGCGTATTGCCTTCGTAGGCCACGATGCAACGCTCGTAAATCGGCAGGTTGTCTTTGGTCAGGGTGAGGGTGGCGCCTTTTTCCGGTATCCAGACCGGACCATAATTGTCGCGCGTCCAGTTTGTATAAAGATTTTGCGGATACATCTGTCCCGAAAGGTTTTCCGGTTCCATGACAATGCGGCTAATCAGTTTTGTGTTGCCGCTGAGTGCGTCATACATCTTTTTGGTAAGCGGCAAGTGATAAACGGGAGCCAGCTTGCCTTGGGCGTCACGGCGGTTCAGTCCCATCTGTACAAGCCCTTCCTCGTAGTTGAAGTCATCGGTCATCAGTATTTGGTCGTCGTTGCTGATGCCCAGTTCGCGGAACATGTTTTCCGGTATGTACGGGCCCGTGGTCTGCACGAAATAGTTGAGCTGCATTTCTTCCGGGTTCTCAATGGCTTTCCCGTCGATATAGACTTGCGTATCCTTGATTTGCAGGGTGTCTCCCGGCAGACCGACACAACGTTTCACGTAGTTTTCGCGGCGGTCTACGGGGCGTACCACAATGTCGCCATACAGTTGCGGATTGGTACGGATCAGGTTACGGCCGGCGTTGTAGTAGAGGTCGTAGACGGTACGTTGCTGGTCGCGCGTCAGGCTGTCCATATTGATTTTATTGGGATATATGCGTTGTCCCTCTCTGTAAGCCAGGCTGTAGAAGTCTTCCTGCTGCCTGTTGAGTGCCACCGTGTCGCCTGCGGGGAAGTTGAACACGACAATGTCGTTCAGTTTCACTTTACCGAAACCTGGCACGCGTTTGTATTTCCATTGCGGCCATTCGATGTACGATTTGGTGTTGAACACCGGCAAGGTATGCTGCGCCAGCGGCATGGAGAGCGGTGTGTTCGGCACACGCGGACCATAGCTCATCTTGCTTACATACAGGAAGTCGCCCACCAGCAGCGATTTCTCCAACGAAGACGAAGGTATCTGATAGTTCTGGAAGATGTAGATATTCACAAAGTAAACCGCTACCAGGGCAAAGACGATGGCGTCTACCCAGCTCATGATGCCGCGTACTACCGTATTCTCGGATTGTTTCCAGAAGCTCCAGGGAATCTTCTTGCTGATATAGATATCAAATATGAAAGGCACGACAATCAGTCCCAGCCAGCTTTTTACCCAAACC
Organism: uncultured Bacteroides sp.; assembly: GCF_910578895.1. Lineage (GTDB taxonomy): Bacteria > Bacteroidota > Bacteroidia > Bacteroidales > Bacteroidaceae > Bacteroides. Next base: position 49,657 of record NZ_CAJTSC010000003.1, read on the forward strand.
AGGAAGGCGAGATAGAGTAGGGTGACTATGCCGAACTTGATCCATTGGGTGCGTGTTGCTTTTCTCATAATGCTTTAGTCTTTTAAAAATGGGAATAAATCGCTCATGCCTAAGAAGCCCTGTTTGTCTGCCGTATATTCCGCTGCCAATACGGCTCCTAAGGCAAAGCCGCTGCGGGTCTTGGCATCGTGGGTAATCGTGATGCTGTCTGCATCGGAGTCGTAGCGTATGCTGTGGATGCCTGGCACTTCACCTTCACGGACGGAGCTGACGGGCAATTCGTCGGCGGCACAGTCGGCAGAACCCGATACGGACCCGTCCGGTGCCTGTAGCGTGCCTTTCACCCAGCGTTCTTTGCGGTCGAGGTTTTCCAGGATACCTTCGGCAAGGGTGATGGCGGTTCCGCTTGGAGCGTCCAGTTTGTGGATATGGTGCGTCTCACTCATCGTTACGTCATAAGCGGGAAACCGGTTCATGATTTTTGCCAGATACTTGTTGACTGCCGAGAATATGGCTACTCCCAGGCTGAAGTTGGACGACCAGAACAGCGTCTTGCCGCCTTCGGTACAGAGTTTTCTGACCTCTTCGCCATGCTCTTCCAGCCAGCCTGTGCTGCCCGAAACCAGCTTTACGCCTGCCTTGAAAGCCTTCATGTAATTGTCGTAGGCTACCATCGGGTTTGTGAACTCTATGGCGACATCGGCGCTCTTGAATGCGTCCGACTCGAAATCCTCCTGGTTATTGATGTCGATGATGCTGACAATTTCGTGTCCGCGGCTCAGGGCAATCTTCTCAATCTCCTTGCCCATTTTTCCGTAACCGATTAATGCTATTTTCATTGTTTCTTTGGTTTTTATTCAGTTTATCAACAAACTATGTGTTGCAAAGGTAATCTTTTTCTTACATTTGTGCACAACATTAACGTCTTGTTAACAATGGAACAATTACTGCATTACGTTTGGAAGCACAGGTTATTTCCTCTGATACCACTCCAGACGACCTCCGGACAGCCGGTCGAAGTGATAGATCCCGGTTTGCCGAACATGAATGCAGGCCCCGATTTCTTTAACGCAAAGTTGAAAATAGACGGCACGCTCTGGGTGGGGAACGTCGAGTTGCATACGCATGCTTCGGACTGGTTCCGCCACGGGCACGACCGCAACACGGCATACGACAATGTCATCCTTCATGTGGTGGGCAATTCGGATTGCGAGGTGCGCCGTGCCAATGGCGACCCGGTTCCCCAGCTGTTGTTGCACTGCCCCGATGATGTCCGCCGGCGCTACGACGAGTTGCAGCGGACAGAGATATATCCCCCTTGCCATTCCATCCTTGCCTCTTTGCCGAAACTGGCTGTCCACTCCTGGTTGTCGGCGTTGCAGGTGGAGCGCTTCGAACAGAAAGCGCATGCCATCACTGCGCGTTTGGAGCGTTACAACAATCATTGGGAGGATGTGTTCTTCATCACCCTTGCCCGTAATTTCGGTTTTGGGCTGAATGGCGATGCCTTTGAGACATGGGCGGGACATTTGCCTTTTCGTGCGGTGGACAAGCATCGCGACAGCCTTTTCCAGGTAGAGACGTTCTTTTTCGGGCAGGCGGGACTGCTGGAAGAAGAGGGGCAGGAGGATGATTACTACCGGAAACTCCGGAAAGAGTTCCTCTACTTGCGGCATAAGTTCGAATTGTCCGGACCGATGCCGGACAACCGATGGCGTTTCCTGCGTCTGCGCCCCGGCAACTTTCCTCACGTGCGTCTGGCGCAACTGGCGTGGTTGTATCATAAGGAACAGTCTCTCTTCTCGCGTGTCATGGCGGCAGAAACGCCGGAAGCCGTGAAGAAGATATTGTCGGCACAGGTCTCACCTTATTGGGAGGAACATTTCACGTTCCGGAAATCCTCGCCCCGTCGCGAAAAGCGGTTGGGAGAAAACGCCTTGAACCTTATTCTTATCAATACCGTCATCCCTTTTCTGTATGCTTACGGAATGCACAAGGCGGATGAGCGGCTTTGCGACCGTGCTACCCGTTTTCTGGAGGCACTGAAAGCCGAGAACAACCGCGTCACCCGTTTGTGGGACGGTGCGGGGCTTCCCGTCTATACGGCGGCAGACTCACAGGCATTGCTTCAGCTTCAAAAGGAGTATTGCGACAGGAAAGATTGCCTGCGCTGCCGCTTCGGATATGAGTATTTGAGGAGCAGGGGATAGCGCGGTATGAGTTTCCGGTTGGTATGAATTTCCGACCGGTATGTATTCTGAAAAAACACTACAAAATGGCAGGGTGCCGTTTTCTGTCGTATATTCAATGTATTTCAGTATACGACTGAAGTACATTCAGTATACGACTGAAATAGTCTCAGTATACGACAGAGATACCCTCTGTCTGTGCATATTGATAATCAATTACTTGCAAAACATGCTTTGAACGGTTGAAAATCCTTACAGAATACGCGGTTGCCATACGCGCCGCATGCTGATGCTTGAATAATAAAGACCACTCTTCTGTACGATTTATGTCCCTCTTTTTTTCGGAAAAGGGTTTTCTTTGTAAACGGTATAGTAACCTTAAACGAATAAATATGATGAGTTTTAGAAAATGGACGATGGGAGCCGCAGTGCTTGCGGGCATGTTGTTGCCGGGCAGTGCGTGTGCCCAGCTTGTGAAGAATGAACGTTTGCTCTCCTTTGAAGAAGACCGGGTTCCGGCGTTTGTCACTACGACGGCGGGCGCCCGGGTAGATATCAGCGATGAACATTATAGGGACGGCAGCCGCAGCCTGAGGTGGACTTTCGGACCGGATGCGGCATTGTCCGTCAAGAAAGACCTGAAGTTCGAGAAGAAAGACCCTACGGGAAAAGACACCTACCTTTCCGCTTTCATCGTATGGGTATACAACGAACAGGCGCAGGACAAGCAAATCCGGTTCGAGTTTCTGAAAGACGGAAAGAAGTGCACCTCTTTCCCTTTCGGCATCAACTTTACCGGTTGGCGCGGGGCATGGGTGTGCTACGAACGCGACATGGAAGGCATACCCGAGGAGGGAATGGACGAACTCCGTATCGTTGCTCCGGATGTGAAGGGAAAACTTTACTTCGACCATGTCATTACGGGCAGCAAGGTGGATGCCCGCCAGCAGACACCGGACTTGCAAGTGCCGTTCGTCAACAAAGGCACTACCAACCACTGGCTGGTCATCTACGAACACTCCCTGTGGAAACCGGAAATACCCTTGACGCCTGTCACCGAAGCGCAGAAGCAGGATATACGGATTATGGAAGACCGCTTCCGCGACATGCTTTATACTCCCTCGAAGCTTTCGGGCAAAGAGATGAAGACAATCCGCGAGAAGTACGATTTCTATCGGATTACCGTCAAGGACGGGAAGGTGATAGGACGCCCCATCTGGTTTGTCCGCCAGTCCGAGGCATACGAGCGTATGTTGCCCGACTGGGACAAGGACATGTTTGCCACGCAGGGAGTGGAAATCAGCGATTATTTCAATCTGATGAAACGCATAGCCGTTGCCTGCCACAATACGCAGGATGAGGGGCTGAAACAGGAGTTGAAGCAGAAATTCCTCGCCATGTACGACAATGCCACCGACCAAGGCATCGTTTACGGCAGTTGCTGGGGAAATATCCACCACTACGGATACAGCATGCGCGGGCTTTTCGTTGCCTATTTCCTGATGAAGGATGTGCTGCGCGAAGCGGGCAAGCTGGAAGAGGCGGTACGCACGCTCAACTGGTATGCCATCACCAATGAGGTATATCCCGAACTTGCCGTCAACGGCATCGACATTGATACGTTCAACACCAAGCTGCAGGGACGCGTGGCAAGCATTCTCATTATGGAAGATACGCCGGAAAAACTGCAATACCTGCGTTCCTTCTCCCGTTGGCTGGACAAGGGTTGCCTGCCCGCACCGGGGCTGGCGGGTTCTTTCAAGTCGGATGGTGCCTGCTTCCATCACTGCAATGCCTATCCGGCATACGCTGTGGGCGGATTGGACGGCGCCACCAACATGATTTACCTGCTGAGCGGCACCGAGTTCCGCCTGTCCGAGCAGGCGCACGAGACCGTGAAGAAGGTGTTGCTTACCATGCGTTTCTATTGCAATCTGAAGCAGTGGTCGCTCTCCATGTCCGGTCGCCATCCCAACGGGAAAGGCGAGTTGATACCTATCCAGTACGCCACGATGGCTATTGCCGGTACGCCGGACGGCAAGCAGAAGTACGATGCCGATATGGCTGCCGCCTACCTGCGTCTGGTGGCTTCTGCCAATATGCCGGACAAGGATGCCCCCGACTATCTGCCGAAAGCATCCACCCGGCAGGAACTGAAGATGAAGGAGCTGCTCGAAGCGCAGGGATTCCGTCCCGAACCCGACCCGCAAGGCAATCTCGCACTGGGCTACGGTTGCGTCTCCGTGCAGCGCCGCGACAACTGGGCTGCCGTAGTGCGTGGACATTCCCGCTATCTGTGGGCTGCCGAACACTACCTGCCTGCCAACTTCTACGGTCGCTATCTGGCACACGGCAGCATGCAGATATTGACAGGAAAACCCGATGAAACCGTGACTTTTGCCACCGGCGGTTGGCAGGAAGCCGGTTTCGACTGGAACCGTATTCCGGGTGTCACCAGCATTCACCTGCCTTTCGAGCAGCTTCGCGCCAAAGTGATGAATGTGGACGTCTATTCGGGCATGGAAGAGATGCTTTATTCCGATGAGGCTTTTGCCGGCGGCTTGTCTCAGGAGAAATCAAACGGTAACTTCGGCATGAAACTTCATGAGCACGACAAGTACAACGGATCGCATCGCGCCCGCAAGTCTTATCACTTCTTCGGTGGCACGATAGTGTGTCTGGGCACCGACATCGAGAATACGAATGCGGAGTTTCCGACAGAGACTACCGTTTTCCAGTCAGCCGTCATGACTCCTGAGAATCATACCTATTGGGACACGTACAAGAGCAACGGGCAGACGTACATCGATCCGAACGGAGTGGGGTATTATATCTCCAAATCTTCGATGAAATCGGCTCTTTTTGAAAAGAAGTTCCCGCAGGTCACTATCGGTGAGCGCAGCGACAAACCTACATCGGGCGATTGGGTCTCCTTGACACTGCAACACGGCAAGGCGCCGAAAGGTGCTTCTTACGAATATGCCGTATTGCCCCACACGGATGCCTCTTCCCTGAAGGCGTTTGCCAAGAAGCCCTCTTATAAAGTACTCCGGCAGGACCGCAATGCCCATATTGTACGCTCGTTGGCGGATAACCTCACTTCATACGTTCTGTTTGAGACTCCCCAGGCCCTTCCGGCAGACGGATTGCTGCAAAAGGCGGATACTTCCTGCCTGGTTATGGTTCGTGAGGATAGGGACAAATTGTTGCTGACCGTTTCGCAGCCCGACCTGGCATTGTATCGCGGTCCGAGTGACGAAGCGTTCGACAAAGACGGCAAACGGATTGAACGCAGCATCTATTCACGTCCGTGGACCGACAATGAGAGTGGTGAGATACCTGTAACCGTTACTCTAAAGGGCGAATGGAAGGTTGCTGAAACTCCCTATTGCAAAGTGATTTCCAAAGATAAGAAGCAAACCGTACTACGCTTTACGTGCAGGGATGCCGCCAGTTTCGATGTGGAGTTGAAGAGATAATGAAATTAATCCTTGAAATAGCGCTGTGATGGAAGTAAAGAATATGATGTTGCGTGCAACGGCTCCCGTTCCTTCCCTGGCTTGGGAAATAGAAAGAGCCACTGCTGCAACACCGTGAGTACCTGCACGACCGGATGAAGGCAGCATCAATTATCCCAACAAGCTGCGGACTGCCGCCTGGTAAGTTTCCAGCTTGTTGGACTTATGAATTGCTTTTTTGGCTTTCCGGTCTCCGTCCGGCATCAGATATTCCCAGAAGTTCTTCATTTTCGTCAGCAGTTGCTTGTCTCCCCCTTCCAGAAGATTACCGTACCGGGCAAATACATCAGCATGGAACAGTCTGAGTCTCTCCAGCATATCCTTTTCGGAAAGCCGATGTCCCTGTTGATACTCCAAAGCTAAGGCGGGATTGGCAAGCAGTCCACGACCTATCATGATACCTGCCAGTTGTGGGAAACGTTCTCTAACGGCGTGTATATCTTCTGTTGTAAGTAAATCGCCGTTATAAATAAGCGGATGGCTGCATCCGTTGTAGAAGGCTTCAAAGCCTTTTAAGTCTGTTTCGCCTTTATATTGCTGTTTGCCCAATCGGGGGTGCATGATGATATGTGCCAGTGGCAGTTCATTCAGCAAGGGCAGCAAAGCCAGACATTCTTCCGCATTCTCCCAACCCAACCTCATCTTGACAGAGAACCGAAGGTCGGGGTGATTCTTTATGGCGGCAGTCAGCAACTCCCGCACCTCTTCGGGATAAGGAAGCATTCCCGAACCATTGTGGCGTTTAGCCAAAAGAGGGAAAGGACATCCCAGATTTATGTCCACATTCTTATATCCTTTTTCGATGAATAGGGCAATTATCTGCTCCATTTTGTCCACATCGGGAGCAATGAGTTGCGGAATAAGCTGCACGCCACGGTTGTTTTCCAAAGCAATCTCGCGCATGTCTTTTTTCCGGATTTCTCCGTGCTCTACACGTACGAAAGGAGTGTAATAGCTCTCTACACCACCGAATATACGGGCATGCGCTTGTCGGTAAATAGCCTCGGTGTAACCTTGCAACGGGGCAAAATGAATGGGGAGGGTACTCTGCATATCAATCAGTTATTCAATATTTCTGCAAAGGTAACTATTTTGGCGGAATAACCATGTTCATTAAACTTTCGTGGTTCTCAATCTTGCTGTAGGCTGAATTCTACAGGCTGTCCATGTTGGCAGTGAACAGTGAGAATGGAATTCTTTCCGTCTGCTGTCAGGCTTACCTTTTCATTGGGCGTACCGATTTTCCATCTGCCTTTTAACTCCAGTCTCTTTTCAAGCACGCGGCTGGGATTCTTGGTGGTATATGCCTTTTCCTCAATATTTAGGTTTGGATCGCAAACGCTCATGATGATATTCGCTTTGTCCCTCCTATACATGACCATTGTTTCTGCCGGAATAAGACCAAGCAGGCTATCCCGTTGCGAGCGATAGGTTTCGAAGACAGCATAGGCGGTAATATCGGTTAATCGGTCGTGTACGATATGTGCACTATCATTCCGTTGTAATACTTCGTATGTTTGCGTAGCCTCATGGTTTTTTAATTCCTGATCGGTTGGCTGTATCCATACGAGGTATTCATACGTTCCATTTTTAGGGGCTTTTCCGTGTTCAATCCACGCTGAAGCAAAAGTGCCCTGTGTAGCGGCACGTGTTTTTTCATGACGGGATTCCTGTTTCGTGATCTGTATTTGTACATCGCCGTCTTTCACGAAATAATGGTTATTGTAACCGTCCCGGATGGAGAGAGACTTTTCGGCAGTACCGGACAATTGCTTTTTGAAGCCAATCTCTTTTTCTTCTTCTCCGTTAACGAGGATGGTGCTTTTTCCTTTTTGAAATGTGCTCTGGAAGAGGGTTGTTTCGGTTGGATATTCGTTATTGCTGTTATGAATACCTGTTCCTAAACAGATCATCCTGTTTTCAAAACAGAAGACGGATTTGCGGGCTACGAAATCCGGGGTGAAGTTTTTCAGTTCACGTTCCATCAGTTTCGTAACAAACATGCCGTTTTTCCCTTCCAGTGAACTACTGCCTGAGAAATTCTCTTTGGAATGTGCCATGGTAGTTCCCGGTAGCGGGCTGTCCAGCAATTCGAATGGTAAGTGGATGGTGGTAGTTCCCGGCAGGCGATTCCAATCCCAACCATTCTCATCGTAACCGCTGGAAAGACGTGAGGGGTATCCCATAATCTGGACGGAACCGTAACTCTGATAACGTCCGTAACGGTTGTCTTTCCGGTAAATCTCAGCTCCCCATACGTCAGTGGTATACCCTTTTAAGGTTACCATCCAATCGCTTCTCCGGAAAATACCCGCCGCTCCATAGTTATATACAAAAAATCCTTGTGGGGCAGAGGCGGGAGTGATACCTTGCGTTTTGAAGTAACGCACTTCGGGGGTATCCTTTTCACAAAGCCGCAGGTAGTCTGCTGCCAGATGATGATCGAAAGCATTACCCTCTCCCGATAAGTCTCCTGACAAGGCAAGATAAGCAAAAGCAGCTACATCATCCGCTTTCATCGAGCCGCCGAAAGGATGTCGTCCGCTGATGCCAACTCCCCACTCATATTTGTTGGAGTAGTTACGCATGGCAATAAAGGCGGATTTCAGTACTTGGCGGGCTTCTTCGGTAGGTTCATAGACCGTTTTATCGGTTAAGGCGATGAATTGTCCTACCATGGCTAACACACCTGTGGTATAGGCCGGATAGAAACCGCCATGGTGAAAAGTGGTTCCGTCTGTTTTGATACCTCCGATAGTGCCCGGAGTGTATTGAAGAGAAGAGGATACCCAGCGGGAAAGGCATTTCAGTGCGCGTACTCGTTCCCGCTCGTCAACGAACAGCAGTGCCGAAACTGTCTTGGCGGTTAAAAGCGTATGCCAACTGTCCAGCAATTCATCCCTGCCGTATTGATAAGGCCGGCGGGTTTCTTGCAAGGCAGACCAGAAAATGAGGGTAGACAAGATATTATCCCGGTTGGGAGCCTTCCGGATAGCGTCGCGCATTAACCAGGCTGTAGTATATATTTTCCGCACTTGATAGCCGTAATGATGATTGGTCCCCATTCCGCTGCCGAAAGAGAATCCCTGATTGATGGCGAAGTCCCAGACGGTGAAGTAATTCTGGCGGGAAGATGCGGAATGATTGTAATAAGCATCGTAAGCGAATCCGGAGAGCATTGTTTCCAGGTCATTCCAGGATATTTCTCCTTTAGAACGGTCCAGCTCATCGGGAGCCAGGATGGGAGCACCTGTGAATCCTGTTCCGGAGCGCTTAATATCGGCTTTCTGAAAGGCATCGTATGCTTTGGAGACTGCTTCTTTCGGTGCTTTTTGAATATCGAGGGCGGTGGTCAACCGTTGTTCCACTGTGCGCAGTTCCTCTTTTTCTGCTTGAGTGAGGGTGGAAGGTAGTGGGATATCATACTTATATTGTTCCCATTGCCAAACCCGGCACCAATGCCACAGGTCACGATAGGAAAGGGAGTTATTGTAAGGCATCTGCAAGTCGGGGGTAGTGCGGTCGTTCATCTTTTTCACAGGGAAAGTCAGTCGGTCCAGAAATATGCGGCCTTTCCGTTCGGGGGCTGTCAGTCGGTAGCTTGCTATCTCTTTGTTTTGTTTATCTCCTTTCATGTGTTGGAAGCCAATCCAGCAGGCGCGCCAGCCGGCCGATGCCAACCGGAAACTGAACCAATAAGACACATCACCTTGGGGGGAAAGGAACTCAAAACGAATGGAATCTTGCCGGGGGACTTCATTATAAATCCATAAGGTTATTCCGTACGAATTCTCCATCCGTTTATTAAGGGTGAGGGGCTGTTCCAGAGAAACATTGAGTTTGGAACCGGAATGGAAATCCCATTCCAGGCTTTGTTTCCCCTCTTTGTAATACCGGGTGGACAGGGCGATTTTTCCCTTATCGGCTGTTGTAAACTCTTTGGGGATTTCTGTCTCGAAACCTATTAGTTGGGCAAAGGATACTTGGCTGCATAGCAACGCAAGGGTGAATAGCAAGTGTTTTCTGGTCATAAGGTATATTGTTTTTTAAAAGTGATAAAAGAGGAGAGAAACCTCACGGTCACTCTCCTCCACACATATCAAATTGATTAAGGTCTATTTGATTTCATTTTAAGGTTAGAAGTTCTGTGTAATTAAATGATTATTTCCAATATTTGTTTTGTTCCAATTTGGTGTTTACACCAAGTTCCTTAGTCGGAATGGGGAGGAACTGGTTCTTTTCAGTTGTATTACTTACATACTGAGCCGCTCCTTTGGCATTGTTGGCAGTAGACCAGCGTGCATCATTGACTGCCGCTCCCAAATCCTCTTTGATAGCTTTGTAGTAAATGCCCCAACGCACCAGGTCGTACTTGCGAAGAGACTCAAAGCAAAGTTCGCGACCACGTTCATCGCGGATTAATTTCTGGAAGTCACCGTATGACAAATCTTTCACTTCGTCAATCCCTGCACGTTTACGTACTTCGTTGATACATGTGTAAGCTAATTCTGTAGGACCTTGGTTTGCTTCGTTTTCAGCTTCGGCGAGCATGAGCAGTACATCGGCATAGCGCAATATGCAATAATTTTCCTGTGTATAGTTCTTATGCTTAGGGCTGCTGCTCTCCCATTCACGACGGTATTTCCCACAACGACGGTCTACAATTTGGTTGTTTTTCCATGCAACTTGCACATCCTTATTGTTGAGCTTATAAGGTGCCATAGCTAAATCGCGGCGAGCATCTTTAGCATCGTACAAGTCCCAAAGAATCAAGCTTCCTGCATAGAAAGCATATGAGTAACCTGTACCAGTACCAGCTGAATTCTCCTGAAGGTTACCGATTACATTACCGATACGGCTTTCAGTATAACTTCCATCATCACGTGTTCCAACAAATTCTACTTCCCACATGCTTTCATTGTATGTAGTCTCATATTGGTCAGAAGCTAAGGCTTGCCACATGGCATATACATCCGGGTTCAGTTTATGTTTTTTAGAGTCGTATACTGCTTTAGCATACTTGGCAGCTTTTTCATAATATGGCTTTCCACCTTTTGAAGGTTCGCCTGCACGCCACAAACATACACGAGCCAGAATACCTTCTACTACAGTTTTTTTCACATGTGAAGGGGATGCATCGTAGTTGCTGTCATCTACCATATCGAGACAGTCTTCCATTTCCTGAATAATCCAGTCGAGTGCTTCGGCGTGGGGGGTAGCCTCCAGGCTGCTGACGGTGATATCTTTTACTGTTTCTTTACGGATGGGCACTTCATACCAACCTTGTACCAACAAGAAATGATAATAGGCGCGCAGGAATTTAGCTTCTCCTTTGATGCGTACTCTTACTTTCTCGTCAGAGATATTGGCCCCACCGATATTATCGAGCAATACATTGGCATTATTGATTCCTGAGTAAAGTGATTCCCATGTGTACCATAAATCGGTATTACCTGTATTATGTGAATTGGCCACTACCGCACTTGTTTGGTTTTGACGATAGTAATAACTCAAATCGTCAATATTGGACAACATGCAAGAATAACGGTTCCCATACACATGTTCTGTTGCCATTGTCCAGTATACACCGGCTAATGCCATTGTGCAATCAGTTTCATTCTTGTAGAATGTTTCAGGCGCTACAAAGTCGTAGGGCTTGGTGTCAAGCATATCGCAACCAGCCATAGAAGCAACTACTGCCAAGATGCAAACTTTCTTGAAGATATTATTGATACTTTTCATATTAGTTTCTTGATTTTAGGTGATTAGAAGGTTATGTTAATGCCAAGTGATGCGTTGAATGAGCGCGGATAAGCGGACCAGTCGAAACCGGGAGTTAATACACTGTTACGTGTAGAAACCTCAGGATCGGAACCGGAATAACCTGTAATGGTGGCTATATTCTCTGCCGAAACAAAGAGTCTGGCTGCACTGATACCTAAAGAACGCAATGTGTTAGGTGTGAAATTGTAACCCAGCGAGATGGTCTTTAACTTCAAGAACGAACCGTCTTCTATATACAGAGAACTGTAATATTCTGCACCGATAGCTCTTGCACGTGGCATGTTGCTAGTCGGATTCTCAGGACTCCAGCGGTTTGTATAAGAAGCGAACATATTTGTATTCTTCTTACTTTGAGGATTTTCAAACACCATGCGGTTCGCATTCAAAATATCGTTGCCGTAGCTCCATTGCAGGAAGATGTTAAGATCCCAGTTCTTGTAGACAAAGTTATTGCTGAAACCACCTGTATGCTTGGGCTGTCCGTTACCAATAATGGTGCGATCGTCATCTGTGATTTTATTTCCTTCTTTATCACTTAGCTTCTTATATTTCGGATCACCCGGTTGGGCATCGTCTGAAATACGAACTACATCATCTTTCAGTTTGTATATGGTTTTGCCATTAGCATCAACTGAGGTGTTGAAATCTTCATATTTGTAAACACCGTCATAGATGAAACCGTACATACTTCCGGCGGCATCACCTTTTTTGCTGATATAAGCAGGCATGGTTTTATATTTGTTATCCCAGTTTACGAAACTGATCATGTCATCTTGTCCGTAATTCAGTTCTACAATCTTATTGCTGTTGAGGGCAATGTTAAAGTTAGAAGTCCATGTGAAGTTCTTCTCTTTGATATTTATGGTTTCCAAAGTGAGTTCGAAACCTTTATTACGCAACTTACCAACATTCAGTGTAGCACTGGAGTAACCGGAACTTGCCGGAACGTCTGCGCCTAACAGCAGGTCTTTGGTAGTTTTGATGTAGTAGTCCATCGTCACGTTGATGCGTCCGTCAAAGAAACCTAAATCCAAACCAAGGTCATATTGTTCAGTTGTTTCCCATTTCAACTTTTCATTGGCCATAGAGCCTAATACATAACCGGGATAGAAAGAACTGTCCCAAGGATACTTGTATACATTAGAGCTAGTCACCAATTGTGCCATGTAATCGAAGTCACCGATACGGTTGTTACCTGTGAGACCCCAGCTTACACGCAATTTACCATTAGACAACCAAGGCAGTGGATTGGAAACAAACTTTTCGCGTCCGAAAGCCCAAGCTAATGAAGCCGATGGAAAATAGCCCCAACGGTTACCCGGAGAGAACTTGGAAGAACCGTCAGTACGCATAGATGCCGTAACATAATACTTGGATGCATAGTTATAATTAATACGTCCTAGGTAAGATATCATGGCATTTTCGCCTTGTGATGCCGTTACAACCGGAGTTGCGGAACCTTTGCCGATACCGGACATTCCGAAAGCTTCGTTTGTAATCTGTTCCTGAGTGATGCTGCTGAGGTAGCTTGTATATTTCTGGAAAGTGGCACCCACCAAAGCGTTTAAGTTATGGTCGTTCTTGGCATATACATATGACAATGTATTTTCGTTCAGGTAGTTTCTTGTCTCCTGTTGTCTCAGGAATGCATTGATACCTTTGCTTCGTGTATTAGACGGATGCGTATTACCGGTACTGGTTTGGCTTCCGTTGAATTCTTCTCTTTTGATGTCACGACCGGTATATCCGGCAGTAGTTTTAAACTTCAGATTCTTGATGATTTCCCATTCTACGCCTAAGTTAGCTTGCAGATGGTTGGTTGTGGTACGACGGAACTCATTCTTTGCAGAGAGTACCGGGTTGAAACGGTAGTCATTACTCATGTCCACATCGCTATCGTACAGTTCGGCCAAAAGGTCGGAACCGGAAGGAGAAACCGGACGATATCCCCATACGCTATACATCAGTGAATTGGATACTGTTGTTTCTGCGGTGGAAGGATTGGGACCGTTTAGTACGTTACTTGCAAAGTTTGCATTTGCATTGATCTTTATGCTCTTATTGATTCTTTGGTTGAAGTTGAAACGGCCCTGGTAACGAGAGAGGTCAGAGTTGATGATGACACCCTGTTGGTTGCTGTAAGAGAGTGATGCAGAGTAGTCCATTTTATCGCTGCCACCACTTAAACCTATATAGTGGTTGTGGCTGATAGCTGTACGATAAACTTCGTCCTGCCAATCATAGCTCTTGAAGTTTTTATAATCATCGAGAGTAATACCATCTTTCAGATAGTAGTAAGCAAACTCATCCACTTTTTCTCCATCTACTTCTTTGGTATTTCCTTCCATGATTTCCTTTTGCAGGTTGACGAAATCGTAGCCGTTCATCATGTCCATGGTGTTTCTTACTTTGCTAACACTGACACTACCATTATAAGTAAGAGTAGCTTTTCCGGCTTTACCCTTCTTGGTTGTGATGATAACAACACCATTGGCACCACGAGAACCGTAGATTGCTGTTGCAGAAGCATCTTTCAATACATCGATGGATTCAATATCGTTCGGGTTGAGGGCGCTCATTCCGGAAGTCTCGCTTGGGAAACCGTCAATAACGTATAACGGAGCAGTACTTTGAGTTAAAGAACCGGCACCACGGATTACGATATTAAAGTTGTCGCCCAAACCGCCATCTGTGGAAGATACCTGTACACCGGCGATACGTCCACCCAGTGTTTCTGCTACGTTGTTGATAGGGGTTTTGGTCAAGTCACTCATATTAGCCTTACCGATAGCTCCGGTTAAGTCGCGACGTTTTACGTCACCATAACCAACAGCCACAACGACTACCTCATCCAATGCCTGTGCGTCTTCTTGCAGAGTAACATTAAAAGTCTTTTGGCTTCCAACTTTAATTTCTTGAGTTTTATAACCTACAAAAGAGAATTGCAGGATATCAGAGGATTTAACATTGTTCAGTTTAAAACTACCATCGAGTGTAGTGATAGTTCCGTTAGTAGTTCCTTTTACAACGACGCTGACTCCGGGAAGTTCTCCCATAGCATCAACAACTTTACCTATAACTTGGCTACCTGTCTGTGCTTGTACGCTTAATACGCAGCAGAGAAAAGTTATCAGTAGCATTAAAGTTACTTTCTGTTTCATAAATATTAAATTAATTAGTTATTAAAAAGGTTGTTCTTTCTCGTTAAACGACTCGAATCACCATGCAAATGTATGTGATTGAATAGAAGGCGACTTTCGCTAATAGTTCGCAAAAAGTACGAATTTGTACATTCTTGATGGAGAAAACCTGTTCTGTACGATTCCTTACCTTATCCTTTGGTTCTTACCTGCTTTCACCTGCTCTAGTAATGCTGAAAGCTCTTTTACCTTCTCCGGATGCGTTGCTGCAACATTATCTTTTTCCGATGGATCGATGGAAATATTGTACAGTTGGGGTTCGGGGTCGTTTCCTAACTCCATTTTCGTCCAATGTTCGATGGCTGGTTTGTTGCTCGGTTCGATGTATTTCCATGTTCCTTGAATAATTGATAAGGTATTATTCAGATTCTGCTGTACTACATAATCACATCCGGTATTATCTTTCCCTAAGAAAGTAGACAGTTGGTCACGGCTGTCGGGAGCGACGGTTGCAGGGGTAAGTGGATGGTTTAGTAAGGTAGCCAAGGAAGCATACACGTCGATCATAGAGAATAAAGCTTGCTGTTTGCAAGGTTGAATACCGGCAGGCCAACGTACAATGAAGGGAATACGTGTTCCGGCTTCATAAGCACTATACTTACCGCCACGGTATTGTTTCATAGGCGTATGGCCGTTCAGCAATTCGAAAGCCTGATCCTGATAGCCGTCGTCAATAACGGGACCATTATCGCTACAGAACACAAAGATAGTGTTATCTGCAAGGTTCAGACTATCCAGAGTATTCATGATCTCGCCTACAGTCCAATCCAGTTGCAGGATTACGTCGCCACGGGTTCCCATACCGCTCTTTCCGGCAAAACGGGCATGAGGTACGCGAGGAACGTGTACGTCTTGTGTACCCATATACATGAAGAAAGGTTCGTCTTTATGTTTTATGATAAAGTCTTTAGCTTTACCGGTGATGACATCTGCAATGTCTTCATCTACCCAAAGAGCCGATTTCCCACCAGTCATCCAGCCGATACGGGGAATACCGTTTACGATTGTATTATTATGACCCTGGCTGGGTTTCAGTTTTACGAGTTCGGGATTTTCTAGTCCGGTAGGCCAGTCACCTACTTTATGGTGGTAATTAACGGTAATGGGGTCGTCGGGGTCTAAACCTACAACGTGTCCGTTTTCTACGAATACGCAAGGTACACGATCCACAGTGGCGGGAATAATGTATTCATAATCAAATCCTATATCCTGGGTATTCGGCTTGATAAGATGGTTGAAGTCTGTGCCTCCTTTAGGACCAAGTCCCAGATGCCATTTACCAACGGCTCCGGTAGCATATCCTTCTGCCTTAAACATGTCGGCCATGGTGACGCAGGCTGTATCGATAATGAGCTCGGAGTTGCCGGGGGCGATTCCTGTATTTTCCTGTCGCCAGGGATACATACCTGTCAACAGACCGAAGCGGGAGGGGGTACTGGTGGAAGAGGTGGCATAGGCATTAGTGAACTGCACACCTTGTCCGGCAAGGCGGTCGATATTGGGGGTACTTATTTTAGTGGCGCCATAGCAACTCAGGTCACCGATGCCCAGGTCGTCGGCAATCAGGTAGATAACATTAGGCTTCTGACGGGTAGTGTCGGCTGCTTCTTTCTTCGATGGATTTCCGCATCCGGCTATCAGGGCTGTGCTTGGAAGAAGGGACCATAAAGGGGAAAAATATTTCATAGTTTTTTGGACTTTAGATTGCTATTTCTAAGGTCAAAGGTAGTGGTTTTTCCGGAATTGAGTGTGTAAGGGAGTACAAGGGAAGGATAAAAATGTACATAATATACGACGTTTTCATTGACAGGAGTTAAAAGCTGACAGCTATGCCAAGGAACACAACCGGAGAGACCGCGTAAAAAGACAACCGGAAACGGAGCGATGAAGAACAAACGGATAAGAATAGGTCGGCGGAATATTCCCGCAAGATATTTATTGTCAGTGTTATATGAGTGCCACGTGCTTTCTGCACGGTGGAACTTTTTTCCCAGTTAACTGGGAACGCGTTCCCACCGTACTGGGAACACGTTTCCAATTAAGTGGGAACATTGGAAGAAAAGGGAGCTGTCGGTTACGGGGCTTTTATTTACGGGATTTATCAGGGACCAGAAGAAGGACGGCAATTCCTCTAGCTCCTGTAAATGAAAGAGTGTACATAATGCTAATAAGAACACTGGAATGTATAGAAGAAAGTATTCTCTCCTTATAGAGAACCTTTTCTCAACAGGCTGAGGGGTTTCTTTTCAATACGATGAGAATAGATTCTCTGTTTGATGAGAAAAGATTCTTACCATGGTGAGAAAGTTAATACCGCTTATTAACCTTCTTTGTCTTCTTCATTCTTGCTGCCTGTATCCGCATCTTCTCTTTTGCGATAAGCCAACGGGCTGACGTGATAGACATCCTTGAAGCACTTGCTGAAATAACGTGAGGAACTGAAACCTATCTTGTCTGAGATTTCTGTAATGTTCAGTTCGGGGTTGTTGCGCAGCATCAGGGCTCCTTTCTTCAGCCGGATAGTCAGTATGAAGTCGTTCGGTGTCTGCCCTGTGATGGCTTTCAGTTTGGAGAACAGGTTGGTACGTGCCATTGCCATTTCTCTGGCAAAGACATTGACATTAAATTCCGTATCGTCCAGGTGTTTTTCAATGATAGCCATAGCGCGGTCCAGGATATCTTTGTCAATAGGATTGGTGGCAAGCATCTGTGCGGCAGTCTGCGGTTGCTTGCTGAACTTTTCCTGCAGGAGGATGCGTGAGTTCACCAAATTGTTGCAGCGCGATATCAGCAGGTTTGTATGGAAAGGCTTGGTGATATAATCATCTGCACCGATGCGCAATCCTTCGATGTTCGACTCAATGGCAGTACGTGCGGTCAATAATACAACGGGAATGTGGCAGGTGTTGAAATCCGTTTTTATGAGTTTGCACAATTCTGTTCCCGACATCTTGGGCATAACCACATCGCTCACCACGATGGAGGGCATTTCGCTGCGCACCAGTTCCCAGCCTTCCTCTCCATTGGCAGCCGGCAATATTTGATAGAAGGGCTTGAAGATATTGGCAAGCATTTCACGAATGGATTCATTGTCTTCCACAATCAGCATTTTGGCATCGGGGGTACGTTTGATAGGAGCGTTCTCTTCCGATTCGGTTTTCAGGAAGATATCCGTTTCCGGTTTGGGAATTTCAATCTGATGGACGCAATCCGGTTTTTGGTTGATTTGTTCTTCGGTGAAGAACTCGTTGCCTAAGCGTAGGGTGACGATGAAACTTGTGCCCTTGCCCAATTCACTTTCCACGCGGATAGTCCCGTGGTGCAATTCTACAATGCCTTTGGTCAAAGCCAGTCCTATGCCTGTCCCGCTCTTGTCGGCATCGGCGGAACCGACCGGGTCTATCTGGTAAAAGCGGTCGAATATCTTGTCAATCTCTCGGGCATCAATACCGCTGCCCGTATCCTTTACGCGGATTACGACGTTATTCTCCTCTCTCTTCACGCTGAGCGTAATGGTATCTTCCTTTTCCGTATGCTTGATGGCGTTGGACAAGAGGTTGTTGATAACCTTCTGCATCTGTTTCTGGTCATACCACACTTCCAGTTCGTCGGTTTCTTTCTCGAAACTGAAGTTGATTTGCTTGGCACTGGCATATTCAAGGAACAGCAAATAATTTTCGTACAGGAAGCTCACGATATTGTGCGGGCTTACTTTAATCCTCATGTGTCCTTGCTCTTGCTTGCGGAAGTCAAGCAATTCGGTAATCAGTTCGCGCAACTGGATACTGTTTTTATAGATGCCCAGTATCTTATTATAGATGGCGGGTGTGAAGTTCTGTAATTGCAGCAAAGTCTCCACCTGCGCCACGATAAGCGTCAACGGAGTGCGGAATTCATGTGAGATATTGGTGAAGAAGCGCAGTTTGGACTGGTTCAATGCTTCCACATCCTGGATGTGCTTCTGTTCGTATTTTAAAGACTCACGCAGCTTGATTCTTGATTTGTAGGTACGTACCAGATACCACAAGACGGCTCCCGCTATGAGGATGTATATGCAATAGGCAAAGGTGGTCTTGTAGTATGGCGGCAGTACATGGATGGTGAGTTGCACTTGCTTGCAAAGGCTTTCGTCTTTTCCTTCCGGTTTGATGAGCAACTTGTAAGTACCTGCGTTCAGGTTGGTATAAGTGATGGTATGCAGTCCGCGGGTGCTTGTCCATTCGTTGGAGAAACCTTCCAGTTTATAAATGATGTCGTCTTTATTGGCAGGGATATAATTGGATGTGGCAAACTCTATGCTGAACATGGTCTGGTCTGCATTGAGGGTTATCTCCGGCGTGTGGCACAGGGAGCGCTGCAAGATGCCGGTTTCATCTTCCACCCCAATCTCCTGGCCGTTGACAATAAGGCGTGAGAGGATAATTTTATAGGGTTTCGGAGTAAAGTCCAGTTTCATTTCGTGGAAGGAAATCATCCCCTGCACGCCGCCCAAAAAGATTTCGCCGTCATGAGTGACACAGAGCGCGTTTTCATTGACCGCCGTCAGTGGAAATCCGTTTTCGGTGCTGTAATTGCTGAATTTCTTGTTCTTGTAGTCAAAGATGGAGAATCCTTCGTTTGTGATGAGCAGTAATTTTCCGCTCGTAGGCGACTCTTGCGTCTCATAGATACAGTCGCTTGCCAGACCGTTTTTCTCTTTGTCGAAATTCTCGAAATCGTTGCTTGCGGGGCGGTATAAGTCGAGTCCGCTGCCCGAAGTAGAGAACCACAAGTTGCCTTTGCTGTCTTGTGTGATGTTGTTCACGTTATTATTGCTGAGGCTGTTCGGATTGGCGGCATCATGGCGGTAGTTCGTCAGCTTGCGGGTGTCGAAACGGTAGCTGAATACTCCCTCTCCGGTAGCGGCAATCCACAGCGTGCCTTCCGAATCGAATGTGATATCTGCCACCATTTTAATGGAATTCCCCTCTTTGTCGTCTTTAAACAGTTGTCGGCACTGCCCGTCGGCAGGGTTAAAGAGGCACACGCCGTTTTGTGTGGCTATAACTAGCAGTTCTTCGTAAGGGATGATGTCGCGGATGATGTCCGACGGAAGTGTTTGCGGATTGTTCTCTTCCATGCGGTAGTGCGTAAAGTGCCCCGAACGTATATCCAACCTGTTGAGTCCGCCCAAGTGAGTACCTATCCAGATAACCTCTTTGGCGGCATCATAATAGAGCGCTTTCACGTTGTTGTGCGAAATGCTGTTGCGTCCTTCCTGAGGGCGATACCATTTGAACTCGCGCGTACGGCGGTTGTAATAATTCAGCCCGCCGCCTTCGGTCCCTATCCATAAGTTGCCGTTTTTGTCTTCAATGGTATGTCCCACGACCGGATTGCTCAACCCCTGCTTCTCGCTGGAGGAATAAGTGTGGCGGGTATAGATTTCATACTCCGGGTTGAAGTAGTTTACACCGCCGAAGTAGGTTCCCAGCCAGAGCGTGCCTTGCTTGTCCTTCACGATGCACCAGATGGAAGAGTGTGTAAGCCCGTTTGCCTGTGTCTCGTCGGCCGTATGGTGCCGGAATAGCCCGGTGGTTTTGTTGTAACAGTTCAGCCCGTTGAACGTGCCTATCCAGATGTTGCCTGCGTTGTCTTCACAGCAATCTCTGACGAAATTGGATGAAAGGCTGTAAGGATTCTTGGCATCGTTCCTGAAATTCTCGATTTCACCGTCTGTTTTTACGTGAAACAGTCCCTCTTCCCAGCTGCCTATCCACAGTTCTCCTTTGCTGTCCTGATAGAAGCCGGTGATGTTCCCTTTCCGAATGGGGTGCGCCACCTCTCCTTTATCCATATTCAGGCGATACACACCGTTGGTGGTAGTGCCCATCCATAAGTAATCCCCGTCAATGTGCATGCAGAAGATTTCCAGATTTTCGCCCGGCAGTTGATAATAGAGGTCGAAGTTGCCTTCCGCTTCGTTGTAGCGGTATACTTCGTTCCGTTTGCCGATAAAGAGGTTGTTGTTGTAATAAATGCTGCTGATGTTGCCTTGCAGCAAAGTGGTGAATTTCTGGGTGGCGAGGTTGAACTCCGCCACTCCCTCGGTGCAAAGCAGATAGATTTTCTCGTTGTGGTTGCCTGTAATTTGCAGTACCGTATTGCAGAAAAGGCTGTTAGGATCATTCTTCCGTAGCTTATAGGTTTTTATGTCTTCCCCGTTGTAGCGGTTCAGTCCCTCGCGCGTGCCAATCCATAGGATGCCGTTCTCATCAGTATATAAGCTGTTTACGGAAAACTGCGACAACCCGTCATCAGTGGTAAGGTGGCTAAAGGTAATGTTCTGCCCGTATACATTTGCGAAAGCCGCGCCCGCTAAAATGAGGAATAATCTGATGATAAGCTTCTGCACTTTGAATTGTTTTTAAGGTTTCAGTCACAAATATAGCGATATTTTGTGCAAAGTTTCTCATTTATCCGCCGGATTTTGCGGCTATATCTGCTTAAATGTATATTTTTGGATGTTCATTGAACGATAACAAGCTTATTGTATGCCATAAACAGCATATATTTGTATCATAATTAATCTATTATTAGTATCATGAAAGACCTTTTATCTATCGTATCTCATTTTCAATTGCAGGGTACAGTTCAGGAAATCAAACCGTTGGGTGCCGGGCTTATTAATGACACCTATAAAGTGAGCACGCTCCAGACCGATGCCCCCGATTATGTATTGCAGCGTATCAACCATGCCATTTTTCAGAACGTAGCGATGTTGCAGGACAATATCCATGCCGTGACCACCCATATCCGCAAGAAGCTGGAGGAGCGGGGCGAGCAGGATATCGAACGCAAGGTGCTTCGTTTCCTTCCTGCCGATAACGGCAAGACTTACTGGTTCGACGGCGAGAACTATTGGCGTATCATGGCGTTTATCCCCAATGCCAAAACATACGAGACGGTCGACCCTGAGTATTCATATTATGCCGGTGTGGCTTTCGGCAACTTTCAGGCGATGCTTGCCGACATCCCCGACACATTGGGCGAGACAATTCCCGATTTCCATAATATGGAATTCCGTTTGAAGCAGCTTCGCGATGCCGTGGCGGCGGATGCCGCCGGACGCGTGGAGGAAGTGCGGCAGTTGCTGGACGAGATAGAACGCCGTGCCGATGAAATGTGTAAGGCGGAACGCCTGCACCGTGAAGGCAAGTTGCCCAAGCGTGTCTGCCATTGCGATACGAAGGTCAATAACATGATGTTCGACGAGAGCGGCAATGTGCTTTGCGTCATCGACCTCGACACCGTGATGCCCAGCTTCGTCTTTTCCGACTTCGGCGATTTCCTGCGTTCGGGAGCCAACACGGGGCTGGAAGATGACAAAGACCTTGCCAACGTGAACTTCAATATGGAAATATTCAAGGCTTTCACCAAAGGCTATCTGGAGTCGGCAAAGTCCTTTCTGCTGCCGATAGAGATAGAGAACCTGCCTTACGCCGCCGCCCTGTTCCCCTATATGCAGTGCGTGCGCTTCCTTGCCGATTACATCAACGGAGACACCTATTATAAGATTCAATATCCCGAACATAACCTTGTCCGCACGAAAGCACAGTTCAAACTGCTTCAAAGCGTGGAAGAGCATATCCCGGCAATGCAGGACTTCATAGCTTCGTGCATTTAAAAAGATATATGGTGGCGATGGCAACGGACCGTTGTGTTTTGCCCTTGTCCGCCTTAATCCCAAAAGATAAGACAATGAAAGAATTGGACGTCAAGAAAGTGAGCATGGCAAATCTGCCTGTAGAAGCGGTGCCTGCTCTGTTGGATGAAGAAAAAGTGGCTTTTCAGCCGATTGATACAGTGAACTGGGCAGACTACCCGTATTGCCCGGGCGTGAAATTCCGTATTGCCTATACGGACCATGCCCTTCTGATACACTATAAGGTGAAGGAAGCCAGTGTGCGTGCGGTAGCGGGCAAAGACAACGGACCGGTGTGGGAAGATGCCTGTGTGGAGTTCTTCTCCGTTCCTGCCGGAGACGGAGTCTATTACAACATCGAGTGCAATTGTGCGGGCAGGTTGCTTATCGGTGCGGGTGCCGGGCGTTCCGGCCGGCGGCATGCGCCGCAGGAAGTGCTCGACAAGGTGCAGCGCTGGTCCACTTTGGGACGCGAGGATTTCGAGGAACGGGTAGGAGAGTGCAGCTGGGAAGTGGCGTTGGTAATCCCTTACACTGCTTTCTTCATGCACGACATTACATCCCTAAAGGGCAACACTATCCGTGCCAACTTCTACAAATGTGGTGACAAGTTACA
The DNA here is from genome assembly GCF_910578895.1 of uncultured Bacteroides sp. Classification (GTDB taxonomy): domain Bacteria; phylum Bacteroidota; class Bacteroidia; order Bacteroidales; family Bacteroidaceae; genus Bacteroides. The sequence goes on from NZ_CAJTSC010000003.1 coordinate 72,648, forward strand.
GACTCCCCATTTCCTGTCATGGAACCCCATCGGCTTGGAGAAACCGAACTTCCACTGTCCGGAGTTTTTCGGAACGTTGAGGTTTGAGTGATTCTTCCGGCCTTTTAAATCGAGACCCGCTTCCGCCGCCTTTCCTGTTTCATATTGTCGGGAAAGGGCGATGGAAGCGGGTCTTTGTTTATAGAAAGAAAGAGGGTGTCACAACATGCTTGCGTTATTTTACGATACCTTTCGAATCGCGGATAAAGTTGATGATGTTGTGTATCTCGTCACTCATCGGAACCTGGTCCTCAATCTTCTGCAGGGCATCCTGTATGCTGAAGTTTCCCTGATACACCAGCCTGTAGGCATTTACGATATGGCGCAGAATGCGTTCGGTCACCTGATGCTTGTGCTGGAGCACTACCGCGTTGATGCCGTGGTATTCTGCCGGATTGCCGTTCATAATGACATAAGGCGGCACGTCTTTCGAGATGCGGCAACCTGCCTGAATCAGTACCCAGCTGCCTATGTGGCAGTTTTGGTGCAGGATGACGTTGCTGCTCAGGATGGAGCAGTCGTCTATGCAGCAGTTGCCCGCCACGGTGTTCTTGATTCCCAGCACGCAGTGGTTGCCTATCTGCACGTCGTGGCAGAGGTGCACGCCGTCCATTAGGAAGTTGTTGTCGCCGATGCGCGTGCATCCGTTTTCGTGCGTGGCACGGCTGATGACCACATTCTCGCGGATGTCGTTGTTGTCGCCGATAATCAGCCGGCTTGCTTCGCCCGTGTAATGAAAATCTTGCGGCTCGCTACCCAGCACGGCGCCTTGGTGCACTTTGTTTCCTTTGCCTAAACGGGTACCCTTGAGGATGCTTGCGTTTGCCATAATCACACAGTCGTCACCGATTTCCACATCTTCTTCGATGTAAGCAAAAGGCTGGATGGTTACATTCTTACCGATTTTTACGGTAGGGTCTACGGATGCTAATGGACTTATCATGGTTTTTGGGGTTTTGAATTATGAATTTTGAATTTTAAATATGATGGATTATGAATTATGAGTTTTGAATGCCCTTATGCCGGCAAATCAAAATTCATAATTCAAAATTCATAATTATCTCTCTCTTCCGCCTCCCAGTGCCTGATACAGGCTGATGACAGACTGCATGCGGTCGAAGGTGTCTGCCACTTCCGAAAGCTGCGCGCTGAGGTAAGACTGCTCGGCGGACAGGACTTCCAAATAGGTTGACGTGCCTAAATTAAACAATTCTTTTGTATCTTCCGCTGCTTTACGGGAGGAATTTACTTGTATTCTGCGTGAAACCGCTTTATCGGAAGCCGTCTGATACTGGTACAAGGCATTGCTCACCTCATTACCGGCTTGGAGCAGTGTGGTCTGGAACTGGATTTTTGCCTGTTCCTCTTGTGCCTTTGCCTGCTTCAGACGGGCGATGTTGGCACCGCGGTAGAACAGGGGCTGTGTCAGCGAACCGATGGCGGATGCCAGCAATTTACCGGGATTGAAGATGGCACCGTAGTTATTGGTCCATCCTGCGGAGCCGCTTAACGTGATTTGCGGGTAGAAGGCGGCGCGTGCGCTGTTGGTGTCGTAATAACATGCTGCCAATGACATTTCGGCGGCTTTCACATCGGGGCGGTTGGACAACAGTTGCAAAGGAACGCCTGTGGCGAACTCCGACGGCAGTTGCTGTTCTTCCAGTGTGCCGCGTGCGATGCTTTGTGCCGGTTGGTTCAGCATCAGGCACAAGGCATTTTCCGTTTCGCGGATGCTTTGGCGTATGCCGGGTAGCGATGCCATTACTTGTGCGTATGCCGTGCGACTCTGTTCTACGGCGGCGCTGGTTGCCATGGCGGCGTCCTTCATCGCCTCTACGGTCTCGAGGTTACGTTTCAGGATGTCGCAGGTGGCTTCGCTGATTTGTAGTTGGCGGTCGAGCATCAGCAGCGTGTAGTACATGTTGGCTACGTTGGCAATCACCTGCGTCTGCACGGCTTGTTCGTAGAACTGTGTCTGTTTCAACGATACTTGCGCCTTACGCTTGGGGTTCAGCAACTGGCCGAACAGGTCTATCTGCCAGCTTGCCGTGACCGGAAGCGAATAGGTCTGCGTAGCCTTTCCTTTGTCCCAGCTGGTGACTGTTCCTTGCGGAGAGAGAGCGAGTGTCGGGGCGTATGCCAGACGGGCGGACATCAATGCCGCCTGGGCCTGCTTTACGTTCAGTGCCGCGCTGCGCAGGTTGGCGTTGTTGGCGAGCGCTTGCCCGATAAGCGCTTGCAGCCGGGTGTCCGTAAACACTTCTTTCCAGGGCAGATTGCCGAAGTTGGCGGTATCTGCGGCGAGGGTATCGCCGCCTGCAACGGTGTCGCGATACAGCCCTGCCACCGTAATGTCTTCCGGCCTGTCGTATGATTTGTAGATGTGGCAGCTGCTCAATAAGGCAACTGCGCACATCAGCGTTATTATTTTCTTCATATAGCTTTTTTTTAATGAAGAACGGAGAAGGTTGGTTCTCCATTCTCAATTTACAAATTACTTCGTGTATTGTTCAATTTCAGGTTCCGCATCCGAGTTGTCCACGTCTTCCCATTCCATCGGCTTGACTTTCTCTTGCAGATACTGGAAGGCAACGAACAGGGCGGGCACGATGAATATCTGCAGAATCATGCCCACCAGCATGCCGCCGATGGCGGAAGTACCCAATGTGCGGTTGCCGTTGGCACCTGCGCCGGATGCGAACATCAACGGAAGTAGGCCGACAATCATTGCCAACGATGTCATCAGGATGGGACGCAGACGGGCGCCTGCACCCAGCACGGCCGCCCATGTGATGCTCATGCCCATCCTGCGGCGGTCGAGGGCGAACTCTACAATCAAGATGGCGTTTTTTGCCAACAGACCCATCAGCATGATAAGGGCAATTTGCATGTAGATGTCGTTGGACATGGTGCCCAAAATCATTTTCAATGCAGGGATATTGCCCAGCGAGCCGATGCCGCTGACGAACAGGAAGCTGCCCAGCAGACCGAACGGAACGGAAAGCAACACGGAGAGCGGAAGGATGTAACTCTCGTACTGCGCGCTCAGCAACAGATAGACGAATACGAAGCAGAGTACGAAAATCAGTCCCGTGGTGCTGCCGCTGGTTTCCGCCTCTTCACGTGCCATACCGCCAAGCTCGTAGGCAAAGCCGGCAGGCAGGTTTTCTTTGGCGACCTCGGCAATGGCGGCAAGTGCCTGTCCCGACGTGTAGCCGCTGGCGGGAGCCACCATCACTTTCATGGAGGTGTAGAGGTTGAAACGGCTGATGATGTCCGGACCGTATACCTTCTTGATGGATACGAACTGGGTGATGGGAGCCATTTCGTTGCCGTTGCGCACCTTGATGCTGGAAAGCGACTCCAGGTTTTTGGTTGCGTCCGGTTCCGCCTGAATCATGACGCGGTACATCTTACCAAAACTGTTGAAGTTGGAAGCATAAAGACCTCCGAAGTATCCTTGCATGGTGGTGAGGATGCTGCTCGGGCTGAGTCCTGCTTTCTTGCAGGCTGCCGCGTCGATATCCAGCATATATTGCGGGAAGTTCGGGTTGAAGCTGGTCTTTGCGGAGTTGATTTCCGGGCGTGTCTCCAAAGCGGCGGTATAGTCTTTTACTACGTCGAAGAAGTGGTTCAGGTTACCGCCGGTCTTGTCCTGCATGTTCAGTTCGATATCGCTGGATGCCGAATAACCGGGAATCATAGGGGGAGCGAAGAACAGTACCTGTGCCTCTTTGATGATTTTCTGCGCACGCATAAAAAGCGTGGCGTAAACCACCGTAGAGTTTTGCATGGTGGAGCGCTCTTCCCAGTTTTTCAGTTTGATGATGAGCGATCCGTAAGAGGGACCCTGTCCGCCGATAAAACTGAAGCCGGGAATCACCGTGCGCGATTCTACCGCCGGGTCGGCGGCAACAAGGCTGTCCACGCGGTTCAGCACTTCCATGGCACGCTCTTGCGAAGTGCCCGGAGGGAGCGTCACCACACCCATGATGGTACCGGTGTCCTCATTGGGCACCATACCCGTCGGAGTGATGTTCATAAACACGACCAGCAACGCGATGGATCCAGCCACAATGCCTGCCGACAGCCATTTCTTCTGAATGTAACGGAGCACTTGTTTTTTGTATTTGCCCAAAATGGAATCGTAAGAGGCGTTGAAAGAGTGTTTGAATTTGTCGGTGGTCATGCCTGCCAGTGCCAGTACGCTGATTACAATCATAATCGGGCAGAGCACGGGATGGTTCTCGAAACTGAACATGCCGAAAATCATGCCCAAGATGGCAACTGTAGTAAAGAGCAGTGTCAAGCCGGGACGCATCATCCTGCCGATGGAATCGACATAACGGGCTATCATGATTTTACGCGCCTCTTTGGCGGCAACGCCTATGCGCTCTTTCATGGAGGCATCGCTGTTGTGCGGTTTCAGGAAGATGGCACACAGTGCGGGGCTCAACGTCAAGGCATTCAGTGCGGAGAAACCGATGGCAATCGCCATTGTAAGACCGAACTGGCGGTAGAACGTACCGGCAGTACCGCCCATGAAGCTTACCGGCACGAATACGGACATCATCACCAGTGTGATGGAGATAATGGCGCCGCCCAGTTCGCTCATGGCGTCGATGGAGGCGGTCCGTGCCGATTTATATCCCTGGTCGAGCTTGGCGTGCACACCCTCGACGACTACGATGGCATCGTCCACCACAATCGCAATGGCAAGCACCATCGCCGAGAGGGTCAGCAGGTTGATGCTGAAGCCAATCAGTTGCAGTACGAAGAATGTCGCAATCAACGCTACCGGAATGGCAACGGCGGGAATCAACGTGGAGCGCATGTCTTGCAGGAAGATATACACAACGATGAACACAAGAATGAACGCTTCAATCAACGTCTTTATTACCTCATGGATAGAAGCGAACAGGAAGTCGTTGGCATTCTGCGCGATATTGATTTTCAAGCCCGAGGGCAATGTCTCGGATGCTTTGGCAAGCACGTCTTCCAGGTCGCTGATGGTTTGCGTGGCATTGGTTCCCGCCATCTGGTATACGATGCAGGATACAGCCTTATGTCCGTTTACCATGTTGTTGAAGTTGTAAGACAAACGTCCCAGTTCGACGTCGGCTATGTCTTTCAGGCGAAGCACCTCGCCGTTTTCGAGTGCTTTGATGACGATGTTCTCAAACTCCTCGGGCTGTTGCAGGCGACCCTTGTAGCGGATGGTGTACTGGAAACTTTGGTTGCCGCGCTCACCGAACTGGCCCGGAGCCGCCTCTATGTTCTGTTCTGCCAATGCGCCGGCAACGTCGTTAGGTATCAGTTTGTACTGCGCCATGATGTCCGGTTTCAGCCAGATACGCATGGAGTAGTCCTGACCGAGCACGGTGGCGTCACCCACGCCGTTCACACGTTTCACCTCCGGGATAAGGTTGATGTTGGCAAAGTTCTCGAGAAACTCGATGTCGTACGAGTCTTTCTCGTCATAAATGGAGAATACCATCAGCATGGAGGTCTGCCGTTTCTGTGTGGTCACGCCGACCTTCGTCACTTCGGCAGGCAGCAGTCCTTGAGCCATGGATACGCGGTTCTGCACGTTGACTGCCGCCATGTCCGGGTCGGTTCCCTGCTTGAAGTAAATGGAGATTTCGGCGGAACCGTTGTTGGAGGCGTTGGAGGTCATATACATCATGTTCTCCACACCGTTGATTTGGTCTTCCAGCGGTGCGATGACGGAATTCAACACCGTTTGGGCGTTGGCTCCCTGGTAGGTGGCGCGTACCGATACCGTTGGAGGCGCAATGTCCGGATATTGGGTGATAGGCAATGTTGCCAGGCCAATAAGTCCGAGGATTACTATCAGGATAGAGATTACCGTAGATAGCACCGGACGATTAATAAATCTATCTAATTTCATTATTTCGCTTTTTAGTTGTTTTCCAAGGAGGTAAGCATACGAGCCGGCTCGTATGCTTACCTCCTTACTTATCCTTTATTATTGAAACGCAGTTTGGATATTACCTTCTTTCTGGTCTTTGAGCGCTTTCTGATATTCCGCCTCTTTCTCCTCGGGAGTGATGGGCGTAATGCTTTGCCCGTCTTTCAGGTTCTGCACGCCTTCTATCACAATCTTGTCGCCCTCTTTCAAGCCGGCGGTAACGTAAAAGTATTTGCCGTCGTTCAGGCTGAATACCTGTACCTCGGTGTTTTTCAGCGTGTTGTCCGGTTGTGCCACGAATACAAACTTCTTGTCCTGTATCTCCGTGGTGGCGGATTGGGGAATCATAATCACGTTCTCCATCGGGTTGGGGAACACTACGTTGCCTGTGCCACCGCTACGCAGGATGTTGTGCGCGTTGGGGAAGAGGGCACGCATGTTTACCGCACCCGTAGTCTGGTCGATGACACCGCTGATGGTTTCCACGCGCCCGCTGTCGGCATACATGGTTCCGTCTATCAGTTGCAGTTGCACCGCAGGCATCTTTGCCAATATTTCCTTGATGCTGCCACCTTCACGTATCAGTGATAGGAGTTGTCTTTCGGTCATGGAGAAATAAGCGAACATTTCGGAGATATCGGCGACGGTAGTCAGCGGAGCAACCATAGAGGGGCTTACCAGGCTGCCTACACGGTAGGGGATAGTGCCTACGATGCCGTCGCTGGGGCTTGTTACCTTGGTATATGACAGGTTGTTCCTGGCATTGACCAGTTGCGCCTCCGCCTGTGCCAGTTGCGCCTTTGCCTGTGCCAATTGGTTTTCCGCCATTTGCAGGTCGTAGTTGCTGATGATGTTCTTTTGGTTCAGCGTGCGTTTGTTGTTTACCGTAAGTTCTTGCGTGCTGACCGCGGCTTTTGCCGTCTCGACCGCGGCTTTTGCCGAATTTACGGCAGCCTGGTACTGTACGGGGTCGATACTGAACAATACTTGCCCTTTGCGTACCATGGAGCCTTCGTCCACGTGCAACTTGGTAATGAAACCGCTTACCATCGGGCGGATTTCCACATCTTGTTTGCCTTTGATAGTAGCCGGATAGCTGTTTGTCAGGTTGGCAGTGGTGGTTTTTACTGTAATCACTGCAAACTCGGGTACTTTGCCCGTGCTTTTATCGCCTTGTCCGCAAGCGCTGAGCAGCGCCAGGCAACATGCCAATAATACAAATCTACTCTTCATACTCTTTTTTCTCTCTGTATAATTATTCTGGTTATTCCGAGGTCTTGTGTGCTCATAGAAGAAAAGGATAGTGGTGAAAACCGAAAGCCGTTGTTTAGTTTTCGACTGCAAAATTATTCTTTTCTCCTTATATAAGATGTGAACATCCCCGTTTTTTAACGATGTTTTGTATCTCTTTGAGAGTAAATCCTTGTATTTTCTTTTAAAATACTGTAAAGCATACTGCTAATTGCGGGATAACCTTTATTTTTGCATCATGTTACATTACATGTATTATAAGTCTAATGGTTGATTGCCTTATACTATCTGTCATTATATAAACTAATTTTCAACATCATATTTAATAAAATGAGACTGTTTATGCGCCGATTGTTAGGTGTGGTTGCGGGTGTGGCTGTTCTGTATTCCTGTGCCAGCGTAGGTCGTTTGGAGGGTGGCCCCATTGACGAGGAGCCGCCTCGCTTTGTCACGAGTTCTCCGTTGCCGGGCGCGCTCCATAACAAGAAGAAAAAGATATCGATCGAATTTGATGAGTTTATCAAACTGGAGAAGGTAAACGAGAAAGTCGTTATCTCGCCGCCCCAAGTGCAACAGCCGGAGATAAAGGCGAACGGCAAAAAGACGGTGGTCAACCTGCAAGATACGCTGAAAGCCAATACCACCTACACCATAGACTTTGGAGATGCCATTCAGGATAATAACGAAGGCAATCCCCTGCAAAGTTTCACCTTCACGTTCTCTACCGGGGCGGAACTTGATTCAATGGTGATTGCCGGTACGTTGCTCGATGCGTCCAACCTGGAGCCGGTAAAGGGAATGCTGGTCGGGCTGCACGCCAATCTGGCGGATTCGGCGTTTACCTCGTTGCCTTTCGACCGCGTAGGTCGCACGGACAGCCGCGGACGGTTTTCCATCCGAGGGGTTGCTCCGGGCAAATACCGTATCTATGCACTGATGGATGCCGACCAGAACTTCAAATTCTCCCAACCTACGGAAATCATCGCTTTCAGTGACTCTGTCATCATTCCTTCCATGGAGAGCCGCATGCGCCAGGACACGCTTTGGAAAGACTCTTTGACGATAGACACCATTGTAGAACGGCAGTACACCCACTTCCTGCCGGACGATGTGCTGCTGCGCAGCTTCAAGGAGAAGACTTTTTCGCAACGTCTTATGAAGACGGAACGCCTCACTCCGGAGAAGTTCTCTTTTTACTTTACGGCTCCCGCCGACAGCCTGCCGCTGATGAAGGGATTGAATTTCGACGAGAAGGATGCCTTTGTCATTGAGCAGACCACCGGGCGTAACGATACAATCCATTACTGGATAAAGGACTCTTTGCTCTATCGGCAAGATACGCTAAGAATGAGCCTTACCTATTTGTATACGGACACGCTGGACCGGTTGGTTCCCCGGACCGATACATTGAGGATGGTGTCGAAGGTAGGCTGGAAAAAGTTGCAGGAAAAGAAACTGGAAGAGAAAGAAAAAGCCGAAAAGGAGCGGAAGAAAAGAAAGAAGAAGGACGAGGAAGAGCCGGAACCGGTCTCTTTCCTGGCAATGGACGTCTATGCGCCCTCGTCCATGGATGTGTACGATTATATTACATTGAGCTTTACGGAGCCGATAGCCGCTTTCAGCGATACCGCTTTGCACGTAAGGCAAAAAGTGGACACGCTGTGGCAGGATGTGCCGTTCGATTTTGAACGCGACTCGCTCGATTTGAAACGCTATAACCTGTATGCGGACTGGAAACCGGGCGAGAGTTACGTCTTTGAAGCAGACTCCACCGCTTTCCACGGCCTGTATGGTTTGTCCACCGATAAGGTGAAGAGGGAATTTACGGTGAAAAAGCTGGAAGAGTACGGGCAGATATTCTTCAACATTGCCGGAGCGGATTCTTTGGCGTTTGTGGAACTGCTGGATGCCCAGGATAAAGTGGTGCGTACTGTGCCGGTGGTGGAAGGAAAAGCCGACTTTTATTACCTGAATCCGGGCAAATATGGCGCGCGGCTTGTTAATGATACGAACGGGAACGGCGTATGGGATACCGGCGACTATGCCGCCAGGCGCCAGCCCGAAATGGTTTATTATTATCCGCAGGTGCTGGAGTTCAAAGCCAATTTTGATTTGATACAGGATTGGAACGTGAAAGAGAAGCCGTTGGATAAGCAAAAACCGGAAGAACTGAAAAAACAAAAGCCAGATGAAGACAAGAAAAAGAAGAATAGCCGCAATAACGGCAACCGCAACAGCGGCAGGGGATATGGTAACTAAGCGGCAGCGGGCATTCGGGTTGTTCCTGTCCGCCGTGCTTTTGTGCTTGGGTGCCATGATGCCTGTGCACGCCCAGTGCACGGCAAAGAATGAAGCGTTCCAATCCGGCGAACACGTTATGTACGACCTGTATTTCAACTGGAAATTCATCTGGAAGAAAGTGGGGCTGGCAAGCCTTTCCACCAATACCGCCACCTACCGTTCCCGTCCCGCCTATCGCTTCGACCTTCTTTCGGTGGGCAGCAAAAAGACGGATTTCTTCTTTAAGATGCGCGATACGCTGACGTGCTATGTCAGCGACAAGCTCGAGCCGCTTTACTTCCGCAAGGCAGCCGAGGAAGGAAAGCGCTACACGGTAGACGAGGCGTGGTTCTCCTATAAGGACGGAATGTCTTCCGTAAAGCAGCGGCGCATCTGGCACAACCCCGTGCGCGAGCCGCAGGAAATGGAATATAGCGACAGCCGCTGCATCTTCGACATGCTCAGCATCCTGGCGCAGGCACGTTCTTACGACCCCAAGGACTATAAGGTGGGAGAGAAGATACTCTTCCCTATGGCAACGGGGCGCAGGGTAGAGGAGCAGACCTTGATTTACCGTGGCAAGCAGGAGATAGAAGCCAATAACGATACGGTCTACCGTTGCCTTGTATTTTCTTTCGTGGAGTATAAGAAAGGAAAAGAACAGGAAGTAATCACTTTCTTTGTATCCGACGACAAGAACCACCTTCCCATACGCCTGGACATGTATTTGAATTTCGGCTCTGCAAAAGCATACCTCAAGAGCGTAAAGGACAACCGTTATCCGATGACATCCGTCGTTACAAAGTAAACGGCAGCGCATCCCCCTTCCTGAAAACGCTGGATTCGAACGTCGCTACCAACTCTCCCTTCTGGTTGGTGATGTCAATCTGGTAATATCCGGTAGTACGTCCGGTGTACCGTTCGCGCGCCTCGGCATAGAGGGTGTCGCCCAAGCCGCTGCTGCGCAGGAAGGTGATGTTGGAAGAGAGCGAGAAGGCGAGCACGCCGTGCGAGTTGGCTGCCGCCGCCAGGGCGAGGTCGGCAAGGGTGAAGAGCGCTCCGCCCTGGGTGCGGCGTCCGGCATTGAGGTGCTCTTCCGTGATAACCAGCCGCGTCTTGCCGTATCCTTCTTTTATTTCTATCAGTTCCACGCCCGCCTTGCCGGCAAAAATATCTTTCTTGAAAAATTCCTGTGGAGTCATGCCATTGGGGAATAAATGGTTCGTATTAAAGGGAAATCCGTTGTTTTGTACGCAAATGTAATATTTTGGCGTTTAATTTGGATAATTTAGGCAGGTTATTATTGAAGGGTCGCACTACATTTGCCTTCGAAAAAATCGACAGTATTAATTTAACAAATCCCTTATTATGAAAACAGCTCTTATTACATTGGGTATTTCCCTTACTGTTTTGGCTGGTTGTACAGGACAAAAGCAGCCTGCAAACAACTTTATCCAGGAGAATATTGACAATGCGGTGGCGCAGGAGACAATCCAGACCGACATTATCGAGAAATCGGGCAAGATTCTCAATCCGCGCACCATCAACGAAGACGGCACCATCCGCTATGTGCCCATCGACGACTGGTGCTCCGGCTTCTTCCCCGGCAATATGTGGTACACCTACGAGTTGACCGGCGACAAGAAATGGTTGCCGCTGGCAGAAAAGTACACCGAAGCGTTGGACTCTGTGCAGTACCTGACCTGGCACCACGACGTAGGTTTTATGATTGGTTCCAGCTACCTGAACGGATACCGTTTCGCCGGCAAGGAAGAGTACAAACCCGTCATCATCCAGACAGCCAAATCATTGTCTACCCGTTTCCGTCCGGGCGCAGGCGTCATCCAATCCTGGGATGCCGACAAAGGCTGGCAGGCGGAACGCGGCTGGAAATGCCCCGTCATCATCGACAACATGATGAACCTGGAATTGCTGTTCGAGGCCACCAGGCTTTCGGGCGACTCCACCTTCCATCACATCGCCAAGAAGCACGCCGACACAACGATGGCAAACCACTTCCGGGCGGACAACAGCTGCTACCATGTGGTAGACTACGACCCCGAAACCGGCGAAATCCGCAAGAAGCAGACCGCCCAGGGCTATGCCGACGAGTCTGCCTGGGCACGCGGACAGGCATGGGCGATATACGGCTACACCATGTGTTACCGCTATACGCACGATGCCGCATACCTGGCACAGGCCGAGAAGATTTACAACTTCATCTTCGGCAACAAGAACCTTCCGGAAGACCTGGTTCCTTACTGGGATTACGATGCCCCCAACATCCCCAACGAACCGCGCGATGCTTCTGCCGCAGCATGTACGGCTTCCGCACTTTACGAACTTAGCACATACATTTCCGATAAGGGTTATAAGGAACAGGCAGACAAGATTATGGAAAGCCTTGCTTCTCCGGCTTACCGCGCAGAGACAGGCACCAACGGCAACTTCATCCTGATGCACTCGGTGGGCAGCATCCCCCACGGTGCGGAAATCGATGTTCCTCTGAACTATGCCGATTACTATTTCCTGGAAGCGTTGAAGCGTAAAAGAGACCTGGAGAAATGAACAGCCGGTTCAACATATTGTTAGGTGGTTTAGGCCTGTTCACCTTGCAGGGGTGCAAAACCCCGCAGGCGGAACAGTGCCTGCAACCCAACGTCATCTACATCTTTCCCGACCAGTACCGCAATCATGCGATGGAGTTCTGGGGGCAGGAAGGCTTCAGAGAGCGGGTGAACTTCCGTAACGACCCTGTGCGCACGCCCCGCCTGAACGACTTTGCGCGCGAGTCGCTGGTGCTGACTTCCGCCATGAGCAACTGCCCGCTGAGCAGCCCCCACCGGGGTTCGTTGCTCACGGGGATGTATCCCAACAAGAGCGGTGTCCCCTTGAACTGCAACTCCAACCGCCCCATCAGCTCCCTGCGTGCCGATGCGGAGTGCGTGAGCGACGTGTTCAGCGGCGCCGGATACGACTGTGCCTATTTCGGCAAGCTGCACGCCGATTTTCCCACCCCCAACGACCCCCAGCGTCCGGGCAGGTATGTGGAAGACCGCGTGCCCGCATGGGATGCCTATACGCCGCAGGACCGCCGCCACGGGTTCAACTACTGGTATGCTTACGGAACGTTCGACGTGCATAAGAACCCGCACTATTGGGACACCGACGGCAACCGCCACGACCCGCACGAATGGTCTCCGCTGCACGAGGCGGGCAAGGTCGTCTCCTACCTGAAGAACGAAGGAAACGTGCGCGACCCGAAGAAGCCGTTCTTCATCATGGTGAGCATGAACCCGCCGCACAGCCCCTACCGTTCGTTGGACGACTGCATGGAGGAGGACTTCAACCTGTATAAGGACCGTCCGCTGGACAGCCTGCTGGTCCGCCCCAATGCCGACCCCACGATGGAGAAGGCGGAGAGCGTGCGCTACTATTTTGCCTCGGTCACAGGCGTGGACCGTGCTTTCGGGCAGATACTCGACGCGCTGAAAGAGCAGGGACTGGACAAGAACACAATCGTGGTCTTCTCCTCCGACCACGGCGAGACCATGTGCAGCCAGCACACGGACGACCCCAAGAACTCCCCGTTCGCCGAGTCCATGAACGTGCCTTTCCTGGTACGTTTCCCCGATAAAATCAAACCCCGCCTGGACGACCTGATGCTCTCTTCGCCGGACATCATGCCTACTTTGCTGGGCTTGGCAGGACTGTCCGGTTCCATTCCGGCAGAGGTGCAGGGACGCAACTACGCTCCGTTGTTCTTCGATGAAAAAGCGGACATCGTGCGTCCTGCGGGTGCCCTTTACATTCAGAACGTGGACGGAAAGAAAGATGCCGACGGCAAGGTCTGCTCTTATTTCCCCTCGTCGCGCGGTTTCAAGTCCGCCCGCTACACATTGGCGCTCTACATAGACCGCAAGGAGCACAAGCTGGTGAGGAGCCTGCTGTTCGACGACGAGAAAGACCCGTATCAGCTGAACAACCTTCCGCTGGAAGAGTACAAGGAGATAGTAAGCGGGCTGTGCGCCGAAATGGGGAAAGTGCTGAAAGAGATTGACGACCCCTGGTACAGGGAGCGCATCTTGTCCGATATGATACCGTACGGCAACTGACAGACACGGCTTTTTTATTTGCCGAAGTTGGATGAAGAAAGGAGTTGAAGGGAGTTGGAAGGAGTTATCTCCCTCCGGCTCCTTTTCTCTTTAATTCCCTCCGGTTCCCGCAAATGCCCTTCCCTTGGCTGACGGCTTCCTTTTTCCCGAATGTTCCCACCGTATTGGGAACATGTTCCCTGCATGTTGGGAACGTATTCCCAATAAGGAGGGAACGCGTTCCCAACAAGCTGGGAATAAAGTTCCACCTTGCGTGGATTGAGTGGCACTCGTATGTCGCTGGCAATGAGCGCCTGACGGGGATTGTCCGCCTGCTCTTATCCGTTGTTTTTCACTTGCCTGTTTCAGTTTTTCACTTACCTGTTTTTGTTTTTCACTTGCTTGTTTCTGCTTTTTCAACAGCCTGTTTCCGTTTGTCCGCTTCCGCCTGTCTGTCTGCGTGGTCTCCGCAGTCGTATCCTCCGGTATGGCTGTCGGCTTTTAACTCCTATCCCGAAGGGAGTGATACCCCCCCTCGAACTCCTGTGAATGAAAAAGCGGCAGGTGGAAAAAGGGGAGTGGCGTGCAAAAACATGGGGGCGGGTATGTCGAAATTCCGACACCCGCCCCCTGTCAATGGAACATTATCTGCTTTTACATCGCATTATTCTCCCGCAACAAACTCTTTATACTCCGTATAGAAGGGGTCTACCGTGGTCTCTTCCGGCAGAAACATGCTGCGATAGCGCACCTTGCTGCCCGCTTGCACGCCGAGGGTGCAAGCCGTTTCGGCAGGCTTCAGCATGTAGACGGCTTTCTCGCCGTTTTCCGTGACATACTCGATTTCGGTGTATTGTATCTGTGTGGAGCCGGTGCTGAGCCAGGCAAGCTTCAGTTGCCCGTCCTCGTAGGTTGCGTTTGTAAGGATGCGGTTCTGGATGGACTCCTGATAGTCGTTGCCGTATGCGCTGCCCAATGCCTCCATGGTGAGCGACTTGTACTTCATGTTCGCATCGTAGATGATGAACTTGAAAGTGGTGGCTATGCCTTCGTTCACGTCGGGTATCTCTATGGAGACCGGGTCGGAGCGCAGCGGGCGTTCCGGTTCGCGCACCAGGGGGATGCACACGGAGTCCGTGTCTCCGTTGTACTTCACAACCAGGTTCTTTGCCTTTACGTCCGAAAACCATACATCCGCCAGGACGCGGTTCTTGCCGGAGAATAAATGTACGGAGTCGGGCTTGCCCAAATAAATCTGTTCGCCCCGCTCCAGATAGGGTTCGTGCAGGTGGTTGATGTCCGTGCACGAGAATAAAACGGCCAATCCTGCCAGTGCTGCCAGTGCCGATATGTGTAATCTGCTTTTCATAATCTATCGTTTTAGTTTTCTACCAAGTTGCCATAAAAAGTTAACTCCGCTATGTGGATGAAGTCTTTCACGCCTCCCCATGTCTCTTCCACCTCTATGCGGATCCATTGCACGGCAGGTGCTTCGATGGGTATCATTACGTCCTCGCCGTTGTTGCCCACTGCCTGGTCGTCGGAGTTGGTTTGTCCTGTGGGAAGTCCGGAGGGTTTCACGGATGTGAATTCCGTCAATAGGATCCATCCGTTACCGGGTTCGGTGACGTCCAGTATTACGCCCCCGCTTGTGGCAGGCACTCCATACACTTTGAAACGTTTGGGATTGCCGTGTGCATAAAGATATTTCCAGTCGTTTCCGCCGGTGCGTTGGTAATACTTGATGCGGCTCAGCTTCACCAGGCGTCCCAGGTTCAGACCGATGTTGCAGGGAAAAACCTGACCGTTCTTTGTGTGGTAATGGTCGTTGTTGGTTCCCCAGCTGTTGTTCCATAACTTGTTGTAGTCGGTGCTGCTGCTGTATCTTCCCGGGTCGCCATATCCCGGCACCACGTATTTCGCGAACCTGTCCGAAGGAATCTTGATTTCGTAGATGGGGTAGAACAACTGGTCTAACACGTCGGTCTGGTTTCCCCAGTGGTCGGTGATGGTGATGGCGAAGCGCCTTCCTTCCGTCTCGGATGTCTCCGTGGAGTAGCCGCGTACAAAGCCGGAACCTTCTACCGACTTGCTGTAGAAGTTCTGCGCGCTTATCATTTCGCCGTATTCATTGGGAGTGGTTACGGAAATGGTGATTTCCTCTTCCGTCTCGTTCTTCCATTTCAGGCTTAAACCGCCGAAGTCGCTCGACACCTGCATCTCCTCGAAGATTTTGTATATGGGGTTGTCCAGCGGCGCAACCTGTACGACTACGGGCTCGGATTCGTTGCCGCTCCTGTCTACGGCGGTCAGCGTGATGTCGTGTTGCGCCGCCTTGCCGAACCCGAGCACTTCCAGCTCGTTGACGTAGGCGGATGCCTTGATTTCCATGTCCTTGCCGTTGCCCAGCTTGTAGGTTGCCTTTACGTAGAGCAGGTCTTCGTCGGCGGGCAGGTCGTATGTGATTACGGAACGGCCTTCTTTGTTGGTTACTTTGTAGTTGCTGATTGTTCCCGGTGCCACGCTGTCCACTGCGAATTGCGCTTTCTCGACATCCGTGCAAGAGACCGCCACCAGTAAAGAGAACAATAAGCTGCCTTGTCTTAATATATGTTTCATGATATCTGTTTTTTTTGATTTGCTTAAGTGTTACTTATAGTATTCGGTTACCATTCCGGACGCTGTTACCATCCCGGGTTCTGTACCAGATTGGGATTGGCAAGGAGGGTCGATTCACGGATGGGGAACAGATAGTCTTTGGAACCGAATTTCGGCTTGAACATGGTCGTCACGTTGTAGTATTCTTCGGCTGTCACCCCTTCCGCGTTCCATCCTCTGACGGGTTCGTTCATGAAAGTCGTCATCAGTTTCCAGCGGCGTTTGTCGTAATACGATTTCCCTTCGAATGCCAGTTCTATCAGGCGCTCTCTGCGGATGATTTCGCGCATGCCTCCTTTGGTCTGGTATTTGCTCTTGTATTGCGGGCGGGCGTAGGTGTCCCAGGTCTCCTTGATGCCTTTCAGCCCGGCGCGCCTGCGTATTTTGTCCACATACTCGATGGAGAGGTCGTCGGAAGCGGAGTTGTCGTTGGGCAGGCATTCGTTGACGGCTTCGGCATAGAGCAGGTAGAGGTCGCCCAGGCGCAGGATGGGGAACGGGAAGCGGTCGTTTTTCCAGGTGCCGCTGCTATTGACGCTGCAATCGATGGAAATGAATTTCTTGTCGAAATACCCCGTTCCCGAGTAGTTTATGATACCGTTCTTGCCGGCATCCTCGCCCGCATAGCTGAATATCTTGTGCTGTTTCATTTCGTCGGAAGTCAGCCCGTCTACGCCGGACAGGTAGAACAATCCGCGGTTGAAGCCCACGTTGGCATAGAAGCGCGGTTCGCGATAGAGGTGCAGCTTGGCGGTGCGGTCGCCCACTACGGCATAGCGGTAGTGGTCTTGCGGGATGGTGGCGATGTCGTAGCGGTGGTCGTAGTCCCACGTCTCGTCTTCATCGATGGGCAAGCCGTTCTTGGTGTAATAGTTCTCTACCGTGCGGAGCGTCGGTCCGTGCTGCGAATTGGCTCCGGCTGTGCGGAAGTAGGTTTGGTTGATGGTTATCAGGATATTGCGTACGATGCCGTTGTTGTCGTTACGGCTGTCTCCCCAAATCAGTTCGTTGTTCCACTTGGCGGTCATCACTTTGTTCAGCGCATTCATCTGGCGGGTCTCGAAGGACATGGCGGAGGGAGCCGCATAGTCGTTGATGGTGTAAAGCGCCCTTTCGCCGGGACCGTTCAGCTCGATGTCGCAGAACTCTATCGCCTCTTTGCAAGCCTGGCGTGCGCGTTCCCACTTCTGAGGGTCGTATGCGGGATTGATTAGCTGTACGCCTCTGTTGTCCTTGAAGTTGGTATAGTCGGCGTTGCCGTTGAACAGCGGGCTGGCGGCGGTCACCAGAATCTTGGCTTTCATGGCGTAGGCTATCGCCCCGTTGATACGTCCGGCATCGGAAATGGGGTTCTCGGTGCGGGGAGGAAGCTGGTCTTTCGCTTCGTCAATCAGCTCTACGATATAGTCTACCACCTCTTCGAACGGTGCGCGGTATACCTGCATTTCGGCTTCCGAAGCGTCGATGGGCAGGTTTTCCTTTATCAGGGGAATGGGTCCGTACAATTCGGCAAGATACCAGTGATAGTAGGCTTTCAGGAACTTTACTTCGGCAGCCCATTGCGTGCGCAGGCCGCTGTCGATGTCTTTCACCAGGTCTAAGTTCTCCAGGAAGATGTTGCAGCAGCGGAGGGCGTCGAACAGTTTCTTTCCGCCGTTGGCTCCGTCCCAGTAATTGTAGTTGGGCGCGGAGATGCTGTTTCCTACGTTGGTGGCATAATATCGGCTTGAGCGCAGTATCTCGTAGGCGTTCCAGATTTCCTCGCCGAGATTGAGCCCCGGGTTGTTGTCGACGTTGACCCAGTTGGGCAGGAAGGAATAGCACGTGTACAGGTATTTTTCCGCTTCTATCTTGTTGCGGAAGGCATATTCGATGGTGGCTACGTTATCGGGCACTACGTCCAGATAATCACATGAATGGAGTGAGGCAGCAGCCAGCATCAGGGCGATTATGTAATTTCTTTTTTTCATGATAGTCTAAATGGTTTTAAAATGCTACTTGGATGCCGATGTTATGGACTCTTTGTATGGGATATCCTAAGCCGTTGCCTGCCATTTCCGGATCCCATAAGTCGAATTTGCTGAATGACAACAGGTTGGTTCCGCTGTAATAGATTCTCAGCCTGGACATGAACATTTTCTTTATGAGTTTCTGTGGGAACGAATATCCTACTTCCACGGACTTCAGGCGCAGGAACGAGCCGTCTTGCATGAACCAGGTGCTGGTGCGGTTGTTGTTGGAGATAACGGTGTTGCTCAAGCGCGGCCATAAGGCATACAGGTTGCGGTTGTTCTCGCTCCAGTGGTTGTCGGCGTATGCCTGTAGCAACTGGTTTTGTCCCAGGCCTGCCAGGTCGGTGTCGTCTATGAACGGGTGTGTCGTTCCCTTCTTGTTGCCTACGTTCAGCCAGAAAGATTCACGTGCAAGGCCTTGGAAGAAGCAGGAGACATCCAATCCTTTGTAGCCTGCCGAAAGTCCGAAGCCATACACTATCTCCGGGCTGGTGGGGAAACCGATGGGCACCTGGTCGGCTTCAGAGATGATGCCGTCGTTGTTGATGTCCTTGTATTTGATGTCGCCTGCCATGTAGTCGCCGAATTGGGTGGGGGAGTTGGCGATGTCTTGCTCGTCGACGAACAGACGCTCTGCCACGTATCCCCATTGTTGGCTGATGGGATGTCCCACTCTCGAACGCCACGGGGTTTTGGAGTAGTCGTTCTCCTCGTATTTGGTCACATTGCTGGTGGCGTAGGTGAAATTGAACCGTCCTTGCATCCAGAGGTCTTTGTTGAAGGAGTAGTTGTAGTCCGCCGACATGTCCAGTCCGGAGCTTTCCGCTTCACCCACGTTGGCGCGTACGCCGGCTTGGAGTCCCATGGTTGAGGGAATGCCGGCACGGTCTTGCAGGATGTTGGAGCGTTTCTCGCGGAAGTAATCTATCTGCACGTCTACTGCATTCAGCAGATTGAACTCGGCTCCTACATTCAGCTTCTTGGCAATCTCCCATGTGATGTAAGGGTTGGCATAGCGTTTGATGGAGATACCGTTTTTCGAAGTGTTGTACTCCGAACCGAATGTATATCCATAGTCTTTATTGTCCATATTCACTTCAGACAGGTAGAAGAAGCGGTCTTCGTCGCTGCCGATGGCATCGTTGCCCACCAGACCGTAGGTGGCTTTCCACTTCAGGTTGGGGATTACTTTGGTAATCCATCCTTTGTAGAATTTCTCATTGGACATGATATAGCCTAAACCTACGGATGGGAAGAAGCCGAAACGTTCGTTGTCGGCAAAACGTTCGGAACCGTTGTAGCCGAAGTTGGCTTCCAGAAAGTAACGGCTGTCGTAGGAGTAAGTGAAACGTCCGGAAAGACCCATGTTGCGATAGGGCAGTGAGAGTTGCAGGGATGAGGCGTTCGCATTCAGCCTGTTTTGCAGTGTGAAAATCAACATACCGCTTACGGCATGCTTCTCGTTGAAGGTGCGGTCGTAGTTCACGGCTGCTTCCATGTACGTATTGGTCGAAATGTTTTTGTCGCCCTCGTCATATCCTAAATACTCGGTTCCGCCGTCGGGGTTCAGTTCGGCAAGGACGTACGAATCGTCCAGCGGATTGTAGTTTCCTGCCATATAGTAGAAAGGATTGTAAAAGCGCGACACGTCAAAGGAAGAGTCACGGGTGGTACTGAACAGCGCTCTGGCTTTCAATCCTTTGGTGATGAACTTCAAATCCTGGTTTACTTCGAATTGCGCCAGGATTTTGGAAGCGCTCTTGTCCTTGTATCCTTTTACCATGTCGGCGTATGGGTTGATGTAGAGTGTGGTGCCTTCCGCATAGGAATTACCGAACATGATATGCTGGATATGCTCCGTGCCTCTGGTCTGCGGATAGTAGGCAGGAAACTCTACCGGGGAGGTCTGCATGATTTTATTATACAAGGTGGTACCTCCGTCAATGGGACCGGTCTGGTCTTCGATGGTGGTGTAGAGGCGCACTACCATCTTGGTGGTTTTGGTCACATTGATATTCACATTCGAACGGATGGAATAGCGCTTCACGTTGATGTTGTTGTTGAAGTTGTTTCTTTTGTCCACCTTCATCAAGCCGTGGTCCTGGTTAAAGGTGGCGGCAACATAATAACGTGCCACCGTTCCGCCGCCGCTCAGGTTCAGGTTGTAGCGTTGGTTGGCAACGGCGTCTTTCATCATCAGGCTATACCAGTCCGTTGCCGGATACATGTAAGGATTGGTTCCGGCGATGGTATTGGCTATCTTTTCCTGAGAATAGGGAACACCGCCCAGCGGATTACGCGTGCGGAAAGCCTCGTTGCGGAGTTCCATGTAGGTGACAGGGTCTGCCAATTCCACTTTTCTTGTCGGGGATGAGATGGAGTTCTCGATGCGGAACTCTACCTTCGCCCTTCCTTCCTTTCCTTCTTTGGTTGTTACCAAGATGACGCCGTTTGCTCCGCGGGCGCCATATAGGGCTGTGGCAGTGGCATCTTTCATGATGGAAAAACTTGCGATATCATCGGGTTGTAAACGAGACAAATCGGAAGAAGTGATTTCCAAACCGTCCATTAATATAAGTGGGCTTTTGGCATAACCGAAAGTTGTGACACCGCGGACAAAGAAGTCGGCATTATCCATGCCGGGTTCACCGCTACGTTGATAAGAAATCAAACCTGCCACACGTCCGGCTAAAGCTGTGGTAAGATTGGAAGTAGGAGCTTTCAGTTCTGCGGGTTTCACGGCTGTTACGGAAGCGAGCACGCTCTCCTTCTTTTGTTTGGCAAATGCAACGACTGTTACTTCTTCCAATTCGTCCGTCTTTTCCTTGAGACGTACAACTTTGTCACGGCGTATTACGCTTACGGGAACAACCTTTGTTTCCATTCCTAAATAAGAAATCTCTAAAGAGGCATTGGACCCTACTTCTATGGAGAAATTTCCGTCGATGTCGGTAGTAACTCCCTGCGGAGTGCCTTGGATGACAACGGCAGCGCCCGGTAACGGCTCTCCTACAGAATCAATGACTCTTCCCGTAATTTTTATTTTCTGTTGTGTTGCCGCGTGGTTAACTGTAACTTCCCGAACTTCCTGTACGCCTGTACCGGGGAAGCTGTTGGCTAATAGCGGAGATGATGCAATGGACAAAATCGTTACCACCGCTCCTCGGCATAATTGCCGGTTTACGTGCTGGCGCAACGAAAATGATGTGTCGTTTTTCATGCTCTTTTAAGATAAATAGTTAAACAATAGTAGTCGTGATATTTTTCGAAAAATAACCTGGCTGTAAAATTATTAACTGACAACAAGGAGAGTTTTAAATTTCGTATCAAATCCTTGTAAAAAAAGCCAATATGTTAAAAAGCACTTATTGTACGTGTCTGTTGGTGCTGATAAAAAAAGGGGATGATTAAACACTTAACATTAGAGCCTGTTTAAACTTTGTCCGGCGTTAGCTTCGTTCAAAACATCTTTTGTTTTTCGATTTCGGTATAGTCTTTGGAGAGTTCTTTAGGAGGATGTTCTTTTGTTTTTGCGAGGAACATGGATTGTGTGACGAATAAAAAGCGAAGAATCTATTCTCCTATTTATAAAAAGAGAACAGATTCTTCGCTTCGTTCTGAATGGCAAAATGACGCAATTATCGGAACATTTGAAATTCTCTTAATTGCTATTTTTGTAATTCCAATTTAGGACCTTCTTTAGTATCTTTGATAGTAATGCCAACCTCGGCCAATTTGTTTCTGATAAAGTCTGCCGTATCCCAGTCTTTATTAGCTTTAGCTTTTCCTCGAAGTTCTAACAAGATGTTTGTTGCCTGTTGGTATATAGATTCATCGGCAGTATTTCCATTTGTTGAGGATTCGTCTTCTTTCAATCCTAAAATATCAAATAAAAACAAGTGGAATACGTTTTGCAATTCTTGTATATCATTGGGTGCAATGTGTGCTTTTTCCACATATACCGAATTAATAAAACGTGCCGCTTCAGAAAGGTGGGCAATGACGATAGGAGAGTTTAAGTCATCATTCATTGCGTCATAACATTTTTGTTTCAACTCCTGTACGTTAAAGTCGGATTGTTTATCCCATGGAGTTAATTTAGGAATCAGATTGTATGCTTGTAGCAGCCTGTTCAACCCTTTTTCCGCTGCCTGCAACGCCTCGTTGCTGAAGTCCACCGTACTGCGGTAGTGTGCCTGAAGGATAAAGAAACGGATAGTCATCGGGCTGTATGCCTGTGCCAGTGTCTTGTTGGAACCGGTGAAGAATTCATCCAGCGTGATGAAGTTGCCGAGACTTTTTCCCATCTTCTGCCCGTTGATGGTTATCATGTTGTTGTGCATCCAATAATGCACCATGTCATCGCCCTGCGATGCCACGGATTGTGCTATCTCACATTCGTGGTGCGGGAAGACAAGGTCCATGCCGCCGCCGTGGATATCGAAATGCTTGCCCAGGTATTTCTTGCCCATTGCCGTACATTCGGCATGCCAGCCGGGGAACCCGTCGCTCCACGGGCTGGGCCAGCGCATGATGTGCTCCGGTTGGGCGCGCTTCCACAAAGCGAAGTCGGCAGGATTATGTTTCTCCTCCTGGCCGTCCAGTTCGCGGGTGGTGTTCAGCACATCGTCCAGGTTGCGTCCCGACAGTTTGCCGTAACGGTGGTCCTTGTTGTATTTGGCTACATCGAAGTAGATGGAACCTTCGCTCTCGTAAGCGTAGCCGTTCTCCAATATCTCTTTTACGAGTTCTATCTGTTCGATGATGTGTCCCGACGCATGCGGTTCGATGCTTGGTGGGAGCACGTTCAGCGCTTCCATCGCCTTGTGGTAGCGGTTGACGTAATATTGCGCCACTTCCATAGGCTCCAATTGCTCCAGGCGGGCTTTCTTGGCGATTTTGTCCTCGCCATCGTCTGCGTCGTGCTCCAAGTGTCCCACATCGGTGATGTTGCGCACGTAGCGCACCTTATAGCCGATGTGTGTAAGATAGCGGAAAAGCAAGTCGAAAGTGATGGCAGGGCGTGCATGTCCCAGGTGGGCATCGCCGTAAACGGTCGGTCCGCAAACGTACATACCTACATGAGGGGCATGCAGGGGCACGAATAACTCCTTTTTTCTATTTAAAGTGTTGTAAATGGTCAGTTGTTGTTCCATAACGTTTGATAATTAGTTCTTCTTGGAGAGCAAAGGTATAACAAATATTTGAAAATTAGGAGTGTCTGTTCTAAAAAGCATGCGGGAAGTAGTGTTCTACGGCTACCGCTACCCCGTCTTCATCGTTGGTTGGGGCGATGTAGTCTGCCGCAGCTTTCACGGTTACTTGCGCATTGCCCATCGCAATGCCCAACCCGGCGTATTCTATCATGCTGAGGTCGTTGTAGCCGTCTCCCATAGCTACCATTTCCTCGCGGGCAATGCCCGATTTCTCCAACAATACGGCGAGGGAGCGTGCCTTGTCGATGCCCAAAGGTACGAGCTCCAGAAAATAAGGTTCCGAACGGTATACGCTGATCCGGTTTTGCAGGCGCAGGCTCAGTTCGGCTTCCGTCTGCACAAGCTGTTCCGGTTCGCCTACGATGAGACATTTGGGCAGGGGGAGAGGTGCGTCTTGCAGAAAGTTGTCTGTGCGACGTATCTGCATCTTGTTGAGGAATGCTTCTTTCACTACATACGGGTCATCGGGATGTTCGGTGAGGATGAATTCGTTGTCGTAGGTGAGGATTGCCTGCTTGTGGTCGGCGGCGGCTTGGTAGAGCACGGGCAGCACATCATCGGGCAGCAGGTTCTTGTACAGCAGTTCTCCGGTACTCCAGTCGATGATTTCCCCACCGTTGTAGGAGAGGATATAGCCGTTGTGTTCTTTCATTTGCAGTTGTTCCGCCAAAGGAGCGATGCCGTAGGTGGGGCGTCCCGAGGCAAGCACTAAACGTATGCCGCTTTGTTGCAGGCGTAGCAGGGTACGGAGATTACGCGGTGAGATTTCTTTCTTCGAGTTGGTCAGGGTGCCGTCCAGGTCGAGGACGAGCAGGCGATAGTCTTGGCTCATTGTTGATTGTTTTTTAGAAAGTGGCAAAGATAGGGTTTTCTCGGAACGAAATACTATTTTTGCAACATGAATCCGAAAGAACGTGTATTGTTGGGGATGAGCGGCGGCACGGATAGTTCCGTGGCGGCGATGAAGTTGCAGGAAGCCGGGTATGAGGTGACCGGCGTGACTTTCCGTTTCTATGAGACGGATGGCGGCACGGAATACCTGCAGGATGCGCGGACGCTTGCCGGGTGGTTGGGCATCGAGCACATCGCGTACGATGCGCGGGAACTTTTTCGTGAACGCATCGTCCGCTACTTCGTGGACGAATATCTGGCGGGACGCACCCCCGTTCCCTGTACCCTTTGTAACAACGAGTTGAAGTGGCGGCTCTTGTCGGAAATAGCCGATGAAAAGGGGATTTATTGGATTTCTACGGGGCATTATGTGCGTAAAACCCTGTCTGCCGGCAATTACTACATCGCTCCGGCGATGGACCGGGACAAGGATCAGACTTTCTTTCTGTGGGGTTTGAAGCAGGATATCTTGCAACGGATGCTACTCCCGATGGGAGACATGACGAAAGAGGATGCGCGCGCCTATGCCGCCGGACGCGGATTTACGCGTGTCGCCACCAAGAAGGATAGTATCGGGGTATGCTTCTGCCCGCTGGACTACCGCTCTTTCCTGAAGCGCGAGGTGCCGGCAGAGCAGCTGCCGGGTAGAGGGCGTTTCCTTGATGAAAAGGGCGAAATGCTGGGATGGCACGAAGGGTATCCTTTCTATACGATAGGCCAGCGGCGCGGGCTGGGCATTCAGCTGAACCGTGCTGTGTTTGTGAAAGAAATCAGGATGGAGAGGAACGAGGTGGTGCTTGCACCGCTTGTTTCCTTATATAAGGATGAAATGTTGCTGAAAGAGTGGAACCTGATTGACGAGCGCCGGGTGCTGGACGCGGAAGCGGTCATTGTGAAGATACGCTACCGCAAGCAGGCGAACCGTTGCAAGGTAGCTTTAACGGAGAACGGACGGCTGCGCGTGTCGTTGTTGGAGCCGTTGGAGTCCATTGCTCCGGGGCAAGCCGCTGCCTTTTATGATGAGGGCGGCTTGCTGTTGGGCGGTGGCATTATTGTGTGAGAAAACTTTAAGGGGGAGATCTTCTTAATTATCACGCTTCACATTCAGCTTCAGCATTTCTTCGATATACTCCCGGGTATTGCTGAGACGCGGTATCTTATGTTGTCCGCCAAGTTTGCCTTTGCTGTCCAGCCAGTCGTGAAACACGTCCTTACGGGCAACGATTATCTCTAACGGCTGCAGGGCGAGGTTGTTCTGGCGTTTGGCTTCGTAGTCGGAGTTTACTTCCTTGAGCGTATCGTCCAGTATCCGGGCGAATTTCTCTATGCTGTCCGGCATACGGACAAACTCAATCAGCCATTGATGGCGGCATTTGGCATGTTCGTCCATAAAGACAGGGGCGGCGGAATAGTCTGCAATCTGCGCTCCGGTTGCGGCACATGCTTTAGCCAAGCCTTTCTCCGCATTGTCCACGATAAGTTCCTCACCGAAGGCGTTGATGAAATGTTTCGTGCGTCCGGTGATGACAAACTTGTAGGGATGGTTGTTGGTGAACTTCACGGTGTCTCCAATCATATAGCGCCACAGTCCGGCGGAGGTGGAGATAACCATTGCATAGTTCTTGCCCAGTTCTACCTCTTCCAGGCAACAGATGCGCGGGTTTTCCTTGCCTACATCTTCCAAAGGAATGAATTCATAGAAAATGCCGTAGTCTATCATCAGCAGCATCGACGGGTCATTAGGGTCGTTCTGCGTACCGAAATAGCCTTCGGATGCGTTATACGTCTCTATATAGTGCATTTTGGAACTCTTGATGACTTGCTTGTATTGCTCGCGGTAGGGAGTGAAAGCCACTCCGCCGTGGAAGAACACTTCCAGGTTGGGCCATACCTCTTCCAACGACTGCTTACCGGTCTTCTCGAGTATATGCTTGATAAGTACCAACATCCAGGAAGGTACACCCGAGAGGTTGGTGACGTTGGTACGGAGCGTACTGTTGGCGATAGCTTCCATTTTGGATTCGAAATCGCTCATCAGGGCAATCTCCTTGCTTGGCACGCGGATGTGGTTCACCAACGGATGCACGTTTTGTATCAGGATGGCGGACAGGTCGCCCACCAGGCTACGGTTGGAGTTCAGGTTGGGGCTGTGGCTGCCGCCGAGAATCAGTCCTTTGCCAGAAAAGAAACAGCTTTCGGGGTTCATCCCCAAGTAGATGGCGACGGCATCTTTTCCGCCTTGATAATGGGTGTCTTGCAGCGAATTTTTGCTGACCGGCAAGAACTTGCTTTTATCGTTGGTGGTTCCCGAAGACTTGGCAAACCAGCGTATCTCCGAGGGCCATAGCAAGTTCTGCTCGCCGGCACGCAAACGTGCCACATAGGGTTTTATTTCTTCGTAAGTCTGTATGGGAAGCCGTTTCTTGAAATCTTCATAAGTACGAATGGAGGCATAATCGTATTTCTTTCCCCACTCCGTGTTGGCGGCCATGCGTACCAGACGTCTCAGCACACCTGCCTGCAGTTCGCCTGCATGGTCGGTATATTGCTCAATCTCTTTTAAGCGGGGGGTGAAGTATACTTTATTCAGGAATTTTGTAATATTCATCGTTCTTATTGAAATCTGTTTAAGTGCGCAAAAATAATCTTATTTATTGGCATCTTTATCTTTTTTCTCTTTTTTTTCTATCTTTACGTCCGTATTCAGTTGACAAGTTAATAAGTTGACCGGTGGGAGAATGTGTCCTCTTCCTTGTCTTTTTTATTTCCTTGTTCCCTAAAATGATAGTTATGAGAATCGGTATTTTGACTTCAGGCGGAGATTGCCCCGGCATTAACGCGACTATTCGCGGCGTTTGTAAAACAGCAATCAATCACTACGGAATGGAGGTGATAGGTATCCATAGCGGTTTTCAAGGATTATTGACAAAAGATGTGGAGTCGTTTACGGATAAGTCTCTGTCGGGATTATTGAATTTAGGCGGCACCATGCTGGGCACCTCTCGTGAAAAACCGTTCAAGAAGAACGGGGTAGTGTCCGATGTAAACAAACCTGCCCTGATAGAGAAGAATGTAAAGGAGTTGGGACTGGACTGCATTGTCTGTATCGGCGGCAACGGCACACAAAAAACGGCCGCCAAACTGGCTGCCATGGGGCTGAATATCGTTTCCGTGCCTAAGACCATTGATAATGACATTTGGGGGACCGACTTCTCGTTCGGCTTTGACTCAGCCGTCAGCATTGCTACGGATGCCATAGACAGGCTGCACTCCACAGCCAGTTCGCACAAGCGGGTGATGGTGATAGAAGTAATGGGGCATAAGGCAGGTTGGATTGCGTTGTACTCCGGTATGGCGGGTGGTGGCGATGTGATTTTAATTCCTGAACTTCCTTATGATATCCGTAATATCGGCGATACGATTTTGAACCGCCTGAAAAAAGGAAAGCCTTATTCCATCGTGGTGGTGGCAGAGGGAATACGGACGGACGGCAGGAAACGTGCTGCCGAATATATCGCACAGGAGATTGAATACGAAACGGGTATCGAAACGCGTGAGACCGTTTTAGGGTATATCCAGCGTGGCGGTTCGCCTACGCCTTTCGACCGTAATCTGTCCACCCGTATGGGCGGTCATGCCACGGAGTTGATTGCCGGAGGGCAGTTTGGTCGTATGGTGACACTGAAAGGGAATGAAATATCTTCCGCGCCTCTGGAAGAGATAGCGGGAAAACTCAAATTAGTGACCGAGGACCATGATTTAGTCGTTCAGGGCAAGCGTATGGGAATTTGTTTCGGATGAGTCTTCTATATTTGAGACACTATTATTCTGTCATGCTGCGTCTGAATGCAGCATGACAGATAAAGGATGTTTGTTTTTTAGGGGATGTGGTATGTCATCGGTGTTTTCTCAGAAGATAGATGTCAAGTCCTAAACAGAATACCGTAAGTAATCCCCATATAATGAATATTGTAAGAATTACATTGCCTGCTTTCTCTTTGGAAACGTACCATAAAGCAATTACAAGCAGCAGGCTGATGATATCAGAGATAATACCTCGTGTGGTTCCAAAAGAAAGGAGAGTCCTTTTTTTCATTATTCCATTTTGTTTTTCCATAATCTAAAACTATTTTTTGCAACTGACAATCCTATTAGAAGACAATTCTTGTCTTCAATACTTATATTTGTTGATTCTTTAATGACGTTGCTGTATCTATTTAAAACAATCTCAAGTGTTGCCTCATCTGAGATTTCTCCTTGATATAATACATCCATAAGTAGCCTTAGGATGTTTCCTGTTTCAACAGAAATGTTTTGTTGTTCAATCATACAGTTTAATGTTTTCTCGTAATTATGGTTCTGATAATAATCTATCAGGTTATTGTTGACTGTATGGTTTAGGTTTTTAATATCTCTGTCGGAAAATATAGGAATATTATAAGAATTGTCATTGTATGTAGGTAAGATAGGATCTATGGGAGTAGACAAATCGGGAGTACTTTTTGTTATCGGTTGCTCTTCGATATCTAAGGCTATATTTACAATTGAATCATGCAGTTCTGCTATTAAGTCGCACGTGTGTTCTTCTAAAATTATAGTTGAGACATCCAAAAGCTTGCATTTTGATTTAAATGTATTAATGTGTTTCCCAATTCTTATTGGCTGTTTCAATAATGAATTTATGTGCTTGTTGTATTCTTCTTCCGTTATCACTGTAGAACATCCTTTATATGCTCCGTACGAAGCTCCACCGGCTATAAGTCCTGTTGAGGCTAATACGGCGATACCTGTTGCAGGTCCTGCTGTTCCACCGGTAGCAGCAGTTATGTATGCGGCAACTCCGATTGAAGCTTTAAAACCGGCACATGCTCCTAACATATCAGCACTGAATACTGAAGTAAGCGTTCCAAACCATCCTCGGGTTCTGGGTTGTTGTATAATTGAATCATTGAATATACGTAAGGTTTCCAATTCTTTATTAATAGACAATTGATTCTTAACGTCATTAATACAATTTTCTTGTTGTTCATCTTGATAACAACTTGTTGTTAAAAAGATAATGCTTAATATTGCTATACATGTATTTTTCATAAGGCATTGATGTTTTACAAAGTTATCAATAAATTTGGATTGTTCTCTTCATTTAGTATAATAAGTTGCCCTGTAAAGTGATATTCATCGTTTATAAGTTCAATTGTATATACACCATTAACATCGGGTAAGGTAAGGATATATGGAATATTGGCTGAAATGGTGGTTGTCTCAGCATGAATAGTATCGCCTTGCTCGTCGTAGATAAGAATAGTAAGATTAGGTAACGACATTTCTTGATAAATAAGAAGTCTGTTATGCTCATGATTGATTACAGGAGAAATGACCGGAACAGAATAATGTTTCTCCTTGGAATTTTCTTTGTTTTTTAGTTTGATAGGGGTGTCAGCCCAACTAACCAAACAAAGTGATAAACTAATGCAGGTTAATAATAAATGTTTCATTGGTATGTGTTTTTAAAGTTTTGATGTAAAAAAAGCACAAATAGCTCTATTATAAATATTTTTCAGTGTTCATTTTGTGTGCATTTTATTTTTTAGTGTGCAAAAGTGTGCATTGTGGTTTAGAATATATGCCAGGGCATTCTTGTTGTATTTTATTTTTAGTTACTTTTACAAACATGAAAAACGTAATTTGCTTATTATTATTTTGTCTCTTGCTTGGTTTTTATTCGTGTAGGAGAAGTTCTTACCCACAATCTTTGTTTGGGGTGGATAGTCTGATATCTGCCAATCCTGACAGCGCAGTTTCTTTATTGAAATCGATAGAGAACGAAATGGTTTCTCAATCGGAGGAAGTATGGATGTATTATCAGTTGCTTTGTATAAAAGCGGCTGATAAAGCTTACATTTCGCTTGTTTCGGACAGTTTAATATTTAAAGTATTGCATTATTATTTAGAAAAGAAAGATAACCACTATCTTCCCGAAGCCTATTTTTATGCAGGGAGGGTTTGTAAAGAACAGGGAGACGCACCACAGGCTTTAAGCTATTTTTATAAGGCTTTGGACACTTTGAAAGAGGCTCCTTTGTCAAGTTTTAATGGTTTGATATGTAGTCAAATTGGTTATATATGTTCTTATCAGTGTGTTTATGATGAGGCGATAAGCATGTTTCGCCAAGCATATCAAGTTAGTTTTTTGAATGAGGATAGCGTGAGCATGGTATATGATTTAAGGGACATTGCTTCGGTGTATAAAAATATAAATATGCCTGATAGTGCGTTGATATATTACCAAAAAGCTTATGATATGGCCTATGCTTTGCGAAACCAAAGCATGCTGTATATGATAAAAGGACAATTGGCAAGCCTTTATAAACAAATCAAGAAATATGACTTGGCAAAAAACAATTTGCAAGAAGCTTTAAACTACGCAGATAAAGCGGACGAAAGTGCTATATATTCCATCGCTTCCGATTTATACCGCCAAACCGGTAATAAAGACTCTGCAATCTATTATTATAATGAAATCTTAGATTGTGGAACCATCTATGCTAAGGCCGATGCATACTGGCATCTTGCAAAGTATACATTGGAAGAAAACAGACCATGGATGGCTATGGAATATTTGGAGCACTATATAGAAAGCATTGATTCGGTATGGGCACTGACTGATGCCGAGACTGTGCGCAAGATGCAGTCTTTATACAATTATACGTTGAGGGAAAATGAAAATAATCAGTTGAAAGTTGAAAATGCCCGTAAAAGAATCTATTTGACAGGTTCTATGCTGATTATCCTGTTTATTGTATTTTGTTTTTTCTTTTACTATATGTACAGCAAGACCAAACAGTTGAAACTTAGGATGCAACTTGTTGAACTTAAGCAAATTGAGGAAGAATCGTATCAGAAGAGTAGAAGTTTTGTAGAGGCGAATAAGAAAGAACTGAAGATGTTGGAACAACAGTTCTGGATAATAGGTCAGAATGAAACTTTAATGCAAGCAAAACTTTATTATACAGGTAGAAAAGCGGAACTGGAAATCAAGATGAGGGAAAATAGGTGGAAACAATTGTTAGGTACTGATATTTATCAATATTTTGAACGGCTCTGTAACACCGAAACTTCTTTCCAAATTCTTTCTAAAGAATGGGATAGCCTGCAGGGAGCTGTCAATGAAGCCTACCCGGGATTTACTGGAACATTACTTCGTATTCACAAACTCAGTAAACATGAGTTGCGGGTCTGTCTGCTTATTAAAATCGGTATTCTGCCGAAAGATATAGCTAAACTGACTAATCATTCTAAAGAGTCCATAACTTCTGTCAGACGGCGGTTGTATGAAAAGTTCTTCGGTAAGAAAGGAACTCCTTTGCAGTGGGATGAGTTTATCAGGGCTTTGTAGTAGCTACAGCAATGTCTTGGTTGCTTTCTAACGGTGATGCGCAGATGCCTGTTTCCGATTCCTTCGTTTCTTCCGTATTGATATAGCTCTGTATCTTGGCTGCTTCAATGGTTTCTTTGAAAGCAACATCACTTTTTATCTTTTTCAACGCCATTTGCGCGGCATTCTGCTGCGACTCTTTCTTGGAATAGCCTGTACCGGTGCCGGCAGAAAGACCTTCTATGCGGACTTCCGTGTGGAACATCGGGTTGTAGTCCCGATCGAGAAACTGTTCTATCAACTCAAAAGAAACCTTCATCTTGTTCTTCTGGCTCCATTCGATAAGTTTGGATTTGAAGTTGACTTCCTTGCGCGACATTTTGTCAAGGTCTATATGGTTCTTGAGGATTTTCTGCTCCATAAACTGTTTGCAACGTTCGTAGCCTTGGTCCAAATAGATGGCGCCGATAAACGCTTCGAAAGCATTGCCGTACATATAACTGTTGTGTGAAGAAGAACGGGTAGAGTATTTGACCAACTTGTCCAATCCTATCTCCACGGCAAGTTTGTTCAAGGTTTCCCGCTGTACGATTTTGGAACGGGTATTGGTAAGGAAGCCCTCACGGCGACCTTCAAAATGCTTGTATACAATATCTCCCACAATAGCATCCAGGATGGCATCACCCAAAAATTCCAACCGTTCGTTGTTCAACGGACGTCCTTTTTCGGAACGGACCAAAGTGGATTTGTGCAGTAAAGCCTGCTGGTAGAACCGGATATCACGGGGGAAGAAACCGAGTATCTTGTAAAAACAAAAATAAGACTCTCTGTCCTTATGGAATAAGAGCCTTATTTTATCTATTTGGTTACGTAACACGACCGTATTATTCTGCGTATTTCTTGAAAATAACACATGCGTTATGACCGCCGAATCCAAAAGTATTGGACAAGGCTACGTTCACTTCGCGCTTTTGCGCTTTGTTGAACGTGAAATTCAGGTCATAGTCGATGTTTTCGTCATTATCACCCTCTTCGTGGTTGATGGTCGGAGGGACAATGCCATTCTTGATGGCGAGGATGCTCGCAATGGATTCTACCGCACCGGCAGCACCCAATAAGTGTCCGGTCATGGATTTTGTCGAACTGATGTTCAACTCATACGCATGTTGTCCGAATACCTCTTTAATGGCTTTTGCTTCCGAAATATCACCTACGGGAGTAGATGTACCGTGAACATTGATATAATCTACTTCTTCGGGTTTCATTTCAGCATCTTCCAGCGCATTCAGCATCACCAACTTGGCTCCCAAGCCTTCGGGATGAGAGGCTGTCAGGTGATGAGCATCGGCAGACATGCCTACACCGGCAACTTCCGCATAGATTTTGGCACCGCGTGCCTTGGCATGTTCCAGTTCTTCGAGAACGAGACAGCCACCGCCTTCACCCATGATGAATCCGTCGCGGCTTGCGCTAAACGGGCGGGATGCGGTTTCGGGAGAATCGTTGCGGGTTGACAATGCATGCATGGCATTGAAACCGCCTACACCGCAAGCGGCGATGGCAGCTTCCGAACCACCTGTGACGATAGCATTTGCCTTACCCAGACGGATGAGGTTGAATGCATCGGCAATGGCATTTGTGGAAGTGGCGCATGCAGAACAAGTCGCGTAGTTAGGACCATGGAAACCGTACATGATGGAAATTTGTCCGGCGGCAATGTCCGAAATCATCTTGGGGATGAAGAACGGATTGAACTTAGGACCCATTTCCTTGCCGTTCAAGGCATAGTTGCCTGCTTCTTCTTCGAATGTACGGATGCCACCGATACCGGCACCGAAAATAACACCGATTCTGTTTAAATCCTCATTTTCAACGTCAAGCCCAGAGTCGCCTACCGCTTCTTTGGCTACTGCAATGGCATATTGTGTGTACAAGTCCATCTTGCGCGCCTCTTTGCGGTCCATATATTTGGTAGCATCGAAGCCTTTTACTTCACATGCAAACTGAGTCTTGAAAAGCGATGCGTCGAAATGAGTAATAGGTCCTGCTCCACTAACCCCATTCACAAGGCTTTCCCAAAATTCGGGAACGCTGTTGCCAATGGGAGTAATGGCGCCAAGACCTGTTACTACAACTCTTTTTAATTCCATACTAAGAAATGAATGGATTAAGATTACTTAGCGTGTTCTTCGATGTAAGATACAGCATCACCTACAGTACCGATCTTCTCAGCTTGGTCATCAGGAATAGAGATGCCGAATTCTTTTTCGAATTCCATGATAAGTTCTACAGTGTCAAGAGAATCTGCTCCCAAATCGTTAGTGAAGCTAGCTTCGTTAGTAACTTCTGATTCTTCAACGCCTAATTTGTCGACGATAATCGCTTTCACTCTTGATGCAATTTCAGACATAACTTTAAGTTTTTAATTAATAATTAGTTTTATTTCTTTAAATTTGCGGTGCAAAGGAATGAATATTTATCGTTCCTCGCAAATATTTGATGAATTAAATGCACCTTTTTGCACATTTTTCACGGTTTTGTGCATAAATCAGAGACCCTATGAGTGAAAATATTGCTATTTTTGCTTCCGGTAACGGGACAAATGCGGAAAATATCATCCGGCATTTCCGGAATAGTGCTTTGGCTGATGTGACGTTGGTCCTGACTGACAGGGAGAATGCCTTTGTATTGGAACGTGTACGTAGTCTGAATGTTCCGTTTGCCTGTATAAACAAGGCTGAATGGACGGACGGGACGGTTGTGTTGTCTTTGTTGCAGGATAGGAGAATTGGTTTTATTGTCCTTGCGGGTTTTCTTGCGCATGTGCCCGATTGTATCTTGCATGCTTATCCCAATAAAATTATAAATATTCATCCTTCCTTGTTGCCCAAATTCGGTGGCAGGGGAATGTATGGCAATCGCGTGCACGAGGCTGTGGTGGCTTCTGGCGAAACAGAAACCGGCATTACCATACATTATCTGAACGAGCGTTTCGATGAAGGGGAAATCATAGTACAGCACAAATGTCCTGTTCTGCCACAGGATACGGCAGATGATGTGGCAAAGAAAGTACATGCGCTGGAGTATGAATATTATCCGAAGACCATCGAAAGTTTGTTGGCGGAAGTTCGCTGACAGTTTCTTTGGATGACGGCAAAATCGGTACGTTCATGTCCATACGTTCTTTGGATTGTCCAGGAGTGTATATGCTTCTTTCTCTCTTCTCAAGGGGTAGTCTCCCCGTAGCTTTTCAAATAATTCGGGGTGTGCCTTGAGTGCGTTGCTATCTTGCCGGGGATCGTACATTTGCAAGTAGGCTTCCGATAGGGTGTTGGCGCTGATTCGCGGCCGGCTTGGAGCAGGAGGGATAATCCGATACTCTGCCTGTATGTTGAAATGCCGGCACAGGGCATCCAACGACATGCGGGTTGCGTTTGCCTTGCCGTCCGCCGAATAGCCGGCGATGTGCGGCGTGCCGAGGAATACCTTATTTAATAAGGTGGAATTTATTGTCGGTTCATTTTCCCAAACGTCAATGATAGCGTCCGAAACCAGCCCCGTGTCCAAAGCATCCAGCAGTGCATCCGTTTCTACTACTTCTCCGCGTGCGGTATTGATGAGGACCGGTTTCTTTTGTAATGAACGGAAGAATGCAGTGTCCGCCAAGTGGTAGGTTTTGTATTTACCTTCTTTATATAAAGGTACGTGGAAAGTGAGTACGTCACACTCTTTGGCAAGTGTATGTAGGGATGAGAAATTCCGTTTTCCCTCTTTGTTTTCACGGGGAAGGTCATTCAGCAATACGCGCATCCCCAGTTCTTGTGCCACTTTGGCTACTTTGCTGCCCACATTGCCTACTCCGATGATGCCGATAGTGGCTTTTGACAAGTCCATGCCTTTCAGTTTCTGCAATAGGAGTAAAGACGAATGCAGGTATTGTGCCACGGAAGCGGAGTTGCAGCCGGGCGCGTTGGTCCATGTAATGCCGGCTTCGTGGCAATATTCCGTATCGATATGATCGAAACCGATTGTTGCCGTAGCGATAAATTTTACTTTGCTACCTTCCAGTAATTTCCGGTCGCACCGGGTGCGCGTACGGATGATAAGTGCGTCCGCATCTTTCACCAAAGAGGGTGTGAGGTCTTTTCCCGGGGCATAAACTACATCATCGGCTATCTTCTCAATGGCTTCCTTTATAAAAGGTATTTTGTCATCGACAACTACTTTCATGGTGTTTCTGTTTTTTAACGTAGGCAAAGTTAGGAATAATTTGTGAGAACAAAATCTTCACCTGTAGGAATGAAAGAGTCGTGGCATTAGTGGAATAAATACGGGGAACTGTTTGGCTGTATGCGGAATATTGTATAGTTTTGTCAACTTTACTTGATAGAATGATGATGAGAGTAATTATAAATCCCAAATATTATCATTTGGAAGAATCAATAAAACGGATACCGGAATTATTTGAAAAACAGGGAAGGGTGTTGTATGACCGTCGGAATCTGATTAAAGAAATGCTTCTGGAAGATTCTTTGTTGATTAATGTAAAGCGTTATGGAGTCCCAAAGCTGATTAACAGAATTGCGTATTCGTTTTTTAGGCGACCAAAGGGGGAGAGAGCCTTTATATACCCTCAAATATTGTTGCAGAAAGGTTTTGAAACACCTGAGCCGATTGCCTATATTGAATTCAAAAAGAATGGACTTATAGACTATTCATATTTTGTTAGTGTACAATGCCCGTATCAGAGGACTTTTTATGAATTTGGTGATGCCGACCCGAATTCGGGCGAGTGTGTTGATATAATTCAGACTTTTGCGCATTACACGGCTTCTTTGCATGAAAACGGTATCCTGCATCAGGATTACTCTCCCGGGAATATCTTGTTTGATAAAATCGGTAATAATTACCGCTTCTCTTTGGTCGACCTCAACCGGATGACTTTCGGTGAAGTGGGGTTGGAAGCTGGTTGTGCCAATTTTGCTCGTTTATGGGGGCAAAAGGAGTTCTTCGTACAGTTGGCCAAAGCCTATGCCAAGGCTCGCCATTGGGATGAAGCATATTGCGTTGGACGGGTACTTTTTTATCGCAAGGCGTTCTGGAGCAAGTATCAAAAGAGGCATGAACTTAAATTTCATTTGGAACTCTGATTATTCTTTTGACAATGAACTCCAACTGGTAGCTCGTTTGCAATGCTGTATGTAATATTTTTCTTCTTCTGAAAGATTTGCAGAGTCCATATACCATGGCAGATGCTTTAGCTGATAGGGTATGCTTGTGCGATAGGCTTCTACGGCTCTGCTACGGCTAAGGCCTACTCGTGGGCGGTAGAGGGCAAATGTCGTATCTACCGGTGCCGGGTACAACCCATCGCCATTGAGTTTTTTGTAATACCGGCTTTCCCATTGAATGACTTTTTGTTTTTGGTTGTAATAATCAGGCAGGTCGTCAATGCGCAATGATAAACCTATTTTGGCTGCATATTTATAGTTTCCTTTCAAGAACTGATATAAATGATTGATTACGTCTTCAGGGCAGTTATCATCCAGCATTACATCCGAGTCGGTATAGATATAGTAATCCGAACAAAACCTTTTCTTGGTTTTCCTGTTTTTCCATAGGGCTTTGAACCCGATGTTTTGGTGCAGGTATATTACTTCGTAACGGCAACTCTGGTAATATTCCAGTAATGGCGGGTAACTGCTGTTGTTGTCTAAAATATGGATATTGGTATATCCTCGTTTCTCCAAGGAAGCAATAAGTTGTTTGAGGGTGGTAAGACGGTTGAAATTATTGATGATAATAGGGATTTCCGCAGCTTCCCGTATGCGCGATGGAAAGCATAATTCCAATAACCGGAAGTAATGTGATTTTATGTAAGACGTAAACCGCTTGCAGACAGATGCAGGTTGTGGTAGGTTGGAATGGTTTTGGATAATAGGAAACCAAAACTTTTTCATTCTTCTTTTATACCACGAGTGGCAACCGAATGGTAGTTGGCGGTTGTTTAATTTGTAGCATAAGGCGGGGTATTTGTCAAAACTGAATTGTAGTGCTTCCAAATAGGTTGGATAGGAGAAGTTTAACCCATGCCGGTTGACTTCGATGGAGAAAAAGACATCTTCGTTGAATATATGGTTTTCCGTATGTCTTAAATATTCTTCAATGGTAGACGTCAGTTTTGAGGTCGCTTGCAAATGGCTGCTTACTTTGCGTAGGGAGAAGCCTCCATTGCCTACTTTGAAATTAGTGATTTGAGAGTTGGGGCAACGGAAGAAATCGCAATATTGCTTTTTTATCCACGAAGCCAATGCTAAAAGTGGGAACTTGTATATCGGGCGTACCAGCCAGGGAGCGCCTATATAGTCATAATCTTTGTCACACCATTTTGTCAATTCGTCTGTAAATACATAAGCATCCAACTGGCAGATAAGTATGTATTGGCAGTTGGAAAAACGCCGGTAGAACTCGGGCGACAGCATTAAACGGTTATAACCGCTTATGCTTTTGAAGTAACTGTCGTTGAATTCTTCCACTGTCAATCGGGGGTATTCTGCTAATAGAGAATTAATAGCAAGGCTTTGTGGTTTGATGATAGTTAGCGGATGATTTTGTAGAACTTGATAGCTTCTGTCTAAAGATACTTTTTCGAATTCGTTTAGTTCTGCTTTGTATATGGGAATGATGACTTTTACCAAATGTTGGATATTCGTAGCCGTTTCTTCCGTTACAATGTGTTGCTCCTTTTTTGTTATCTTCAATTCCATAAGTATCTTTATTTGATTGTTATGTAGTTCATTATTAACTCTTCAGGTTACATTTGTAGTCATCTTATGTATATGTGCGTGATGTAAAATAGCTATTCCTAACAGATAACAATGCTGTCGGATGTCAGAAACCGTCTTTCGCACTACAAATACTGCGTGACGCCCTTTTCACACCACACCGAAGCGCTATCCTCAACGGCATGGTAGTGTGAGAAATTCTTCTCCTGATTATCCATATACAAATCATTATGCCATAAGTGAAAAACAATCCCTGCAAACTTTAATGATTTCTTTTGCAGACCGGAATGAAGCATGCGGACGGCAAAGTCATAGTCTTCACCTCCCCAACCTACATAGAACTCATCATAGCCGTTAACCTTGATTGCATCCTCGCGCCAAAAACCCATATTGCATCCCAGTCCCGGGGCTGTTTTTCTACGCATGGTCAAATACTTTGCCAAAGGTATGCAACGGATGGCGTTAATCCTGCGCATTAATCCTCTACTGAAAACCCCAAGACGTACATAGCGCCTTTCCGAACACAACCGGACAGTCAGGCGGTTGTTTATATTAACCCTTCCCCCTTTTACATAATACCCTCTCTCGGCAAAAAGCAAATGGTCTTCAATAAAATGATTATGCAGAATCAAGTCTCCATCCACTTGGACGATATATTCATAACGGGCATGAGCAATACATTTGTTGCGAGCCTTTGCCAATTGGAAACCGTTGTCTTCCTGCCAGATATGTATTAAAGGAACGGGTGACTTCTGTTGGTATTCCCGAATAACATCAATGGTTTCCTGCCTTGAACCGTCATCGCCAATAATAATTTCATTCGGCAATACTGTTTGTCGGAATATGCTTTTAAGGCACAAGACCAACGCATCCGGTCTGTTGTAGGTTGAAACAATCAGCGTAACTTTCATATAATTCAGATTTTCCTATATACATTTTTCCATCCCAATATCCCCTGAATCGGATTAAACAGTTTGCTAAACCGAAACAAATAATTAACAGGAGGGCGTTCTCCGCTCCACCTCGTGAAATCCAAATACTTAAAATATTCTTTCTTATAAGGGTGTACCGACTTTTCATGCCACGGCTTCTTTCCACCTGTAAAATGGACAATCGCAGTTTCGGGCATTTCCGCTTCCAATGCAGGAATAGAATTTGGACGAAGTTTCCGTCTCTTCCGGAAAAAGCCATCCTGCATATTCCAACGGAAAGGGATAAATAACCTGCGTGCGTATAAAACCGCATTCAGCACATCCTGGTCGTTATACAGTAAACGCTCCGGATAATTAGTTATATATTCCGTTATTTCATCTTCAATGTCATGCCGCCGCCAATAATCCAAATTCACCAATAATACTCCGGCATTAAAGTAAGAGTATTCTTCAGGATAACGCAAACGGATATAATGGCTTTCTTTGGCACTCCACATATCTTCTACCGCTCCCACGGCATACCCATCCAGACAGATAGCGAATAAAGCGTCAAGTGGCTTGCGCACAATCAAGTCGCAATCCAGATATAGGACTTTCGATATATCGGAAGGTAAAACCGTAGTCAGGAAACAACGATAATAAGTGGAAATCGAAATATAATTGTTCGCATCAATAGGACACTTCGAAAGCAAGTCCGCCCCAACCAAATAGAACGATAAGTGTTGTTTATATTGCTTTTCTACTACATCGGACAAAATGAATTGTGATTCTTCCGAAAGGTCATCTGCGATAATATGGATATGCAACCTCTTGTTTTTATTATTAATAAACAAAGAAGTCAACATCACAACACAATACTTCACATAGCCGTTATCTATATTACAGACAATATCCATATTTTCCATTTGATTGATAAGTAAAATTTGAAGATTAAAATAATTAATACTTATATTGTAAGTAAGTTGTTTATTTCGCTGTAACACCTGCTGCGGATAGGAAATCACCTAAGTCATTGAAACGTGCATGGTGTCCTTGCAGCCAAATGTGATAGGATTCTTGCAGCTGATTGGCTATTAATTTGTTGTATGTCGGACCGTATTTTCGATTTATTTGTTCAGCATCGTGTTCTGTCACAAAATATATAAATTCTTCTGTGAAGTCTGCCGCATCAGGAATTTTGTGTTGCTTCTCTTTGATGCATCGTGCATATTCAAAAGCTTCTTCAAGTGCTTGTTCCTTCCGTTTGGCATAATATTCATCAAGAGTGGAAATGACTTTGGCAGGAACACCGGCGGCGACCGAATTGGCAGGAATATTTTTAGTAACTAAAGAATGGGCGCCAATTATACAATTGTCTCCTATGGTTACTCCTTTTAGTACGGTACAGTTTACTCCAAAATAGATATTGTTACCGATGGTGACTTTGCCAGAGGAGTTGATGAAATCATTGTATTTGCGTAAGAAAACGGATGTGCCGTAGTCATGTGGAAAATCCACTCGTATCTGCCCCCTTCCGTTCACTTTAAAGTGATCCCCCCAATTCACTCGAAAGTGACCCCTTAAATTCACTTCAAAGTGATCCCCTAAAAAAGATTTTGATTCTTGTTTATCCGGTCTATAATTCTATTTTATTTGTTAAAAACAAATAAAAATCAGTTATGCCCAATAAACAATTAGGAATGGAAAAGATTCGTCAAGTGTTACGCTGTTACTCCCAGGGTCATGGAACCAAAAGTATCAGCAGTATGTTAAGCGTCTCGCGCAACACGGTCAAGAAATACTTACAGGTATTTCAACGTAGCGGTTTGGATTATGAGCAGATGTTGTCCCTGCCGGACCAGGAACTCTCAGAGTTATTCCACGAAAAGACCAAAGTAAAGAC
>NZ_CAJTSC010000004.1:0-11470 GCF_910578895.1 uncultured Bacteroides sp.
GCCCGCTATGCTCCTCATAAAAATAGAAAAACATCCTCGAAAAGAACGCTCAAAAAACTATACCTATATCAAAAAGGTAAAAAATGTTTTGAGCGAAGCTAATGCTGAATAAAATTTAAACAGGCTCTTAGCAGAAAACAAAATGAATGCTCAACCTTAAATATAAAAGTTTGTGGTCAAAACTCTGACAATTGCACATTCTGTCAGAGTTTTGACCACAAACCTTATAGACTATTCATAGCCGCTTATTCCAAGCTTATCCGGCTACTTATCGGCAACCTTCTTCTTCGGCGCAGCCTTCTTTGCAACAGTTTTCTTGGCAGTAGGTTTCGCGGCAGCCTTAGCTGTTGTTTTCGTTTCTTTCTTCTTCTCGGCAGATTTTTCTTTCTCCAGCTTGTTCTGCGTTTTTTCCAGTTCTTTATGAAGTTCTTCTATTTCATCTCCCTGGTTTTTGATTGTAGTCAGCAAGGCATTCAACTCCTCGTTGTCGATATCTACCGGATAAAGAGAATCCACACGCTTGATGAAGTCTCCCAAGATGTTCATATAGTTGGTAAAAGCATCGTATGGCGATTCGTAAATGCCACGGTTCAGGGCTATACCGCTATTCTTGGTTGTCATAAAACGGAAGTTGTTGCTTGCCTGCAGATAATCCCAGTCTTGCTTGATACGGCGGTCGTCACAGATATGAACACGTTCGGCAACGCTATACAACTTGTTGAAAGCCTCACGCTGCATCACATTTCCCAACCAGCAGCTCGTATCCCTTTCTTCGTCTACCCAAGACATCGGGTACGGAACATCCAATTGTGAAACCGATTTCAGCTTCGTTACAACTTCCGTAGGAGTTGAGAACGTAATGCCTTTCTCTTTGGCACATGCGGGCAATGCTTTCAGGAATTCCAATATATTGGAAGACAAAGGCTGCGACATGCCCAATGAACAAAGTTCCATAAAAATGTTGATGACCTGCTCTTCCTGCGGGAATGCATCAATCCAGTTGATATACTTATCTGCAAACAAAGGATATTCGCTCCATTCGGAATTGGAGAATCGCAGGCTGATATCATCCGACAACTTAAAATCGCGCAACAGCAACTTCAGGTTCGGGTTCATATTGCAATGATACACATAGTGCGGGCTCTTCCAGCCAAGCACATGCTTGGCACCCTCGGTCAGCATGCCTTTAAAGCCCATACTTGCCACCATAGCACCAATCTCGTCATTATAAATCAGGCTGGAATTGCGGAATACCTTCGGCGCTTTTCCAAACATCTGTTTCATCTTGGCGCTCTGCCGCATCACCTCTTCCTTGAAGCAATCCTCGTTTGCCAAAGAGGAGAGTCCGTGAGAGTAAGGCTCTGCCAGGAACTCGCAGCATCCGGTATCATTGAGCTGGTGCAACAAGTCGATAACTGCAGGCGCATGGATTTCCAGTTGCTCCAATGCCACGCCGGAGATAGACAAAGCCACCTTGAAAGCGCCGCCCGAGTTCTTCACCATTTCAATCAGCGTGTTCAGCGCAGGGATATACGAGCGTTCGGCAACTTCGTTTATACTTGTTTCATTGGCATAATCATCATAGTAATAATGATTTGTACCGATATCAAAGAAACGGTAACGTTTCAGATGTATAATTTGATGTATCTCAAAGTAAAGACAGATAGTTCTCATTAGTATTTATTGTTTTGTTATTTACCATAGTTTCTTAACACATCCTCATACAGAGCACGGATTCTCAAGCCTACCTTTTCCCAAGTAATTCCGTCCACCTCTTTCTTTCCTTCTTCCTGCAGATAACGGAACAGGGAAGGATTCATGCAGATGGAATAGATGGCATCCGCCATTGCGTGAATGTCCCAGTAATCGGTTT
This sequence comes from uncultured Bacteroides sp., assembly GCF_910578895.1. Classification (GTDB taxonomy): domain Bacteria; phylum Bacteroidota; class Bacteroidia; order Bacteroidales; family Bacteroidaceae; genus Bacteroides. The sequence goes on from NZ_CAJTSC010000004.1 coordinate 1,874, forward strand.
TGATTACCTTATCGAGAATTTCACCGCAACCGGACTGCTTGGAGATAATGGAGGGCGTTCCGCACTGCATGGCTTCCAGCGGAGCAATGCCGAAAGGTTCGGACACGGAAGGCATGACGAACACGTCACTGTTCTTATACACCTCGTACACCTGCTTGCCTTTCATAAAGCCGGGGAAGTGGAATCGGTCGGCAATGCCACGTTCGGCAGCCATATTAATCATGGCATTCAGCATATCTCCCGAACCTGCCATTACGAAACGTATGTTGCGGGTACGTTGCAGCACCAGCGCAGCGGCTTCCACAAAATATTCCGGTCCTTTCTGCATGGTGATACGTCCGAGGAAAGTCACCACTTTCTCTTTGGAGTGTTCCGGACGTGGAATGTCCTGATATTCCTGCGAGAGCGGATACACCGCATTGTGCATGGCAAATACTTTTCGCGGGTCCTGATGATATTCATTAATCACAGTGCGGCGCGTAAGTTCGGACACGCACATGATGCAATCGGCATAGTCCATTCCGTTCTTCTCCATTGAGTAAACAGTAGGATTGACCTTGCCCCGCGAACGGTCGAAGTCCGTGGCATGCACATGGATGCAAAGCGGTTTGCCGCTCACCATCTTGGCATGCACTCCGGCGGGATACGTCAACCAGTCGTGCGCATGGATAATGTCGAACTCCTGTTGGCGCGCCACCACGCCGGCTATGATGGAAAAGTTATTGATTTCTTCGTGCAGATTGCCCGGATAGCCACCGGCAAAGTCCATACAGCCAAGGTCGTTGACGTGCATGTAGGAGAAATCCGCATAAATATGGTCACGCAAAGCGTAATATTGTTCCGGACTCATTGTCGACAAACGCGACTTCAAATAACCATAATCTACATCGCGCCATACGACAGGCACTTGGTTCATGCCGATTATATTCAAGAATTTCTCTTCCTCGCCTGTAGGCTTGGGCATGCAGAAAGTGGTTTCGACATCTCCCTGCAAACTCAGTCCCTTCGTAATTCCGTATGATGCAACTGCAAGGCCGCCATATATTTTGGGAGGAAATTCCCAACCAAACATTAAAACTTTCATCTTCGTTCCTCCTCTTATGAATTATATTTAGACAATAATTTCAGGATGCGCAAAATCTCCGCCACATTCATGGCAAACGAAACCGCTCCCCTTCCCTTAAACGGCGGGTTACCGTCGAACAATTCGGGCAGAGACGCAATGCAATGGCTTGTCATTTCATCTTCAAAGCCAATCAGATAGCGTTCCACAAACGAAATTCCGCTCATCTTATATATACGCAGATACGCCTCCATATAGAAGCCCATCAGCCACGGCCATGCCGTACCCTGGTGGTAAGCATAGTCCCGCTGTGTCTGAGGACCGACATAATTCGGGTTATATCCCCCACTCTTAGGGCTCAGCGTGCGCAGGCCTTTCGGGGTCAGCAACTCCTTCGTCACAATATCGAGAACCTGCTTCTTTTGTGCGCGGTCCAGCGGAGAGTAGTCAAAAGCAACGGCAAATATCATATTGGGGCGAACGCTCCAATCCATCATATATCCGTCCACATAATCGAACAGATAACCGTATTCATTGCGGAAAACCTCCACAAAAGATTTGCCGGTAATCTCCGCCTGTGCATCCAGTTCGTCTGCAAGAATGTCATTTCCACCCTCGCGTACGATATCCGAAACAAAGCGCAAGGCATTATACCACAAGGCATTCACCTCTACAATATATCCGGTACGGGAGATTACAGGATGCCCGTTCACCGTAGAGTTCATCCATGTAACAGCCTTTTCCCTGCCGTTTGCATAAAGCAGACCGTTTTCGTGCAAGAAGAGATTGTCATGCTTACGGCCGCGGATATATCCCATGATATCCTCCAGCAGTTTGCCGTACTTCGCACGGCATTGTTCGCGCGATGTATCCTTGGCATATTGTTGCAGCGTCCACACAGCCCACAAAAGCACATCGGGATGCTCCATTTCATAGATTTTATAACCCACCGGCTTGTCTTCGATAAAATTGCGGATGGCTTTTTCCGCCGTCTTCATGACGTCCTCAAACTCATCCTGCTCATCCACCGCCAAAGTCAGCCCCGGCAGAGAAATGAACAAGTCGCGCGCACGGCATTTGAACCAGGGATAACCTGCAAGCACATAATGCTCCTCTCCCTGCTTGTTGTGGAACTGGTGAGCCGAGTTTTTCAGACAGTGATAGAAGCTGTCGCGCGGAGTGCGGTCCTCAGCCTCTGCTTCAAAAGCCTGTTTCAGTTTACGGGGTGAAATCTCCGAAATGCCCGCAGAGAAGACAATACTTTCGCCCTTCTTTATATCCACTTCAAAATAGCCGGGCACGTACAGGTCTTCATTAAAATCATATCCACGTTCCTGTTCTTTCGGATATTCAATGCCGCGATACCAGTCCGGCTGATAATGAAACTCATTCTTTTTGTTCAACTGCATATACAGTTCCGGATATCCGGGATACATGCAGGTTTTTATGCCGTTCTCCACCGGCTGGTAGTCACGGCTTGCCTGTGCGTTTTCGTGCGTGTATTCGCGCACGCTGCGGAATGCCAGGAAAGGGCGGAAACGGAGCGTGGTTGCCGAATGGGCATCGACCAAGGTGTAACGAATCAGGATACGGTTCTCGTGGTGTACAAAAATTTTCTCTTTACGGAGGATAACGCCCCCCACACGGTAGGTAGTTGCCGGGATATGCTCGCAATCAAACTCACGGATATACTTATGCCCGTTCGGACTAAAGTTGTTTCCCTGATACTTGTGCAACCCCAGGTTAAATTCCGCACCGTGCTGAATTACCGTTTCGTCCAGAGAAGAAAGCAGCACATGGTTTTCATCATCCAGGTTGGGAACGGGAATCACCAACAGTCCGTGATATTTTCGTGTGTTACAATCTACAATCGTCGTACAATGATAGGCCCCCGATTTGTTAGTCCGAAGTATCTCCCTTGGCAAAGATTCTTGCAGATTAACCATCAGGGTCTTGTCAAATCGTAAATAACTCATAGTTGCGCATTATTTAAAGGTTAATTATTCAGGCATACGCGCTACAAAGCTTGTAGCGATGCCCAAAATTACGAATTAAAGACTATACGCAAAACAAAAAGTCAGTTTTTTTTCATCCTTGCAGCAAATAATCCGCACTATTGTACGAAAACATCAAATCCCCGTACAATATATGAAACGCAACGTATGACAAATGGTTCCGGCGGCGGTCAGAGACCGCGCCTTAATGATGAAAGCTGTCCAACAGCAACGAGATATTCGCCATAAACAGGCGTACCGAGATTGCCAGCAGGATGATGCCGAAGAACTTGCGGATAATGTAAATGCCGCCTTTGCCCAGAAAGCGCTCTACCCGCCCCGTCATGCTGACGACAAAATAGACCCATATCATATTCAGCACCAACGCTATGATGATATTGACACTGGCATATTCGGCGCGCAAAGAGAGCAAAGTGGTGAAAGCCCCCGCTCCCGCCAACAGCGGAAAGACCAGCGGCACCAGCGTCGCTTCCTTGATGGGTCCTTGATTTTTAAAGATTTCAATATCAAGAATCATCTCCAACGACATCAGGAAAATGACGAACGCACCCGCCACGGCAAACGACTCGATGTCCACATGAAACAGCTTGAGCATCATATCGCCCGCATAAAAGAAACCTATCAGCAAGGCAAACGATATCAATGTGGCTTTCACCGCATTTACATCCTTTCCCTTCTCCTTCAGGTTGATAATGATAGGAATAGAACCAATGATATCTATCACGGCAAACAGCACGATAAAAGCGCTGGTCATCTGCTGCCAATCAAATGCTGAAAACATACATCCTCCTTTTTTTCTGCAAATATAATCTATTTTTATACATTCCGCAAAATTTCTTAAAAGCGAATGAACGGCACGCCACGGCTTTTTTATCCACAGGAGCTAAAGGAACCGGAAGGAGTTATCGCCCTTCTATAACTCCCATGCCTTAAGAACCTTGGCAGCACGCTTAAGAAATAATAAAAAAAACAAAAAGAGAAGGCATGTATTTACGGCAGAGTTCGATTATACCTACTTTTGTTCTTCAACAAGAAGACGAGAATGATATGGAAACAATGTTTGATACGTTATTACAATTGCCCCTTTTCCAAGGACTTGCCCAAGAAGACTTCACCTGCATTTTGGAAAAAGTAAAATTGCACTTCACGAAGCATAAGCCGGGCGAACTCCTTATCGCAGAGGGAAGCCCCTGTCATGAGCTGGTCTTTGTCCTGAAAGGGGAAGTCGCATCCTGCACCTCGTCCGCCGACTCCTCCTATAGCTTTACCGAATACTTTCCCGCTCCTTGCCTGCTCGAGGCCCATTCCATGTTCGGCATGCACACAAAGTACGCATCCTCCTATCGGGCAAAGACAGAGGTGCACACCGTCAGCATCAGCAAGTCATTCGCCGTAAAAGAGCTTTTCAACTACGAAATATTCCGCCTGAACTACATGAACATCGTCAGCAACCGCACCCAAATGCTGCACAACCGCTTATGGGCACTATCCGGCGATACGCCCGAAACGCGCATCCTGCACTTCATCCTCAGCCACACCGAGCGCCTGTCGGGCGAGAAGGCGGTGAAGATAAGAATGGAAGACCTGGCTCAAATAGTCAATGTCCCCCGGACAGCAGTGTCAAAGGCTCTCAACAGCATGCAGGCAAAAGGCCGGATAGAACTGCATCGCGGGGAAATCGTCATACCGGACGTGGAGAGGCTGGTATGATACATACAAAAAGAGGATGCACACTTAAGCGCACCCTCTTTCCATCTGTATATCAATCATCTATCATTCCCACTCGATTGTGGAAGGCGGTTTTGACGAGATATCATACGTCACACGGTTCACGCCCTTCACCTTATTGATAATGTCATTAGATACCTTGCCGAGGAATTCGTAAGGCAGATGTGCCCAGTCGGCAGTCATCGCATCGGTAGAAGTAACGGCACGCAAGGCAACCGCACGCTCATAAGTACGTTCGTCGCCCATCACGCCCACCGACTGCACGGGAAGCAGGATAACCCCCGCCTGCCATACCTGGTGATAGAGCGTCGTTTCATTGCCTTCGGCATCCTTCACTTGCCAGTCGCGCAATCCCTGGATGAAGATATCGTCCGCGTCCTGCAGGATACGCACCTTCTCCGGAGTGATGTCGCCCAAAATACGGACTGCCAGCCCCGGACCGGGGAAAGGATGGCGTGTAATCAGATGGTCGGGCATGCCCAGCTCGCGTCCTACACGGCGAACCTCATCCTTGAACAGCAGGCGCAAAGGCTCGCACAGTTTCAGGTTCATCTTCTCGGGCAAACCGCCCACGTTGTGATGGCTCTTGATTACGGTTCCGGTAATGGAAAGCGACTCGATGCAGTCCGGATAGATAGTGCCCTGTGCCAGCCATTTCACATCCTTAATCTTATGTGCCTCTTCATCGAACACATCGATAAAGCCCTTGCCTATAATCTTACGCTTCTTCTCGGGTTCGGTCACACCGGCAAGTTCAGCAAAGAACTTGGCGCTTGCATCCACGCCGATAACGTTCAGGCCGAGACATTCATAATCGTGGAGCACGTTCTTGAACTCGTCCTTGCGCAGCATGCCGTGGTCCACGAAAATACAGGTCAGGTTCTTGCCGATGGCACGGTTCAGCAATACGGCAGCCACCGAAGAGTCCACACCGCCGCTCAGGCCGAGCACCACCTTGTCGTCTCCCAGTTGTTCCTTCAGCTGCGCCACCGTTGTCTCAATGAACGATGCCGCGCTCCAGTCCTGCTTGCAGCCGCACACTTCCACTACAAAGTTCTTCAGCATCTGCGTGCCGTCCTCGCTGTGGAACACTTCCGGATGGAACTGCACCCCCCACATCTTCTCGCCCTCTACCTGGTAGGCGGCAATCCGGACCTTGTCCGTCGAAGCTATGGTCTTGAAGTCGGCAGGAACAGCGGTAATCGTATCGCCGTGGCTCATCCACACCTGGGTATTTTCTTTTACTCCCTTAAAGAGTACATTGTCTTTATCAAAAGAGTTCAAATGCGCACGCCCGTATTCACGGCTACCCGCCGGCTCCACCTTTCCGCCGTTGGTGTAAGAGATAAACTGCGCGCCGTAGCAGATGCCCAGTATGGGATACTTGCCGCGTATCTCGTTCAAGTCTATCTTAAACGCACTTTCATCGTATACGGAAAACGGGCTGCCCGAAAGAATAACTCCCTTTACACTCGCATCTCCCTGTGGAAACTTGTTGTAAGGCACAATTTCACAATATACATTCAGCTCGCGTACCCGGCGACCTATCAGCTGCGTGGTCTGTGAGCCAAAATCAAGAATGATAATCTTTTCTTGCATAGTAACAGAGGTGTTAGTAATTTTGCGTACAAAGATACGAATTTGTTTAGAGCGGAAAGCAAAAATGCGGTAATATTTGTTTGGAGCCTGTATAAAAAAGAAGCCGTGAGACGGAGCCGCTGCGGGCATCCCCTCTCCGGAGCCGTTTTTCTAAAGGATACACCCGCATACGAACAACCGGACAGACGCCGGAAACAAACCGCGCCGGCTGCCCCGCGCAAGGCAAAGTGAAACAGCATCCGCCCTCTGCATGGCAAAAAGACGGGAAAGCCGCCATTTTGCTTACTCCCCTCACGCCCGCTTTCTTCCAAACCGGAAAAGCCTTGCATAAAGCGCGGATAAGCATGCGTCAATTTTCGATAGAAATGCACCGTTTATGCAGATTTCAGCCATTTCAGCCGCCGGACACAAGTCTTTCTGCCGACAGAAGCCAATGTCTGTCGCGATAGATGCTATTGTCTGTCATGACAGGCATTAATGTCCCTCACGACAGACATTAATGTTTCTCCCCACAGACGCCAATATCCGGAAAACGGGACGCCTGCACACGGCATTTCCGGCGGCATTCTCCGCCGGTTGATTTGTAAGGATTTCGATATCCTCCTGAATGGAAGCAAGATAAACGTTTTGCGTTTCGTTTTTTCCGACCGGCAGTACGCAAGGACGGAAACAGCCGATTCTGAGACGGCGGAAAATACAGATTGTCAGAAAACACAGGAGCAATAGCAAAAAGACAAAGACAAGGAGCACAAAAAAGAGGACATGCCGAAACAACCCACAAGCCATGCAAGCTTTTCATGTTTTCGGCACATCCTCCTTTCAATACATATAGCCCAACCCTGCTATTTCTCCTTCAGGAGGTCGCGTATCTCCGTCAGCAGCAATTCTTCCTTGCTTGGCGCAGGGGGCGCGGGAGGAGTGGCGGGAGTCTCTTCAGCCTTCTTCTTCTCGGTCAGCCTGTTCAGCAGTTTGATAAACATAAAGATAGAGAAGGCGATAATGAGGAAGTCGAAAGTGGCCTGCAGGAAGTTGCCGTAGTTCAACGTCACGGCAGCTATCTCCTGCCCGTCCACCACTTGGGCAGGTTTCATCACCCACTTCAAATCGGTAAAATTGACACCACCCACCAGCAGTCCCAGCGGCGGCATAATCACATCAGAAACCACGGAAGATACAATCTTGCCAAACGCGCCGCCAATGATGACACCGACAGCCATATCCACCACATTGCCTTTCATGGCGAAAGCCTTAAATTCCTGTAAAAATGAACTTTTTCCCATCTTTTCAATTATTTAATTCTAATTTTGGATACGAATATAAAAACATTTTCTTACTTTTGCGCCGCAATTCGCAAAGAAATGCAGGAAAAGTTTGAAAGTTTAATTTTAAACATTATAAAACCCTTAAAAGTTTAAACAAAATGATTAAAGTAGGTATTAATGGTTTCGGACGTATCGGACGTTTCGTATTCCGCGCTGCAATGAAGAGAAACGATATTCAAATCGTAGGTATCAATGACCTTTGCCCGGTAGATTACTTGGCTTACATGCTGAAGTATGACACAATGCACGGTCAATTCGACGGTACTATCGAAGCTGACGTTGAAAACAGCAAATTGATCGTTAACGGTCAGGCTATCCGCATCACTGCAGAAAGAAACCCGGCTGACTTGAAATGGAACGAAGTAGAAGCAGAATATGTTGTAGAATCTACAGGTTTGTTCCTGAGCAAAGACAAAGCTCAAGCTCACATCGAAGCCGGTGCAAAATACGTTGTAATGTCTGCTCCTTCCAAGGATGACACTCCGATGTTCGTTTGCGGTGTTAACGAGAAGACTTACGTTAAGGGTACTCAATTCGTATCTAACGCTTCTTGTACTACCAACTGCTTGGCTCCTATCGCTAAGGTATTGAACGACAAATGGGGTATCACTGACGGTTTGATGACTACCGTTCACTCTACAACTGCTACTCAGAAGACAGTTGACGGTCCTTCTATGAAAGACTGGAGAGGTGGTCGCGCCGCTTCCGGCAACATCATCCCGTCTTCTACAGGTGCTGCCAAGGCTGTAGGTAAAGTTATCCCGGCATTGAACGGCAAACTGACCGGTATGTCTATGCGTGTTCCGACTTTGGACGTTTCTGTAGTTGACTTGACAGTTAACTTGGCTAAGCCTGCTACTTACGCTGAAATCTGCGCTGCCATGAAGGAAGCTTCTGAAGGCGAATTGAAGGGTGTTCTGGGTTACACTGAAGATGCAGTTGTTTCTTCTGACTTCTTGGGTGACACTCGTACTTCTATCTTCGACGCTAAGGCAGGTATCGCTTTGACTGATACTTTCGTTAAGGTTGTATCTTGGTATGATAACGAAATCGGTTATTCTAACAAGGTTCTCGACCTGATTGCTCACATGGCATCAGTTAACTGCTAATATACAGTTAGAAAATAATAAAAAACAGGCGGCTTCTATGAAGTCGCCTGTTTTTTTTGCAACTTTGCAGAAAGTTCACTCTTTTATTAATACAAAGTACTTATGAGAAAGCTTATATTCACTCTTATTTCATTCTGCATCATGACAAGTTGTACAACCGACCAGAAAAACCCTTTCTTCGAAGCATACTCCACACCGCACGGAGTGGTTCCGTTCGATAAAATAGAGATTGCCCACTATGAACCCGCCATCCGCGAAGGCATCCGCAGGCAACAGGCGGAAATCGATGCCATCACCGGCAATCCTGAAGCCCCGACCTTTGCCAACACCGTATTGGCGTACGAGAAGTCGGGCGAAATGCTCCGGCGCGCCGGCACCGTGTTCGGCAACCTGCTTAGCGCAGAGACCAACGACGAGTTGCAGGAACTCGCCCGCAAGATGATGCCGCTGATGAGCGAGCACGAAAACAACATCAGCCTGAACGAAAAGCTGTTTGCACGCATCAAGACCGTATACGAGCAACAGGAGAAAGAGGCGCTGAACCCCGAACAGAAGAAACTGCTGGAAGACATCTACAACGGATTTGTGCGCAGCGGTGCCAACCTCGAGGGTGAAGCAAAAGACAAATACCGCGCCCTGAGCCAGGAACTCAGCCTGCTCACCTTGCAGTTCAGCGAGAACGCGCTGAAGGAGACGAACGACTACCAACTGGTGATTACCGACTCCACCCAACTGTCCGGCCTGCCGGAAAGCGCCAAAGA
>NZ_CAJTSC010000004.1:11480-56335 GCF_910578895.1 uncultured Bacteroides sp.
AAGCCGCTGCCGAAACTGCCGGGGAGAAAGGTGTGGAAGGCTGGGTATTCACCCTGCAAGCTCCCAGCTACAGCCCTTTCATGACCTACGCCGACAACCGCGACCTGCGCCGCGAACTCTACCTTGCCTACAATACAAAGTGCACGCACGACAATGCCACCAACAACCTGGAAATCGTGAAGAAGCTTGCCAACACCCGCATGGCAATCGCCCAGCTGCTTGGCTACGACAACTTTGCACAATACAACCTGGTGGAACGCATGGCGCAAAACAGCGATGCCGTATACAGCCTGCTGAACCAGCTGCTGGACGCCTACACCCCCACCGCACGGCAGGAGTATGCCGAAGTACAGGCACTGGCACAACAGACGGAAGGAAAAGATTTCAAAGTGATGCCGTGGGACTGGAGCTACTATTCGCACAAGCTGAAGGACCGGAAGTTCAATATCGATGATGAAATGCTCCGCCCCTACTTCGAATTGGGCAACGTGAAGAACGGCGTGTTCGGCCTTGCCACCAAACTGTACGGCATCACATTCAAGAAAAACGCGGACATCCCCGTTTACCACAAAGATGTGGATGCCTACGAAGTATTCGACAAAGACGGCAAATTCCTTGCCGTGCTCTATACCGACTTCCACCCCAGAGCAGGCAAACGCTCGGGAGCCTGGATGACCAGCTACAAGGACCAGTGGATAGACGAAAAGAGCGGCGAGAACAGCCGTCCGCACGTGTCTATCGTGATGAACTTTACCAAACCGACACAGGACAAACCCGCCCTGCTGACTTTCGACGAAGTGGAAACCTTCCTGCACGAGTTCGGCCACAGCCTGCACGGCATGTTCGCCAACTCCACCTACGCAGGTCTGAGCGGCACCAACGTCTACTGGGATTTCGTGGAACTCCCCTCCCAGTTCATGGAGAACTACTCCACCGAGAAAGAGTTCCTGCATACGTTTGCCCGCCATTACCAGACCGGCGAACTGATACCGGACGAACTGGTGCAGCGCATCGTGGACTCATCCAACTTCAACGCGGCATACGCCTGCCTGCGCCAGGTGAGCTTCGGATTGCTGGATATGGCATGGTACACACGCAACACGCCGTTCGAAGGGGATGTAAAAGCCTACGAGAAACAGGCTTGGGGAAAGGCTCAAATCCTCCCCGTGGTGGAAGAGAGTTGCATGAGCGCCCAATTCTCGCACATCTTCGCGGGCGGATACGCTGTCGGATACTACAGTTACAAGTGGGCGGAAGTGCTGGATGCCGATGCCTTCTCGCTGTTCAAGCAGACGGGTATCTTCAATCCCGAGACGGCGGCATCTTTCCGTGAGAACATCTTGTCGAAAGGTGGCACGGAACACCCGATGACACTCTACAAACGCTTCCGCGGACAAGAGCCGACCATCGACGCGTTATTAACCAGAAACGGGATAAAGAAATGAAAGATATGTTCAATAGGAACGCAACATGCCGCTGCCTGCTGATGCTTGCCGTGCTTCTTGGTTTCTGTGCCTGCAACAACGAGGACGACGTAATGGAAATCTTCAACAACAAGACCTGGAAACTGAGCCGCATAGCCACCGAAAAGGGGAAAGAGCAGTTCTATAAAGAATTATGGAACAACGAGACCGAGGAGAAAGCCAGCCGGGAACTGCTCAAGGCGGAAGGGAACTTCACGCTGGACTTCAACTGCGCGGAGGTGAACGGGGAAGTAACCGGCACGGTCAACGTCCGTGGCGTCAAATCCGCCATCCATGACGCCACGCTGAAAATAGACGGCAAGGAACACACCATAAGCATCGGCGGGAAACCTGCCGGCACGGAAAGCGACAAACTGGCGAAAGTATTCGTCAGCGGCGTGCAGAACGTGTTCAAGTACGAAGGGGATACACACAACCTGACCCTCTACTACAAAGACGGAAACACAACGAAAGTAATGGGATTCACTGCCCGCTAAACAGGAAAAGACATGGACGAGACTGCGAAAAGCAAACAAGAAGCATTGGACAGGCGTTATATACGCATGGCGAGCATCTGGGCGGAAAACTCTTACTGCCGGCGCCGCCAGGTAGGCGCGCTTATCGTGAAGGACAAGATGATTATCTCGGACGGGTATAACGGCACGCCGGCGGGTTTTGAGAATGTGTGCGAAGACGAGGACAACGTTACCAAACCGTACGTGCTCCATGCCGAAGCCAATGCCATCACCAAAATAGCGCGCTCCAACAACAGCAGCAACGATGCCACGATGTATGTCACGGCTTCTCCCTGCATAGAATGCGCCAAGCTCATCATCCAGGCAGGCATCAAGCGGGTGGTATATTCGGAGAAGTACCGCCTGGAAGACGGCATCGAACTGCTCAGGCGGGCGGGCATCGAAGTGGTATTCATCCCCATGGAAGACCGGACGTAAAGGTCGGGGTTAGCGGCGCAAACCTTAGGGTTTAGCAACGTAGAGTGCCACTTTAGCGGCGTAAAGTGCCACTTTAGAAACGTAATGTAGAACTTTAGAAACGTGAAACAGTAACCTTACAAAAAAACAACTAAAAGATATGGAACCCAGAAACTCCTCCCGCTTCACGCCGCTTATTATCGCGGTCAGCATCGTGGCGGGCATTCTTATCGGAACGTTTTATGCCAAACACTTCGCAGGAAACCGTTTGGGAATTATCAACGGCTCGTCCAACAAGCTGAACGCCTTGCTGCGGGTGGTAGACGACCAGTATGTGGACAGTGTCAACATGACCGACCTGGTGGAAAAAGCCATGCCGCAGATATTGGCAGAGCTTGACCCGCACTCCACCTACATCCCGGCACAAAGGCTGGAAGAAGTGAACTCCGAACTGGAAGGCAGCTTCAGCGGCATCGGCATCCAGTTTACCATACAGGAAGACACGATACACGTAAACAGCGTGATTCAGGGAGGTCCTTCCGAAAAGGTGGGACTCATGGCAGGCGACCGCATTGTAAGGGTGAACGACAGCCTGTTCGTAGGCAAAGGAGTGACCAACGAGAAAGCCATGCGCAACCTGAAAGGACCGAAAGGCACACAAGTGAAGTTAGGAGTAAAGCGTGCCACCGAAAAAGAGTTGTTGGACTTCACCATTACCCGTGGAGACATTCCTCAAAACACGATTGACGCCGCTTATATGCTCAACGATGACTTCGGATACATACAGGTCAGCAGGTTCGGACGTACCTCGCACGTGGAACTGCTGAATGCCATTGCCCAGCTCAGCCACCAGAAATGCAAAGGTTTCATCATCGACCTGCGCGGCAACACCGGCGGCTATATGGAGGCCGCCACACGCATGGTCAACGAGTTCCTGCCGGAAGGAAAACTCATCGTATACACCAAGGGGCGCAAGTATCCCCGCATGGAAGAGTATGCCAACGGCACGGGCAGCTGCCAAAAGACACCGCTCGTGGTATTGGTGGACGAAGGCTCCGCCTCTGCCAGCGAAATCTTTGCGGGCGCCATCCAGGACAATGACCGGGGAACTATCGTAGGACGCCGTTCATTCGGCAAGGGACTGGTGCAACAACCCATCGACTTCAGCGACGGCTCTGCCATCCGTCTCACCATCGCCCGTTACTACACGCCGTCCGGACGTTGCATCCAGCGTCCTTACGAAAACGGGAAAGACTCCAAATACGAAATGGACTGGCTGACCCGCTACGAGCACGGGGAGTTCTTCTCCAAAGACAGTATCAAGCTTGACGAAAACCTGCGCTACTCCACCGGACTGGGACGCCCCGTCTACGGCGGCGGCGGCATCATGCCCGATGTATTCGTGCCGCAAGATACAACCGGAGTGTCCTCTTATCTGATAGAGGTGGGCAACAAAGGACTGATTACACAGTTCAGTTTCCAATACACCGACCGCAACCGCGCCAAGCTGAGCGCATTCGACAACGAAAATGAACTGCTGAAATACCTGCGCCAGCAAGGCATCGTAGAGCAGCTGATACGTTTTGCCGACTCCAAAGGAGTGAAAAGGCGTAACCTGCTGATACACCGTTCTTACAAACTGCTGGAACGAAACCTGTACGGCAACATCATCTACAACACGCTGGGCAAAGAAGCTTATATCCGGTACATCAATGAAAGCGACGCTACCGTAAAGAAAGCGTTGGAAATACTGGAACGTGGCGAGGCTTTCCCGAAAGCTCCGCTGCAAGCCGGAAAAGAAGAGGAGAACACGGACGATGGAAAAGAAAAAAGAACTGCGCAAGCGTATGGCTTTGTTGAAAGCCCTTCACAAATCTGCCGCTACGCACCGGACACAGTCTGCTGAAATACTTGCCGCCCTCGAAGCACACCCGGCTTTCAGGGCAGCAAACATTATATTGCTATATCACTCACTGCCCGATGAAGTGGACACGCACGGCTTCATCAGAAAATGGAGCATGGAGAAACGGATACTTCTGCCCGTCGTCGCGGGTGATGACCTGGAGCTTCGTGCCTACACAGGTCCGGCAGACCTTGCTATCGGCGCATACGGCATTGAAGAACCTACCGGGGCACTGTTTACCGACTATGCCGCAATAGACCTGGTCGTTGTTCCCGGCGTAGCATTCGACCGCAACGGAAACCGTCTGGGAAGAGGAAAGGGATATTACGACCGGTTGCTCCCACGCATACCTGCCGCGTACAAAGCTGGGATTTGTTTCCCGTTTCAAGTCGTAGAGGAAGTTCCGGCGGAACCGTTCGACATCCGCATGGACGAGGTCATCACGCAACCGTGAACACGCGCATATATCACCGGAATATGATATTGGTGATTACCTGCGCCCCTACGTGCCGGTTGAGGTTGCGCACCAGCAACTCCCGCCCCATCATCAACTCCTGACGGAGAGCGGCAGAGGTAAGATGCACGTACAGCACCTGGTTCTTGATGTAAAGTTCGCGCGTATAAGAGGCTATGGCGGGTCCCAGCACATCTGCCCACGAATTGATAAGCCGTCGTTCATTCAAGGGCGACTCCAGGCTTTCCTGCCGCAGGAAACTCCGTATCAACTTGCCTATCTGCTCGGCATCATTCCGTTTCATCCGTCAATCTCCTCATTAAGCGGCGCCCGGCTACCGACCATTTCGGCAACAGCCCCCTGCTCTACATGAAACATCTTATAATCACTGCCCACCTTGTGCAGGATACGGTCCAAATGTTCGCGGTTGGTATCCGTAATGAAAATCTGCCCGAAACCGTCACCCGCCACAAGTTTAATAATCTGCTCCACGCGCGAAGCATCCAGCTTGTCGAAAATATCATCGAGCAACAGCAACGGGACCGTGGCGCCCGTCCGTTTCAGAAAGTCAAACTGCGCCAGCTTCAAAGCCACCAGATAGGTTTTATTCTGCCCCTGCGAACCTTCCCGCTTGATGGGAAAATCTCCCAGCAACATATTCAGTTCATCCTTATGTATCCCGCGCAAGGAAAATCCCATAATCCGGTCGCGCACGCGGCTCTCTTTCAGCACTTCCAGCAAAGAGGCATCACGGGCATGCGAATCGTAAGACAGTCCGACCGTCTCCTTATCCTGCGAAATGAACGAATAAAAAGACTGGAAAATAGGGATGAACTCCCTGATAAACTCTTCCCGCTTACGGAACACCACCTCACCGGCTTGCGCCATCATCTCCTCCCACACCAGGAAAAGTTCTTCTTCCACCGGCGTTTCATTCTTGAGCAATGTGTTTCGCTGAACCAATGCCTTGTTGTAGCGAATCAGCGCATCCAGGTATTCCTTGTCGTACTGCGAAATCACCACATCCATAAAGCGGCGGCGCTCGTCACTGCCCCCGTTTATCAATGCCGAATCGGCAGGAGACACCATCACCAACGGCAAGAAACCGATATGGTCGGACAGACGCGTATACTCCTTTTTGTTCCGCTTGAACTGCTTCTTCTGCCGGCGCTTCATGCCGCAGTAGATTTCTTCCGGCGTACCGTCGGCAGACGTGTAAAATCCCTGAATGACAAAAAAATCGGCATCATGCCTTATGTTCTGCGAATCAATGGGATTGCCCGCACTCTTGCAGAAAGAGAGGAAATAAACGGCATCCAGCAGGTTTGTCTTCCCCATTCCGTTCTGCCCGAAAAAGGTATTCAGTTTCGGAGAGAAAGCAAGCTCCACCTGCTCCAGGTTCTTATAGTTGAGTATGGATATACGATTCAGTATCATAATGACTTCATCTTTGCTTTTTCACGCAAAGATAATGCAAACCGAGGGAATTATGAATTTTGAATTATGAATTTTGAATTGTGAACTCACAGCTTTTCATTGTAAGGGAGTCAAAGGAGTTATCGGAAGGTAAAGCGAGTTGGAAGCCAGCAGTATCACCACACATCAACAGAGCTATCGGCTTCTAACGACTTCCGATAACTCTTGTAAATGAAAAAGCCGTAATTGCGGACTTCAACCTTTGCTTTTCGGACCGGAGAGCAGTTTACCATCACTTCTTCGGCCAATATCCGGACATGCGCTCCAAGAAAGAGCCTGACAAACAAAAAAAGATGCCGTTAAATTTCGTTGATAGCCATAAAAAACTTATTTTTGCGGGTCGAATCAGCTATTAATGAATAATAACAAAAAGAATATATAAAATGACAGAACAAAAAAAGACGAACGAAGCCTTGAACATGGAAGACGCAGTGTCCCAATCGGAGGCATTTCTCATCAAGAACAAAAAGACAATCATCGGTGCTATCCTGGCTGTAATCATCATTATAGCAGGCATAGTAATGTACAAGAACCTCTATGCGGAACCCCGTGAGGAGAAAGCACAGGCAGCCCTTTTCAAAGGACAGGAGTATTTTGAAGCCGATGCCTTTGCGGAAGCCCTGAACGGTGACAGCATCGGTTATGTAGGTTTCATCAAGATAGCCGACCAGTACAGCGGCACGGATGCAGCCAACCTGGCAAAAGCATACGCAGGTATTTGCTATGCACACCTCGGCAAGTTCGAGGAGGCTGTAAAGGCATTGGACAGCTTCGACGGAGACGACCAGATGGTAGCTCCCGCCATGAAGGGTGCTATGGGTAAGTGCTACGCCCAGTTGGGTCAGCTCGACAAAGCATCTTCCATGTTGCTGAAAGCCGCTAACGAAGCCGACAACAACACGCTAAGCCCTATTTTCCTGAAACAGGCCGGAGAAATCCTGGTTAAGCAGGGCAAGTATGATGATGCTATCAAAGCATATACTTCTATCAAGGAGAAATATTTCCGTTCATATCAGTCTATGGACATCGATAAATACATCGAGCAAGCCAAACTGCTGAAGAAGTAATTTACACCTTATTATATAATAAGCTATCTTGAGCACGGATTACACGGATATACACGGAAGTCAAAACCGTGAAAGCCGCGTAATCCGTGCTCTCTATTTATTCCGACCTATTTAATTTTCATTTTTTAATTTCTATTTATCATGGCTACAGCTTATCACAACCTTTCGGATTATGATTTCAATTCAGTTCCCAGCGCAGAGAATATGAAATTCGGTATCGTGGTATCCGAATGGAACTACAATATCACCGGCGCCCTCTTGAAGGGAGCGATAGACACCCTGAAAAAACACGGAGCGAAAGACGAAAATATCCTGATAAAAAACGTACCCGGCAGTTTTGAACTGACTTTCGGTGCCAACCAACTGATAGAATACAGCGAAGTGGATGCCGTAATTGCCATTGGCTGCGTAGTCCGTGGAGATACACCACATTTCGATTACGTTTGCATGGGTGCAACGCAAGGTATCACTCATTTGAACGCAACCTGCGATGTTCCAGTGATTTACGGGCTCATTACCACCAATACAATGGAACAAGCCGAGGAGCGTGCCGGCGGCAAATTAGGCAACAAAGGCGACGAATGTGCAATTTCTGCAATAAAAATGGTAGATTTTGCTTGGAGTTTACAAAAATAGTCGTATCTTTGCACCGCAATTGAGAAACAAACCTACTTAAAAAGAGATTTAAAGTAGTTCTCGAAAGCAAAAGGGCAAATACCAGAGTGGCCAAATGGGGCAGACTGTAAATCTGCTGGCTTACGCCTTCGGTGGTTCGAATCCATCTTTGCCCACTAAAATTGCGGAAGTAGCTCAGTTGATAGAGCATTAGCCTTCCAAGCTGAGGGTCGCGGGTTTGAGCCCCGTCTTCCGCTCTTAATGAAGACCTTGATAGTTAAGCAATTAGCTATCGAGGTTTTCTGTTTTTAGCAGGTTACGAAAAGTCTATTTTCGGGTGGTTTCAGAGGGTGCATGTAAACCAAGATGTAAACCGAAAATTCATTATGAATGCCTGTGTTTCAGTAGTTTGCTACAAATCTAAGACATTATCCAATGGTGAAAATCCATTGATGCTCCAAGTATCTAAAGGTGGAAAGCGTAAATATCAAAGTTTAGGCATATCCATTAATCCTAAATATTGGGACTTCACACGAAACAAGCCTAAACCAAACTGTCCTAACAAAGAATATATCCAAAAGATTATCTTGGATAAACAGCGAGAACTTCAACAGCGAATGTTAGAGTTGAATGTGGAACAAAAGGAATATACTACCACCACCTTACTCAATAATGAGAATACGAAGTTTGAACTGAAAACCGTTAGTGAGTTCTACCAAGAATTGATAGAGCAATACACCCGTGAGGACAAATGCGGCAACCGCCTTATCTATAAAAGTTCTTTCAATTCACTCAAAGTATTCACTAAAGGCAAGCTGGATATACCTTTCAGCGATATAGACACTTCTTGGCTTACCAAGTATGAGAAATGGCTGCGTTCCAAAGGAAACAAAGAAACTACTATAAGCCTCATGTTCCGCACGCTCCGAAGTACATACAATAAAGCTATTAAAGCCAAGTGCGCCCGAAAGTCTGATTATCCGTTTGATGAATACAAGATTAACAAGTTCGATACCACTACTCAAAAGAGAGCGATTGCCAAAACAGACGTACTGAAATTCACGGAAGAAGTGCAGCCTGCTGGAAAACAACCATACATGGAGTTGAGCAAAGACATATTCGTATTCAGTTATCTGTGCGGTGGAATCAATTTCACGGACATAGCTAATCTGACAAACGAGAATATTCAAAATGGCAGATTGCACTATATCCGTCAAAAGACAAAAAAGCCAATCAAGATAGGAATACCGCAGGATGCCATGTGGATAATCGAGAAATATTCAAAAGAGAGTAAAGGCTATCTGTTCCCGATTTTGGATAGCAAGATACACAAGACCGCCCTACAAAAACAGAACAGAATACATAAGATATTGGGAAAGGTCAATAAGAATCTAAAACTACTTGCCTCACAGCTTGGAGTTGAAGCCAATATGACAACCTATGTCGCGAGGCACTCATTCGCAAGTGTCCTTAAAAAATCGGGGGTAAACATCGCATTGATAAGTGAAGCACTGGGACATTCAGACTTAGCCACTACCCAAATATACTTGGATAGTTTCGATAACGAGCAAGTGGATGAAGCAATGAAGAACCTACTATAACGAAAAAGAAGTCTGTAATCCACTAAAGATTGCAGACTTTTCTTTTATTTTGCAGTATAACTAATATGAATGTACTTATGTATCAGATAGAAGAACTGCCCGATTTAAAAGCGTCTTGGCATGAAAGCTACAAATGTCTAAATGAACCGCTATTAGAATATGTATGGGAAGTAGCCAATCACTTCCTGCCCGATTATGCGGAAACAGATACGGGAATGATACCCGTAGAATCTTCCGCACCTGCCATATTCGCCAACAGATATGCGGAAAGAAACTTGTCCGTTGAAGAAAGGTACGAGAGAACACAAGAAATGAAAACTTTCAAAGGAACTTTGGAAGAATACAAGAAACGAGAATACAGAAAGCTGGATGATTCTTTCAAAGAGAAGTTTCTAACTAATGAAGATTTACAGAATACCATTGAAGCGTATAAGTTGGATGTTAGCAAATTTTGGTATCTACTTCTGTTCGTATATGACTTTATAGAGGATATTGGCACAAACGCACCTGCATTGAACAAGTCCGTATTGGAAGACTTTAGTTATTTTCATGCCAATCTGTTGGAGGCTACAAGTATCACCTTAAAGAAGAACAACAAGAAAAGCTATGTTGTTGAAAGGGAGGACACAATCAGAATCATTCAAGCAGCCTTGCAGCATTTTACCAATACATATAGCAATATTATACATAGCGAACAAGACAGAGAAACTATGATTAAACAATTAAAGGACATAGGGCTGGAGGGCTTTATCAGAAATGACTTATCGTCAAAAATCAGCTTTACAGACAAGTTCAGTCTTGACATATCTTATAAGAAGTGGAAGTTTACGGATATGTTTCTGTTCTTTATTGAAAGAAGAAAGGCTACCACCATACCCAATAAAAAGGTAAAGGTATCTAAAGACAAGATGATGCTTGTTTCAAGGCTTATCTATACAGTTGGCTATGATGGCAAAAGATATAATGAAGAATACGATTCGGAGGGCAACAAGAACAGAATGCTCTCCAATCTCCTTAGAAGATACAAGAATGAGAAATTCCCGTCCGTCATAGCTAATAACTACAACGCAGTTTCATAAACAACATACATAAAACCATAGCAGAAATGCGTACTGAAAGGGATGTTCTTTTCGGTACGCATTTTTTTTGCGTACTGAAACAGACACGTTTTCTACACACATGGGCATTAGCTAAAATGCTTTGTCACCCTTTATTTCTGCCCTAATTTTGCAATGTCAAAAGGGAACAAATAAGCAAGTGCGCATAGCTTTAGTAGTGACCGATTGAACTGATAATTAATGTGTAACACTTTAAAATTTAGATTTATGAAATCAATAGATTTTGCTGTTAGTGAAAACATAGTAGAGAATACCAAAGTGAGTGCAACTTTCGTTCAAGAACTGCAAGAAGCATTCTCCATGTCTCCCACCCAAACAGATATGCGTTTCAAACAATCTTCAAAAGGTGAACTGATTATTTCTGTTACATTCGCTTACGATACTGGTATGAAACAACATCTTGAGGGTGCAGGAGATTCAGACCTTATTACTGCAATAAATTTCTGTATGGCAAAAATTACAAAGCTCTTGGATGATTATAAAGCGGAAGAACATGAGGTAGATACTGCCAAAGACGGCGAAAACTTGGTAATGGAACTGTTCAAACAGCATATAAATTCTCCCATATATGGGTATGTTGAAAAGGATTGGTATAACAATTATGGAGAGCGTTACCGTTGCGTGAGATTTTCTCCCACCCCAAAAGGAAATGTAAAGTTCTGTATGAAAGCAACGCTTGAAGTGAACAACCTTATCAGCGAAGCCTGCAAGCCCGAATCAACAAGGAGAGCCAAATTACAAGTTCCCAAACAGAATTAAGTAGCCTAAACAATCAGCTTTGAAGAAAGTCGAGGGAACAACCTCTCTCGACTTTCTTTTTTAATCGGAATAGAGAAAATGAAACTGATACAGTTTGCCCAAACATATAACAATGAAGCTGCACACAGACAAGTGAAGCTACTAATGAAACAACACAAGCAGCTTTATATCCAAGTGAACGGTGAAGCATGGATAAGCAGTCAAGGAGTAACGGGTATAAGATACCAACTCAACGCACAAGGCTGGCAGTGGATTCTTAACTATCTGCAAACGGGAGATTATGAGGATTTTGGAGTATTCCCGTCCAAACTACCCAAGCTATACAGCGAGTTCCAAGAGGATGTGGTAAAAGGACTGATAGAACAGAAATACAATATTGCAAGAATCCCTTTTCTACGGGAAACCGAAGCCTATATAAAACTTAGGGGACTGTTCCGTTTCGGAAAACTCTTTTTCAGCATAAGGAGAAGCGATGAATTTATAGATTATCTAAACAGCAAAGGATTATGATTACTCTACATAAAGGTCAATACCTGTCTGACGTAATGGGTGAGATTCCGTCAAACTGCATACTTTCCAAAAGAATACCCGGCTGTGGTGCTACTACTTTGGAGCTTGAAACCGAAAGGAACTCCATTATCGTAGTTCCCAATGTACCCGTTATCAAAAGCAAGTGCGGCAAATACAGCAATCTGTTAGGCGTTTATGAAGATGTCACAACAGATAAGATTCGCAATTATCTAACCAATAACAGACTGCATAAGATAATGACTACTCCCGAAAGTTTCGGTAAGGTGAAAAATGCTTGCAGCGATATTGACATTTATAATCATTTCTTCCTGCTGATGGATGAATGCCACCAATTAATTAAGGATGTGGATTACAGAACGGACATAGTGCTGCCCATGAATGACTTTTTCCGTTTTAAAAGCAAGGCTCTTGTTTCCGCCACTCCTATCGGATTCAGTGACCCAAGATTTAAGGAGTTTGAAACAGTGGAAGTAAGTGCCGATTATGATTACAGACAAGAAATTGCGGTTACACATACTTATAATATACACAAGGCAATAAGTGAATATTTAGGCAATCACACAGAGGGAACAGTCTGTTTTTTCGTCAATTCTGTGGTAATGATTTACTCCATAATGAAACAATTTAACATATTGGAAGATTCAGCCGTTTACTGTGCGCCAAAAAGCCGTTTGAAACTGAAAAATGAATACTCCTTTGATAATGCTTATAGTGATTGGAGCGCAGAAACCATGAAGAAATACAACTTCTTCACTGGCAGATTCTTTACGGCATTCGACTTGGATTTGCCTTATCAGCCCGATTTGGTAATGGTTACAGACCCTTATAATTCCGAATACACCATGCTTGACATAGATACGGACTGCATACAGATTTGCGGAAGATTCCGTAACGGCATAAAATCGGCAACACATATCTATCGGGTGAATCCCGAAATCATAACCAAAGACAGGGAACAGATAGAATGGGAAATTTCGGCACATGAATTTGCCTATAACACGATACAAACCTTATACAAAAGTGCGGATAACAGAGAAAGCAGATTCGCTTTCGGTGCAGTTCTTGAAACCATGCCGTTCCGTAAATTCCTATATTCGGACTTTACAAAGAACTGGTTTGCCATAGACAATGAGATTAATTCCGTATTGGTGAACAACAGATACCAATCAAGACAAAAAATAATGAATTGGTACAATGATTGTCATTTCTTCAATCCCACATTTGAGAATTGCGAATATAATGAGAATGACGAGAAATTAAAGATTATCAAGGCTGCACGCTCGGTAAAGGACAAGCGCAGAAAAATGGTACAGCAACTTGGTGAAATGGAAACTCCCTATTCAGAATATGCCTTAGACTATATCAATGATATACGGAAGATTGACCCGTTCATTGTAGAAGCGTTTGAGACTTTGGGCAAAGAGAGGATAGAAGAACTTAACTATTCCAAAAAGAAAATCAAAGAAGAAATGATTCTGACACAACGTAAGGGGAATAAAGTTATCAGACTGGTTAAGAATATATTCAAGGTTGGTAACAGATATTCCAATGAGAAAATAGTTAATGAATTAACGAGAATATATGAGAGATTGAACATACACCCCGAAGAAAATATAGAACCGAAACTTATCGGTCTCTATTATCAAGCAAATCCATTTAAATCGGGTAATATAAGAGGCTATCAATTAAATTCGGAATTAGTTTAGCTAAATGGGACAAAATCTCATTTTCTTGCCTTTCTATACCCGATACAGAAATTAAGTAAAATGTCCCTATCAACCTTAATAACTAATGAAACAGAGTAATTTTCGTACTAACTAATAATATACAATCGCAGGAAATTCTTGCGGCTTTTATTTTTGGCACAGAACCACAGCCCCACATTTTCCCCGATTCCGATTTTCCGAATATTTCCACGTTAGGAAGAGTTATATAGTACCTACTTTATAATATGCCACATATACCTAATACCATTAAAAAGACTACCTTATTAAAGAATCACCTATATTCAGTTTGGCTGAAAGTCAAGAGAGCAAATATTATAAGGTACTTTATACAGAAAGCCCCCTCCCCATTCAGTCAGTAAGCTAAAATATATAAGAGTGTCTGCCTTGCGTGCCCACAACCTCCAATAGTCCCCCCTCTGTACATTGATATAAAAAGAATTATTAATCATTTAAACTTTTATCAATATGAGAAATTTAGCTATCATGCCAACAGAGAACAGAGAGAGAATGAATTTAGGTGAGTTTGCAGAAGAAGCAACCATTATTGAAGAAACTGCAATATCTAACAAGTCTTTACATTTCATAGAGGCAAACACACAAGAAGTTTCTTTAAGTCACTTGAAAAATGACTGCATTACTCCAGTGTTTGCCAAAGACAATGAGCTTACAGTAAACCATGCTACATTTATTGAAACTGTTTGGGAAGCTGCAAACTCCTACTACAATGGTGAGGCTATTGGAACGCCCGATATTCGTGTTAGTCATGTGATTAAGGGTCGTATTCCCGAAGCTATCCACAAACCTGCTAATCAGTTGTTAGAATCAGACAAAACTATCTATTATGAAAGGGCAGCTTTCAGTATTGACATTCCTACAATCTATGAAACGGTTGAGGGTAACAAGTTGAACCTTTCAATAGTGGGGGTTAGAGCCTATAACCAAATGAATCTGTATTCAAAGAAAGTTCCAGAGTTGTTTAGGTTGGCAATAGGCTTTAAGAACCAAGTATGTTGCAATATGTGCATCTTTACAGACGGTTACAAGGATGATTTAAGAGTGAGCAATACAAGTGAACTTTACCGTTCTGCTTTGGAACTGTTCAACAACTACAATCCTGCCAAACATCTGCATTTGATGCAACAGTTGGGCAATACATCAATGAGTGAACACCAATTTGCACAAATATTGGGCAAAATGAGACTTTATCAGTGTTTGCCCAATGGCTACCAAAAGAGACTGCCAAGAATGTTGCTTACTGATACACAGATTAACAGTGTTGCAAAAGCCTACATTAATGATGAGAACTTTGGCAGCTTTGGAAATGACTTGAATATGTGGAAGTTCTACAATTTGCTCACTGGAGCAAATAAAAGTTCATATATTGATAGTTTCTTAGACCGCTCTTTGAATGCTACTGAAATGGCAGTTGGAATTAATGCAGCCTTGCATGGGGATGAGCATTACAAATGGTTTATTGACTAACTAATAAGGGGACATCTATTTATTAGGTGTCCTTTCTTTTTTATTCACTTAAAAATACTACAAAATGGAAGATAATGGAAAATTGATTTTATGGGGCACATTGGTAGTTATACTACTGATAATAATTGGTATCATTAATCCCTTTTTGCTGATACTAATTATCACTATCTTTACTTATCTGCAATCTTAGTTACACTTTTCAATAGAAGTGAAAGTGATTTGAGAATCAAGCTATTACAAAATGGTTCCCGAATTTACTTTCACTTTTATAGTTGAACCTACAAAATTGAAACAACATGAGTTTGAAGAACAGCTATACAACAAGTGACTGCCTACAATGGGACAGTGCCACAAACTTGGTAAGAAAGTTATATAGGGATAAGAATTATAAAATAAGCCTGCTTGTTGGGTGTGGCATATTTTTTGGTCTCCGTATTAGTGACCTATTACAACTTACTTGGGAAATGCTTTTGAGTAAGGATGCAAAGTTTACCATTACTGAAAAGAAAACAAGCAAACGTAGGGAAGTGAGAATTAATAAGGAGTTCCAAAAGCATATCAAAGACTGTTATACTGCTTTGGATATTCAGAACTTGAATGAGTTCTGTTTTTTATCGGGAAAAGGCAAGAACAAGGTCTATTCTATCCAATGGATAAACATTGTACTTAAAGAACTGAAAAGCAAGTACAATTTAAAGATAGACCATTTTTCTACCCATTCACTTAGAAAGACTTTTGGCAGGAAAGTATTTGAATCCTCTGAAAATGCTGAATTGGCTTTAGTTAAGCTGATGGAACTATTTAATCATTCAAGTGTAACTATTACTAAGAGATACTTAGGACTTAGACAAGAAGAACTGTTAAATACTTATGACTGTTTGAGTTTCTAACTAATTGCTTAGAAAGGGACAAAGTTTGAAATTTCTGTTGTATCATACCATTTTCAGAAATAGAGAATTTTGTCCCATTTTCTAATATACAGTAACTTTCAAAAACTGCAATGTAAGAGAAACAGCAAATAATGGATATATATAAATCTGATAGGGCATAGTTCCAAGCCAAACAGATGGCGATAACGTAATTAGTTCCGCATTGGTGCAAGCGTAAGAAAATTATCTTTTTAAAAAGGCATAATACGGCTTGTAGTTTATGGTATGTGTGATTTTTTGGGAAATACCTATATGCCGTACCAATCTATTGATTACTATGCCATAGAATAATTTATGAATTATGCAAATACCCACAAAGCATTGAAATACAGTCTATTTTGATAATCCGAATTAAACACATAGCTTTGCAGTGTTCGTTTACAAAATCCCATTTATTTAATCATTTAAAATTTATCAGCTATGAGTAATCTAAAAACTTACTTCAAGAAAAGTGTGTCCGTAGGTAAGAAAAGTTCTGCCTATATAAGAGCTATACCCGTTCTTGCAAAAGCACTATATCATGCAATGGTGGGTAATGGAAATTATGAGGTATCATTTATCAAAATAGGACGAAAATGGTACTGTAATGTTCCGGGTTTTCCCAAAGAACTATTTGAACATACGCTCATGGTTGGTGGTGCATCCAACTATCTTGAATATTACTCCCGTGGAGAAAATGAGATTGTGGCTACTATCAGAATTGCTAAAGAATGGGAAGATAAGTTTTATTGCGGAGTTAGATTATATAAGGTAAGTTCCACTTTAACGGGTGGTGCTTTCTATAAAGACCCAAGCGGAAATTTTGGTGAAGAACTTTGGCTTTGTCCCGTTACTCTATTCTTATTGGGCAAATACCCGAAACTAATCTTTATCTATAAGATTAACAAAAACTACCTGCATTGTCCCATCTGTATTGAGTGATTGGGCAAATTTATCCTCACAGATACCGCTATAATTGCAAATGAATCATTAATTTTGTGGTCTAATTAACTAAAAACACAATAGATATGGAAGATATGTTCTCTTTAGGAAGTGTTATATTATGGAATAATATACAGTGTGGTAATGATGGTGCTACAGATGGAGAGGTTGCAGAATTATTTGTTTCAAAAGTTTTAGGCTCTGTTGTTCTGAAATTGAAATACGAAGATATTGTCTATGCTGTATCAAATGATGATATACATCCTATTATTTTCACCGCAAATACGTTAAAAGGGAAAAAATATTTTATCTACGAAAATTTTAGGATTCTGAAACGCAATATAGAAGCAATAAAATCAGAGTAATCTTATCCATATATTAAAATCAGAGTTTACGGAAACGTGAACTCTTTTTTTATGCCTACTATGAAGATTAGATACTTCTTTCATTCATTACTTAGTTAGGCTACAAACCTATATACCTTATAACCTCTAATAGGACTGAATTTTTCAATCGGCAGAATCTACGGGTACTTTTTTGGGGAAGAAATCTTCTTATAGTCCCCGTTCAAAAAAAGTACCTGCTCATGCTATTACGAAGAAAAGAAACTGATACTTCCCTAATTACTTACTAAGGATATGCTTTAAAACACTTAGAACTGCATTTATCAGCGTTTTATCTTTAGCTATTCAAAACCTTTCGCTAACTTTGCAACAATTTCAGAGGTCTTAATGCGTTAAGGCACTGAAAGGACATATTTAACGAAAAGGTGTTATTGAGATTATCTTCTTTTTCTCAAATTCTCGCAAAGTTTGAAATGGAACGAAGATGATAGCAATAGCACCCCACCATTTGATATATACCTACCTTATATTCTGTAAGGCTTTAGATATTGTCAAAATTGGTGTGGGTAGCTATTGTTTTATCCGTTCCATAGGCAATGCGAGAAGCCAGAGAAAAAGGGTAAAGCAGATATAGTTCCCACACCTTATTTTTTATCCGCTTTCTTCGGGGAATTAGAAAGCATATCCGACAAAAGATATGACATATATTATTGTCTTTCTCATTTTAATTGTCATTTGGAAGGCAGTTGAAGAACAGTAACTACATAATAACCTCAATACTTAATTCTACTATGGCGGAAGTTTCAGACATACTCAAAATAGGTAAAGATAAATACTTAGAAAATAATCTTGAACAAAAATGTGGAAATCCTTTTACAGAATGGATTCCTTATGATATTATCCATTTCCGGTGTTATGTCGAAAATGGAATCAAAAAATATGAAATTTATGGTGAGGTCATATATAACAGTCTAAAAATGCTTTATATTAGACCTTGGAGATACTTAATAAGCCAAGAGGATGGAGAATTTGCTATAAAATACGGTATAGAATCATATTTTATATGGCGTAATTTTTGGGTATCTAACTATCTTGAATATCAAGGGTCTGACTATCGAATACATCATGATTCCAATTATGATTGTTCTAATTATGATGATAGAATTAAAGAATGCGATGATGATATTGCTGAATTTTGGAAAGATTTTAATAAGGACTTAAACCGTGAATTTAAAAAACTTGAAGAAAAGCATAGAAATAATGAAGATATGTTTTTCTATACAGAGGTACGGTTAATGGAACAAAATTGTTCGTGGATGATTGATTGTGCTTGTGACGATTTTAGACAGCAGCAGAGAAAAGAGGAAGAAGAAAAAAAAAGAAACCAAGAAGAAAGAGAAAAGAAACTTGAAGCCGAAAGACAAGAAGCCGAAGCACGTAAAGAGAAATTTAGATTCAACCAAAGGAACAAGCATCCACTTGATTCTACTATATCCTTTCGTGCATCTGACCATCTTTATATAGTAAATGGAGTTTGTTTAGAATCTGTAACAACCTTTGTTAGTAGCTGTTTCCCGAAATTTAATACAGAGCTTCATGCAAAACAGAAAGCTGGAGCATTAGGAATATCCGTTCAAGAAGTAATAGAAATGTGGGAACGCAAAGGAAAAGAAAGCAGGGATTTGGGTACTGCAATGCACAAAAAAATAGAGAATTATTATCAAGGTATTGATTCTGCAAATGATGATGCTTTTAATTTGTTTAGAATATTTGCGAACAACATTAAATTAGTGCCATATCGTACTGAATGGGCTGTATATGATTGGGAGTACAAACTTGCAGGGACTATTGATTTCGTAGATTATCAGAATGGAGAATATACAGTTTATGATTGGAAACGAAGCGATAAAATCATAGCTAATGGTATGCCTATAAAAACAAATAAATATGGAGAAAAAGGGAATTATCCTTTAGAGCATATAGATAACTCACCTTATTATCATTATGCGTTACAGCTAAGTCTATACAAATTCATTTTAGAGAGAAATTATGGTATTAAAATAGATAAATTAAGATTGGGTATCTTCCATCCTACATACAACAAACCATATCTTTTGGAAGTTCCATATCTTGAAAATGAAATTAATACTATTTTTAATTTGCGTTCAGAAGTTATATTTTAATTATAGAGTTATGTCGAAAATATTCTATATTATAACATTAGCTATATTACTTATATCTTGTAATTCTAATAATGGTAAGACAAAACAAGTTTCTACCATAGACAGCACTTTACAAGTAAGTGTTGATTCTATCCTGCAAAACAAGCTATCCGAACTTAATGCTACGGTAGGGCAAGTTATTATAATGGAAGTGCAGACGGGAGAAATCAAGGCTTCTGTTGGTTCTGATTCTATTCTGCAAGAATCGGGATTAGTGCGTACCGCTTCACTTTTGGCAGCATTGAAAACAAAGGCAGTCAAACTATCCGATACGATAGACGTTGCAGATGGAGTTTTAACTATTGGAAAAGATACATTGTGCGACCATAATTGGCATAGAGGTGAATATGGAAAAATCACAGTAGAACAAGGGTTTGCTTTCTCATCCAATATCACCAATTACAAAGTAGTAAGAAAGGCATTTGATAATGAACGAGCCTTTTCAGAAGCACTTGCAAAGTATGGTTATCAAGTGAAAGACACAAGTCTTGTTTATAATCCTTTGGGATATGGCATACTCACCACTCCATTACAGAACTTGACTTTCATTAATAACATAGCTAAAAGTAACACTACCATAAAAGAAGCATTGGCATATTCTGTTTCTGATGGATTAGCTAAGCCTGCCCAATCAGATAAAGTTAAAGTAGCTGGAACAACGGGAACAATTCAACTTCCGAACGGTGAATATGCCGTAGAATTTTGCGGTTACTTCCCTGCCGATAATCCGAAATACAGTGTTATCGTTACCATTAATAAGACAGAATTACCTGCAAGCGGTGGACTGATGGCAGGTGATGTTTTTAGGCAGATTGTTGATATTATGAATGAAAGATAATGAGAAGATTGCTATTTATCATTATTGGGCTACTTAGTTTAGCGGCTTGCAAAACAAACAAAACATCTGTTCCGCAAGAATTTGAGTGCTTTAATCAGCCACATATTTACATAAAGTATAAGCAACCGATAAACGGATATACGGTAAAAGTAATGTGGCTGCAAAATGGTGAAGTAGGTAATGCTCCATTCTGTTTAGAGAAACAAGGAGTACAATACTACTACTTTGCGGAGAAATGGACTGATAAGATTCTGTATGATAAAGATAACACATATCCGAACAACACTGTTATAGAATTGGACTATACAGCCAAATTAGAGAGCGAAGAATACCTTTCGGATGATTCTCCTTTCTTCTTTTCTGATGTTGATTTTGATGGAGAAGATGAGTTTATTATCAACCGCTATAAAAGTGGTTCAAGAGAATCAAATGCCTATGATGTGTACGATATTAGCCCATACGGTTACTTTATACGGAAAGCAGAAGCACCATTTACAGAATTAGAAAACGGACAATGTGAGTTTGATTCAAAGAACAAGACCATTACTGTTTATGGCTCTAATGGATGGAACAATACTATCAATAATACCTATCAACTAAAAGGAGATAAAGTTGAATTAGTACAATCAGAATAATTATTTAAAAATCAAATAGAAATGAAAATATTTAGATTAGTTGGAATGGTTTTATTAGCCTTGTGCGTGAATTTCACTTCTTGCAGTGATGACAATGAA
Organism: uncultured Bacteroides sp.; assembly: GCF_910578895.1. Lineage (GTDB taxonomy): Bacteria > Bacteroidota > Bacteroidia > Bacteroidales > Bacteroidaceae > Bacteroides. The sequence goes on from NZ_CAJTSC010000004.1 coordinate 32,597, forward strand.
GAAGACCCCAATGTGTATTATGCTTATGGCATCTATTTAGGAGATTTATCAACTAATACGGACTATATTGAAACAGAACTTAGGATAAATGAAGTGGAGCAAAGTATAAAGTTCAGACCATCATATAGTTCTTCGGGATTGGATGGCGGTGCTTATGTTACAGAATTTCATCCATTCACGGAGGAGCAATATTTCTATATAATAAACCGCTGTGATATTTATGTAAATGAAGAGATAACTAAAGAGAATCTGATTGAAAAGTTTCCCGAACTTCCGCATGAATTTAATTTCTTATGGCAGTGCTTAGGTGAATATGAATATATTGCATATTATCCAGTAGATTCTCCTGATGGAGTTCTCAACGTATTTGTCTATAACAAAAACAATTAAGAGATTGCAATAGTATTCTTCGTAAACCTATACGCAAAAAGCCAACCTACCCAATTACGGATAAGTTGGCTTTTTCAGTTCTGAACAAATATCTATTAACCATAAACTATGTGTTATACAACTCTATTCAGAGTTACAGAGAATACCAAGTAATTGAAGCGTATTTCCAGCAGACAGATTTTTGAGAAAAACGGCTTTACATACCCGTTGCTGATTTAGCTACCGCTATTCTATTATATAATGGAATACAGTATATGAATGTTTTTTGAGTTAGCAGAAAAGCTACTCTATACTATTATATACTATATCATTAGATAGATAAAAAACTGATAGTCAAAAGCAAAACTATAAGAAAGAATCATTGCATAACAGCGTAATATTGACTAACTTTGTGGTGCAGTTTGAAGCTGCAAAGAGATTATTAATTTATTGTTGAATCTATCTTGTTTACGTGTAAACCAACATGTAAACCGCAACTTGAAAGGACTTCTTCTAATAAGATATAAACGGAAGTAGCTCAGTTGGTTGCCTTTAATCCTACGGATTAAAGGACATTAGCCTTCCAAGCTGAGGGTCGCGGGTTTGAGCCCCGTCTTCCGCTCTTAGAAAGAAGGTGCATCGTAATAACGATGCACCTTTTTTACTTATTATCACCGATACAAATCTGCTGCTTCTCTTCAAGAATATCAATAATTACCTAATCAAACTTGCAAGTACGGAAATAAGTACACACCTTTGTAGTAAACAGAAGAAGAAATTATGAGAACAGCTAATTATACCGATCTAAGAGCGAATCTTAAAGGCTACATTGATTCAGTGATTGATGACTATGATACTGTAATCGTCGACCGTGGCAATGGCAAAGGAGTAGTGATGATTTCCCTTGATGAATACAATTCATTGAAAGAGACCGAATATATAATGTTCTCACCTGCAACGATGGAGACTATACGCCAAGGCGAGGAGGATATAAAGAATGGCAATTATATAGCACAGAAAGATGGAGAAAGCATAGAAGACTTTTTAAAGCGAGCATCATGTACAGAATAATATTATCTGACCAAGCACGAAAGGAATACCTATACTTCTCACAGAGTGGCAATAAGATAATTCTGAATAAGATTACAGTTTTGCTGAATGACATTGCAGAACATCTATACCGGAATCGGAAAACCAGAACCACTGAAATATAAATTGACCGGTAAATGGTCAAGGAGAACCACCACAGAACATCGTCTTGTCTACTCTGTAAACGATGACAAGATAGAAATACATACACTCTCCATGAAGTATCACTACGTTAAGAAGTAAACCGACTCATACATACTATTAATTGAAAGGATAGCTATTAAGTCAGGTGTCCTTTCTATTTTATACTATACGCGTTGCCTAAAACAAAAAAAATCATTATTTTTGCAATGGAAGGAGATTAACGCAATGAAACTCATCGAAAATAATATCCAAATGATTATTGACTTATGCAAAAAGTATAAGGTGAATAAGTTATTTGTATTTGGATCCATTCTGACCAATCGTTTCAATGACGCAAGCGATATAGACATGGTGGTCGATTTTGGCAAAATAGATTTAATGAATTATGCCGACAACTACTTTGATTTCAAATCTTCCTTGCAAGATTTATTAGGCAGAGAAGTGGATCTATTGGAGGAAAAAGGCATTCGGAATCCTATTCTAAAGAAGAATATCGACAACACCAAACAATTAGTCTATGGATGAATATACCGAGAAACATTTGATTGATGTGCTCAACGCTATCAATGAGATTGAAAGTTTCTTTGCAGACAGACCTAAACTATTTCAAGAGTTTCAGCATGATATGTTGCGGCAAAGAGCGGTTGAACGCAATATTGAAATTATGGGAGAGGCTATAAACAGAATACTAAAAGCCGATTCGGAATTTCAATTGCCTAATGCCAAAGCAATCATCAATACTCGCAACAGAGTAATTCACGGATATGACAGTGTTACTACAGAATTTTTATGGAGCCTGATTATGAAACATATTCCGGCTCTCAAAAATGATGTGGAAAACATATTAACCAACAAATAGACTACCCTCTCTCTTTTCGTCCTAAACAAATCTACAAAGAACATCCGAAAAAGTCTGCATAATGGAAGAGACACGGGTCAAGATAATAGGAATAGACCGCCACCGCCTTACGACAGACGGCGATGGCGTGACTACGCTCGTCGCCTTCCACGACTGTCCGCTCCGTTGCCGGTACTGTCTCAACCCGCAGTCACTCGGCGACGCAGGGCAGTTCGGCGACTATACGCCGGAGGAACTGTATGACGAGACGCGCATCGACGAACTCTATTTCATCGCCACCCGCGGCGGCATCACCTTTGGAGGGGGCGAACCATGCCTTCGCCCGCAATTCATCCGCCGATTCCGCGAACTGTGCGGCACCGAATGGCAACTCAACCTGAAGACATCGCTCAACGTGCCGACCGCCAATGTCGAAGTCCTGTTCTCGATGACCAACACGCTGATTATCGATATCAAAGACATGAACCCCGACATCTACCGCAACTACACCGGACAAGAGAACAGCCGCGTCCTTGACAACCTGCGGCTGATAGCGGCACAACATCGGCAAAGCGACTGCCTAATCCGCCTTCCACTAATACCGGACTTCAACACCGAAGCCGACCGCACCGCAAGCCGCACCATGCTCGAAGCGCTCGGCTTCACCCGATTCGACTTATTCACCTATCAAATCCGTAAATACTGACCATGGCACAAGGAAAACAGACTTGCAGAATCTTGAAAAAGATACGTCGGCAGATTGCCGAAGCCAACGGCATCGAGTTTGTCACATCGGAATGCCGCTACAAAGGTGACTGCTTTGGCACGTGTCCCAAATGCGAAGCGGAGGTACGTTACCTGGAGCAGCAACTCGGCACGCGCCGTCGCGCCGGACACAACGTAATGCTTGCCGGAATATCGGCAGGGATGATTCTCATGGCGAGTTGCAGCGGCACATCATCGCGCCAACCGAACGACGGGCTTCTGTACGAAGCAATAACAACGACCGACAGCCTTGAGACGGAAGATTGCAAGGTTGAAGAACTGGAAGGAGACATCGCCGCCATCGAAGACTCCACTACGACCATCATAAAAAAAACAGTAGGAGAAATCAGCTCGGTTCCCATAATAGGGAAAGTAGCCGGTTCCGGAAAAGAGGATGAAACAGTTGAAGCCGTAGTAGATGTCCGCCCCACGTTTCCGGGTGGAGACGGGAAATTTATGGAATGGATTTCGCAACACTTGGTGTATCCGCCCACAGCGATTGACAAGGACCTGCAAGGCCGTGTCATCATCCGGTTTTTCATAGAAGCCGACGGCACAGTCAGTGCAGCCGAAGTAACGAGGGGAATAGACGAGGAACTCGACAAGGAAGCGCTACGGGTCATCAAGGCGCTGCCACGGTTCAATCCGGCAAGGCTCGATGGCAAGGCGGTGGGATACTGGTTTACGATTCCCATAATGTTCAGGCTGACGGAATAACAAGAGACGAGGAGTAATCATTAACTGTTTTTTTACCTTTAATTAATTGAATAACTAACTTATCTTGCTTGGACCGAGTGGATTGTTGTTTATTGAGGATTGCCTCATCACACCTCAACATAAAAAAAACTTACAAACAATTCCCGGAAGGAAGCAGAAATAAAATCAAAACAGTTTCTTATCTTTGCACGAATTTTAACTGCAAACTACAAATGAACATGAACATTCTTTCCCGGCAGAACATATTTCGCGAAACGCGGGATTATCTGATGATTGCCTTAGGCATGATTATGTACGGCATCGGATGGACCGTATTCCTGCTCCCCAACGACATCACTACAGGGGGAGTACCGGGTATCGCCTCATTGGTTTATTTTGCATCCGGACTGCCGGTACAGTATGTCTACTTCGGCATCAATTTCCTGCTGCTACTGCTTGCCATCCGTATTTTGGGATGGAAATTCAGCATCAAAACCATCTTTGCCGTCTTCACCCTGACTTCCTTTCTGCCAATCATACAGCAACTGACAGCAGACATCCGGCTGTTGCAAGACCAGCCTTTCATGGCATGCGTCATCGGCGCTTCCTTCTGCGGTGGCGGCATCGGCATCGCTTTCTCCTCGAATGGAAGCACGGGCGGGACGGATATCATCGCGGCAATCATCAACAAATACAGGGACATCACACTGGGACGGGTAATGCTGATTTGCGACCTTATCATTATCTCATCCAGCTATTTTGTACTGAAAGACTGGGAGAAAGTGGTATACGGCTACGTCACCTTGTACATTTGCAGTTTCGTACTGGACCAGGTGGTGAACAGCGCCCGCCAATCAGTGCAGTTCTTTATCATCAGCGAAAAGTACGAGGAGATAGCACGGCACATCAATGTATATCCGCACCGGGGAGCAACTGTCATAAACGCTTCCGGTTTCTACACCGGGAAGGAGATAAAGATGCTGTTTGTCCTCGCCAAGAAACGGGAATCGACCATTATCTTCCGGTTAATAAAAGACATCGACCCGAACGCCTTTGTATCGCAAAGCCAGGTAATCGGGGTATACGGGGAGGGATTTGACAAGATTAAAGTAAAGTAGTCTCCCCTATTTACCGTAACCTTGCACTTGAATAAAAGTAAAAGCAGAGAGACACATTAAACACTCATTCGGAAAGAATGAACTTTCCTTCTTTCCAGATATAACTTACAGGACGGCGGAGAAACGGTTTCAGTTTTTCCGCCGCTTCTTTTGACATGTAGCCGGGAGTAGTAAAAGTAAAGGTCAACGTGTCGTCTTTACCCGAAAGGTCGGCTTGCATCAAAAGCATATCCGCCTGAAGACGGGCATCCCGGTAGCGATACACATTTACCGTATCGGTGGCAGGCGCAATGAAGTCGTCCATACCGGGCAATGTCGATAAATAAGGCACAGACGGCAGTTCTTTCCAATCGTGAGTATAGAATTTGATGTGACTGTCGCAGACGGGAGCACAGACGGTAGATATGGTGCAGATGAGCCGGATACTGTCGTTCACCGGCAGGAGTTTCATCTGCCAGGTGCTTTGGGGAGTCACCTGCACACGAATGTAATCGGGCGTAAGTTCCGTCATTTCAGACTTGCCGCCAAAGCGGTTGGTTACTTCCGCTTTCATATTGCTCTCCAAGAAGTCGATAAAATCGGCACGATTTACAGCCGTCAGCAACGGACTCAAGGAATCGGGCATCTGAGTGAAACAACTCTTTGCCGACTGTGCCGACAAAGAACCTATACACATCCCTATCACATATATAAAGACAACCAGTTTCTTCACCATATCATTGCATTGTTTGGATACTAACCTATCACAAAAGTACAAATAAATTTTCAATCCAATCATACCCATGCACGGCTTTTTCATTTACTACAGGAGTTATCACTTCGCTCCGTCAGGAGTTAACAGGAATTACCAGCCGGCAAGTCAGTTTAAAAGGTAAAAGCCAATACTTCTGTGAATACATACGCAAGAGTATCAACTCTGACTTCTTCAGCGTCTCTGACTCCCCCTAAATGAAAGAGCCGCGCCCCCATGGCATATTACAATCCTATCGGCTTCCCAAGTACAAGAAGAACATTCCAATCAGTACCAAAATGAGGTCTGCCGCCTTACTTTTCAAATTCTTTTCACGGAAGAAAAGGGCACCGAACAAGAAAGATACAACCACACTGCCGCGCCGCACCATAGAGACAATGGAAATCATGGAGTCTTCGTAGCTCAAGGCGTAAAAATAGACAAAGTCTGCCGCACAGAGAAAAAGCGAAATGCCGATAATGGTCCAGTCCCAACGGAACGGGGTGCTCTCCTTACGCTTGGGATACCACAGCAAGAGGATAATGGGACACATGATAAACACCTGATAGATATTATACCACGACTGCACCACCATAGGAGGCAACTGCCTCATCAGATACTTGTCATACAATCCGCTGACAGCACCCGTCACTGCCGCCAACACGATAAACCATATCCATTTGTTATGCTTGAAATCAATGCCTTCCTTCTTACCGGAACGGCTCAGCATAAAGAACGACAATACTGCCAACATCACACCTATCCACTGGTAAAGGTTGAGCCGTTCACCGAATACAAGCATGGCACCCACAAGTACCATGACCGGACGTGTGGCATTAATAGGTCCCACAATGGTGAGCGGCAGGTGTTTCATCCCGAAGTATCCGAATATCCATGAGGAGAGGACGATGAACGACTTGATGACAACAAACTTATGCACATCCCATCCCACCACGGGGACATCGAACATCGTACCGCCCAATGTCGAAGGAGCAAAGAACGACATCAGGATAAACGGCAGAAATACCAGACTGGAAAATATAGTATTCAGGAACAAAACCGGAAGTACGGCATTGTCCTTGAGCGCCTGCTTCTTGAAGGCATCATAAAATCCCAGCAAAGCGGCGGAAAGAAAGGCAAGCAGTAACCACATGATGAATTATGAATGTTGAATTTTGAATTATGGGTTATGAATTATGAATTATAAGTTATGGATTTTGCAATTTTCGAATGATGAACATCGACTTCCGATTTCCTGATTAGCCTACACACGGACGCCGCAGGGCAATTCAGAATTCATCATTCAAAATTCATAATTAACAAACAGTTCTTCGGGATAGGCGACATCTACCAGAAACAATGCGTTGCCGGGAACGGAAGTGCCTGCACGGCAACGGTCTTTCTGTTCGATGACACGGCGAAACCCCTCGACTGAGAGTTTTCCTCTGCCCACTTCAAGCAGCGTGCCGACCACGGCACGCACCATATTCCTCAGGAAGCGGTCCGCCTGAATGGTAAATACCCAAGTCACATCATCGACCTGCGTCCAAGCAGCGTGCATTATCTTGCAGTTGTTGGTTTTGACATCGGTATGCAACTTGCTAAAACTGGTAAAATCCGTATATTCGAACAAGGTCTGTGCTGCCTCATTCATCCGTTCGAAATCGGGAACTTGGAACAGGCGGCAACGATACTGCCGGTCGAAAGGTTTCTTGGCTGTAGTGACATAGTACTTGTAAGTACGTGCCGTAGCATCAAAACGCGCATGGGCATCAGGGCGGACAGCCCGCAGACGGTAAACGGAAATATCCGGGGGGAGCAAACGGTTCAGTTTGTCTGCCATAAAATCCGCATCCAGCGGAGTATCACTGTCAAAATGTGCCACCATTAGGGAAGCATGCACACCGGCATCGGTACGTCCGGCGCCTACCACCTCCACCTCGCGCCGAAGCAAAGTAGAGAGCGCCTTCATCAAACATTCCTGCACACTCGCGCCGTTGGGCTGTATCTGCCAGCCATGATAGGCTGTGCCATCGTAAGCTAAATAGATAAAATATCGTTGCACGTTTCTTTTTTTACTTCCTGAATTCAAGCGCAAAGGTACAAAAAGAGAGGAAAAAAGCCGCAACTCTTCCGATTGTTCTGCCGGATTGCACTATCTTTGCACCGGTTTTCACCACCATTCACACTGATTTACACTGGTCCCTAATTAATTATGTATAGCAAAAACCGTTTTATCTCCCTGTTTCTATCAGCAACTATAGCAATGGCTTGCTGCCTGACAGGATGCAAAAAGAAAGATATGTCTCTTAAACTGAATGAGCCGCGCAACATACGGGGTGTGGTCAGCTATAAACGTTCTTTCGGCGATTTGAATGACAAACACCTGAAAATGGCACAAACAATCGGTATCCGCCCATTGGCATCGCGCAAGGAAGCGGAAAAAATGCAAGGGCGATTGCAATACATCACAACGAACGATTGGTATGCGGTCGACTCGCTGACACACTCCATCCCCTACCTCATCCCGGGAGCAGTTGCCCTGCTCGACAGAATAGGATGTAATTTCCTTGATTCTCTTACCGCCAAAGGTCTGAATCCAAACAAGATTACGGTAACTTCCGTGTTGCGCACGAAAGACGATGTGAAACGCCTGCGGCGCCGTAACATCAACGCATCCGAGAACTCCGCCCACTTCTACGGTACCACGTTCGATGTCAGCTGGAAACGTTTTCAAAAAGTAGAGGATGAAAACGGACGGCCGTTACAGGATGTCAGTCCGGATACATTGAAATTAGTATTGTCCGAGGTTTTGCGTGATTTGAAGAAAGCGGATAAATGTTACATCAAATATGAACTGAAGCAAGGATGCTTCCACATCACAACGAGGATGAAAAATAAGGAATAGGATGTAAATATAAAGTATAAGATTGCACCTTATACTTTATATTTATCCGCCATACTTTATTTCTCAACCAGCATCTTCCATGCCATAGGCAGGCAAGCGGCAATATCTCCTGCCGTCATACCTATCACCCCCTGTTTCTTACAGGCGATATCTCCTGCCAATCCGTGAACATAGACAGCGATGCGTGCGGCACTCTCAGCATCATAGCCCTGCGCCAACAAAGCCAACACGATGCCCGTGAGCACATCACCGCTACCGCCTGTCGCCATTCCGGAATTTCCGGTGGTATTAAACCAACATTTACCGGAAGGCGCAATAACAGCGGAATAAGCTCCTTTCAGTATAATATGCACTCCGGCACTCCTTGCCAGTTCGCGAGCTTTCATCAGGCGTTCGTAGGAGTTTTGGCATTTTCCGACCAGACGTTCCAACTCTTTGGGATGTGGAGTAAGAATACTCCCTTTGGGCAAACGTCCGATGTAGTTACGGTTTTCCCCTAACAAATTCAGCGCATCAGCATCTACCACCATCGGGGTCTGGCAAGAACTTATCTGTTCCAACAAAGCTGTTTCGGTATCTTCCGCCTTGCCCAATCCGGGACCGATACCCACTGCTTGGTAATCATCCGTCTCAGTGGCATAGGAGAAGCGCACATCGCTCATATCTATCTCCGTCATAGCTTCCGGCACGGAAGTCTGCATGATAAAATTATTGCAGAAAGGCACATGGACCGTCAGCAATCCCACACCCGAACGCAAGCAGGCACGTGCCGCAAGTACTGACGCTCCTGCCATTCCCTGCGAACCGGCTATCAACAAAGCGCGTCCGAAATTCCCTTTATGGGCAAACTTGCCACGCGGTTTCAGCATGGGCACCACATCCTCGTATTCCGCCAACATGAAATCCGTTTCTTTTTCATCAATGGCATCCTCGCTCAAACCGATGTCAAGCAGTTGCCATTCGCCTACAAACGGTTCGTTTTCGGCAAAGAGAAAAGCCAGTTTCGGCAGTTGCAGGCTCAGTGTCAGATTTGCCCGAACGATATTAACCGAGGAATTGTAGGTATTATCCTCTCCCATCAAACCGGAAGGCACATCAATGGCGACTACCGTAGCCGGAGAGGAGTTAATGTACTTCACTACCGCAGCAAAACCACCGTTCAAAGGTTTGTTCAATCCACTACCGAACAGCCCGTCTACCACAACGTGTTCCGCTGTCAGCACCGGTGGTACGAACTGAGTGGTTATTTCATGGAAATCTATTCCGGCAACTCCCGCCAAACGCTCCTTATTCGCTTCACAGTCCGGAGACAAAGCACCTTTCGTATTAAAGAGATACACCTCTACCCGATAGCCCTGCCCTGCCAGCAAACGCGAAACCGCCAACGCATCTCCGCCATTATTGCCGGGTCCGGCAAATACAGTAAAGGGAGTCTCCGTATCCCAACGTTCGGATATCGCTTGTACCAATGCCTGCGAGGCACGCTCCATAAGGTCTATGGAAGAAACCGGTTCATTCTCCATCGTATAGGCATCCAGCTCTTTTATCTGGATAGTAGGAAATATCTTTATCATTGCTGTTTGTTCGTTTAAGTTACAGGCAAAGGTACGAAAATAATAATTACTCAGGAAACAACAGGAATGTACTTCTTACTTTTCAGTTTCTTTTTCAATACGAATACAAGCTCCGCCACCCGGTGCCAACTTTATATTCAGTACTTCATTCCGGGTTATTTTTCTCTTCGAGACCTTTAGTGTTTCCCTGTTACGTAAATAATGGGCGTCCTCTCCATCTTCCACGATTTCAGCCACATAGTTCCCTTTACTTAAAAAAGAAAGCGGCACGTGCAAAATTCTGCCCTCTTCATTGGTTGCCGCTCCTATCAAGAATACTCCATCTTCCGCTTGGCGCATCATTACGATATATTCCCCTATTTCGCCATCCAAAGTCTTACTTTCCAACCAAGGCATCTTCTGTGCGGACAAAAAGCGGAGTAAGGCAGGATATTTACGATAATATTCAGGAATATCCGGAATAATCGTCGCCCCGGAGAAAGTAATCAATGTCCTTGCAGCTTCCGACACCACCGTTGAAGGCACTTCCTGATTATTGTCCGCACGTGTCGTCCTTCCTTGCCGAAGATCAAACATGCCGTTGTTCATATCAATCGGACCAGCTATCATATTTACAAATACCGAAGTAACGAAAGTTTTTGGATAGAAAATCTCGTGTCCGTCCAGTTGTGCCTTGCAATATTCACGTGTCACAGCATTGGGCCATGTCCGCATCTGTCCATAAGGATGCACCGGATAATCATGAAAATCTACCAACAGCCTATGCCGTGCACACATTTCCGTTATACTCTTTGTCCTGCTATTCTTCTCTTCAGGAGTTCCGGCCATGAAACCATACTTTACTCCAGCAGCTCCCCACACTTCATATTGCTTCAAAGTCTCTTCCAACGGATAATTGCGTCCTCCCACATCGTTCAGATACAACCAGATGCCCACTCCTTTCTGCTTTCCATATTGAATCAACCTTCGCACATCCCGTGCCTTATCTCCCTTAACGGGGTCCGAACCCTGTTCAAACTCGGGTCCATACCAATTGGCATCAAGAACCAGATAAGCAAACCCCTGCTCTGCGGCAAAATCAACTGCTCTCTCCCAAGAAGGGTAGGACATCGTATATTCAAACCCTTCCCACCGAGCACCGTTCATACGCCAATCCCATAGCGAAACTCCCGGTTTCACCCACGAAAAATCATATTCTCCGGAAGGCTCCGGATTCAGCAATTCCACAAGATGAGAATCCACTAAATCGCCAGGTCGGTTGCCGCAAAGCACTACACGCCACGCCGACTGGTATCCTGCACGCAACACATGCGGTTTGGCAGAAACGGTAAACAAGCATTGTCCTTTTTCCGACTTCAGTTTCAGAGGCTCCCCCTCATCCAAAGAAGCTTCATGTACAGCCAGGTATAAATCTTCCGCAACTTTCACCGTCATCACGGGTAAACGCTCACCAGAAGTTTCAGTCAGCCGTTCCGGACCGATATTATGTCTTTCTCCATTATAATACCATGCCGTATAGTCGCCTGCAAACTGAAAAGCGGTTAGTTCCGATGCGGTATCCGCACCTTGAGGCAGCACATAGCGAAAAGCCACACCGTCATTATAAGCCCGTGCCACTACCTCCACTGTATGCGATGATTCCGATTCATTCACCCAAAAGAGCTTCATCTCATTGTATTTATCAGGCACTACGGCACGCTTTCCCCACAAAGGTTTCCAAACAGCATCCACTTTCCTACGAGTAACCTTCTCCATTTTCCATGCGCGGGAAGGAAAGGTAGTTCCATTTTTCTCCTTAAAGCCCAATGCAGAAGTAGCAATCACTTGTTTACTATTCACAGACAGTTGATAAGCCAACCCACCGGCATCCGTCCGGACAATCGTAAATTGTATCTTTCCATCGGGCGAATCAACCGTATATTTCTTTTCACCGGCATAGCAATATGCCCCTATCAACAAGAACAACAAACATAACCTTTTCATAATCCGAATATTTGTTATTTTTTGTCAGTTCTCATTCTTCAAATTGCCAACAATCCACATCAAACAGTTCACCGTCATTACCGCGAAATAAGAAATATACATCGTGTACTCCCTTGACTACTTTTTGTACTTCAGCCTGAAAAGTATTCATGGTATCGTTTTCTTTCGTGACAGGAAGAGTCACCAAAGGCTTGTTACCCATATTGTCTAAAAAGACAGCCACTTCTCCATCCTGACAAATGTTCAGCGTTGTAACCCGAAAGCCGGAAGCTCCCCTGTTACCGAAATCTACAGAACGAACTTTTAACCAGTCTCCGTTATGTACGGAAGTGATGTAGTGCTTATCGCCCATCAGGCGGTCGGTTTTCAATCCATAGTTGGAAGCCATAGTTTCCATCTCTACACGTTGATAAGGATTAAGATTGCGTACAGGCTTGCGCACACCTTCCCGGGTAAAAGGGATGAAAGGTATTTTCCCGTCAGCTCCCATCGAAAACTCCTCTACACAAGAGGAACGGCGGAAACCTCCTCCATTGGGTAGAGCTCCGTTATGATAAAACATGAAATGACGACCGTGATACTCAATATTACCGCCATGAATGGTAAAACTACCTTGTGCCTCATCCATGATGCGACCTTGATATTTCCAAGGACCGTGAATATTTTCAGCAGTAGAATAAGCCATGTGTTCGGGCACACCACCTGCAGCATAAGCCATATAATAGAGCCCTTTATATTTAAATACCCATGGACCTTCTTCATAACCGGTTTTCATCTTGCGACGGTTTTCCTGATAGTCCATCTTCATCACTTGCGGACCGAAGCAATCGGGAAGATTCAGTCCGGCAACGGGCATTACATCGCTACCCAAAGATATCATATCTTCATTCAACTTGGCATACCACAACCCGTTGTTTCCCCAAAAAAGATACGCCTGTCCGTCATCGTCAATAAAAACCGAAGGGTCTATGAATCCCCAATCACCGGGAATAAGAGGACGCTTCAACGGATCGTGATAAGGTCCTTCGGGACGATCGGCTACAGCAACCCCTATCCCATGCAGGTGAACAGTAGTATCTTCCGCACAAATGTACCAATACCACTTACCATTACGTTCAATGGCCTGCGAAGCCCAAGCGTTATCACCCTGCTTGGCCCAACCGAAAGTAGCGGTGGAGATGGGAGTGCCACGATAAGTCCAATTTACCATATCGGTAGTGCTATACAACTGCCAATCCTTCATTTTGAAATATTGCGCATCGTCTTCATCGTGGTCTACGAAAAGAAACACGGTATCATTATACACCATAGGTGCCGGATCGCAGGTATACCAAGTTTGTATTATCGGATTTTGAGCAAACAGATTTCCCGAAAGCACAATCGAAAACAGACAAGCTATCAAACTTTTTATCAAATTTGTGTTCATAGTCTTTTATTTAAGTGTAATTATAACAACAATCTTTCTTTTGCAAAGAAACCTTTTTTCCATCATATCGCCTTAAACGTATGTTACATTTTTTGTTGCCCATATTACATTATAACGTTCTAAAGCCTTGATGTATGTTCATTCTATAAAATTACACTCTTAAATTCCGTTCTCTTAAAGCACGTCATACGATATAGAATTAATTCATTATCCATTGAGAATATACCGAAACAAATCTTTTCGCTTCTGAATAAAATCACTACTTTTGTGCCGACTTTAAAAACTCCCAATTATGGATACCATACAGATAAAAGACAAAACGTTCACCGTTTCCATTAAGGAACAGGACATATTGAAAGAAGTAACCCGTGTAGCGAACGAAATCAACCGTGACCTGGCAGGTAAGAATCCGCTTTTCCTCAGTGTCTTGAACGGGTCGTTCATGTTTACTTCCGATTTGATGAAGCGCATCACCATTCCTTGCGAAATTTCTTTCGTAAAACTTGCCTCCTATCAAGGAGTATCTTCAACAGGGGTTATCAAAGAAGTCATCGGAATCAACGAAGATATTGCCGGACGTACTATCGTCATCGTGGAAGACATCGTAGACACCGGTCTTACCATGCAGCGTCTGTTGGAGACTCTCGGCACACGTGGTCCGCAAGAAATCCACATTGCCTCGCTGCTGGTAAAACCTGAAAAACTGAAAGTGGATTTGGACATCGAATACGTAGCGATGAACATCCCCAACGACTTTATCGTGGGTTACGGTTTGGATTACGACGGATTCGGACGCAATTACCCCGACATTTATACCGTAGTAGAATAATCACCTATCAAAAAATAAAACCACATATAATAATAATCAACTCAAAAAGCATGTTGAACATTGTAATTTTCGGTGCTCCCGGTTCAGGCAAGGGAACACAAAGTGAGAGAATTGTAGAGAAGTATGGCATCAATCACATTTCTACCGGAGATGTGCTCCGTGCGGAAATCAAGAACGGTACCGAATTGGGCAAGACAGCCAAAGGTTATATCGACCAGGGACAACTGTTGCCGGACGAACTTATTATAGATATTCTGGCAAGTACGCTGGATAGTTTCAAGGAGAGCAAAGGTGTTATCTTCGACGGTTTTCCCCGTACTATTGCACAGGCGGAAGCATTGAAGAATATGCTTGCCGAACGCGGACAAAGCGTAAACGTCATGTTGGATCTTGACGTACCCGAAGACGAACTGATGAAACGCCTTATCAAACGCGGACAGGAGTCAGGCCGTGCCGATGACAACGAAGAGACTATCAAGAAACGTCTCACTGTATACCATTCGCAAACAGCTCCGCTGATTGACTGGTACAAGAACGAAAAGTTGTATGCACACATCAAAGGGATAGGCGAACTGGATACTATCACAGCAGATGTTTGCAAAGCGATTGACGCTGCAAAATAAGTTGCAAAAGATTGACTGATTGTATAAGATATTAATCATTGGTACTTAAATAATAACAAACGAAGAATATGGCCGAATCAAATTTTGTCGACTACGTAAAAATCTATTGCCGCTCCGGTAAGGGCGGTCGAGGCTCCACACACATGCGGCGTGAGAAATACATACCTAACGGTGGTCCCGACGGAGGCGACGGAGGACGAGGCGGCCATGTGATTCTTCGTGGCAACCGTAACTACTGGACATTATTGCATCTTCGTTACGACCGCCACATTATGGCAGGTCATGGAGAATCGGGTTCAAAGAACCGCAGTTTCGGCAAGGACGGCGAAGACAAAGTCATTGAAGTGCCCTGCGGTACTGTGGTATACAATGCCGAGACGGGCGAATACCTCTGCGACGTAACCGAACACGGACAGGAAGTCGTTCTGCTGAAAGGCGGACGCGGCGGGCTGGGAAACTGGCACTTCAAGACCGCTACCCGACAGGCTCCCCGTTTTGCGCAGCCGGGCGAACCGATGCAGGAAATGACGGTCATCATGGAGTTAAAATTACTGGCAGATGTCGGTTTGGTAGGTTTCCCTAATGCAGGTAAATCGACACTGCTCTCGGCTGTATCCTCTGCAAAACCGAAAATCGCCAATTATCCCTTCACTACACTGGAACCCAATCTGGGCATCGTGTCTTATCGTGATGGCAAATCATTTGTCATGGCGGACATTCCCGGCATCATCGAAGGTGCGAGTGCGGGCAAAGGCTTGGGGCTTCGCTTCTTGCGCCACATCGAACGTAACTCACTGCTGCTGTTCATGATTCCCGCCGACAGTGACGACATCCGCAAAGAGTACGAAATCCTGCTCAACGAATTGCGTACTTTCAATCCTGAGATGTTAGACAAGCAACGGGTGCTTGCCGTCACAAAATGCGATATGTTGGATCAGGAACTGATGGACGAGATAGAACCTACCTTACCCGAAAACATTCCGCATGTATTTATCTCCGCCATTTCCGGCATGGGTGTCTCCATTCTGAAAGACATCTTGTGGGAAGAGCTGAACAAGGAGAGCAACAAAATAGAGGGTAAGATTGAAAGCATCACCCACCGTGCCAAAGACATGAGCCACCTGAAAGAGGAACTGAAAGACGAAGGCGAGGATGAAGACCTGAACTACGAATATGTGGACGAGGACGACATCGAAGACCTGGAAGACTTCGAGTATGAGGAAGACTGGGAAGATAAATAGATACTTTTAACTTGGCATGAGTACAAGTCCTATTATTCGCTACACCAGTTTTCCTACCGGTACCATCGCCTTCAGTACCACTCGCCACGGCGGTGTCAGTACAGGTGCATACAACTCACTGAACTGCACGCCCTACACAGGAGATAACACCGGACACGTCCGTCTCAATCAAGAGATACTTTGCAATATCCTGCCCCAACGCCCTAAAGAACTCGTCATTCCGTTCCAGACTCACGGCACGGAATCTGTCGTTATAGACGATACGTATCTGCAAGCATCCAAAGAAGAACGCCATGCCAGGTTACAGGGTATTGATGCCTTGATAACCCGCGAACCGGACATCTGTCTCTGCATCTCCACCGCCGACTGCATACCTATATTATTATATGATAAGCAGCACCGCATTGCCGCCGCCATCCATGCGGGCTGGCGCGGTACTGTGAACCGCATCGTCTTGCGTACGTTGAAACGCATGCACACCCTCTACGGCACAGAAGGAAAAGAGGTGGCAGCCGTCATCGGTCCCGGCATTTCGCTTCCTGCCTTCGAAGTAGGCGAAGAGGTTTACGAAGCATTTCATCAACAAGGCTTCCCAATGGAGCATATCTCCAAATGGAATGCCGAAACCCACAAGCACCACATTGACCTTCTGGGTGCCAACCGCCTGCAATTACTGGACTTCGGACTGTTCTCCACTCAAGTGGAAACAGCAGGTATCTGCACCTTCACCCAACACGAAGATTTCTTTTCTGCCCGGCGACTGGGTATACATTCCGGCAGAATCTTATCAGGAATAATGTTGACCAGCATCATTCATAACTGATTATAAAACAGATTCATTCATTCCCCTAAATTATTAAATAAGCTACATTACATATAATATCAAGAATTTTATTTCTGCTTAAGACTCCTATTTATGTATAACATCACACTCTCCGAAGAAATCAAACAACATTGCCCCGCCTTCCGGGGAGTTGCTGTCTATGCCGAAGTTGTCAACACACCATTCTGCCAAGGACTTTGGGACGAGATAAGCGCTTTCACCCAAGAACTAAGAAGCACCGAAACCGCCGACAGTATCAAACTGCAACCTGCCATTGCCGCCACCCGCGAAGCCTACAAACGTTGCGGAAAAGATCCCAGTCGATACCGTCCCTCGGCGGAAGCCTTGCGCCGCCGCCTGATGCGGGGACTGGAACTTTACCGGATTGACACGCTGGTAGACCTTATCAACCTCGTTTCACTCCGTACCGGATACTCCATCGGGGGGTTCGATGCAGACAAGATACAGGGCAACGACCTCGAACTTGGCATCGGACGCGCGGAAGAACCTTTCGAGGGTATCGGACGCGGCGTACTGAACATCGAAGGACTTCCTGTCTACCGCGACCTCGCAGGCGGCATCGGTACTCCTACCAGTGACAACGAACGTACAAAAATGGGACTGGAGACCCGCCACATCCTTGCCATCGTAAACGGATACAGCGGATGCAACGGGTTGGCGGAAGCTGCCACCATGATACAGGAATTACTGCAAAAATATGCCGCTTCCGATGGAGGAACGGTGCTCTACTTTGAGTAAAGAAAAGCAATGCCGTTATATCATCCTGTACCATAACTCTTTCATAGACGATGCCTCTGCACAAAAAATAACACACAGAACCGTCCAAGTATTCAAACGTTTCACTACATTTGCAAACGTTTTACCCCAAAAAAAGAATTGAACTTTAAAACATATCAATGATAGAAAAACTGATTGTTCTGGAGGATATCGATCCGGTAATCTTTTATGGCGTAAACAACGCCAATATGCAACTGCTAAAAGCTTTGTATCCCAAACTCCGCATCGTTGCCCGCGGCAACGTCATCAAAGTACTGGGAGACGAAGAGGAGATGTGTACGTTCGAAGAGAACATCATCAAACTCGAAAAGTATTGTGCCGAATATAATTCTCTGAAAGAGGAAGTCATCATTGATATCATCAAAGGAAATGCTCCGCACGCGGAAAAATCCGGTAACGTCATCGTGTTCAGCGTAACGGGAAAACCTATCATTCCACGTAGTGACAACCAATTAAAACTGGTGGAGGCTTTTGCCAAAAACGACATGGTGTTTGCCATCGGTCCTGCCGGTTCCGGTAAGACTTATACGGCTATCGCCCTCGCCGTACGTGCATTGAAGAACAAGGAAATCAAAAAAATCATACTTAGCCGCCCCGCCGTAGAAGCTGGAGAGAAACTCGGCTTCCTGCCCGGCGACATGAAGGACAAGATAGACCCGTACCTGCAACCACTCTACGATGCGTTGCAGGACATGATACCTGCCGCCAAACTGAAAGAATATATGGAACTGAACATCATTCAAATTGCCCCGCTCGCCTTTATGCGCGGACGCACGCTGAACGATGCCGTTGTCATTCTGGACGAAGCACAGAACACCACTACCCAGCAAATCAAGATGTTCCTCACCCGTATGGGCACGAACACCAAGATGATTGTCACGGGTGACATGACGCAAATCGACTTGCCGCAATCGCAAACCTCCGGATTGGTTCAGGCACTCCGTATCCTGAAAAACGTAAAAGGCATCAGCTTCATCGAACTTAACAAAAAAGATATTGTACGCCACAAATTGGTCACTCGGATTGTGGAAGCCTACGAGAAGTTTGAGGAATCTGCAAAAGCGACGAGCGGCAGAGCGACAAAAAACACAGGGGAGAAACAATAAGCAATAACCATTTGCAGCCCGCAATTCTTAAAGTTCAAAAACATATAACTTTTGAGGAATATCCCAATAGTGCAAATGTACCGAACGGAAATCACAAAACGATTTGTAGCTTGATAAATTCATTAAAAATAAACAATATGGGCACAATCCATTATGGCTTGTAGCCCGTAACTAAAAAAACTATAATATGAAAGCATTAACAGCAACAGACTTCAACTTTCCCGGACAAAAGAGTGTCTATCACGGAAAGGTTCGCGATGTGTACAACATCAACGGTGAGAAATTAGTCATGGTCGCCACCGACCGTATCTCCGCCTTCGACGTAGTATTGCCCAAAGGTATTCCTTTCAAGGGACAAATGCTGAACCAGATTGCAGCCAAGTTCCTCGATGCCACCACCGACATCTGTCCCAACTGGAAAATGGCTACTCCCGACCCTATGGTGACGGTAGGTGTAATGTGTGAAGGTTTCCCGGTGGAAATGATTGTACGTGGCTATCTCTGTGGCAGTGCATGGCGTGCCTATAAGAGCGGTGTCCGCGAAATCTGCGGTGTGAAGCTGCCCGAAGGAATGAAGGAGAACCAGAAATTCCCGGAACCTATCATCACTCCGACCACGAAAGCTGAAATCGGCGAACACGATGCTGATATATCCAAAGAAGAAATTCTTGCCAAAGGCTTGGCTACTCCCGAAGAATATGCCATTCTGGAGAAATATACAATGGCACTCTTCAAACGCGGTACGGAGATAGCCGCGGAGCGCGGTTTGATTCTTGTGGATACCAAGTACGAATTCGGTAAGCACAACGGCACTATCTACCTGATGGACGAAATCCATACACCGGACTCCAGCCGCTACTTCTACTCCGAAGGCTACGAAGAACGGTTTGCCAATGGTGAGCCGCAAAAACAACTCTCCAAAGAGTTCGTACGCGAATGGCTGATGGACAACGGCTTCCAAGGTAAAGAAGGCCAGCAGGTGCCCGAAATGACAGACGAGATCGTAACTTCTATCAGCGAACGCTATATTGAACTGTACGAACATATCACGGGAGAGAAGTTCGTTAAAGAAGATACAAGCAGCATCGCCGAACGTATTGAAAAGAACGTAACGGAATACTTAAAGTAAGCTTCAGAAGAAATAAAAAGGAGTTATCGGGAGTTACCGGCCTGTAAACGGGCTTTAGGAATTAAAAAGCCAATAATCCAATCTGCAAATTCCGGACTTCGGAAATATAAAGTATAAGTACCGGCTTTCAACTCCCGATAGCTCCTTTAACTCCCAAACAAAACGATAGCTCCTTCTATAATCTTTGTATAATGAAATATCCCCAAGAAAGCATCAAGCCTTACGACAGCGAGGGTAAGAAGAGTGAACAGGTCGAAGAGATGTTCGACAACATCGCACCGGCTTACGACACGTTGAACCATACCCTGTCAATGGGTATAGACCGCAGTTGGCGTAAGAAAGCAATCGACATGCTCCGCCCTTTCAATCCCCGGCGCATCATGGATGTAGCTACCGGAACCGGTGACTTTGCCATACTTGCCTGCCGCGAATTACAACCCGACACGCTAATCGGGACCGATATATCCGAAGGCATGATGAATGTGGGACGCGAAAAAGTAAAACGGGCGCATCTCTCGGACAAGATTTCCTTTGCCCGTGAAGACTGCACCTCCCTCTCGTTTGCCGATAGAAGTTTTGATGCCGTAACCGTGGCGTTCGGTATCCGCAACTTCGACGGATTGGATAAAGGGCTTTCCGAGATATGCCGCGTACTGGTACCCGGCGGGCATCTCGTCATCCTGGAGCTATCCACACCGGATCGCTTCCCCATGAAGCAGCTCTTTGGCATCTATTCCAAAATCGTCATTCCGCTGCTCGGCAAATGTATTTCGAAAGACAACAGCGCCTATACCTACCTGCCTCAAAGCATCCGTGCCTTTCCACAGGGTGAAATCATGCAAGGTGTTATCCGCAAGGCAGGATTCAGCGAGGTACGCTTCAAACGGCTGACTTTCGGAATATGTACTTTATATATTGCAAAGAAATAGTCACTAATACTCCCCCTTTAACACATTATTGGATATGCAGAAATATGGTTTAATCGGTTATCCGCTGAAACATTCGTTCTCCATCGGCTACTTCAACGAGAAGTTCAAAGCAGAGAACATCGACGCCGAATATGTAAACTTCGAGATTCCACGTATCGAAGACTTTATGGAAGTGATTGAAGAAAATCCCAATCTCTGTGGACTCAATGTAACCAGCCCTTACAAAGAACAGGTCATCCCCTACCTCGACGAGTTGGACAAGGATACCGCCAAGATAGGCGCGGTCAACGTCATCAAGATTGTGCGTCTCCCCAAAGGCAAAGTAAAGTTGATAGGCTGCAACTCGGACTTTATCGGATTTACGCAATCCCTCGAACCCTTGTTGCAACCTCACCACAAGAAAGCGCTTATTCTGGGCACAGGCGGCGCATCCAAAGCCGTATATTGCGGTTTGGAGAGTTTGGGAATAGAAAGCGTTTTCATATCACGCACCAAAAAAGACAGTAGTTTCCTCACATACGAGGAGCTGACTCCGGAGATTATGGCCGAATATACGGTCATCATAAACTGTACTCCCGTAGGCATGTTCCCCAAAGTGGATTTTTGCCCGAATATCCCGTACGAACAACTTACACCCAACCATTTGCTCTATGATTTGTTATATAATCCAAACGAAACACTCTTCATGAAGAAAGGCAAGGCGCAAGGGGCTGTCACCAAGAACGGTCTCGAAATGTTGTTGTTGCAAGCCTTTGCCGCATGGGAGATTTGGAATAAGTAACATGAAAAAGATACTGAAATATTCACTTATAGGCATTGTTGCGCTTTGCACCGTCTTGGTGTGCGGCGGATACTATATGCTGGGGCATGCGCTGAAACCGGACGAATTTGCCGCACGCGCCCGCAACAGCCGGACCTCTTGTGAGTACATGTTCGGGCAATATCCCGAACTAAAACCGTGGGTAGACAGCTTGCAGGCGGCAGGAGCATTGCGCGATTTCTACATAGAGAACGACCGGGGCGAAACCTTGCATGCCCTGTATGTCGCAGCCGCCGAGCCTACCCGCAAAACAGCAGTCATTGTGCACGGCTATACCGACAACGCCATCCGTATGCTCCACATCGGATACCTGTACAACCGGCAACTGAAATACAACATCCTGTTGCCCGACCTTCACGGCCATGGTGCGAGCGATGGCGCCGAAGCGCAAATGGGATGGCTCGACCGCCTTGACGTATTGCAATGGACTGCAACTGCCGATGAACTTTTCGGCAGAAACAATGAGACAATCCATATAGGCGACAGCACCTGCGCACGCAGCAGCGGCACGGAAATGGTAGTACACGGCATATCCATGGGAGCTGCCACCACCATGATGGTTTCCGGTGAAGTGGAGCACGGCACGCACCGGCAACCGTTTATCAAATGCTTTGTTGAAGACTGCGGTTATACCAGCGTCTGGGATGAATTCCGGGGCGAACTGAAAGTACAATACGGCTTGCCCGCCTTCCCGCTGCTGCACGTAGCGAGCTGGCTCTGCAAGCAGGAGTATGGATGGGATTTCCGCGAAGCTTCCGCTTTGGAACAGGTAAAGAAGTGTTCCTTGCCCATGCTCTTTATACATGGCGATGCAGATTCTTATGTGCCTACATGGATGGTTCATCCTCTTTACGCAGCCAAACCTGAACCGAAAGAGTTGTGGCTTGTCCCGGGTTCCGAACATGCCATGTCCTACAAGGATTATCCGCAAAAATATACGGAACATGTAAAGAAATTCGTAGGAAAATACATCCAGTGACGCCGCTTTTCCTATCTTCGTTCCTATAAATACAATTAAGATGAAACGATTTATCTCCATAATGTTCTTCATGTGCATGCTGGTTTCCTTACAGGCACAAGAGATTTATACAGTCAAGAATATCCCTAAGGTACATCTTCAGGATAAGACACGTTATGTCTGCAACCCTGCCGGCATCCTTTCCGCCCCTGCATGCGATGAAATGGACCGTATGCTGTATGCACTGGAGCAGCAGACCGGAATCGAAACCGTAGTAGCCGCCGTTCCTTCCATCGGCAGCGAAGACTGCTTCGACTTCGCGCACCGATTGCTCAACGAATGGGGAGTAGGCAAGAAAGAGAAGAACAACGGCTTGGTCATCCTGCTGGTGACCGACCAGCGTTGCATCCAGTTCTATACCGGATACGGATTGGAAGGAGACCTGCCCGATGCCATCTGCAAACGTATTCAGACGCGGGATATGATTCCTTATCTGAAAGACGGCAACTGGGATGCAGGTATGACAGCCGGTATACGTGCCGTATGTGCCCGCCTTGACGGAAGCATGGAAAATGATACTGAAGAAGAGGAAGACCTTTCCGCAACCGGAATCTTCCTATTATGCTTCGGCATCATCGGGATAGGCTTGTTCACCGTTATCCTTGCCATGCGCGCAGCCACCAAATGCCCCAATTGCGGGCAGCACAAGCTGCAACGAAGCGGCAGCAAACTGGTTTCGCGCCGTAACGGAGTACGGACGGAAGATGTCACGTATACCTGTCGCAACTGCGGACATAAGGTAGTACGCCGCCAGCAATCCTACGATGAGAATTACCGGGGCGG